>NZ_SPOZ01000004.1 GCF_004569635.1 Streptococcus sp. LYSM12
GGAGACCCCAAATGTTTCAACAGCTGCTTGGTAGTCTTTGTCATGAGCAATGGTGTAGTTGACAATCTCCACACGTTCTTCAAAAGTGGTGTTGCGTCCTTGTTTCATACGACTGTATCCTTTACTAGTAGCTTTTAATCCTTTACTACTAGTATACTCTTTTATCCATCTTGAGAGAACAGAACGAGACGAAATTTCATACCGTTGACAGATGTCATAGGTTGATTCCTTTCCATCAAGATAATCCTGAACAGCTTGTTCTTTTAGCGCTTTGGAGTATCTTTTCCAAGTGTGCTTTTCCCTAAGACCATCTACCCCGTCGCTTTCATATCGCTTCATCCAGTGTCTGATAGTATAATCAGACACTTGGTAGGTTTTCGTTAATTGACCGAGGGACTGCTTATGACTCAGATACAACTGAAGGATTTCACATTTTTCTTCTACTGATTTTGGACTTCTTTTAGACATACGAAAACTCCCCTTATAGTGTCTAGTGAATTTTTGTTTTTTCACTGTCTACTATAAGGGGAGTATATCAAACTGTATAGTCTTTTAGTTTACTTTTAGTACTAGGCATCGAGCTGCTGGCTGTACTGGAGTACGGCAAAGCGAGTGAACGAAGTAATAAAAGATAAACGAAATGACTATAACATCACGATTGAGAGCCCCACTCCCTTTACTATCAAATTATGAACCTATTTTCTTACAGTTCTTTCACAATATTCACTACATTTTCAACAGTAAAGCCATATTCTTCAATAACTTTAGCTGCTGGAGCAGAAGCTCCAAAAGTATCGATACCAAGTACCACACCATCTAAGCCAACATACTTGTACCAGCTTTGAGTTGCAGCCATTTCAATGGCTACACGGCGACGGACTGCATTTGGCAAGATTTCTTCCTTATAGGTTGCATCTTGAGCATCAAAGAGCTCAGTTGACGGTACGCTAACGACCCGAACCTTGATTCCCTCTGTCGCTAATTGCTTAGCAGCTGTGACTGCCAAGTTTACTTCTGAACCTGATGCAAGAAGAATGGTATCAAAACCTGCTTCTTCATAGACTACATATGCCCCTTTTGCAACCTTATCAAAATCAGTTCCTTCTTCTACCGTTAAGTTTTGGCGAGTAAGAACCAGAGCTGACGGAGTTGATTTGCTCGTCAATGACAAGTACCAAGCAGCCTGTGTTTCACGTGCATCTGCTGGACGGAAGACATTCAAGTTTGGTAAGGCACGAAGACCCGCTAAATGTTCAATCGGTTCATGGGTTGGACCGTCTTCTCCAACCGCAATCGAATCATGGGTAAAGACATAGGTTACTGGAAGTCCTTGAAGAGCAGACAAACGAATCGCTGCTTTCAAGTAGTCTGAGAAGACAAAGAATGTACCACCATAGACACGAAGTCCACCGTGAGCTGCCATACCGTTCAAAACAGTTCCCATAGCAAATTCACGCACACCAAATTGGATATTACGGTTGAGACGATGTGCATCATCTTGTAGACCGTCCTCTTTGATATAGGTCATGTTTGAATGCGCCAAGTCAGCTGACCCACCCAAGAAAGTCGGAAGCACTTTCGCCACTGCGTTAATGGCATCTTGACTTGAGTTCCGAGTAGCTTGTGAGAAGCCTGCTTCGTGGACTGGGAAATCACTTGGTTTCAACTCTGCTACATCACGACCTTCAAGGATTGCAACGACTTCTTCTGCCAATTCTGGGTAAGCTTCTCTATAATCTGCAACCAATTTTTCCCAGGCTACATAAGCTGCTTGACCTCGGTCAGCAACTTTTTCCTTGAAATCTGCATAGACTTCAGCTGGTACTTCAAATGGTGCATAATTCCAATCCAAAGCCTTGCGCGTTGCTTCTGCTTCTTCTGCTCCAAGTGGCGCACCATGAACAGCATTTGTTCCCTGTTTATTTGGAGAACCATGCCCAATGATTGTTTTCACTTCTATAAGAGCTGGCTTACCCGCTGCTTTTGCTTTTTCAATGGCTTGGTTGATAGCTACTACATCTGTTCCGTCTGCTACGAAATCTGTGTGCCAACCGTAGGCTTCATAGCGAGCACGTACATCTTCTGTAAAGGAATCTTTGGTTTCGCCGTCCAAATTAATATCATTTGAATCATAAAGAACGATGAGCTTATCTAATTTTTGCAAACCAGCATAAGAAGCAGCTTCGGCAGAAACACCCTCCATTAAGTCCCCATCACCACAAATAACATAGGTATAGTGGTCAAAGATATTATAGCCTTCTTTATTGTACTTAGCTGCAAGGAAACGTTCTGCCTGCGCAAATCCTGTCGCAGTTGCGATTCCTTGGCCGAGAGGTCCTGTCGTAATATCAACTCCAGCAGTGTGACCATATTCTGGATGACCTGGTGTTTTTGAGCCCCATTGGCGGAAGTTTTTAATTTCGTCCATGCTGACTTCTTCAAAACCAGATAGGTGAAGAAGAGCATAAATTAACATTGAACCATGTCCAGCTGATAAGACAAAACGGTCACGGTTCATCCAATTTGGTACCTGTGGATTGATACGTATGTGGTTGGTAAAAAGACTGTAGGCCATTGGAGCTTGCCCCATGACTGCTCCTGGGTGACCTGATTTCGATTTTTCAATGGCATCTATTCCAAGAAAACGAATCGCATTGACTGATACGTGTGACATATCTTCCTCCTCTTAAAAAGTTATTCTAGTTCTATTATAGCATAAAGCGTTTTCGTTGTTACAATAAGTTCAACATTTGGACTTATTGTAACAACCCCTACCACAAGTAAACTACCTTGAGGCAGGAAACCGTTTCTATCATCACGAAAATGAAGCTCTATCGTGATGCCCAGTTTCCAATATCCTCGCCTTATAGTTTCTAGGCTCCTACGACTACAGATATGTCAAACTGTTCAAACTCTGGGTCGCCCTTGTCAGCGGCTTGCTTTTGTTCGGTCACTGGGCGGTAGAGTTGCTCTCCGCTGCCTTTTGTTTGTGATAAATTTCGCTATCCTCAACAAGGCAGCAACCGTCTTTCAAGAAGCTCTCGTTCGACCACCTCGTTTAGAGCTTGTTCCTTGTACAGATACGAAAAACAATCCAAGTGGAGAGGGATGTTCCCCTATAGTATTTTGGTTTTCTTTTAGTACTGGGCAACGAGATGCGGGCTGTACTAGAGTACGGCAAAGCGAGTGAACGAAGTAATAAAAGATAAACGAAAGGGCTATATCTTGATTAAATCTCTCCTGGATTTGATTCAATCATCACTTTAAATTCTTTTCCACCCATGACAGCTTCAAACGCTTGTCTCCATTCCTCTAATGGAAATTTTTGAGTAATCATCTTGTCAATATTGATTGCTCCTTTGTTTAAGAGGTGAATGGCAACTGGCCAGTCAAATGGATTTTGTGAGCGACAACCCACATATTCAATTTCACGTTGAATGATAGATTCTGTATCTAATTCCGTGTATTTCCTCGCAAAAAGTCCTACTTGAATAAAACGACCACGTTTCTTGATGAGCGGCAATACCTGATTGACTGCTGGAGAAGCTCCTGATGCATCATACGCCTTATCAACACCATAGCCATCTGTGTATCGGTGAACAATCGTAGCCAAATCTTCCTTTTGTGTATCTACCACTACATCGGCTCCCAATTCTTTTGCAAAGGCTAGACGACCTGCATCCTGACTAATTCCTGTCATGATGACAAAGGCACCGATGTCTTTGGCAATTTGTAATAAGAACAAGCCAATCGGACCAGGTCCCATAATGATGATTTTATCATGAAGACTCAGCTGGCTCTTTTGATACATGGCATGTACACAGCAGGCTAGAGGTTCCGTCATGGCTGCCCCCTCATAACTGAGAGAATCTGGCAAAATATGAACACTTTCTTCGCGAGTCAAAACATACTTGGCCATTGATCCATTCTGCTGAGTTCCAATTCCCCTGCGCTTCATCGCCAAGTTATAGAGCTTATCATGTGTGTAAATATCGGTACTTGTTTCAAACGTTGTTTCACTCGTCACACGATCGCCAATCTTAACCTTTGTTACTTGATCACCAACTGCTACTACTTGACCAGAAAATTCATGGCCGAGAACGACAGGTGTTGCAGGATTATTATACTCACCTTTGAACGTATGAATGTCTGAACCACAGATTCCTGTAAAGGCTACTTTAATAAGTACCTTATCCCCCTCAGCCTTTGGCACAGGTAATTCTAAAAAATCCATTTTATCATAGCCGGGTTCTGTTTTAAAGACCCCTTTCATTTTATCTGGAATGATCATGTTCGTCTCCATCTGTATCACTTTCAGGGAAAAGCATCACCTTGTTATAGGACTCTTCCCTATTCACTGTTAGATTAAAAGCTTTCTGAATCTCCTCAAGTTTAAAGCGATGAGAAATCATATCTTTCAACTGAATTTTACCCGCCTCAATAAACTCAACTGAGTGAGTCCACTCTTTACCAGGAAATGGTGCAGAATAAGAATTCCAGAAACCTTTTACTGTATATTCCCGTCTAAAAATATTTTCAAAGGCACGCTGGCGCAACAATACATCTGTATACGCAATACCTTGATAACCAATTTGACCACCTTTTCTGGTAATTAAGAGGCATTGTTCTTCTGTTATCTTAGACCCCGCACATTCTAAGGCAATATCAACACCTAGGCCATCGGTCCATCTTGCAACTGCTTCTTCTAGCGATTCTTCTAAAGGATTGATTGTATCCGTTACTCCATATTTTTTGGATTCTTCTAGCTTATTGGGATCAATATCAATTCCAATAATTCGTTTGACTCCCGCTAAACGAAGCCATTGAACGCTTAAAATACCAATCGTACCTAAACCAAATACCGCTACTTGGTCACCGACTTGTGGATCCAAACCCATGACACCATGGGCAGCCACTGCCAACGGTTCAATCATGGCAGCCTCTTCATAAGAGATTTTTTCCCCAATGTTCAAGACATTTGTTTCTGGTACTACAACGTACTCTTCAAAACCACCGTAGTAATGAGAACCAATCATCCGATAGTCTTCACAAAGTTGATATTTACCCTCACGACAGTAGATACATTGGTTACAAGGCAAGAACGGCACAATCGCGACACGATCACCGACTGATACCCCCTTTACATCTTCTCCTACTGCCTCTATTTGACCTGAAAATTCATGCCCCATAACCATGGGCAAATCATATTTCCACTCACTTTGCATTTTATGAATATCAGAGCCGCAGATTCCTGCGGCTTTGACTTTTACTAAAACTTCCTGCGACCGTGGAATTGGCTTATCCATTTCATGGATTTCAAAATGATTTAGTTCTGTCAACAATGCTGCTTTCATTGTTCTTTCACCTCTCCCCTCACTACACCTATATATATCCTTTACCCATTGCGCTGGTTAATTCCTAAACTTCCCATTTTAAACGTATCGATTGTCATTCCGCCAAAGCCCAAAATTAGTTATACATACTGTTCGAACAATCACTTTCAAAACGAACTAACTCAACAGATATCCTTGATAAAAATAAATCTCTACCTCATCACACCAACCAAAAACTGTATCAGAAAGGGACGTAGCCGTTGTAAACTATGTTCACTTACGGATACGGCTCCCTTTAGGGGGACGTAGCCGTTGTAAACTATGTTCGCTTACGGATACGGCTCCCTTTAGGGGGACGTAGCCGTTGTAAACTATGTTCGCTTACGGATACGACTCCCTTTAGGGGGACGTAGAGGTTGCAACTTTAGTTGCTTACAGATGTGGCTACCTGAGCTTAATAACTAGCAGGGCGATGTCATTGATTGCAAAACAACGAATACTTAAAGAAAATAGACAAGGAAAAACAATCAAAGGTAGGATATTGTTCTTGTATATTCAAGGAAATAGGCTGAAAACCTCCACTGGAGCTTTTCACTCGTCAGATTTTCTACTTTTACCGTAGCTATTGCAGGCTGTGCCTGCTTTACAGATATGGAAGAAACTATCCAGCGGAGAGTTTCTTAGACACAAGGTACATTCGCTTTTTACACGCCCTTGTATCTTGGTGTAATTGAACACGCCCTAAACTCTGTGCGAAAAAGATAAATTTTCCTAGAAACTAACGTTTCTTCGTCAAATTTCCTATTTTCGCTTTGAGTTTTTAACGGGCTTTGTATCTTGCTGTAATTGAACACAGCCTACGAGCTGCGTAAAAAAGAAACGCAACTGTTGCAACTTTAGTTGCTTACAGGTGTGGTTACCTTTAGGTATAGGTTTTCTGGAGTCTACAGACTCTGCGTCAACCTCCTATTTTTATCTTGCTCGCTTCAACAGTCTAGAAAGACTGTTGAAGGTGGCAGATAAAACGAGTGAAACTCGTGTCAAACGGCTTTTGTATCTTGATGTAACTGAACGCGGGCTACAACTCTTCGACAAAAAGACCAATCTCATTGGTTGCAAGTCAACCTGCTTCGATTGTTTAGCGGTATCTAGCTGGCTCCTCCCTGCATTTTATTGGTGACGAGCCTAGCTATCTTCGCAGGGGTCTCACAACGAAGCGTTCCGCTTCTGTTCGGCCGCCTATTTTTCATTCGCTTTTTAAACGCCCTTGTATCTTGGTGTAATTGAACACGCCCTAAACTCTGTGCGAAAAAGATAAATTTTCCTAGAAACTAACGTTTCTTCGTCAAATTTCCTATTTTCGCTTTGAGTTTTTAACGGGCTTTGTATCTTGCTGTAATTGAACACAGCCTACGAGCTGCGTAAAAAAGAAACGCAACTGTTGCAACTTTAGTTGCTTACAGGTGTGGTTACCTTTAGGTATAGGTTTCCTGGAGTCTACAGACTCTGCGTCAACCTCCTATTTTTATCTTGCTCGCTTCAACAGTCTAGAAAGACTGTTGAAGGTGGCAGATAAAACGAGTGAAACTCGTGTCAAACGGCTTTTGTATCTTGTAATTGAACTCGGGTTAAAAGCTCGGAAAAAAGAGACGAAGCCGTTGCGAACCATGTTCGCTTACGGATACGGCTACCTTTAGGTGCCAAGCTCATTGGTTGCAAGTCAACCTGCTTCGATTGTTTAGCGGTATCTAGCTGGCTCCTCCCTGCATTTTATTGGTGACGAGCCTAGCTATCTTCGCAGGGGTCTCACTACGAAGCGTTTCGCTTCTGTTCGGCCGCCTATTTTTCATTCGCTTTTTAAACGCCCTCGTATCTTGGTGTAATTGAACACGGGCTAAAAGCTCGGAAAAAAGATAAATACTCCTAGAAGCAGAAGCTTCCTCGTCGTATTTCCTATTTTTCATTCGCTTTTTAAACGCCCTTGTATCTTATGTGAATAATTGTGCAAATTTCAAGATAAGCCAGTTAAGGACATTACCACCCATATCAAGGCTTGATACGAGAGTAGCTCCCGCTGGGAATTCATACACACCACGCATCATTTCTGTATGTTCTGGTGCAAAGTTTGTTGCCATGTAAAGTGCAAATGTAATAACGATAGCGCCTGTAATGACAGATTGAATGATATTGCCTTTGCGGTTAGCGACAATTAGTGATACGTAAAATGGAATGGTCGCTAAGTCACCAAACGGTAAAACTTTGTTTCCTGGTAAGATAATGGCAATCAATAAAGTGATTGGTACAAGGAGCAAACCTGTTGCAAGGTTAGCCGGGTGACCAGTTGTAAGGGCCGCATCCATACCAAGATAGATGGTACGATCGCTATTTCCGTTACGTTTTTGCAAGAAGTCCCGAGCTGCTTCTGAGATTGGAATCAACCCCTCCATCAGAATTTTAACCATACGAGGCATCAAGAACATAACTGCCCCCATATTAATTCCCATTGTGATGATGCCACCAGCATCATATCCACCAAGTGCTGCGATTGCCGCACCGATAATAATCCCCATCATCATCGGCTCACCAAAGATACCAAATTTCTCTTGAATTGTGTCTGCACTAACCTCAAGCTTATTTAAACCAGGAATTTTACCAACGAGGATCCCCACAGGGATACCAATCAAACCAAAGGCATCAGTAGAGCCAGTTGGAAGACTAACGCCCTCTAATCCATAAAATTTTTCAACCATTGGGGCTGTCCAGTCTGCGATAAGTAGGCAGGCAATTTCATAAAGGACACCGCATAAGATTGAGAACCACCAGTTTCCACCGGTTACGATATAACCGGTTGCGGCAGCGGCGATAAAATGCCAGTAATTCCACAAGTCAATATCGAGAGTCTTCGTAGTCTTAGTGAACAACATAATCAAGTTCACAACTACACAGATTGGAATCATGATAGCAGACACTGGAGCTGCCCAAGCTGCTGCTGCCGCTGAGGGCCAACCAGTATCAATAATATTCAATGATACGCCAAAGTTTTCAACCATTGCTTGTGCTGCAGGACCTAAATTGCTAGACAAAACACCAATAACAAGGTTAATTCCAATGAAACCGATACCTACCGTCAAACCTGACTTAAGCGATTTGCCAAATGGTAGTCTGAAAATCAATCCTACAATTGTCAACATGATTGGAAGCATGACAGATGCCCCTAATCCAAGAATATACTGAACAACGTCGTTAATAACACTCATTGTTTCATCTCCTTTTTATTTTTTATCCTAAAATTGAGTGTGCAGCTTCCAAGATTTGTTCGTCAACCTTGTCTGCATTTATACCAGTTAGATACCCCATCGCTTTGATTGCTGGGATACTAAATTCACCTGGAAGTAGGGTTGTTGTAATCAACATATCTGCATCTGCTTCTCTTGCTTTTGCTTCTGCAATTTTAATTTGAATAATATCAACATCGATATTGTTTGCTTTAAACAAATCCTCTACACGTTTCATTACCACTGTTGACGTAGCAATTCCTGCGCCACATGCCACCAATACTTTAAGTTTAGCCATAAGCTGTTCTCCTTTATGGATTATAAATTATTATTTTTTACAATAGTCAATAACTGCTCTGTTGTTTCAGCAACTAAGAGTTGACTTAATACCTCTGGATTTTGGAGTAGTTTCATCAAGGATTGAAGCATGTCCAACTGAGCATGAGGCTGGTTCAAACCAAGAACAAATACGATATTGGCTGCAACCATTTGATCTAAATCTTCCATACTCTTGAATGCAACCGGCTCTGCATTGGTAATGATCGCCACAAATTCCTTATGGACACATTCAGCATCTGTATGGGGAATTGCCACTCCAAAATCCTCTAATTGAATACCCGTTGGAAATGTTTCCTCACGCTGTTTTACGCGCTCTAGGAAGTCTTCCCGTACATATCCTTTGTCAAAAGCAACTGTCGATACTTCTGTAAACAGTTCTTTATTGGAAGAATAACGTTTTTGCGTAAAAATTAAAGGTTCATTTAGATAATCCGATAATTTAATAGCTGCCGTCATTGTAGCAATCTCCTTTTTTATAGTTCCTACAGACAATCGATAAAATCAGCTTGATTTTTGATAGAGTGTAGGGTATCGATATAGTCTATACAATCAATTTTGGAGTATAAACTAATCAAGGCTTTCTTATATAATTCCTCATCTTTTTCTGCAATCGCTATAAGGACTACGACCTTGACTATGTTTTGCCCCCAGAGAATAGGTCTATCGAGGGTCATGATGACCAGCTGTGACTCTGCAACATATGCCGGATCCGCATGAGGTAAAGCAATTCCGGTGTAAACACTGGTACTCCCTAACTTTTCCCTAGCCAAGACGGATGCTAAAAAACGTTTGTTACGCTGATTTCTCAGCGAGGTTTTTTCGACCATTTTCTGAATACACTCTTCGACAGATTGACAAGATTGATGAAGTAAAATATTGCTCTGCAACAAGTCTCGAATCACTGATTTTGAAAAACTCGTATTGTCATGAATCATAGACAGCATATTCCGATTTCCCTTGGTTAGGCTCGAGTAGGTATGTTGTATGATTTCCAATTCCTCATCTGTCACGATTGGACTAACTTGTATGTAATCAACGGCAAATTGCTCTAAGTGGATAGAACTAATAATCAAGTCTGCTTGCTCAAGCTTTTCTTCTGTCAACTCCCTCATGTCCATGTTGACCAAGTGGTCAAAATTGGAAATCGTACGACGTAGCGAGCTCATAACCAATTCTGAAGTCGCTAGACCATGTGGGCAAATGACATAAATTGTCAAAGGTGTTGTCATTTTCTCAACCGAAATCTCAAAGTAGATAGTAAGAAAGGCAATCTCTGCGTCGAAGAATTCGACTGCATACTTCTCTGACAAAGACTTTGATGCCAGCCAGACAATATAGTAGAGCGCACTGTATCTCGTCTTTATATTTTCTGTAATCTGATTTTTGATGTTAATCCCACTCTTTAAGCGGTAAATCATCGGCTGTGTATGGTTGACCAACATTTGAAACAGATGTTCATCAGATCGAAAATCGACACCAGATAATTCTGATACTCTCTCAATAAATTGCTCGACTGTCCTTTTAAGAGCTGACTGTTGCACCATTTCTGTTTCATATCCTACAGATAGGAGCGTGTAGCAGATGTTACGAATTTCCGCATCTGTCATCAGATTCATGGCAATTCCTGTCGTTTGACTTAGCAACTCGCCTGCAATGATATAAACTTCATATTGTTGAAGATTTTCGATACCCACGCTCACATCTGGCTCTACAATCGAATTTCCCTGAAGATAGCGTTTGGAACTGATGAGTAAATCTAAGACGAGATAGACCCGGTACTGTTCAGATGTTCTAAAATGATAGAAAGTAGAAGATTTTTGGACACTCTCCACAACATTCCTGATCAACTCAGGAGAGAAAAAGTAGGTTAAGCCCTCTTCATACTGTAAACCACTCAAGTCAAAATGCTGAATGATAAAGTCGCGGAAGAACTTTCTGATATTCTCTTCTTGCCCAACCAGAGAAACACGACCACTCTTTTTCAAAAGTGAAACGTGATAGGTAATCAAATGCTGCTCTAATCGCTCTAAATCCCTACGAATCGAAGCCTCGCTAATGAAATGACTCACAGACCAGTCCAAGACATCAATGATATTACTGCCTAACATCAGTTCTTTTAGCAAGTCACATTCTCTATGAAATTGAGAATCTTCATCTAGCACATCATGATTACTTTGTTCAACAAATTCTAAGATTTTCCTCTTGTCATTTTGCACAACCTGTAATCGAATACCACGACGTGGCGTTTTTTCTATCGTGATACCAAAAGATGACAGTTCTTCATTAATAATCTGTAGATCCGCATAAGCCGTTTTGGTTGAAACAGCATATTTAGAGGATAGCTCTTGTGCTGTTATATATTCGTTAGCAGCCATAAGATCTCTCAGAACATTGATTTGTCTAGGATTCAATCTGGACCTCCCCTGTTACATGTATCATTATAATGTAAGCGTTTTTATTTTCAAAGTCAACTTACTTCCAGATTAATGTGGAAGTGATGATATTATATCGGTTATTTTCAAAAAAAATACATTTAAAGCTTACTATTTCAATGTTTCTATTTTTTTCTCATGGTTTTCAAAAATATTTTCAAACTTTGACAGGGCTTACAGAAGATGATATAGTTATCATGTGAAATAAAATACAATAAATAGATAAAGGAGTTTGAATCATGACACAACTATTTGATTCACCGGAATATCTTGCAAAGGTTGATGCTTGGTGGCGTGCTGCCAACTACATATCAGCCGCTCAAATGTATCTGAAAGACAATCCCTTGCTCAGACGCGATGTTATCAAAAACGATTTGAAAGCTCATCCCATTGGGCACTGGGGAACCGTTCCTGGGCAAAATTTCATCTATGCCCACCTCAATCGCGCAATTAACAAATATGATTTGAATATGTTCTACATTGAAGGTCCTGGGCATGGTGGACAAGTAATGGTTGCCAACTCCTATCTTGACGGTAGCTACACTGAGCTTAACCCAGACATCCCACAAACAGAAGAGGGCTTCCAAAAACTATGCAAAATCTTCTCTTTCCCTGGAGGAATTGCCTCTCATGCAGCACCTGAAACACCAGGTTCTATCCATGAGGGTGGGGAACTCGGTTATGCCCTATCGCATGCTGCAGGAGCTATCTTGGATAATCCAAATATCATCGCAGCAACAGTTATCGGTGACGGGGAAGCAGAAACAGGTCCACTGATGGCTGGCTGGTTTGCCAATACGTTCATCAATCCCGTAAACGATGGTGCTGTCTTGCCTATCCTTTATCTCAACGGTGGAAAAATCCACAATCCTACTATCTTAGAACGCAAAACAAACGATGAGTTGGCTCAATTCTTCAGAGGACTGGGTTGGAAACCACTCTTTGTTGATGTGACAAGCTCAAACCTTGATGAAGCACATCAAGCAATGGCTCAAACAGTCGACAGCGCCGTTGAATTGATTCAAGCCCTCCAAACAGAGGCACGCAAAGGCTCAGCTGAAACAGCGACAATGCCTGCCTGGCCAGTGATTGTTGCACGAATTCCAAAAGGATGGACTGGTCCTAAAACCTGGGAAGGTATCCCAATTGAGGGTGGTTTCCGAGCTCATCAAGTTCCAATTCCAGTAGACGCACACCATATGGAGCATCTCGATGCTCTCCTCGACTGGCTTCATAGCTACCGTCCTGAGGAGTTGTTTGATGAAAACGGAAAACTGTTCTCAGAAATTGCGGAAATATCACCCAAAGGCGATCGGCGCATGTCTATGAATCCAGTCACCAATGCGGGTATCATCAAACCGATGGATACAGCTGACTGGAAGAAACATGCCTTTGATATCGAAACACCCGGTGCATTCCTTGCCCAAGACATGATTGAATTTGGCAAATACACTGCTGACTTGGTGGAAGCAAACCCTGATAACTTCCGTATCTTCGGACCGGATGAAACAAAATCCAACCGCTTAAATGCAGTCTTTACAAAAACCAACCGTCAATGGCTTGGTCGCCGTAAAGACAATTATGATGAATGGCTCAGCCCCGTTGGTCGTGTCATCGACTCTCAATTATCAGAACACCAAGCAGAGGGGCTTCTAGAAGGATATGTCTTGACGGGTCGCCATGGATTCTTCGCTTCTTATGAATCATTCCTGCGTGTGGTGGATACTATGATTACACAACACTTCAAATGGTTACGCAAATCAAAGACACACACTACTTGGCGGAAAAACTATCCCGCTCTCAACCTGATTGCAACCTCAACCGTATTCCAGCAAGACCATAACGGTTACACCCACCAAGACCCCGGAATTCTGACTCACTTGTCTGAAAAAACACCCGAATATATCCGTGAGTATCTCCCTGCTGATACCAATAGCCTCCTAGCTGTCATGAACAAGGCTTTCAAAGAAGAAGACGTCATCAATCTAGTCGTCACTTCAAAACACCCACGTCCACAATTCTACTCTGTTACTGAAGCAGAAGAATTGGTTGAAAAAGGATATAAGGTCATTGATTGGGCATCGACTGTTCCTACTAATGGAGAACCTGATGTAGTATTTGCTGCCGCAGGAACTGAGCCAAACTTAGAAGCCTTGGCCGCAATTTCCATCCTCCATAAAGCTTTCCCTGACTTGAAGATTCGCTTTGTCAATGTCGTGGACATCTTAAAACTTCGCCATCCAGATGTGGATCCACGCGGACTTTCAGATGACGAATTCGATACAGTATTTACAACAAACAAGCCTGTTATCTTTGCTTTTCATGCCTACGAAGGCATGATTCGCGACATCTTCTTCCGACGTCAGAACCATAATCTTCATGTTCATGGATACCGGGAAAACGGGGACATCACCACTCCATTTGACATGCGCGTAATGTCTGAACTTGACCGCTTCCACCTAGCTCAAGATGCTGCTCTTGCCATATTTGGACAAGAAGCACAACTATTTGCTAAAGAAATGGATCAAACCCTTGCCTACCACAAAGAATATATCCGTGAACACGGGGAGGATATTCCTGAGGTACAAAACTGGAAATGGAAAAATATTAATCAATAATACTCAATAACAGCCACATCTGACTAGGGAACGAGAAAGAACTTGACCGCTAGAAAAAAGAGTTTGGTTTTTCTTCACTTCTTACATTCGAGGTTCGGGCTGGTCCGGGCTATTCCCAAACCGTTTCACTCCCAATCCTGTGAAAGTTGATGAGGTCAGATTTGAACCTCAGAAAGTGAACAAATAGGAGTAACAGATCCAGTGGAGGTTTTTAGCTTGTTCCCTTAAAACAAAAGAACAGCGTTTCATTTCCAACTTTCAACGGCATAATAGCCGCTGAGACAATTCATCACTGTGCTGAGATATAGTCCTTTCGTTTATATTTTTATTCCTTCGTTCACTCGTCTTGCTGTACCATTGAGAAAAGTTACACTTTTCTTATCTGTCACTTGAAATAGTTATCAACTATTTCAACTACCTGCGACTCCTTGCCTAGTACTAAAAATAAACGAAACGGCTATATTGATGCGGCCTCTGAGAATGGGAGAGGGGCTTTTTCCCCAGCCTCTAGGAGATTAAGATAGTCAAGCTCCCCCTCTAAATTCCCTATGAATCATACAAAAAACCTAGAAGAGTTACTTCTAGGTTTTTTTGGATGATGGAACTTTTCGTCCAAAGCTAGGACCAAAAGAGCATTTTCATAAAGCTTTATATCGTCTTTCAGTTTGCTTTTAGTACTCGGAAACGACCTGCAGGCTATACTAGAGTACAGCATTGTGAATGAACAAAGTAATAAAAGATAAACGAAAGGACTATAAAATAAACAGTTTGATACTTGCTCTTATAGCAAGGCCTTGAATTGGATATTGGAATCTTCTAAGAAGCAATCATCAAATCCACGTGGATGATGGTATTCAATACGGTCTTGGTCCATTGGATAAGTATATTTACCGCCAACTTCCCAGATGAATGGGTGGAATTGGTATTGCAAACGTTCTTTTCTCATCTTCCACAACTCTAGGATTTCATCAGTTGAAGCCATAAAGTTTGACCAGATGTCATAGTGTACTGGGATGATGACCTTAGCGCGAAGATTTTCCGCCATACGAAGAAGGTCAATTGACGTCATCTTGTCTTGAATACCAAGCGGGTTTTCACCGTAATTGTTCAAGGCAACATCAATCTTGAAATCACGACCATGTTTTGCAAAGTAGTTTGAGAAATGAGAATCCGCACCATGATATACTGTTCCGCCCGGTGTTTCAAAAATGTAGTTGACAGCCTTACGCGCCATTTCTTCATCTGTCACCGCAAGTCCAGCCAATTCACCATCTTGAGCATCTGCTCCTTCTACTGGGAGGGTCACCAAGCACGTACGGTCAAAAGATTCTACCGCATGAACTTTCATGTCCTTGATTTCAAAGCTATCACCTGGTTTTACGATGATAATACGTTCTTCCGGAACACCCCACTTCTTCCAAATCTCCCCACATTCGTAAGGACCGACAAATTTCACATGGTCTAATTTGGGATTGTTGACAATGGCTGCTGCCGTATTGATATCAATGTGGTCACTATGGAAATGGGATACAAGGTAGTAATCCAATTCATTGATTGCAAATGGGTCAATGACCATCGGCTGTACACGCAGGTTTGGTTGGAGTTTGCGAACCCCTGCCATATTCGCCATTTGGTGTCCACGAACCATGTCTTTGACTTTTTTAGTGGATTTTCCACGCGCTGACCAAAGATCCATCACTATGTTAGCTCCGCCTGGTGTTTTGAGCCAAATTCCACAATTTCCTAACCACCACATAGAGAAGTTTCCTTCTGGAACCACTTCTTCTTCAATCTCTTCATTGAGCCATGTACCCCATTCTGGGAATGTACTCAAAATCCATGATTCTCTTGTAATTTCATTCACTTTTGCCATAATAGTTCCTCCTGATAACTTATTTATAAGGTTAGTATAACGCTTTCATTTATCTATAAAAAGACCAAATAAAACACAGGCTTGTGTTCACGTTTGGGCTGTCATTCTCTTCAAACAGCAACTTCTAATCCTATCTCTGAAGTACTCCCTATCGAGTGAGAAAAAGAAATAATAAAAGATTTCACAAATAGCTTTGTTCTTCCATTCAAGAAAAACCATTTTTTAAAAGAATAGGAGCTGTACAGCAAAAAAAGTCCTAACTATAGTCATTTCGTTTATCATTTACTACTTCGTTAACGCGTTTTGCCGTACTCCAGTACTACCTGCGACTCCTTACCTAGTACTAAAAATAAACGAAATGGCTATACTAAAAGTAAATTAAAAGACTATAAAAGCCTTGACATATACATATAGATTCTAAAAAAGCTGGACTTTCTGTCCAGTTCTACACAAGATTAATATAGGTCTTTTAACCCACCATTTTTAACTGTTGCTAAAAAGAAATCGCTTTGGAATAATTCCTGAACTTTGTCCGTAGCTTCTCTTACATCTTCTTCTTTTGAGATGTAGCGCGAAAGGAGGCGCTGCAGTTGAGGCTGAATTTGCTTGGCGCTATCTTTCATCGTATGATAGGTTAAAAAATAATTCAATTTCATGACATCTTCATACGTTAAAACAGGACTAACCTGCAGGATAGGAAAGGAGGCTCGCAAATTATCACTAGTGGATATCAACAAATCCACTTCCAAAATATCCTCCACGCTATAAAATTGTTCTGTTGTAAAAACAGCCTTGATACTATCTATCGGTAGGTAGACCTGACACTGCTTATACAATAACTTCTGGACACCTACCCCCTCATCGCAGACCAAATAAATATTTCGAAAGGCTTTTCCATTAACTGGCTTATGCTTTAACGCACCGCCGATATGAATGGTGAAATAGGAGATATCATCGTCGTTCATTTGAATCATCCACTCTACTTCTAAGGTATAAGAAGCGACCACTTTGACTGTAGCAAATAAGTCTTTATATTTTTGTTTAATCTGACTCATCAAAGGGGTTTTAGATAAAATACCGTATGTCTTCCGAAATAACAGGGCCTTGGCATGCATGACTAGATTCCGCATCAGAGTTTCACGATTGTCGATTTCAAAAGCTGAACAACGTAAAAATTCATCAACAAAACGCTCTAAGGCCTCTTTCATCTCTGCAAAGTCTTGGCTGTTGGTATGGATATCTTTATCTTTCCGATAAGATAAAAGAAGCATCGCAATCAGGGAAATCTCAATTTCATCAAGTGCCACCTCAAAACAATCGAAAAGAGAAGCTGCCAGATTCTGAGCAGCTTTGTACTCGATCCGTTTCCGAATCAGAGTGAATTCCCGTTGAATTTCTGCCTGTTCAACAGCTTTTAAAGACATATTGCGGTAGCTAAGAAGCAGATAGGGCAAAACTTTCAACATAAATTCAATCTCATAATGATTAATCTTTTTGCCCAAATCAACCTCTAACTGATTGACCTGTTCTGCCAGAAAGGCGACAATATCCGAACTAAATAATAGGGCACACCCCTCAAAACAAGGTACCTTTTTATTAAGAATGGTTAAAAAGCCCTCGTTAGGATTAGAAAACACATCATAGAGCAGAGAGTGCATATATTGGATTTTATTGAGCGGATGACATTTGAAAAAATACCCCTCTGATTTCGTCGCATAAAGATATACCTTAAATTGCTCCGTAGTCAACTGCACCCGAATTTCACTCAGATCATTTAGAACTGTATTGCGTGAAACATCGGTCAAATCCATGAGTTTTTCAATCGTCACACGCTCAGAAGTGATGGCAATATAAATCGTCATCAGTTGAATCCGCTCTTCCATGCTCATCACATAACTGTAGGAGTCCACACTATCTAATAGCGTTTGACAAGCTTCCTTTTGAAGTTCAGATAATAGAATTCCCACTCTTGGAAAACTGACAATTGGCTCAATATCATCAGGAAGAGAATCATTGATTTTTTCAAGATGATAATAGATTTTTCGTCTGGACTGTCCCATTGCTCGTGAAATACTCATAACCGTTTCTGGATTTGTCAACCGCATTAAATACATCAGCAATTCATAGCTACTCTTATCTAGTAAGACCACTTCATCCATCTCCTTTTTGTTATATAGAATAGTATACCACGTCTTTAAGGCGAAACCCATGATTCTCAAAAATAAGGAGAGGGAATTTACTTTTGTCTTTGCTCACTCTCTATTACAGGTAACTCATTCTCAATGTGCATCGCCTTTCTGTCCATAATAGGCATTAGGACCATGCTTGCGAAGATAATGCTTGTCCATGATGTACTTAGGAGCAGGCTCCACGCGGGGATTGATTTGCTCAGTGAAACGGTTCATTTTCGCAACTTCTTCAAGTACGACTGAGTGATAAACTGCTTGCGCAGGATCTTTCCCCCAAGTAAATGGTCCGTGGTTACGTACAACAATTCCTGGAACTGCAATCGGATCGATACCACGCTCCTTAAAGGTTTCAATGATGACACTACCTGTTTCTTTCTCGTAGGCTGCATTGACTTCATCAGCCGTAAGCGAACGAGCACAAGGAATTGTCCCATAAAAGTAATCCGCATGGGTTGTCCCATAAAACGGAATATCGCGTCCAGCTTGTGCCCAACCAACCGCTTCTGTCGAGTGGGTATGGACAACAGCCTCAATTTCTGACCAAGCCTTGTAAAGCGCTACATGGGTCGCGAGGTCTGAGGAGGGATTGAGATCGCCCTCAACAACATTTCCATCCAAATCTGTTACGACCATATTCTCTGGACTGAGTTTGTCATAGTCGACACCAGATGGTTTGATGACAATCCTCCCCAACTCACGGCAAACCTCAGAAACATTGCCCCAAGTGAATTTGACCAAGCCATGTTCTGGCAGGGCTACGTTGGCCTCATAGACCCGCTTGCGCATTTCTTCTAATGATTTTGGCATTTAGTTCAACCCCGCTTTCTCAATCAATGGGTAAAGAAAATCTTGCGCTTCTCTGATTGCCGCCCGTGTTTCCTCTACTGTTTCACAATTTTCAGACCACATTTCAATCAAGAATGGCCCCTGGTAATTGGTTTTCTTTAAAATAGCAAACGTATTTTCCCAATCAACACAGCCCTGCCCAAAAGGCACGTCACGGAATTGTCCTTTGGACGTCTCTGTCACAGCATAAGTATCTTTCAAGTGAAGAGCTGCAACTGCTTGATGACCAATGACAAATTCGCTATACAAATCATTGTGCCATGCAGAGAGATTACCCGTATCTGGGTAGACAAAGAGATAGGGAGAGTTGATTTCTTGAGCAACCGCCAAGTATTTTTCAATGCTATTGATAAAAGGATCGTCCATGATTTCAATCGCCAGCATCACCTGAGCCTGCTCCGCCCAATCACAGGCCTTGCGCAAATTAGTCAAAAATCGCTCACGAGTTGCCGGTGATTTTTCCTCGTAATAAACATCATAACCCGCCAGTTGAATGACCCGCACACCCAAATCCTGCGCTAATTCAATACATTTTTGCATGGTTTCAAGTGACTTAGCCTCAAGAACAGGATCATTTGAACCAAGCGGATAACGACGATGACCAGAAAAACAAATGGTTGGTATACGAATTCCTGTTTGGTATATAGCCTTGACAAGCTCCAAACGCTCCTCCTTAGTCCAATCAAGCCGAGCCAAACGGTCATCGCTTTCATCCACCGACATTTCTACAAAGTCAAAGCCAAGTTCTTTTGCAAACTCCAAACGCTCTAGCCAGGTAAAGTGCTTAGGGGTTGCTTTTTCATAAATTCCAATTGGTCTATCCATAGCCTACCCCCAAATACGGCGGATCTCATCCTTAAAGGCACGCGCTGCAGCAGCGGGATCTTTTGCCTCTGTAATACCACGACCAGCAATGAAAGTATAAACATCCACCCCTTCAAAGAGTTTCAAGGTATCAATATCAAGCCCACCTGTGACAGACACACGAAAACCCATGTCAATCAATTTTTTCACCTTATTCAAGTCTTTTTCACCCCAAGTTTCACCCGCAAGAAGAGCATCTCGAGATTGATGATAAATCGCTTGAGAAATCCCTGCATCCAGCCACATTTGAGCATGGTCATAAGTCCAATCCCCATAAAGTTCTACCTGGATTTCTCCCTTATCCCCCCGAACTTCTTGAATGGCTTTCAATGCTGCTTTCATGGTTGGAATAGTCGCTGAACAAATACAAGTCATCCAATCCGCACCACGCACCGCATTGTTCTTCGCAACCGTACCCCCAGCATCAGCACACTTAGTATCGGCTACGATAATCTTATCTGGAAAGAGGTTGCGTAGCACCTCTACCAACTCGCTCCCAACTTGGAGCAAGCAAACCGTTCCTGCCTCAATCACATCAACCTCATGGCCAACGGACACTGCCGCCTTAATCGCACCCTGCAAATCTGAATGATCAAGGGCAACCTGTAAATTTGGAATATGTTTTGTCATACTAATCTCTTTTCTAAACTAAGATACAAGGGCGTGAAGCAACTCCTAGACAAAATAGGCAATCGAAGCAGGTTGGCTTGCAACCAATGAGATTGGTCTTTTTGTCAAAGAGTTGTAGCCCGCGTTCAATTACATCAAGATACAAGGGCGTATAAAAAGCGAATGAAAAATAGGAAATACGACGAGGAAGCTTCTGCTTCTAGGAGTATTTATACCTAAAGGTAGCCGTAGCCGTAAGCGAACATAATTCGCAACGGCTTCGTCTCTTTTTTACACAGCTTTTAGCCCGAGTTCAATTACATCAAGATACAAGGGCGTATAAAAAGCGAATGTACCCTGTGTCTAAGAAACTCTCCGCTGGATAGTTTCTTCCATATCTGTAAAGCAGGCACAACCTGCAACAGCTACGGTAAAAGTAGAAAATCTGGCGAGTGAAAAGCTCCAATGGAGCTTTTCAGCCTATTCTCTGCTTTCTAGTTGTTAAGCTCAGAGACCCGTATATCCAGAGGTAGACTATACCTTTGGAGCAACTAAAATTTGCAACGGCTTCGTTCCCCTAAAGGGAGCCATATCCGTAAGTGAACATAGTTCACAACGGCTTCGTCCCCCTAAAGGGAGCCATATCCGTAAGTGAACGTAGTTCGCAATGGCTTCGTCCCCCTAAAGGGAGCCATATCCGTAAGTGAACGTAGTTCGCAATGGCTTCGCCCCCCTAAAGGGAGCCATATCCGTAAGTGAACATAGTTCACAACGGCTTCATCCCCCTAAAGGGAGCCATATCCGTAAGTGAACGTAGTTCGCAATGGCTTCGTCCCCCTAAAGGGAGCCATATCCGTAAGTGAACGTAGTTCGCAATGGCTTCGCCCCTTTTTCGCATAGAGTTTAGGGCGTGTTCCATAGTCAAAATAACTATATTATGAGTCTAAATCCAATCCTTCAAGATATGGACTATTTTTAGACTCTTCTACCATGGCAAGAACTTCTTCTTCTGACTGGCAATTCACCAAGCGCTCGATAGAATTTTCCAATTCAAAGAGGGCAATAATTTGCGGAATCGCAACAGATGTATGAATATCTGAACTTGTCGCAGCAAGCGTTAAAAGAACACTGACTTCCTTACCGTCTGAAAATACAACCGGTTTTGTCAAGGTAATAAGAGCAAAGGCATCACGTACCACACCTGCTTCTGGACGAGCATGTGGCATAGCCATACCTGGCATCAAGATATAGTACGGACCGTATTCATTCGTCGATTCAATAATCGCATGATAATACTCTTCTGTAACCGCTCCGCTTTCAATCAAGGGGGCAACTGCTAAGCGCACTGCTTCTTCCCAAGTTTCTGCTGTCAAGCCAAGACGGATTGACTGGTTTTCTGTAAAGGCTTTTTTCAAATTCATATAGCTTCTCCTCTGCTTTTATCTGGGAGTGTTCATCCCAGCCTCTAAATCATTACTATTTATGCTCAAAGAGTCACTATAAAACTTCTTGCAATTTTGCCTTAATCTCGTTATCGTCCATGAGGTTGTCAAGACCGACTAATTTACCATTAGTCCGTCCCTGCAGTTCATCAATCAAATGAACAGAAGCAATAACAATATCGTACCCTGCCGCAAGGCCTTTTGCCTCACCCACGCTACAAGAGTTAACCGTAAAATCACTTTGACCAAGATTACGAAGGGCATTTTCCACCTTCATCTTAATCACCATAGATGAGCCCATACCGTTTCCACATGCTGTCAATACTTTAACCATTTTCTTTTCCTCCTGATGAATGATTGTTAATTTCTGAAAATACAAACTGATTGCTTAATGCTATTTTTTGAGTCTTCTTATACTATGCAAATGTGAGTCAACTTCCACCAGTCCAATAGACTAGATGATGAGGTTTTCCTCTTCATCTCCAATCGCCGATAAGCATTTTGAAGCCAAGCTTTCAAAGTCTCGCTATTGCAAATCCCTCTCACTACAGCTCACTTCTTCAACCTAGCTAACTGAAACTATTTCAGATGCCTTATAGGATTTTTGATGAGTGAGATTTATTCTTGGGCTTCTCCACGATAATACGCTTCTTTGTCTTTAGCTCTAGCAAATTGGATTTGCGGAATTGCAAGGAAGAGCACACATACCAAGATATACCCAATAATACCCAGCGCTTGGAAGAGATAGCCAAATCCTAACCACGGAACTTCAAAGTCAATATTTCCATGGTAGCCACCGTAAGCTGCCAAATCAAGTAGGGCAACACAAGCAGCACCCAGAGCTACTTGAAGCACACCTGAGATAAAGGATAAAATAACCGCTGCTTTCCAGCCACCGCGCTTATCTGCATAAACCGCAATCGCTGCATTGTCAAAGAATACTGGTACAAAACCAGTTATGATGAGGACTGGATTCTTAAAGACAATCAACAGTACAATAGTAATAAGTTGTCCGATCAATCCAAAGGCAAAGCCAGAAAGTACCGCATTCGGAGAGCCAAAACCGTAAGAAGCTGCAACGTCTACCGCTGGGAATGACCCTGGAAGAAGTTTACTTGAAATACCTTGGAAAGCATTCGTCAATTCAGTCACGAACATCCGTACCCCTTGCATCAAGATAAAGAGGTATACAGAGAATGTAAAGGCTGTTTGGATAATGTACATGTAGAAGTCTTGCTTTGCAGGATTGAACGGCGTTCCTGAGGTAATGACTTCTTTATTGGCCATCACTTCTGGACCTAAGACTAAAAGAATGGTACCAAAGAAGATTAACATCAAGGTTGCAGAAGCAACCACTGTATCGTGGAAAATAGACAAGAATTTTGGCAATTTCAAGTTATCCAAGTTTTCTTCTTTTTTACCGAGTTTTCCAGCAATCTTATCAACAAACCAAATGGCAAATTGTTGTTGGTGTCCGATAGCAAAGCCACCTCCACCTGTCAAGCGTTGAGTAGCTTCTACAGTCATATTCGAGCTGACTGCCCAGTAAAGACCACAGATGATTCCGATAGCTGTCACACCAAAACCGTTGCGTAATTGCGGAATAAGAAAGAGTACCATAAGCGAAATCGTCGCTGCTTGTTGAACCATGATATGACCTGTGATGAATAAGGTTCGAACCTTGGTAATCTTACGAAGAGCAACAAGTAAAATATTAATCCCAAACCCTATCAATAGCGCTGTTGTCGCTGCTCCAACAAAGTCTGGAAACATTTCTTGAATTTTAGTGTTGGCTGCCGTCAATCCAAAGTAAGGATCGATAACGGCTGCACCAATATTAAACTTAAAATTGAGCGCTGCAAGGATTGGTCGGAAAGTTGTCACCAGACCTCCTGCTGCTACGTTCAAAATCATATACCCGACCGTTGCCTTCACAAATCCTGCAAAGATATCGTGTCCCGGCTTTTTCAAGAGGGCATAACCAACAAGGACCAAAAGTCCGACGAAGAAGGCTGGATTCTGCAAAATATTTTGCGAAAACCAATCAAGAATGTTCTTCAAAATCTCCATTCTATTGTCTCCTTTTCTTTATTTTTTATTTTCTTACCCTCATTATATTCTTTGCAAGCGCATACAAAAAGACCAAATAAAACACAGGAATGTGTTCACATTTGGACTGTACTTGATCATATAGTCTTTTAGTGTACTTTTAGTACTAGGCAAGGAGCTGCAGGCTGTACTAGAGTACGGCAAAGCGAGTGAACGAAGGAACAAAAGAGAAACGAAATGACTATATAAGACTAGAAAGCACGATTAAGCTCCTCCTCAAGATAGAAATAAGCACTCATACTCGGATGTTTTTTCCAATACATCGTCTAAATCTATGTGGAAAAACTCCTCTCCACTGCATTGTCATCAATAAAGTCTTCAAACCAAACTAAAAAACCAACCATTTGGTTGGTTCTATGCTTTCTATTGAGGAATTAAAGACGGGCGTTCAACTCTGCTCCCAACTCTTCAAAACCTGGTTTTCCAAGGAGGGCAAACATGTTTTTCTTGTAGGCTTCTACTCCTGGTTGGTCAAATGGATTTACGCCATTGAGATAACCTGAAAGAGCAATCGCAAGTTCAAAGAAGTAGATTGTATACCCAAGTGTAAACTCATCTTGCTGTGGTAGAGTGACAAACATGTTTGGTACTCCACCATCTGTATGCGCAAGAAGCACACCGTCGGTTGCCTTTTTATTCACGAAATCAACATCTTTTCCTTGAAGATAGCCGAGTCCGTCCAAGTCTTCTGATAGTTCTGGAATCAAGATATTTTTTCTTGGATTATCGACACGGATGACTGTTTCAAAGAGGTTACGATAGCCTTCTTGAATAAATTGACCAAGTGAGTGTAAGTCGGTTGAGAAGTTCGCTGAAGTTGGGTAAATACCTTTTTGATCCTTACCTTCTGATTCACCAGCTAGTTGTTTCCACCATTCGCTAAAGTATTGCAATGATGGCTCATAATTGGCTAAGATTTCAGTCACGTAGCCTTTTCTGTAAAGGATATTGCGAACAACAGCATATTGGTAAGCTTCGTTTTCTGCAATCTTGTCAGAAGCATAATCCTTGCGCGCCGCATTCGCCCCCTCCATAAGAGCTGTAATGTCTGCTCCTGATGCTGCAATCGGAAGCAATCCTACCGCTGTCAAAACAGAGAAACGTCCACCGACATTGTCGGGAACAACGAATGTTTCCCAACCATTTGCATCAGCTTCTACCTTAACAGCTCCACGCTCACGGTCAGTGGTTGCGTAAATACGTTTATTAGCTTCCTCTTGACCGTATTTTTTCACAAGCAATTCTTTAAAGACACGGAATGCAATCGCAGGCTCGGTGGTTGTACCTGATTTTGAGATTACATTGACTGAGAACTCTTTGTCTGCCACATACTCTACCAAATCAGCCAAATAGCTAGATGAGATTGAGTTGCCTGCATATAAAATTTGTGGTGCTTTACGCTCTTCTTTGCTCTGCAAGTTTACAAAAGAAGTATTCAAGAAATCAATCGCTGCTTTTGCACCGAGATAAGAACCACCGATTCCAATAACCACCAATACATCACTATCTGATTGGATTTTTGCTGCAGCTTCTTTAATACGAGCAAATTCATCTTTGTCATAGTTTTCTGGTAAATCAAGCCAGCCAAGCATCTCAGCTCCTGCTCCAGTACCGTTCCGCAAGTCCGCATCAAGTGCTGTCACTTGGCTTTGTAAAAACTCCAATTCCGTTGGAGCAACAAATTGTCCCAAAACTTTTGAATAATCAAATTGGATATGTGCCATTCTAAATCCTCCATTTTTTCTATATAGCTAATGATAACGCTTTATTGAATTTTTTTCAAGGAAATTCTATATTTTCATTCATTTTCATAAAATACTTGGCGCATTTTCTTAAAATTGTGAAAAAATCACATATTTTCTAATTTATACAGGATCTAAGGCCCCTTTAAAAAGTTAGAAAAAATACAAAAAGAGCACACACCCGACATCGCTTAGGGCTGCTGGATTCCTCCCCTGACCCGCTTCACGCACTGATGTTGCTCCACCTAGTATTATACCATAAATCTCAGATTGTGCAATCATTTTCATCCGAATGTATGTGTCTGAATTTTTGGGAAAGTCCAACTAACCCTTATAACCTAAGAAAACTCTAGGTTCTTTATCCGAAAAAAGACTGAAACAAAGTTTTTCCTTTGCCCAGTCTTGACGAGATTGTTCACTATGTGTTACAATTTTTTTAGACTGATTAAGCAAAGTTCTAGTTTGCCTTAATCGGTGGTGTAGGAGTTCCTGCTTCTACACCTTTTTCGTTTTTTGATATTATCATTGTACCACCATTTAGGCAAAAAAGCAAATATCTTCTATGCAAATCATGCAAAAAACACCCCTAAAAATGACTATTTTAGCGGTTTGCTCTTGTTTACGAGGTTTATCTATGTCCATCGCCTACGCTTGACAACCATCGCCTTATGTGGTGAACGATTGACCAAATGACCTGCGCTAAAACGTCTATCTTTAAAGGCTTCATACCGATCCCGCCAATCACCAAAAAAGAGCTCCTCTAATTGCTCCACTCGTTCTAAGAGAATCATTCTAGCCATGGCACAAGCTCCTTGAATCGACCAGTACATACCCCGATGTTTCATGCGATACGTCACTTTACGGTGCTGACTCTCCATCACACCAATACCATGTGAAGATAGACCTCTTAGTTTAGGTGGTTTAGTCTCCTTAAAATTTCTAAGCAGCTTTTGACGAAAGACCGTGAAACGCTCATACTCGTCTTCGTTTTGAATGAGGGACTCAATCGTATCAAATACCGTCTCAAGTAAGGCCTTTTGATGAGTTTGGATTGCCTTAAAAGCTAATGTCTGGAGCGAGTCGGGATAAGGCTTCAGGAAAGTTTTGAGTTTCTCATTGAGATGGTAAGCATCCCAAAAATGTTCATGGTGCCTAATCCCTAAAGCCTTCTTGATTTCCTGAAAAGCTCGCTTCGTGTAGCCCTTGCCATTATCTGAGTTAGTGATCAGAATAGTGTTATCTGTTATCTCAAAATGGTTGTAGAGATAGTCTAGTAATTCTTCTTTGGCTCGTTCATAGTTTACATGGATAATTTCATGCTTGTTTTGTAAAATATAGCGACTATTCCCTACTTTCTTAACTCCCGTATGAATGAGAAAATGGGCTAGTTCCGTATTATGCCGCTCATCACCTCCAGATGTTGTTTTGACCATCACCCCGTCTCCCTCCAGGTAAATTTTGTCTACCTGGATTTTTTGCGGTTGCTCCTCTTCCATGAAAAACCGATAGCGTTCCTTTTCTGAAAATAGTCGCCCTGCTGTCTTTACTGCTTTTAAGACAGCGTCTTTCGTCACGTCCAGGTGGTAAGCAATTTGGATGGTCCGACAAACCTCACGATACGATAAGACAGAGGCGTGTCTAGCCATGTGAAAAATCAATTCAGGAGAATAGCGCATATAGGGTTTTAAGCCTAACCACTCATCGACGGGATAGTGTGTTTCTTTCCCTTTTCGCCATCGGCTTCTAGCAAAAGCTATTTCTCCAAAAGTAAAGAGAACCGTTCTCTCACTACTATCTACTCGCTTATAACCATGTTGTCGCATAATAGGAGCTACTTGTTCATCATAGTCTCTAATCCATTTCAAAAACTCCTTCTCACGCTGTCTAGCCATCTCAATCACAAAAGTTTTCTCATCAAATCTAACCATACCATTATTATACTGAAAATATTAGGATTTTTTCAGAAAATCATCGACTTTTTAAATGCTCTTCCCTTTCCTTTAAAAAAGCGTCAATATCCTTCTGACACTGTTGAAGCTCCTCTTTTGACATATTTGGGGATATCAGTGCATCTAATAAAGCCTGTCTGAGATCTTGCAAGCCACCATCTATAAAAAGACATCTTGCCACTGACTTATTTTCTGTATCTAGTTGATTTGCATCCTTCATTGACTGTCTCCTTGTTCTTTTTCTGTTATTATACACTAATATCAAAAAGATGTCTCAATAACTATTATAGTGTCTTCTCGTCAGTTGTCTGTTTCTCACGATTCGCTTCGCGAATGCGAATGTTGTCCTTCATCTCCTGATAATTCGTATAGGTCTTTAAGACATCATCGAAAAATTCTTGGAGTGCACCTTTTTCTATCTCAAACTGCTTGATGGTCTGTGTTACATCTTCAAGACTAATATCTTTAGGGACACCTAATTCATCTAGCAAATGGAGCGCCGCTAAACTATTTTCTGTTATTTGCTCCATAGCAAGTAAAGCCCCTTCGATTTTGTGGTAGTAGGCTAGTCGTTCATCTAAGGCTTGTAATTCTTGATGAGTTGACTCGATTTTGTCATTGAATTGTTCCTCCAACTGTTGAAATTGGATACCATCTGTTACACCGTGTTCCACTAAGAAATTATATTCCTTAATGAGTTCTCGCATGGATGATATGTGAGGATTTTTTGTGATAAGCACTTCTCCATTTTGTTTGGCTAATTGTCTTGCGACAGTTATTCCCATCATGTAACGGTTCTTTTGAGACTGGTCTGGATTGAGAAAATAAAAGTAATCTTTTTCCTTGATATAAATCGTGTAATTGCCATCTTCCGTCTTATCTACTTTGTGAGCAGGCACTAAAATAGTGCCACTATTTAGAGCGCCATAATCCATTTGAATATAGATGCCTTGTTTACTTTCTTGCTCTACTTGCCAACTAGCTACTTCTAGCTTTAATTCAAAATCCTTATCTGCTTCGGACTTGATTTCTTGATAGCGTTCTTTGATTTCAGAGACATCATAGACCAACTGATTTTTTTCAACACGTTCTTTTATTTTTTCAAATGAGTAGCGTCCCTTCTTTGATAAGGTTCGATCTCTAGTGTTTTTTTCTTGGAGCTTTCCATTCAAAGGAACCCGTAAACGATACTTCACAAATTTTCCAGAAAAATCTACTTGAAGATCCAGCACCTTGGCTTTCTGTTTAAAATCCTCCACCGATATTGACTGCTTCAAAAGAAAATCTAAGCGTTGTTTGATTTCATGACTAAAATTATTTTGTCGTCGCCAAGCAGAGTATTTAGTGTAAGAATTTTTCATTGTTGGCTCGATAATTTTAGCTCCGTATTTCGCCGCATGCTTATCAGAGATTGCTCTCAAATTTTTAAGAGTATTCTTCTGCCATCGCATTTTTTTCAATGTTGATGTATTAGTGGTAGACAAAATGATATGATTATGGAGGTGGTCCTTATCTGTGTGGGTTGCGATGACAAACTCATAATCCCCACCTGTAAATTCCATCATGGTTTGTCTGCCAATCTCATGGACTTGTTCAGGAGTCAAATTATCTTCCGGGGAAAACGATTGGACGATATGATGAGCTAGGACTTGTTTTCCTGAGTTTAATTCTTTGAGGTCATCATCTCCTTTTTTGAAAGCAGCTGCTAACTTGGTCATAACCATTTCCTCATCTGCAATCGAATAATCTTCAATACCATTTGAAGATACCAAATGAATTTGATGCTTATGATCTTTCCAAATGATAGGGAAATCAATTTCTGTCTCAAACTCTTGTTGTGGAATGACTGATTTTGCTTTGTTTAAAATATAGCGCACTGCAATTTTTAAATTAAAGGGTGTTTTAATTTGTTTGGGTGGTTTGATCGCTACCATTCGTCGTAAGTCCTCACTGTTCGTTTTCGTTCTTGTAGACTCTTCTTCTCTGCGCTAGATAGTTTGACCGCTACCATCTCCTTGAGTTCAGAAAGGTGTTCTAAAACTTGAGCTAACTCCTCTTTTGTGATGTCTTGATTTTCATTAGCATGCTTAGCAATTTGGTTGATGTTTCCTCCAATCCGATTGATCGCAACTCGTAGAGCCTTTAGCTCAGAAAAATCAATCTGAACCAACTTTCCCTGTACTAGCTGATTCTTGGCATAGTACTGGAAGGTTTGTGCCTGCATCTGTTCCATAGCGTGCTGTACTTGCTTGTATTCTTGCTCGGTGAAGTAAACTTCTTTGCGAATAGGTCTCTTTCTATTTGACGTTTTTTGAGGCATAGCCTCCCCCTCCTTTCCTTGTGGCAAGCGTAGCATTTGCCCGGGCAAATGCGAAATCAAAAAAAGGTCAAAGAAGGTTCATCTTGCGATTTTCCTTCTTGCCTTTTTCATTATTGGGGAAATCCCCAACCCCCTAGCACTCCCTCTTTGAAGGGAGCTCTCCTTTCGTTTTTTTCAAAACAGTTAGCTGAATCGATTTAAAACACTTTTTAAAAGAGAAGGCCTCTGCTCAGTTTTTTCTTCAGTTTGTGCCTGATTTCCTGAAGGTGACTTAAATCTTTCAGCCAATACTTCCAAGTGTTCTTCACTGAGTGGTTGAAAGAGTGATTGACCTATTTGTAACTCCGTTAACATTATCCTCTCATCAACCACTACTTGAAACTCTTCATCACTAATTGTCTCTATGAGTTGAATATTCTCCTCCTGCCAGCTCACTAATGAGGCATCGTCTTGGTCAAATAATTCCTTATCTGCTAAGAGCTGATCTAAAACTTTTTGTCGGGTTAAGTTCTCAGCTTCAGGAGAAACTCCCTGGATAATGTCGCCAGCCATCAGTGGAATAAAGTCTGATAAGATAAGGTGTAGTTGATTTTCTTGTTGGTCTGTCATGTGTGTTGTCCTCCTTGGGGTAGTGATGTTTTTAGTTTGACCTTGGGTTTCTTTTGGGTATCCCGTTCGGTCATTTCGAGAAACCCTTCTCTTTTTTTGAGTGAGCTTCTGCCTTCTGTTCTTGCCTATACTCTTGAATAGCTTGTGTCGATTGGTCCTTAAACTTTTGGAACTTCTGTTCAAATTGATGCTTAGCTTGTTTCTCCTGAGAAAGGCGCAACTGTTCCAGCTGTTGATCCATCCGAACCATTAGACTTTTTGCCTCTTGTTGGACAATATCAAGCTGGGCTTCAAGATCAGCTAGAGTTTCCTTATCATCAGACCAGCCTGCAAGGTAAGCAAAAGAGTAATCCGACGTATCAATCCCGTAATATGAAGCCACTACATAAGCAACACTCTCTGCTTGGAGTTCAGCGGTGCTTCTAGTCAGTTGCTCTTTTTGCGGATTGTTGGCATGGTGTAACTCTGAGTGGGCGGTTTCGTGTATGAAGGTTTTAATCAGCTGTGACTTGTTCATGTCGTTACTTCGTAAGACAATTTGATGCTCTGTCACGTGATAATACCCCTTCTGATTACCAGCCATTTCATCAAAGCAGACACTCACATCATTCTCCTTAGCAATAGCCATTAAGGCGCGGTAGAGATTAGCATAGTCTAAATCGGTCAGTTGTTCCTTCACTTCTGAAACTGCCTTGGGCATCTCCTTCCCAGCTGTTTGGCTCACATCAAAAACAGGAACTAGTCCAAAGAAGGTGACGGTTTCTGGTTTGCCATTTTTATCTAGGATTGGCTGATTGTTCTCGTCCTTTTTGATCTTGGTCATAGGGGCAAAAATCCGAATAGACTTCTCCCCTTTTTTGACATGACGACCAAATGTCTCCTTCCATTGCTTGAAGGAAGCGACCTGAGTAGCTTCGGGATTTTGAGCGAGAATGAGGCGTAAGTTACGACTAGAATAATTATTGAGTTGACTCATTTTGGTTAGATAATCCTTATACTTGTCTGAATTCAAATACTCTTTTATCCCCTCCTTGAGATGACGATTAAGACCAGTCAAATCTTTATTTTTGATAAAATCTGCAACTGCAAGACCGCTAGAGACTTGAACTGTTTCCTCAGATTCGAGACTGTTTTCTTCTAAAAATCTTGAACCAGGCTTAGAGCGAAAATCATACGGATTCGTTCCTTGTTCCAACTCCTCATCATCAGATACACCATCCGCATCTGAATCCAGTTGGCTAATCGGAGATAGATTTTCCTTTTCTTTTAATTCTTCAAGATTCGTGTCTGGAATCTCGTATTTCTTTTGCCTCACTCCCCTAACATCGACAAAAGATTCTGTTGAAGAGTAAGGACGAGTCCATTCCAAATCAGGATTTTCAACTAATAACTCTGCTGTTCTCTGTGATATTTCTGGCTTGGTTAGAAGTTTCTGAGACACAAAAGCGATAGCTCCCTCTTCTCGTAAAGACTGCACCAAAGCTTCTGCATCTTCCTTCCAGTAGAGATCTCCATGTTGCAAGACCTCCCCGTTCTGGCGTGACTGGCTATAGACATAGGCCGTATTTTCTGGCATGATTTCTCTAGGAGACTTCACCTCCTCCTGTTCTATTGATTGAAGTAGGGAGTGTAATTGTTTCCCACCATCTTTGATATAGTCATCATTAAGTGATAGCTGCTCAACCTTTCCATTACGTTCACGATAAATACCTAATACAACCTTCTCTTTTCCTTCTAACTCCAGAGATAATTTTTCTTTTATTCTCATAACTGAAGCGGGTACTCCAATACCATCTACATCCCTGAGGGCTACTAACAAATCTTCGTCTTCTGTCTTGATAGCTTGTGCCAAATCAATTTTATGAAACTTCTCTACAGTTGATAAGTCATCAAAGACAAAGGCTTGAGAGGATATAATATCTGGTAATAACGGTAACACCATTGACTTATCCTTAATGGCATGGGAAACTTGAATATTGCCATAGTCTCCCTTACCACTCGCAAAGTCATAGACAACTTGTTTTGTCTCTATTTCCTTCGGTGAGATACCCGTTAGATGTGCAAAGTTTTCGTCAGAAAATTGTACGTCTAACCTTCCAATCCCTTCCTTGTCCTGATAAAGATACGTAATGGTACTTCCGGCTAATTCTTTCAAATACCACTGAGCAGTTGCTTGTAAACCTGGGGCAAATTTATTTAGTCGCTTCAGCTCTCCGTCAGTAATCACATGATAGCCAGATTTGAGAGTTGACATCCATTCTCCCTTAGTGGTAAACTGTAATGGAGCAATGACAGGAAAATCAGGTTGTGGTTCGTCCACAACGGGCTTCGATGCTGCCCCTGGAGACAAATCTCCTAAAAAATCGGGATTGCGATGTGAATCGCCCGCATTGCTATAAGGCTCTTGACTTCGGTCAGGAGCTTTTTTAGTGTCTTCTATTTTCAGTTTTTCCTTCTTAACTTGGTTTAAATAGTCATTCCAGTCCATCTTTTCTTTGCTCTCTCCTTTAGGTGGTCTGGCATCAATGACTGGGATATTTTTTTCTCTTAGTCGCTCGATGAAGTCACTTCCTGCCTTATCCTGATCAACTGCCAAGGTGATAAGATCCTGGTACTCGCCATCATGAAACAGGGTGGTCACACGTGCTGTTTCAGATAGAAAGTTAGAAACTTGAGCTAAATCCTTGGATCGTGTATAGTCTAAAGAAACTTCCTTTACAACTCCCCTTTCCTGGAGAGCTTCCATGGCATAACGAGACAGAATGCCTTCTTTTAACCCTTCCATAGCTACTAGTCTCACATTGTTTAATTCGCTCTTGTGAAGCTCGTAGTAGCTCATTAGGTCAATGGGAGCCTCGGCAACAATGAGACGATCGGGAGAGCCAATAGATACGTTTAAGCCCGCAATTCCTTCTGACTGGTACATGATTTGTTTGAGATAGCCTTTGCCTTCGTGCCGATCAGTATAAGGGACTAATCCTTGGAGACTAGCCCCTACAATATTTTGATTTTTATCCAGGTATTTGAAGACCAAAACATCTTCTGTAAAGCCATCTCTATCTTTTCGTCTAGCCTGAGCAAGAACCCCTTTCTCCAAGAAAAAGTCTATCGTCTCCTCTGACAGACCTCTAATCTCCTTCAAGTAAGTTCTAGCTTCTCTAAAAGGTTGTTCATAGGGTGCTAGAGTATATTTGAAGGGTTGCCTCACTTCCTCCGCTGGTTTTGCTTCAGGAAAGGTTCCTGTTTCAAGATAGTGCATAGCCTCTCTGTAACTAACGCCTCTCATTTCCTGCACTAGGTTAATGGTATCTCCGTATTTGTCCGTATGAGAATACCAATGCCAGGTATTCTTGTTGGTATCAATTACCAAAGAATCGTGTTCCGTCCATCGGTATTCCTTATGGGAGCTACGTTTCATCTCCATCCCAAGGCTCCTAGCTACATCCAAAATAGCCAAAGATTTTGCTTGTGCTTTCGTAAAAACCATTACATTCCCTCCTCTACTAATTGTTTAAATAGTTTATATCCTCTTGTATTGCCTTCAATGGCTTGAACCACTATCGGCTCTCTCACGTCTGTTACAACAAAGAGATGGGGAGCAAGTCGGTAAAAGGTTCCTTCATCTGCCTGTTTCAATAATCTACAAATTGCAGGATATTCTACTGTAAGATTTTCAGTTTTCAAGGCTAAAACTTGACCAATACTTTCTAAAAAGCCAAGTCGTAGGTTTGGTGTATTCATATCGTTTCCTTTCTAATATTTATTTAGGCTGCAAACAATGCTTCTAATTGAGGCTCTAAGTCCTGCGCATGAAGGAGTAAACCATCGATGTCTGTGCCTAGACGTTGATAGTCATACCAGTTGTCATCTTCAGGAGAATGGGCAATCTCTCCTTGTCTCGGATGGTCATAGACATTAGCTTTTTGATCCCTAAAGACATTCTGCTTGGAGATAAAAACTAAGCCCTCCTCCACACCAATTCTGGCCACTTCATCAGGTGTCAAGAGTGGTCGACCTTGAATTTGTTTGTTTTCGCTAGATGATCCGTTACGGTAACTATGAGATTTAGAAGTTGACCTAGTGCGGATAGTCTGTTTCCCAGCTCTGGTCGAGTAGTATTTCATAGTATCCTCATCATTGGTCCCTAAAAAGACATGAGTTGCACAGTTATTAAAAATGGTTTTCCAATCGCTCTTGTAGAGGGATTCTAACTGATTAACTGCTTGAAGGATAATCTTAATGGACATCTCCCGACTACGGATAGAAGATAGAATTTGAGTAAAGTTTGGAATCCGACCGATCTGTGCAAACTCATCCAAAATAAATTGAATGTGTCTCAGATTCTTCCTGCTGTAGTCTGGAACCCTACCATGGAGAATATCATCTGCCTTATGGGTTAACACTTCAAAGCCAACCGCAAATAAGATAGAGGACAAGAAATTAAAGGCGTTATTAGTCTCAGGAATGGCAATAAAGACAGCGGTCTTTTTGGTGTTCCAAGTATCTATCTCCAGCGTATCATCACTAATGAGCTTTCTCACGTCGTCATGGTCAAAGATGGAATAACGAGAAGATAGGATAGCTACTACGCTATTTCTGGTTTCACCTTTGAAATTCTGGAAGAGCTTCCATTGCTTGTAGGCGTAGTTTCCTGGTTGCAATTCTTCCAACTCCTCAAACATCTGCTCTACTGGGCTAGGCACGTCGGGATCCTCACGATAAATCCCCCGCAACAAATCGGCCACGTGACCTAGATTAGGCATATAAAGCTGTGCTCCTGTTTCAGGATCCTTGGAATCAAAATAGAGGTAGCCAATTAAGGCCCGCTGCAACATCAATTCCGCCTGTACCCAGAAATCTTCCCCCATATGTTCACTCTTCTTGGTGCCTTCTGTAATAGCTTCAGAGATACGGTCGATGTCCAACTCAGACTTCATGTAGTGAAAAGGATTAAAACGATCAGAGTTCTTCAGATGGATTAGGTCAAAGACTTTAACCGCATAGCCATGCCTTTCTAACATCTTTCCCGTCTCATGTACCAGGCTTCCTTTTGGGTCTGTGACCACAAAGTTAGAGTTCAACTGCATCAGATTTGGCAATACAAAGGTGAAGGTTTTTCCATCCCCTGGAAGACCTATCACAATCACATTCTTATTAAGTTGGACGTTATAGGCTAGCCTAAAGTTAAAAAGTCCCATTTTGACCTGCTTAGTAAAAATCATGTTTTTATCACTATCCTTGTCCTCAAAGCGCTTCATTTCACGCAATGTCGCAAAGCGGGCACTACCTTGTTCTTCCCCGTGGCGATAGAAACTCCTATCTCCAGACACATACAGCAACATAGGGAGACCAAAGCCAACAAGGCCAGTCATCAAAGCTTCTGGCTCAAGAGAGAGCATCAAAGAAAAGAGGGGCCAGTTCTCTAAAAGCCAGTTCAGTCGTAGAATCCCTATAAAAGGAACCGCTTGTATCGACAATTGATAGTAAGCATATAGGGATTGAGCTAGTATAAATGACAAAAGCCCCACCAGCAGGTAGGGCCAGATCGGCTTTCTCATCATCTAGCTTTCTCCTTTCCAAGGTCTTTTGTGACAACCGGACTCATGCCCTTATAAACAGTGTAGTTTTTATAATAGGCTAACTTTTCTTCAGGAAGCATTTCATGAGGTTTTCTCAAAACATTTTTAGCGAAGTCCTTCAATTTGTCGGGAGTCTTAGTAACCTCTGCTAACATGTCCTTAATGGCCTTTTCAGCCAAAAGGCGGTTCTTACTTTCAAAGTAGAGGTAGGTTATCTCACCTTTTTGTTGGTAGCTAAACCCTACCTTGTATTCTTCCAGATAGTGCTTGAGCTTGGCCAAATGAACTTCACTATTCAAGAGTTGTTCTACGTCCTTCTGGGATTTGGTAGCCATAAACTCGTTAAAGCGTGTTTCACCCTCGAAAGTTCGATGATCCATTTTATACTGCTTATGATCATGGCATGCTTTAGCCAAGGCATAAAGAGCTTGAATAGTCATCTCCACAGTAATTTTCCCTTTTAGAGTTAGGGAGTGACTGATTCGTTCTTGATCCATGTCTACCTCTTTCTAACTTGGATAGTCCGCTAATTTTGGCTCATCCGTTATCTGGTAGCCGTAAGGGGAAGAGGAAGCCACTTTAACAGTCACTATCAAGCGCTTCTGGCTCCTATTCTCCCCATCCTTAATAGAGAGTACATAGGTCATCTGGTAGACCTTGGGGGCTGTCTGCGAGCTTGATTCCATGATAACAGACTGGAGTTGACCTGTCTGATTAACCAGCTTGAGAGAGGGAGCCACAAAATCATCTAGTAAGCCTTGTTCAGAATAATAACGGGGAAGAAAATAACGGACAAAAGCATCCAGCTTTCCTGTCTCAGCCTGAAGGGTTTCAAGTTTCTTGATTTGTTGGTTTAGGCTATTGAGTTCTTTTCCTTGTTTGAGAGCTAGGCTTGTCATAGAACCAGCCATCGCAATACTCGCTACTAAACCTACAAACATGAACCCTTGCCACAAAAAAGAGACTCTCTTTCGCCTGTCAGTCCCCAGGGTTGTGTCTGAGAAAGGCTTTCTAAACTCTTGGTTCTCTCTCAAGGTAAATTCTTGATCAATGGTCTTCTCAGAAGGCTTCAGAAAGGAAAATCCCTTGGTCTTTGACGGATTTTCAGCTGTATTCGTTCCAGCTTGTAGAAACAGGCTATCTGCGATACCGTCAAAGGGGAGGTGTATGTCTTCTTGATAGATGACTACGCCTTTTTTATCTAGTTCTTCTACCAGCAACATACTTTCTGCTTCATGGTGTTTAATTTTAGCATTTTCTCGTTCCAGTGCTTGATAAACGAGGTCCTTATTCTTGTAGGTTGTTGTCGTGTCCAGTGTCAGGTTGGTTAAACGGTACATGCTTGGTATCTCCTTTCAGTCTTCCTTCTGCCAAAGCCTTTTCAATATCCGCCCAGGTTAAATGATGTTTAGCTAAATAGTCCGAGCGTTCCTCATGCTTGGCTAAAATAATCTGAACCTCCAGCTCTTTCAGCTTTTCTTCCTCCTTCTTGGCCTTAGCTAGGAAGTCCTCACGTCGCTCTTGAGCTTTAGTGCGTTGTTTTTCAAGCGTTTCTAATTTTGTCATCTCTCTTCTTCTCCTTCTATAGTCTGTGTAGTGTTCGGTTGATTAAGGGTAGGGAGACCAGCCTCCTGACTAGCTGTAAGGGTATCGACAATTAAGACTGGCTCAATCTGACCAACCAGGTATTTCCCATCTTGTTTCACGTAGCGGATACGTAATGTACTGCTTGATAGCACATCTTTTTGGGCATTAGTGTAGTCATACTTTTTCTGAAGCTGGGTTTGGGTATAGCTCACTTGGACCAGAACCACGTGGTTCTCACCATCAATATAAACAGTGGATGATTTTAATTTCGTATCCACCACATAACCCTTATAGGTTTGGGTAGAGGGTTCTTCCTCTGCATTTATTTCCTGCTGGTAGGCCGCTTCTGACATAAAGGGGAGGTAACGATTACGGTTCTCTCCCAGATCTTTCTTTGTGAAGTAGGCAGATAAAAAATCCTTGACATAGGTTGCGGTCAACTCACTTCCTTCCATTTTCTTGGTCTGTTGGGTTTTGGGAGCTGTTTCTTTCGTTGATGTTTTGGGCTTTGTGCTGGCAAAACTAAACCAAAAAACGAGTCCCAGAACAACGATCGTCACTATGGCTAATCCTACTAATTTTAAAAGTTTCAACTTCTCTGTATCAATCATTTTCATATCAAATATTCCTTCTTTCTTGTTTAAGGTGTCGCAAATGTGTAGTAATGAGCGGGAGTTAGGACGGAAAAATGGACCTTATCCTGTACTCCAGCGATATTGCATTCTGAGACTAGGAAGGTTCCATCAGGATTGACATACTCCACTATGGCTACATGTCCATATTGCGGATAGGTTCCTCCAAATCCACCTAGGACGGAGACTACTGCCCCTTTTTTAGGGGTCATACTGAACTTCCACCCCTTGGCTACCAAATTTCTTACCCAGTCTTGGCCGTTACCAAGAGAGCTATAAGCTCCTGATAGATCCTTGATGGAGCCTAGCTCTACTAGACGATTATAGACATACCAGGTACACTGACCTATTGGATAAGCATTTCCGCTTTGGGTAGTCATAGCATTTTGCGTCGGTGGATTAGTAACTTTAGAACGGTACTCTTCGGGGAAATTCCAGGAAGAAGCAAGTTGACCGCCCCCAAGAATTGGCTGTGTCAGAAAGGAATGGATTTGTTTGGCATTGTTTTGACGCTCTAAGAGCTTATCTCCAGCGTTTCCTTCCCAGTTATTTAGGAAACGTTTTGTCAATATCTCTACATCATCGTTGCTGGTTAAAATCTCCTTGGCAATGGAAATATAGTAAGGGCTATCCCCTTCCAGCATAAACTCCAGCTGGAGCTCCAAGTCATACCATTTCTTGTTCTTAGCTTTAGCATAGTTCAAGAGAAGAGTGTGCCTAACAGAACCATCTGCTGTATCTGTCCATTGTCCCAGCCCTAGCCCCCGATGAATGATATTTGGATAAGCTCCATTATAGATCGCTGGCCCACTTAGAGATAGCCAGGCCTCATCATCCCAAGAAGAGGAGGAAACACCGACAGGAGGAGCTAGATAATCTCCTTCAGCCCGCTTGGGATTGATATTGCTTTCTGTCGCAAAGTTGCCTAGCATGGCCGCTACTCCCTTGTCCGTTAATCCTGGGAGTTTTTGCTTCAGGTAATCTTTAATGACTTTAGCTTTTTGTCCCAAGTCACCGTCTAGCGTTGTTAAGACAGAAGTTGTCTGATTGTAGACGACGGACTGGAAATAGAAACCTGGATTGACAGATGTCCACTTAGCCTTCTTGTTCTTAATCTCTTTTTCTTCCAACTTTTGGTAGTGAATGATTTGGTAGCCATTTGTGGTAACCTTGCCGACTTCTTCTCCTGAAGCAACTGTCGCCCCATCAGATACTCGGATACTACCAACCTTTTCAAAGCTAAAACTGACATCAAGCGTTTGAATAGTAACAGTATCTTCTTGCAGGCTGATTTTTCCTGATAGGGGAGCCTTCAAGGATTGACCAAGTGTCGCTTTCAACTGAGTTTTCTCGTAAACCTCTGTTGTCGACGTGTAACCAAAACGCTTCAGGATAACCAGAGGATTAGCATAAGACGGATCTTCTTCACTATAAAAGGGATTATCCAGTTCCTGATAAGAGGGGTAGTGGCCGACCTCTTTGGTCAGATCCACCAGCTCCTCGTAATCCTCTAGCTCCTCCTTAGTGAGTTTAGCCCATTTTAAGTCCGATGATGGATCATACAGATCGGCCATCCTTTTCAGATTTTGAGGGTCGTCGTTCAAATGATTCCAGAGGTCGTTGAGAGCATCTGAATAGTGGTTAAAGCCCAGCTTTCCAGCCCATTCACCACCTGTTCCCTCGCTCCATTTACTATTTGGACTCCATTCACTCCCGTAGCGGTAATTCATAAAAAAGAGCACGTCATCAATGTTAGTCCAATAATCCACCTTATCATTGGATTTTTCCCGATCTCGTTTACTAATCTGAAGCCAGGATTGATTTAGGTCAAACTCATTTTGTTGGACAGGGCTACTTCCTCCTAAAATGCTCATAAAAAGGGAGAAAAACCCAAAGATAAGAAACATCAGGAAATAAGACTTAATGGCAAGAGGATTGGCTAGGATAGAGCGGATGGGTTTTGAAACGACCTTCACCGCCTTACCTGTTCCTTTGGCTACTCTTCCTGCCTTTGTCTGTGCTGCACGTTGCCTCATCTGACGCATCTTTTTCGTGAGCTTTCCTTCCCATGAGAACTCTTTAGGGGTTCTGGTATAGCCACGACCACGGGTAAAGTTATAGGCTCGGTTCAGTTGGCCATAGCTGTGTTTGAAGGAATACTTTGCTAGTTTCCCTCCAGCATTAAGCGCACGTTTAGAAGCATTCTTCTGATAATGAAATTGACGAATATCCTGTCGGGCTTTGATGACATCTCCCAAAGTGTCGTTATCACGTATCGCTTGTTCCACATCCTGTCTGAGTTTCATTCGGGTGCCTTGTTTGGCTCGCCTTTTCAGACGGTTAGGGATATAAGTGCCGTCTGCTTTTTTAGCTCGCTTGTAGATGGTCTTAGCAACTTGGTAATCTAGCTTGACCTTATCCCGTTGTTGTTTAAAGAATAGAGCCTTGGCCGTTGGCTGTGGTCGCTTATGAAGCGCATAGTCTTTTTGAGTCAGGCGGTAATTCTTCTTGGCTACCTCATAGGTCGCTCTGGAGTCTAAACGAGCTTCTTTGGGGATCTTGCCCTGATTAGAGGTTATTCCCTCTTTGATCCGCTGTCTGCGTTCTTTTCTTGCCTGCTTGGGATCCGTGTCATACATTGACTACACCTCACTTTCCTAACCATCTGTCGCCACTAGCTGATAGAGTTTAGTCTCTTTAGGGATAGGATTTTCAAAGGGAACAATGGTATCTCCAGCTACAATCAAGCCCGTTCCTTTGGCTTTGGGGCGTAAGACAAAGCGCTCTAAGGAAGGCGTTAGAGGAATAACCTGAGATAAGGCTTCTAGGTCGGTCCGTTTGAGCTTCAGGAGAACCATAAATTCACAGTTGGCTACGAGTTTGCGTCCTTCTTCTGTCGATAGTACAGTTTCAGGATTCTGGGTAATTCCCGTTGAAATAGCTCCATACTTACGAATGCGAGAGTATAACTCGGTAAAGAAGGTGGACTGGAGTTTATTTTTGAAGTAAAGCTGAAGTTCATCGAAGTAGAGACGTGTTGTTGTTTTTCCTTGGTGGTTGACTACTTGGTTCCAGATATAGTCCTGAATGACCAAAAGTGCAAAGGGCTTGAGCTTTCCACTTAACTGCTTGAGATTAAAGATAATAAAGCGATTCTCCATATCGACATTGGTTGGGTACGCAAAAATATCATTGGAACCTCTCGTATACGGCTCTGCTTTTAAAGCCAGTATTTTCGCAATCTCTCCTGGTTGTTCTTCCAGAACAGCTTGCCAATCCTTAAAGGTTGGATACTCATAGGCTTCATAGGTTTTTCTAGTCACTCGGTCAATCATGGCAAACTCATCGTCTGATACTTCAGAGAAGATATTTTCAAAGAGCGTAGACAAAAGATTTGACTTTTGGCCAATGGGATCATTATCTTCTGCCTGGAGTTTATCCTTATCTGGTACATCAAGTAAATTAAAATGGTGAGGAGAACCAGGTGCAATCGTGATAATTTCTGCACCAAAGGCACGTCCAATCCCCGTGTATTCATCTTCTGCATCAATAATGATGATTTGATCTTCAGGATAGCGTAAGAGGGTTGGAATAATCTCCCCTGCTTTAGCAAGGACCGATTTTCCGGACCCAGGGATGCCAAAAATGACCCCTGATCCTGTATTTAAGTCATGCTTACGATCCACCATTACCGCATTTTTAGAGAGTTGATTTTGTCCATAATAAATGGCACGTGGGCTATTTGAGCGCAAGTCCACATTGGTAAAGGGTATTTGTGTCGCTAGGTTACTCGTGGTCATATCCCGCATAAAACGACGTTTAACATTGATAAAGGGTACACCAATCGGCAAAATCGTATTGAGGGCTTCTTCCTGATAGAGATAACACTTATCTAAATCGACTGTATTCTTACGCACAGAGCGCTGGACTTGTTCGGTATAATTGTTTAACTCTTCCAGACTATCCGCAACCAAATAGATAGCCATTACCCCAGAAAACATCTTCTGATCATTTTCCTGAAGTTCTTCTGTCCATTTCTCCGTTTCCTTGGAGGTTTCAATCGCCTTGCCTCCAACAGCCAAATCACTGCCATACCCTTCCTTAGCAGCTGCCTTTTGACTTTTGATTATCTCACGTCGGACACTAGACTTGACCGTTTTAATCTTCTTCAGGGCAGCTGCCGTATCATAAGGCTTAGCATGGAGACTGATCGCTAACTCGATCCCTGTATCCAGAATATTCTTGATTAGTTTGTCATTCAGGAAGGTTGGATACTGCTTGACGTAGAGAACCCTAGCATAGCTATCGTCAATTCTCATGTGTTCCTTCTCAAACTTCAGATAAGAAGGAGCGATAAAATCCTTAGTAGATAAGCCAGAAAGGGCAATATCCTCATAAGTGAAGTCCAAAAAGACTTCACGTCGTAAGAGTTTGCGAAAGACCCGTAAGCGCTCCAAACCATCCATTTCCTTGAAGGAAATTCCTAGACCACTGTACTGGCTTTCAATGACCGTTGCGGTATCATCTAAGATTCGTCTAGCTTGATGGTCTTGGTCTGCCCTGGTCGTAATCGTCAGGTACTTCTCCACCTTAAAGGTATTTTGTTCCTGGGAAAAACGCTCCTTAATCATAGCGTTGTATTCCTTACGATAGTCATCATAGCCGTCTTGTACTAGCTCATAGCGAATAGTAGCTAGACTACTGGTTTCAACTCTCCGATTCAGGATCAGCAGCTGTAGATCATTATCAATATCCAGAGAGTTAAAAATATCCGCATTGGTTTCGATCACATCAATCCGTTCATCATCTGTAGCGGTGATGTAACTAGTATCACCTAGGCGATACGCTTTTGAGTAAGTGTCGTTTGTGATGGTCATGAGACCGTCAGGGGGTAAGTACTGGTAGTTTAAGCTGTTTTGTGTGGAAGCGGTCATGGTTCGCCTCAACCGCTTAGCTTTTTCTTTTTCAGCTTTCGAGAGTTTCGGGGTTTGTTTTCGCTTGAGCAAAATCATTTCTCGTGTATTCCTTTCTGTCATAGTCTGTTTGATATGTGCGTTCTTGCTTGGTCAAGAGAAAGCGCAACTCATCTTTTATCTTTTCATCGATATGGCACCCAAAGATCACAAAAGGCGCTAGCACAGTCAAGCCAACACCATACAGGACAACATTGGGCATCTGAAACCAAAAAAGGACCGAGGTCACAAGTACCGTCAGTCCTATACCAAAGAGTAGCACCAGCTGCCGAAAGGTAATGTAACCTATCACTGGCCGTTCATAGCTATCTAAGGCTTTTAAAAATTCACTGCCTAAACGTGTCATAGATTTCCTTTCTGCGCTTCAAGAGAAGGCTTGTAGGGACCATAAAACCTCTCCACAATACCAGCTGTGCGCAAGGCTGATTCCATAGCTGAGCGAGCCAGTTCTGACGCTGCAATCACTCTAACTTTTTTCTCCCATAGTTCCTCCTCTTTTTCCTTGATTAGATGATCCATCCATTCATTATCCTGAATGAGTTTATCTCGTCTGTGTCTAAGTTGTTCTAAATTCATCTCATGATCCTTTCCATCAAAAAAACAGCTCTGCTTTCAGAACTGTTCGGTTATCTTACTATTTATTGAAAAGCCGTTGCAAGAAGGAACGGTTACGTAGGGATTTCGTCTCCTCTTGTGCCGCATTCCTTTCTTCAAAGTAGCGCCTAGACTTATCTGTCAGCTGTTGACATTCCTTTTTCAGCAACTCATTATCCTTCTCTAAATTTTTGTAGTATTCTTCTTTTTCACAGTAACATCTTAATCGAGACTCAGCTTGATTGATTTGTTCTCTCAGTTGGTTAACTTTCTCGCTTTTTTGACTGAAGCACTCTTCTAACTGCCTAATTTCTGCCTGAAGCTCTTGGCACTGTTCTTCATAAGATTTCAAGGTTTCGTATCTCCTTTCATTGTCGCCTAAAAAAACAAAAGCTTCTAAGTGGTATTTATTAAATATCCCATAGAGTTTATAGTCTCTCTCCTGGTAAACTTCCCTTACTTTCGCCGCAATTCCCCTGATTTGTTCAAATGAAACAAATTTCTCAGGTACATAAATTTCAGTAGACTCAGGAAAATGAGCTTTAGCTTCAAGTAAAGGAATCCCTTTTTTAGCTAGCTTTATACGCTTCGCAGGCTCCGGACGCTTTGTTTTATAAAACTCGATACCTAGTTGACCATTTAAGCGGTAGTATTCTGAATAGGGATAAGTCTCGTCAATCTCAATCCATAGTTTTAAAATGACAAAGTCCTCGTCTTCAAAAACCAATCGCTTCATGGGAGAGATAGTTTTTGGGAAAATAAAGGCAGTATGTTCGCCATAGCCAATTTGAAATCTTTTAATAGACTTGAAGGCTTCGATAAAAGCATTGAGTTCTGACGAGTATTCAAAATTGCCCTCGGTTCCTTTTAGGGGACTTTCTTCTCCCGAATAATAGGCAAAGTAAGGCTGTCCTTGATTCCTACCATCTTTTTTATGACCACGATTGGGAGTAACTTTTAGACCTGTCTCGATATCATAAAGACTTGCCCTCTCTTTAGGTTGAGTCACTATCTGTCCTCGCCCTTTCAAAGCTAACGCATCAAAAGCGTTGACCAGTTCTTCTTCTCCTGAAGGTTTTCGCCACTTTGCATAAAATTTTGAAACTACCATACAAAAACTCCTGCATCCTTTAATTTCATTATATCACAAAAAGGATTTAATTCACCTGCATAATATTCTTAGCCATACGTTGGCTGCCAAAGAGCATGACAATGTAGATAATGCCCTTGCCAATCGCCACAAAGGCACTGGTCCAGGCTCCTGTCTTTTCCACCGTCAACAGATCATCGGTCACAATAGCTGGGTAAAGCATGATGACCACAACCAAAATCAATCCCTGAAGGACGGCCGCAATGTAGAGCTTAAAAAAGCCAAAGCAGATCGGTCGTAGGCTCTCCATCATGTAGCAGGCGACCACAATCTTTGCGATCCCCTTGTAGGTATAGAGGGTAAAGGAGCGCAAAAGGATCAACAACTTAGCCGAGAGTTGACCGATAAAGTCAACAACATGATAGACAATCTGAAGCATCCCTTTAGAGGCCCAATTTAAATTTTTAAAAGTAGGCTCTATGTCAGTTTTTACTTCTTTTATTCCTAGTTTAGCCACTCCCTTAATCACGACATTAAAGAGCCAGGTCAGGCTGTCGAAGATCTCGTCCACGTAGAGGATGAGAAAAAGGGCAATGGTATATTTGAGAATCTCCTCTATCCAGAGCTGCAGGGAAAGTTCCCCACCATTGCTTTTGAGCTGTTGGTGCCAGTTGAGCAGGTTCATCCCCATAAAGAGTAAGAGAAGCAAGATAGCCACCTTTTCCATAGAACCAGCAACCGTCTCCATGAGTTGATAGGCCGTAGCATTATACTCCTTAAGACCCCTGGTTAATTGATCTAGTGTGGATTGGTTCATGGAAACCACCTCCTTTGCCTTGTCCTAGACGACAATCGCTTGAAGTCCTGCGGCAAGGGCTGAAAAAATAGCCTTGAGCACCGTTCCAAGGAGAGCACCTAGAATCATACTCTGAATCCCCTTGTCCTTCTTGTCATCCAATTCCCGCCGGATCCCAATGGCCAAGTCCCAGACTCCCCAGGCTGCCCACCCAAGACCAATTAGACCACCAATATTTCCAATATTGTTGATAAAATTAACAACTGCTTGCATTGATTATTTCTCACTTTCTTTTCTAAAAATAAAAGACACTAAGAACAATCTTAGTGCCTGTGTGCTATAAGTGAATGACGAGGTTTAAGCCTCGTTTGGATAGAGGGTAAGAGAGAGGGCGGTAATAACGGATAAGACAACGATAATGGTCGTCTCCCACCAGTAATAGATTGGGATGCCATGTGGGAAAACAAAATCTGTCATCATGTTATTAAACCATTCTGGTGCTGGAATATCCTTTTGAATTAAAAAGGTATAGCCTGCTATGCCAAAACCCAGAATAAAGTAAGAAGCTACTTTAAAGACAAACCAACCAATGGCCGTCGCTATTAAGCTCTTGATTAAGTTTAGGATAAAGAGAAGAATCATCAAGGGCGTGGTGACCATGAGGACTGCTGCCCTCATGATAAGGCCGGGAAGGTTCTTAAAACCTGCTAGAAGAGCTTGTTTCGTCCACCTAGCCCCTTTCTTCCACTTGCTTTCTTTAGGCGCTTGTGGAGCCTCTGAGGCGGTCCTACGTGGGGTGTAGTACTTGTAGCCACTTTTTGTCACGTGTGCATGCATTTTCTTATCCTCTCTCATCTCTATCCCCTCTCATCTCTATCCCCTCTCATTTGTTGGCTTTATTATACCATAAAGCCAAGGGAAAAACTAGTCTTCTTTGCGTTTGCGAACGCCACCAAGACTCAATCCTGACAGCAACACGCCACCAATAAGCCTTAAAACGCTACCTGCTTCACCAGTTGACGGAAGCACATTAGCTTGTTTAACTGGCGTATTTGGAGTTGGTTGTGGTAGTTCTAGAGTATGTGTTGTGACTTTCGCAGTCATCTCTTTGCCATTTATAATATTGACAAAAGTATTTTCAACATCACCTGCTGCAATACGTTCTACCTCAATATAGAAATCTGCATCAAACGTACCTTCAACTCCAAGTGAGTTTAGGAAATCCTTATCAAAACGATAAGACCACTCCCCTTTTTCTTCATTCCAAACTACCGTTACAATCTTATTGATAAAATCGCTATTTGTGTTTTGGTTAAATTCAAAAGTAAAGCTATATTTGGAGCTAGCTTTGACAGTATCTCCAGCTTTAATCAGTGTCCCATCTTCAAGCCTTACATCATAAGCTAGTACCATATCTGCTTTGGCAGTATATTCTGTCCCTGTGACAACAGCTTTCCAATTTCCTGTATAGCGGTCATGAGTAGTGTCTAGGCGATCTAGTCCATCATATTGCCAAAGCGTGTCGTGATGTTTGCCTACCGTCACACCATCAAGCAAATAGCGAATATAGTCGCCAATTTTTACTTCTTGACCGTCAAGAACACTATTATCATCTTTGGCACTCAAGGCATGCTTTTCAGGTTGAACTGTTGGAATATTATTAACTACAAGATTAGAGACGTAAGGATTGCCAAAATCAATTTGTTGAAAGTCATTTTCCACTTTTTCACCGTCTTCAACAAGTAGTGTTGCTGGAAGACTAATAGTGATGTTATTATTCTTTAAGACATAATCACTGTAGTAGGTCACAGGATTTTTTGCTAGCCACAAGAAGAACTCACCTTTTGGCTCAAGTCCCGATTGCTTAAGGAAGTTTTCGACTACTTCTGTGCGTCCTTTATCAGAAAGCACGTGATACATATCAAAGAGAGCTTTTATGTCTTTATTTTTGTTGTCTTTAATAGTGATATTTTTAATGTCAATGGTCACGGCGCCGTCTTGAACATCATCTAAAAGACCAAAGCCTTTAGCAATAGCTTCTTTAGACACTGTCAGATGCTTGTATGAGCTATAATCAGTTGTTAAGCCATAATTAACGTGCTTATCAAAGATTGTTGCACCGTCAATATCAGTACCTGAGTTATCAGTGACTGTTTTCCTTGGTGTTGGTTTGTCTGATGTATAGATAGTGACTGTATCAGAATAGATAAAGTGCTCATTCCTTGATACGCGGTAAGTATTGTCATAGAAGCCCTTGTCGTAGATTGGGGCAAAGACAATCACTGGCTTAGGAAGGATCTTACCTTGATAAGTAGATAAGTAGGTAACTGTGTTGGTGGCTTCGTTATAAGAAACTGTCCAACCACTGTCTTTATTGAGTTCAAAAGTACGTTCCACATCTGGAATAGCCCCAGCTTCTAACGGATCAGTGATACCAATAGTATCACCTACTTTTGCATTAGCTAAGATATTTTCATAAGACAAGTAATATTTTTGGAAGTCATTTTTAACAACTGTCTTATTATTGATATTATTGCCTTCTATGTCAGTGACTTGTTTAGTCACAACTGGCTTATACTGCAATTTGTAGTCACGATATGTCACTTTTGGCATAATTGGTACAACAGGAGCATTTATTGATCGAACAACAGCTGACGGCATAACGTTTGGATTAGTGAAGCTGACATAGGCTTGACCGTGCGTGTTATAAATCCAGTTATCATCAATATTTAAGAAACCAGGTCTTAAGAAAGCTCGTAAAGCTAGTCAGTTCTCAAAACGTTAAAAACCGCTTTACATCAACGATTACAAGCATTTTGCAAGTCTCTTGCAAGGTGCTTTTTTTGTTGTTTTTTGCTTTTGATACCTTTTTTGATACCGTTTTGGAAAAACTTCTACATCTTTTTTAACTGTTATTTTGCTTTGAGATAGTCTGCGAATTGCTTGATGGACTTATCTTCTCCATTAGTTGTTGAATGACTGTAGGTGTCTAAAGTCATTTGACTACTTGCATGACCTAGCCTTTTTGCTGTGTTGACTGGGTCAACTCCAATTTCAATCATCAAGGTTGCATGGGTATGCCTGAAACCATGAGGACTGATTTTCCTTAAGCCATGCTTTCTGATAATCCGTGATAGGATATTGTTGATATAGTCTGCATGAAGTGGTTCTATTGAGCCTGACCGTGTGCAGTAAGTAAAGATAAAATCTTGATCGATAGAAAGGGGTGCAACTGCTAGTTGTGCCTTTTCTTTTTGGCAATTTGCCTTCCATTCCTGCAGAATAGAGACCGTCTCGCTGTCTAGCTTAATCTTTCGAACTGAAAAATCGTTTTTAGTGCCTTTTTCAATGGCTTTACCATCTAGCCTACCTAGGCTTTTGCTTATGCTGAGAGTCTCGCTCTGAAAGTCTATATCAGCCCATTTAAGAGCGTATAGCTCGCCCTTCCTTAAGCCACTATAGGCTAGTAGTCTAAACAGTGCATAGTGCTTGTAAGGTTCTTCTTGAAACACTATAGCTAGGAACTCTTGCAGTTCTTGGACTGTCCAATAGTTATCTATCTGTTGTTTCTTCCGCTTTGGCATGATAATTTCTGCCATAGGATTATGCTTAAGCAATTTCATCTTAATCGCAAAGTCAAAGACGTTATTAGTGTAGGACTTGATTTGCTTGATATTCTTGAAGGTCTTTGCTTTTTCTGTGATGAAGTTCTGGCAGTCTAAAGGGGAGATTTTGCTGATGGGCAGTTCTCCCATGACTGGCAGAATGTGAAGCCTAAACATATCAAGAGTACGAGAAGCCGTTGTCGGCTCTACAGTATCTCGATAGGCTTGATACCATTTCTCGAATATCTTGTTATAAGTTTTATGAGTTGGTTTGATGAACTCTTCCAACTTTCCTGAAGCCTTAAGATAAATGAGTCTGGCTTCGTAGTCTTTGGCTTCCTTTCGAGTACGAAAACCACGTTTGATATGGTCTGAACGTTGACCGTCTCTGGTCATATAGACCTTGACAAGATATAAATAGCCATTTTTGGCTTTTTTACTTGGATATTTGTGAATGGACATTGTAATTTCTCCTTTATTTTTCTAAGGTTTCGGAGCTTGTAAAACAAGGAAATTACGAGTTGTCATAATTATTTTTTATGCTTTTCAGCCATTCTTTCTTGATATTCAGGAGTTTTTTCCCATGCCTGCCATACGTAGTGATAATCTGATTTTTCATCTCCACTATGGTTAATTGTATAAGGAAATTCTTTGGCAACTTCTCTTATCCTTTGTTTGAGTGCCTGAATTATATTAGGCTCAATGCCTTCAAAAATTTCATCAATTTTTCTATCAAGTGTTGGAGTGGATAGAAGCATTGTTTTTACAAAGCTAACATCATCTTTGAAGGGAGTCCACTCGGTTACTTTGTCTAAGTTAGTTTTCCCTTGAGCTACTCTAAAAAAACTCTGTAATAGAGGTTCATCACCTGGATTTATCAAGTTAGGCTCTTTTTCATCCCCTAATAGGTATCCAACTGATACTCCAAAATATTTTGCAAGAATAACTGCATTGTTTTTCTTGGGATTACGTATGCCTTGGTTATAGCTTGTTAATGTTGGGTAAGCTATTCCAGTTTCTTTGCTAATTTTTTTCAGTGTTTTACCGCTTAAAGCAACTAGATATGGAATTCGTGTATTCATTTTTTCTCCTTTTGTAATTAAAATAACACAAATAATACAAAAAAACAAATTAAGATACAAAAACTGTTGACAAAAATGCAAAAGTATTCTAAAATGTATTTTGTATTTAAATAATACAAATAAAATGCTTTCGGAGTTTGTAAAAAAAGGAAAGGAGTCAGCTATGGCTTACACACTAGAAGAACAAGAAACGTTTGTCCGATTTGACGCACTGGATAAACAATGGACGATTGAAACAAATTATTCTCCACACATTCAAAAAGTGCTAAAACTTCCTGAAGCCTATGAAGTGTTAAACACTGAGGAAGAAGAAGGCAGAACGATTTGGCTCAATGCCATTATGAAGATTGGTGAGGATTTTTCAATCAATGTATTTCCTAAGAAAAAACGCAAGGTGACAGAAGAACAACGCCAAGAACTTGCTGAACGTATGAAACAGGCAAGAACCAGCCTTGAAAAATAGGAGTGTTGCTCGGTCTGAAATACTAGAAAGGTATATTTACCCTATGGAACTATTTCAGATTGAACCATTCCCAGAAAATAGGCAGTGAAAACAGCTAAAAAACGATTTTAACAAAAAGGAGAACCTGCAAATGACAGAAGGATTTACTATACAACTTCCAAAAGTAACTGAAAAAAAGTTATTGGCTCGCTATGATAACATGCTCCAAAAGGCAATAGAAAAAGCCCTTGAGGACAAGGAGCTTTATAAGCCTATGGTTCGTATGGCAGGCTTGTGCCGTTGGCTAGATGTCTCAACGACGACTATTGTCAAATGGCAACGTGAAGGCATGCCCCACATGGTCATTGACGGAGTGACCTTGTATGACAAGCATAAAGTCGCTCAATGGTTACAACAATTTGAGAGGTAAGAGCTATGGACTATGATAACGAAAATTACTTAATACCTAAAATTTTATTACAAGATGATTTCTACAGTAGTCTATCTGCGAGAGATATTTTAGTCTATGCTGTCTTGAGAGATAGACAGATAGAAGCTCCTGAAAAAGGTTGGATAGATACTGATGGCAGTATCTATCTAAATTTTAAACTGATTGAATTAGCTAAAATGTTTTCTTGCAGCAGAACCACAATGATAGATGTTATGCAACGATTGGAAGAAGTTAATTTGATTGAACGAGAAAGAGTAGACGTTTTTTATGGCTACTCTTTACCCTACAAAACCTATATCAACGAGGTATAAGCAATGATAAAGATTTATTTTGGAAAAGATACAACACTTAACCAAGCTATTCAGTCGCGATTGGATAGCTATCAGATTGACTATCGAGCGTTCTCAAGTAAAGATATAGATGCTAAAACACTGATGGAATGGCTATTCAGGTCGACCGATATATTTGAATTACTAAGCACTAAGATGTTGAAATACAAGCTGAATACACAAATTACCCTTAGTCAATTTGTTCGAAAGATTTTGAAAGACGTCAATAGTACCCTGAAGCTTCCCATTGTTGTGACAGATGAGGTTATTTATTCGAACATGACCCCTGACTATGTGACGGTACTCTTGCCAAAAGAATATCGGAAAATTGAAAGAATTCAGCTGATGAGGAAGATGGAGCAGTTAGATGAGGGACGTCTATTCTGGAAAAACTTTGAGTCACTACGTAAGCAATCAGAGCTACGTTGGTTCGAATTGAATGAGTTGTTGTTTGCTGATGTGTCCGACGATTTAGGAGAAATCAAAAAAGCTAAAGACCGTTTCTTTAGCTACAAGAAAAATAAACAAGTTCCGACTGATGACATTATCGAAAAAATCCTCAAGATATTTTTGGTTGACCGAGAAGACTTTTTCAAAAAATCTGTGTTGGATTGACAAAATTTCTAGTCAAAAATATTTATAAAAATGACTATGAAAATATTTTGAAAACAGAGTTTAGGGGTCAGATTTTGAGGGGTTACGGAAATTTTATAACAGGGCGCCCTCTAACAGCCCGCTATGTTCCCATTTCGTGGGATTTTACTACACCCGTTTTTTGACAAGTTTGACCGCCGGAAAATGAAAATGGTCCGACTCCGTAAGGGTCGGCTTGGGGTTGCTCCCCCAAGAATTTTCATTAGGGAGAAGGTCTTTGCGCAGGCAAAAAAATAGGCGCCGATAGGCGACCGTAGAAAGAAAGGAGTCTTGTTTGGAATTAAAAGTCAGTTTAGATAATATTACGATAACAGCTTATATCAAGAACCGCAAGCTCCTAGCTCTAAAAAAACTAGTTGAAAGTCATACAGCGATTAGCATTCAAACAGCTATGACCGATATGTTTCGAGCGTCTACTAGGGATGGGGGTCAAGTTGTGCTCCATATGGAATATGACAAGATAAAAGGACAAGCCTTTAATGCTCGTCCTTTCCGCTTGGAGTTCAACCCCAATAAACTCCGTTCAGTAGATACTGAAATTATAGACACTATTATACCATATCTTGAAGATATTTCAATATCTCGTGTCGATTTAGCTTTTGATTTGTTTGAGGTTGATTGCAGTGAGTTTATCCTAGAAAAGAAAGGTCGTCCTACTGCAACCAAAGAATTCCGCTCGGATACTGGAAAGCTAGAAACGAAGTATCTTGGTGCTTCTCACTCAGAAAAACAAATAAGGCTGTATAACAAGAAAAAAGAACAGCTAGAGAATGGGACGGAAAAAGAAAAGGAAAGTGCTAGTCAGTTCCAACATTGGTGGCGCTTAGAATTTCAGTTGAGAAGTCGCTCAGTTGAGGAGATATTCGAGGTTATCAATACAGTTATTTTTAAACCATTCAAATTTGAAGGACTGTCTGTGGAAGGTCAGTTATACTTGCTAGCTTTAACACGTGATAAGGCAGTGTGGAATAGAGTTAGCAAGAACACAAGAACAAAGTATAAAAAGATTTTAGAAACCTATCAAACATCGGATGTTGATTATTTGGGATTGCTGAAAGACTTGTTGAAACATGAGCGACCAAGACTTGAAAAACAATTAGCCTATTATGGTGGTCGGTAGATTGTCGGACAATGCGAAGCGTCCGACCAAGGGCACTGCTTAAGTGCCCTACTCGCTTCGGCGAGTATAATCGAAGCTCCTCTTGTGGCTCGAGAGGTGGTTCGAAGTCGCTCCTGTATTCGGAGCGAAGAGCTGTCTGCAAGACCCTTCGGAGAACGCACATTTACGGAGTAAAGTGTAGTGCGTTACACTTTACATGGAAGTAGTGCCGACCCTTCAGGAGAAAATCTTGCCTATGGGTTGCTTATTTCTGGTGGCAATCGTCCGCCACCAGCTCGGCGACCCTTTGAGCCGAGAAAGGAAACAAACTATGAGTTATGCAGTAGCCAGAATGGTCAAATACAAGTCTGGTAATTTAGGAGGAGCTTATCGTCATAATGAACGTATTTTTGAAAATCATTCGAATAAGGATATTGATCCTGAACGAAGTCATTTAAATTATGAGCTAACAGACCGTGACCGCTCTATGCCTTATGACAAACAAATAAAACAATATGTCAATGACAATAAGTTATCCAAACGTGCTATTCGTAAAGACGCTGTATTATGTAATGAGTGGATTATCACATCTGATAAAGTTTTCTTTGAGAATATGAGCCAGGAGCAAACAAAAGAATTTTTTGAGACTGCTAAAAATTTCTTTGCTGAAAGATACGGAGAAGAAAATATTGCCTATGCTATGGTTCATCTTGACGAAAGTACCCCACACATGCACCTAGGGCTTGTACCACTGAAAAATGGTAAGCTCAGCTCAAAAGCTCTGTTTGGTCACCGCGAACAGCTTCAGGCAATTCAGGAGGAGTTCCCAAAATACCTGAATGATAAAGGGTACACTTTACAACGTGGAGAAGTTGATAGTGAGAAAAAACATCTTGATACTGCTGAATACAAGGAGAAACAGCGTTTGTTTGATGATGTCGAGCAACGACTATCTGAAAAGCAAGATAAGTTAGAGCAGATAAGTCAGAAAATAAACCAGCTAGAGTTGACTGTTTCAGAAAAAGAGCAACTGCTCCGGCATTTGGAGCAGAAGGAGTGGGACACTCTCGAAGAGTTGAAGCAATACGAAAAAGAAATAGAGACCTTGGCTGAAAGTTTAACTGATTTGAAAGAGGTTGAGCCTTTAGGATTTAGGGAGCTGCACGCAGAAGGACTAGCAAAGCGTACACTTGACGGCAAACTAAAGATGAATAGAGAAACCTATAATAGGTTATATCAGACTGCTTCTAAAAATGCGACAAATAACGTGAAACTGAGGCAGGACAGGAATGCTTTAGAGCATAAACTGAATAAATCTCTAAAAGACCAGAACAATCTAGCTAAATCATTGATAAAAAGTGAAAAGTTGCTAACAGAAAACAGGGAATTGAGGTCCGAAGTTGGCAGACTCCAGCATGAAAATAAGAGCCTTAGGCAACAGATGGAACGCTTGAATGACCAGCTGAAAGCTGTGAGCAAAAAGTTGGCTCTTTGGCGAAAGAACGCTAAAAAGTATCTACCAGATAAAGAGTTTCGCTCTACCCTGAAACTTGCTAATCAAATACGACCGCCGAAACTAAATGTAGTAACCGCAGTCAAAACAATTAAAAATGTAATTGAGAAAAACTTATTTTAATCACTTTATGCCGTGAAAGTCTCTTGACAATAAGCTAGTCGGCTTTAGACTGAAAGGGGTCGAGTCGGCAGGCTGAAAAGCTGACGACCGATCGCCGTAGGCTAAAAAAGACTAGGTTTCTTGTTGTCAAGAGAACCATGGAATAAATGAACAAGGAGAAGGAAAATGACCAATAAAAACAAACCACTCGTTTATTCAATCTCGCAGCCCACCTCCTTTTCTGGAAAGGATTTGATAGGCTTCCTACAAATTGCCCATAAAGAAGCGACAGGAGAATTTATATCTTCTTCTTGGCCATTAAGCATTATTGAACCATCTTTTTTGGAAGATGAGTCAGGGAACGACTTTTGGACAAAAGAATTAGCTTTACATATTCTAGAATATCGTCTAAAAGAGGATTATGATATTAAATTTCATGAGTATCAGAAGGATGGGGAAAATTTACTAGTTTTAGTCATAGAAGACCTTAAATTGTTCAAGTCAGGTCTGGTGCGACTGCTAGATGATTTACTCAATCCGAACAAAAAGTATTTATTGTATCGTATGTTTATCAAGACTTATAGGACGATGTCAGTTCAAGAAAAACTTGAATATCACCAAAAGAAAATGCGTGAGGAAATCGCCCGCAAAAAGTCTAGTAAGAAATAACCTGTGATATAATATTGAGTGAGGAGGTAACATTATGAGAAAAACTCTTTTTGGTTGGATGATAGCATTTTCTGTATTCCGCTTTTTTGGCCGTTCTGTGAGACAGTCGAGTAAGGCGTTGCGTCGCTTATTGCGATAACTACACTTTAAAAGCCCTGGCATTACTGCTAAGGCTTTTTTGCTATTATTTAAACAATTTCATATAGTCGCTTTTAGTAGCTAATAGGTACGTAATCAAAATGACCTTATTTTCATGGTCTACTGTATATAAAGCAATATAATCTTTTTTTAGTGTTAAACCTCTTGTTTTATATTTAGAATCAATTAATAGGCCGAACTTTTCATCAGCATTAAAACCGGCCTCTGGAAAAGTTTTAAGACTAGAAATGTTTTCGATGATTGAATTAATCTTCTTTTGAGCTGCTTGCTCACTTTGAAAATGTTCTAAAATATAATTATAAATTTCTTCCAAAGTCCTTATCACTTTAGGGTCGTAAGTGATTTTATAGTCCAAAATGTTCCCTCACTTCTTCCTCAGTATAAAAGTTCCCAGCTTCATAATTAGCAATGCTATCTTTAATTTCAGCCTGTAATTTTTTAAAGAGTTGTTCTTTTTCTAACTCTTCTTCGTTTAGTAAATCAACTTCGTTAGTGACAACGACATTTTGTAGGAATAACCTCAAGGCAGATGACAAAGTTAAATTTTTCTTGTTTAATACTGTCATCGCTTCGCTTACCAATTCTTTATTAGCTTGAAACGTAACAGCTCTATTTTTTTCTACTGTAACCATTTTATGTAACTCCTTTATGTAATTTATTTAATTATATCATATACATAAAAAAAGACAATAAAAAAGCCCAAATAATTGAGACTGCTTTCGTTTATTTTATAAGCTCCGAAACTACAGAAAATTGATACCTTTTTGATACCGTTTAGGTTTAAATATTTGTCTATAAATAAGATTTTTAGTGATTTTTCATTTTAGAAACGTTGATTTTAAAGGGATTTGACTTTAAATAATAGAGTGAGCCAAAAACCAATATTTCCTGACGCTTGCCCTGGTGTCAATACATAATCATGTCCAAGCGTCACCGAACGATTGATTGTATCGGTAAAGGATGTCCCTCCTGAATGATACGTATTGTAAACATTATTCCCGCCTATTGAATAAACTTGAAAATTAATACGCTGATCGACTGCATGATTTGCTCGATTAGCTGTATAAGCGTAAGAATACAACTCTACATTTTTGAGGTGAACAGTAATCGTGCCGTCTCCATTTGCCGTAGTTGAATAGTTAAGTCTCCCTGTCAGCGTTCCTGTTCCAAGGATACCTGCGACATCATTATCTCCGTCATTCATATCATGCGTAAAGCTAAAAGAACCATCTGCATTGATTCCACCAGTCATAATGGAATTTCCATAAGTAAGATTATCAACATCTTGTACAGCTACGCTAGCATTAACAGTGACATTTGTATTACGATAAACAGCCTCAAGCGCTTCTTGAAAGGCTTGAATAGCTTGACGATTCGCTTCGATTTGTTGGCGAACTTTGGTTGTATAATCCTGATAAGCAGATACATCTGTCCCATTACCGCTAGCTTGAGTAACTGTTTCAGATGAAACCTTACCGCCACCTTGAACCACTGCGTCACTCACTTGTTTATTCAAGTCTTGATAAGCGCTCTCTGCTTGAGCATAGGCTTTTTTACGCTCAAGCGCTTCTTGTTTCGCTTGATTGAGCTTATTCACTTGTTGGGTTTGATCTTGTGCAATTTCGGACTGTGCCTTATTAAGTTCAGCTGTGGTAGTTGGTACGCCTTTGTCTTGAGTTGGGTCTTGTGTGACTTCTGCACCTACCTGCCTAGCTTCTTCAGCTGCTCTAGTAACTACTGTATTATCTACTGGCACATCTTGAGCAGCTGATGACATATTAGCTTGTTTTGCATAAGTATCATTGTCATTGGTACTTGTTGGTTGCCTGTCATCAGCAACTTGTGTTTGCGTGTTTGATGCACTATCTTTTGTGTGATCTGTAGCAACAGCTGTACCACTTGTACCATCAATTGCGGTTACCTCATCAGCCAAGACATTTCCAGCTGAGAAGGTGAGTGCGCCTGCAAGTGCAATCCCACAAACCAAACCATATACCTTTGATTTTCTAAAATATCCTTTTCCTTGTTTCTTCAACATTCTTTCTTTACTCCTTTTTTTATAAAGTTTGTTTTAAATGTATTTCTTTTTTGAGAGAATACCGACCACTCCAAGTAGCCCAGTTCCTAAGATTGAAAGTAGGCTAGTCGCTTCTCCTGTTTGCGGCAAGGTTGCTTTGGTACCATCTGCTTTAGTGACAGTGATAGTCTTATCTGCGTTGGTAATAGCTCCAATAGATTCAGGAGTGGCTGTCGAACCATCAGACAGAACTACTTGTCCGTCCTGAGTACTCACAATAGATACTCCAGTATTGGTTTGAATAGGTGCTTCAGGAATCGCAGACTGGATGACCTGACCTGTCACAGTGGAGGTCGTTCCCGTTTGAGATTTTCCCTTTTGTGTGTGGTCTATTGTCACCCCTCCAACATCGTTAATATTTGGTGCTGGTGCTTGATTGTTTGAACTATTATCATCTTCAGATGGAGCAGTAGTTGTTGTCGGATTCGTGTGATCAATATTCACTCCTCCAGCATCACTCACATCAGGAACAGTTGGATTCGGTGTGCTTGGAAGTGTCGGATCTACTGGTGGAGTTGGATTTTCAGGTTTGAATGGTTCTGTTGGATTGCTTGGTTCTGTAGGAGTTGTAATCGGTAGGGTCGGATCTGTCGGGGCTTCTACTGGTCCAACGGGATCTGTAGGTACCGTAATTTCTGTTGTTGGTGCTGTTGAGTCTACCGGGGCAATTTCATCTGCCAAGGCAGTCCCAGTAGCCGAGAGTATAATAGCTGATGTCGCAATTGTTGCGAGTACTTGTTTCTTTGTCATAATTAGTTACCTTTCTGTTTGTTTGTGCGATAGGAGGGCGACTGATAACCTTTTCCTGTTAGGCGTAGTACAAAGCCTGCTGGGCTTCGTGTCTTTCTTGCCACTAAATGATTATCTTTTTTGATGGTGCGAATATGGCTATAAATACTCTTGTAGGGTAAGTGGAATTCTACATCTCGAAGTATGCCATCCACATATCCTCTCGCTTTTTTTACAGCATAGTCAGGCTTAAGGATGAGTTCTGTCCCATCCTCTAATCGTGCCGTTGCACCTCCTTGTTTTCCTAAGTTTCTTAAGTCCCTTAGGTGGACTGTTTGTGTTTCATCTATCATAAGATTTCTCCTTGAAGTTGAAAGGCGATTTACGCCGTGCTGGAGTGATTCGTAAACCACTCTCGGTACTTTATACACTGGGTTTATAGTCTAGGAACCCCTACTCCTTCAGCTTATGATTTTTTAAACCATGCTTTTTCGTTACTGTGGCTGGACTAGATATCCTTTTCTAGCTCGCTACTCGCCCCCATTTTTCTTTTATCCATAGCCACGCTGTATCAGGGCAAGCCTTTTATTTAGTTATCAAAGATCCGTCTAGTTTACTGACATCTCGGTCAAGTTGCTATCAGCGTTTTTGTTTGTAGGCAATCCAATAGCTTAAATCAGAACTAGCATCCTGCTTGTCGTTACTTACACCGAGAAGGTAGCCAATAGAAACATGAAAATACTTGGCTAGTTGTTCTGCGTACTCAGGATTGATACGGCTAAAACCTCGTTCCCAATTTGAAACAGTTTTACGAATCACACCAACTTTTTGAGAGAGCTCCTCCTGAGTCAGACCTGCTTGTCTCCTTAGTTCCTTCAATCGGTTCGAGACTGACTTTGTCACCTGAAATCACCCCCTTTCCCTTTTGGATAGGGCATCCAAATACTTATTGAGTTGGCTGGTTGACAGCTTATTGGGGTAGTAATATCGGATAATGCTTGGACAGGCTTCAGGAAATTCCTTAATGTAGTCACTCCAATTTGAAACTGTCACAAATCCCTGTTCTGTTTCTACGAGAAGAGCCATTTTCCAGAAGTGAGTCATCATCTTGTAGAAATAGCCTGGTATATTTTTGATTGGTTTTTCTTCATTCTCACCTGTTTTAATTTTAAAAATGAGTTTATCAATTTCACGTTCAAGATCTGTGACCCAGACCTCACCCAAAATGGTTAATCCCTGCAGGAGGTCGCTATATTCCTTTTCAACTTGTCGCTTAGCCTGGTATATTTTATTTTCAAGTATTTTGGCATCATCACCAAATAAGCTGAGTCGCTGAATTGCCGTTGAAGATAAAAAACCATGTTGTCCCATTTGGAATGCTTCAGAATCCGAAAGCGTAGATAGTGGAATCTCGTTCTGGTATCGATTAGTATCGTTATCTCTTTTATCATTCTTACTTAGATTATTCTTACTTGGTTCGATATTCCCGACTTCTTGATTTCGGTTTTGACGAGTTCTTGAAGTCGGAATTTCAGAGTTCTTGAAGTCGGAATTTCAGAGTTCTTGAAGTCGGAATTTCCGACTTCATAGAGTTCCCAAGGGTTTGGAGCATCTTCAAAAGCTATTTCTAATAGAAATGGATCAGATACAACATTCTTTGGGTATAGTCTATTAGGTTGCTTCATTCCTTGTCGTTCTTCATCAAGCAAGTTGTATCTAATCAGCTCTTTCTTCAACTTGATGATTTTATCTTTTCCATAACCAGTGTCTTGACTTAGTTCATTATTCGGATAGATGACATAGACGTCACCATGTTCATCTACAAAATTACCTGTGTCTTTAGCTGTCTGAAGTGATAATTTCAAGCGGTCATTGATTAACATATAGAGAAATTTTGCTTCAGCACATAATTTTTGATAATAGGTTGTCCCAACTAAAACTTTAGGCAACTGGTAGTGGATCTCTGTAGCTTGAACTTGAATTAAACTCTTTCTGCCGTAAGCCATATCTTAGTACCCCACCTGAAATGAATTTAGATTACACGCTAGCTGATTTTGTGGTGTAAAAGTAATTATCTGTTGTCTTTCTAGCAATGTGATTACTGCATCAGCTTCATATTTGGTCAATTGTCTTATAAACATGATTTCTTGAATCAATTCTTGTCTTGTCATTTGAGTAGTTCCTTCCTTTCTTTATTTCAATAAATTAAAGTAGCTAAAGAGCGCGTATAGTGATACTAGAGCATTCATCAAAAAGAAAAAGAGATACAGCAGATAAACCTTGTCCCTATGGTAAGCACTGATAAATATTGAACAAAAGATAATTGCAACACAAATATTTGCTGGAATTAAAACTGACATACTTTACCTCCTCATACATAATTCATCAGTCCTGGATTAAACTCCAAAGTCAGCCACATAGCCTCCTCCTGTGTCAACTGATAGACATGTCCCCAAGTGTGATCTCTGGAACGTTGGAGATAAGGATAGGTTCCATGTTTATTCTTTGGTCTTAGTCTATGGACAACACCATCTTTCTCAGCTTGCCATAGTAAGCTAGAGGGTTTGTAGTAATAACCATTTCCTAACCAAATTCTGTTTAGGTCATCATATGGAGATGCTTTCTCTTCTTTAGAAAAATTTTCAGAATCTGTAACAGTTTCTACTTCCTTATCTCCATCAAGATCTATCACTTCAAAGATTTCTAAGGTATCAATATCCATGATAATTTCAATGTTGTTTGACATTTATTCTGTATCCTCCAAATAATTTTAGGTGACGAAAAAGAGAACGATTTCTCGTTCTCTTAAGCTATAAAGTATTTAATTTTACATTTCCCAAAATTCTAGACACTTACCATCCGAATGCCACACGTAGCCATGAAAAAGAAGCGCAGAAGCGCTTTCTGATTACAGGCACTTTTATGATTGCCAATCATTTTACGTTTGACCATTATCACTCACTCGTTTTCAAGGGGATGATATTACAAACAAAACCCTTTGATACAAACACCTTATCTGAACGTACAGACTTTCCTCATGTCTTATCCTATTTTGGTGCGTCTGCATTGAGCTGCTGTTCCTGTTTGAAAGCTTTCTTTTTCTCGCGTCCTTGACGGAAAAAGGTCTGCATAATCGTAGCACATTCATCTTCCAAGATTCCTGTTTCAACTACGACACGATGATTGAGCCGCTCGTCCTCTAAGATATTATAGAGGCTCCCTGCAGCACCAAACTTTTGATTTGGCGCACCGTAGACGACCTGTGGAATCCGCGCTAGACCGATTGCGCCGCTACACATGACACAAGGCTCAATGGTCACAAACAAGGTCGTATCAAGTAAGCGCCAGTTTGCTTCTCGCTGATTGGCCTCTTGAATGGCCATGACTTCTGCATGTAAAATCGCCTGATTGCACTCTTCCCGCGCATTGTGCCCGCGTCCGATAATCCTACCGTCTTTCACGATGACACACCCGATCGGAATTTCATCTTTTTCCAACGAACGCTCCGCCTCTTTCAAGGCCTCCCGCATAAAATATTCTTTTTCTTCCTGGCTGTAGCTATTTTTTGTTTCCATGTCAAGTATTATAGCAAAAAAAGTAAAGAGCTCCAACTAGTGGTGAATCCGAGACAAAAATTGTTTGGTTCTTTCTTCCTTGGGAGAATCAAAGATTTCTTGAGGACTTCCTTGCTCAATAATCTGACCATTTTCCATGAATACTACTCTATCTGCCACCTCACGAGCAAAGCTCAGTTCATGAGTCACTACAACCATGGTCATGCCCTCTTTTGCCAACTCAACCATGACCTGCAAAACACCACCAATCAACTCTGGATCAAGGGCTGATGTCGGCTCATCAAAGTAGATGACAGCCGGGTTGCTGGCAAACGCGCGCGCAATCCCTACCCGTTGCTGCTGCCCGCCTGACAATTCACTCGGATAAGCATGGTATTTCTCTGCAAGTCCCACCTTATCCAGTGCTTTCTGTCCAATCGTATCTGCCTCTGCCTTGCTATATCCTTGCGCCATAATCAGACCCTCAGTCACATTTTCCAAAGCTGTTTTATTAGCAAAGAGATTATAATTTTGAAAGACAAATCCTGTACATTTACGAATCTCCGCGATTTCTTTCTGGCGAATCTGCGCCAAATCATAGCTTGTATCTCCAAATACAAACCGACCGCTATCTGCCCGCTCTAAAAAATTCATACAGCGTAGCAAGGTCGTCTTTCCTGACCCTGATGGACCCAAAATGACGGTCACCGTCCCTTGCTCCACTTGCAAGTCCACGTCCCGCAAGACCTTGGTCATGCCAAAGGACATGTTTATCTTCTGTACTTCTATCATCTTACTCCCTTTTAATAGACTTTCAATTTCTTTTCACCGTAGGCTTGTACTTTCGTCAAGACTGTTGAAAACAATAAGTAAATCAAACCAACCTCACAATACAAGGCAAAGGGCTCATAGGTTCTTGCCGCAATCTGCTGAGTTGCCATAAACATCTCTAAAACCGTGATATTAGCTGCTAAGGATGTATCTTTCACCAGACTGATTAAAGAATTAGATAGTGGAGGAAAGGCTACTCGAAAAGCTTGAGGTAGTACAATACGATGCATGGTTTGCCAGAAAGTCATCCCTACACAATAGCCTGCTTCTAACTGCCCTTTAGGAACGGATTCAATCGAGGCCCGAATCGTTTCAGCTGCATATGCTCCTGTATTGATGGAAAAAACAAAAACAGCGGACGGAAAGGCATCTAGTACCAATCCCAAGCTCGGTAAACCGTAGAAAATCACATAGAGTTGCACCAACAGAGGTGTGCCTCGAATGAGCCAAATATAAAATCTAGCGAGCTGTTTTAACACTGGAATATTGGCAATCTGCACGAGGGCTGTAAAGACTGCTATGAGTAGGCCAAACACGAAAGAGAGGACTGTTAGTGGAATCGTCACTAACAATCCTGGTATCAGTATCTGGCTGAATGAATCAAGAATAATCTGCCATAATCTATCTGTCATAATGATCCCTATTTTTTCATCTGTGACACATCATCGCCGAAGTATTTCTTAGATAATTCTGTCAATACGCCTTCATCTGCCAATTCTTTCAAAGCCCGATCAATAGCCTTGACCAAATCATCGTTACCTTTAACAACCGGTAGAGCTGTTGCCTGCACATCATCTGACAAGGCTACTACTTTAACTGGTGCCTCTGGGTGTTGCTTGATATAGTCAAGATAGGCTACATTATCATTGATAGTTACATCCACACGCTTCGAAGCTAGCAATTCAATTGCTTGTTGGAAACCATCTACACCAACAATTTCTGCACCCTTGCTTTTAGCAACTTCAGCCCAATTACTCGTCAAGCTGTTGGCTGATTTTTTCCCTCTAATATCAGCAAAAGAGGTAATAGTCTTTTCGTCTTTCTGCGTAATCAAGGCGCCATAAATATAGGTATACGGGGTTGAAAAATCGTATTTTTCCCTGCGTTCATCGGTCACACCGACTTGGTTAGCAATGACGTCAAAACGTCCCGCATCAAGCCCTGCGATAATCGAGTCCCACTCCGTTTCGATAAATTCCGCTTTCACTCCGAGCTTTTCAGCTACTTTTTCAGCTACTTCAACATCGTACCCTACCAACTTTCCACTCTCATCATGATAGGTGTAGGGTACATAGGTCCCCTCAGTTCCAACTTTCAAGACCCCCTTTTCCTTGATTTGTTCAAGTAAAGAGCCTGCTGTCTCTGCTTGTTTTTGTGAAGTAGAGCTACATGCAACAAGCACCACACTTGCGACAAGTCCTACTATCCAGACTACTAATTTTTTCATTCAATTTCTCCCTTACTTTCTAGCTTGATGAAAGGCATTTTCTAAATCATCAATCAAATCCTTACCTGCTTCAATACCTACTGCCAATCGTAATAAGTTATCTCGGATACCAATCTGGTCTTGTAAGTCTTTATTGTAAGACTCATGGATCATGGTTGCCGGATGGCAAATCAACGATTCAACGCCACCTAAACTGACCGCAAAACCAAAGAGTTTCAAGGATTGGATAAAGGATTGCAAATCATACACTTCCTTATCTAATAAGAAAGATAAGACACCACCATGTCCTCTTGCCTGACGCTCCTGAATTGCGTGACCAGGATGATCTAAAAGTCCTGTATAAAATACTTGGACGCCCTCTTTTTGATTCAGATATTCTGCCACCAGCTGGGTATTTTCTTGATGCTTATCTAAACGCAAAGGCAAGGTCTTCATTCCTCGCGATAAAAGAAAGGCATCAAAGGGACTCAGGATAGCTCCGAGCAATTTGTGCGTTGCTTTCAGCTTAGGATAAAGATCCTCCCGGTTGGTCACTACTAAACCTGCCAAAATATCCGAATGCCCAGCATAATACTTGGTCGCTGAATAGACAACAATATCTGCTCCAAAATCCAACGGTCGTTGCAAATAGGAGGTCATAAAGGTATTATCCACAATCACCAGCAAGCCTTGTGCTTTAGCACGACCAATCACAGCTTCCAAGTCTGTGACATGAAGAAGCGGGTTGGTGGGAGTTTCTAAAAAAATCGCCTTAACCCTCGGATCAAGCTGAGAAAAGTCATAGTGATTAAAATCAGGCACCAGTTCATAGGACAGGTTTCGACTTTCAAAGAGTTCATTAACAAATTGCCACGTTCCACCATAGACATTATCTGATAGGAGAATACGGTCGCCACTGTTTAATAATTCAAAGACAATAGCTGTCGCAGCCATCCCAGTTGCGGTTGCCAAAGCATAGCGAGCACCTTCCAAACCAGCTACCTGTTGTTCTAAACTAGCCCGAGTGGGATTAGCACTTCTACTATAGACAAAATCACCAAACTGATTGATATTTGGTTGTAAAAAGGTGGATGAAAGATACACCGGATAGGTCACTGCACCTTTTCCTGTGTCATCAACTTGACCATGAATTGCCTTTGTACTATATTCCATGATACCCTCCTATTACTGATGCTTTTTATCATACCACGCTCCTTGCTTCTTGACCAATACATATTTTCTATCACCGTGATTAGTAAAATTTATTCCCCAGCCTCTCCTCTTAAAAAGATAAACACCCGCACATGGAAGCAAGAGCCCATTTTTGACACGCTTCTTCTATCTTTTCCTAATTCATTCCCAGCAAAAAACTCTTCAAAATAGTCTGACTTCAGTATTTCCAAAAGTTTTAATGAATACTATCCTCAGAGTTCACCTCAATACAGTGGTTGATTGCTTCAATGGCTATCGTGCCGTTGAAAGTTGAAACGAAGCGCTGTTCCTTTTTCAGACTAGAACCTCCTTGGGTACCTTTTTCTCATACTGGTTCCCTTTTCACACTCCAAATCTGACCCAATCAAACCCTGTAGAAAAGAGCGCAACAGTCCGAGAATAGCGCGTTTCAGCCCTAAGCTAGAATGCAGGAAATAAGGTAAAAACCGACCTCTTTCTTATGTCTTTTAAGTTCTTTCCCACTCCCAAAGCGGGTGAACGAAGTAATATAGTCCTTTCGTTTATATTTTTACTACTTCGTTCACTCGTCTTGCTGTACTCCAGTACTACCTGCGACTCCTTGCCTCGTACTAAAAATAAACGAAAGGACTATCACTGAATTCAACAGAAAAAAGAGTCCTAACCGTAAGCAAACAAGGGCTGCAATGGCTACGACTCCCTTTAGGTAGAATACTTCCTACACAGTGATGTTTCCTCGTCCATTTGCCTATTTTATAATTGTTTCGAACTAGTAGAAAAGGATACATCCTTAAAACAAACACCGTCCGTGCTAAGCCAATGACACCCTAACCGATTGCTTAGATAACTATCATGCCACTGATGAAACGTATGACAGAAGTATCTTTCATCTTCTCTCACCTTTTAAGCTTAAAAGAACATGTTATCCATCTTCCGGGTCTAGAACCACAAAAGCGAGTCTTTAAAATCACGGCCTCGTCTCACTCCCTTTTATTTGACATAACCTAATTGGATAGCAGGGAAATGTTCTAGTAAATACTCAAAGAAAGGGGTGAGCATCTCATCTGTCTGTTTGCCTTTATTTTTAAAATGTAGCTGTTGGATCTTTTTACTATCTTTTTTGATAACCGAAAGAAACGATGAACGCGAAGTAGTAATCAGACCATAGGCTTTACTTCTCAGCTCATAATGATAAATACGCTCCACCTCTGCTAAATCAACCAAATGGAAACCTCCCTGATAGGTAAAGAGATGATTTTTATAGATTGCAATCTTTAGTTCGTGATTGCTCCAATCTGCCTCATAGACTGCTCGCTCAATCATTCCAACCAACTCTGGATAGCTAGCGTACAGTTCTTGATAGGCACGTGTATTTGCCCTAAAATGTCTGATTGCAGAGTAAAGAAGAAAGAGACCAAGTCCTCCTGCTACAAGCATTGTCAAAACTGCATGAAACCTATCACCTTGCAATTTTGCAAGAGAAACATAGGAGCGAGAAAGAACATCCTGCTCTATCTCACTGCCTGCAAAAAAGCTGACGATATAAGACTGATAATCTTGAATTTCAGACTCTGTATCAGTTCCCAACTGATAAGCATAGACTGCTAAAGGCTTGGGAGTTTGTGATAAATTCTCACCTTGTGCAATCATCTCGTTTACCAGTGGATCATTCTTCTTAGCTTCTAAGCCCAATAAATTTCCCGACTCATCGCTAATCAGATAAAGCTGATTCCCATTTTCCAACTCACCAATCGCCTCTGGGACAAACATAGACACGTTTATCGTGGTCTCCCCATGACTAGAATTAGGTTCATAAACCAGATTCTTACGCTGGAGTGAAGCAAGGTCTGTCTGAAAATAACTGAAAAAGCCATAGCCAACTGCAAAGGAGAGAACCAACAAACCTATCAGAAACATTCCCCAGAAGCCTTTGAATGTTTGTTCTTTCATTTCAAGCACCTATATCCTCTCTACTTCACCACTAAGTTCACCAGTTTGTTAGGAACGACGATTACTTTGACGATTTCCTTGCCCAGTAGCTCGGCCTGTACCTTGGCATCGGCTAACACAAGAGATTGTAACTCTTCTCGTGATAAATCTTTTGCTACTACGAGTTTAGCGCGTACTTTCCCTTTAACCTGCACCACGATTTCAATCTCATCTTCTACCAAGAAAGATTCGTCATACGTTGGCCATGCCACGTAGGAAATACCATCATTTGAGCCCGTCACAAGTTGCCAAAGTTCTTCTGCCAAGTGTGGTGCAAATGGGGCTATCAACTGGAGAAAACCTTTAGCATATTCGATATAGAGTCTTTCTTCTTTGTTAGCACTATTCACAAAAATCATCAGCTGGGCAATGGCTGTATTGAACTTAAGTGTTTCAATCTGATCGGTCACAGCTTTGACCGTTTCATGATAGACCTTGTCCAAGTTACCATTGTTTTCTGTGACAAGTGTTTTTGACGAAATCAAGCGATAAACACGGTCTAGGAACTTACGGCTACCCTCTAAGCCTTCTTCGCTCCAAGGAATGGATGCGTCAAGTGGTCCCATAAACATTTCATAAACACGAAGAGTATCGGCACCATATTGAGCAACTACATCATCCGGATTGACCACGTTTTTAAGAGATTTAGACATCTTGGCAGGTGTTTGTTCTAGCTCTTCTCCTGTTTCCAGGTTAAAGAATGAGCCGTCACGTTTTTCAACCTTGTCAGTCGCGACAAGGGCACCGCGACGATCGCGGTAACTCGCTCCCAAAATCATCCCTTGGTTAAAGAGTTTTTGGAATGGTTCCTTGGTTGGAACCACACCGATGTCATAGAGAAACTTATGCCAAAAACGTGCGTAGAGCAAATGGAGGACCGCGTGCTCTGCACCACCGATGTAAATGTCTACAGGTAACCACGCCTTAAGTAACTCTTCATCTGCTAGTTTTTCTGTATTGTGTGGATCAACGTAGCGGAGGAAGTACCAACTTGACCCTGCCCATTGTGGCATAGTATTGGTCTCACGGCGTCCCTTGACTCCGTCTTCTCGGGTCACCTCTAACCAGTCCGTCAAGTTTGCAAGCGGGCTTTCTCCTGTACCCGACGGCTTGATATTGCTCGTCTTTGGTAAGACAAGTGGTAATTCATCTTCTGGAACTACAGTTGAAGTCCCATCCTCCCAATGAATGATAGGGATTGGTTCCCCCCAGTAACGCTGACGACTAAAGAGCCAGTCGCGCAAGCGGTAGGTCACCTTTTCCTCACCGACACCGTGTTCTACAAGCCAAGCAATCATCTTTTCAATCGCATCTACCTTGTTCAAACCATCAAGGAAATCAGAATGGATATGCAGTCCGTCCTCCGTATAAGCCTCCTGCTCCACATCTCCCCCTTCGATGACCGCGACAATCGGCAATCCAAAGGTTTTGGCAAATTCCCAATCGCGGTTATCGTGCGCAGGGACTGCCATAACTGCCCCTGTACCGTAGCTAGCAAGCACATAGTCGGCAATCCAGATTGGGATTTCTTGACCATTTACAGGGTTAAGCGCATAAGCACCTGTCCAGACACCTGTTTTTTCCTTGGCCAGGTCGGTTCGAGCAAGGTCAGATTTAAGACTAGCTTGATGCTTGTACTCAGCTACTGCTTCAGCTTGTTCAGGAGTCGTGATGTAATCTACCAATTCATGTTCAGGTGCCAGTACAGCAAAGGTTGCTCCAAAAAGGGTATCGGGACGTGTTGTAAAGACTGTAAAGTCCTTTTCTGTCCCCTTAACTGCAAAAGTGACATTGGCACCGCGTGATTTCCCAATCCAGTTACGTTGCATGTCCTTAATGGACTCTGGCCAGTCCAAGTCTTCCAAGTCATTAAGCAAGCGCTCTGCATAAGCTGTAATTTTTAACATCCATTGGCGCATCGGTTTTCTGACAACAGGATAGCCTCCACGCTCAGAAGTTCCGTCAGGTAAGACTTCCTCATTCGCAATGGCTGTTCCTAGCTCTTCGACCCAGTTCACAGGCACTTCCGCTTCATAAGCCAAGCCTTTTTCATATAATTTTGTGAAAATCCACTGGGTCCACTTATAATAATTTGGATCCGTCGTATTGACCTCACGGTCCCAATCATAAGAAAATCCCAGTGCATTAATCTGTCGTTTGAAATTAGCAATATTTTGCACTGTAAACTCTGCTGGGTCATTTCCTGTATCCATAGCATATTGTTCCGCAGGTAGACCAAAGGCATCCCAGCCCATTGGGTGAAGAACATTGTAGCCTCGAGCACGCTTGTAACGGCTTAAAATATCTGTAGCTGTATAGCCTTCTGGATGTCCAACATGTAACCCGGCTCCACTTGGGTAAGGAAACATGTCTAGGGCGTAAAAATTTGGCTTTGCTTTATCCGTACCTGTTTTAAAAGTGTGATGTTCCGCCCAGTATTTTTGCCACTTAGGCTCAATCACTCCATGATTGTAAAAACTCATAGCTATCTCTCCCATTTTGTATGATATCCTCATTATATCATGTTCTAACGCATTTGCAGCAGGAGATTGAACCAAAATACCTGAATTTCTTGATTTCTATTTTTGAAAGCGCTATACTAAAAAAGAGAAAAACGATTTGAAAATATTCGTATGCTCTCTCATTGTTTATCCTCGTTTTGTACACACCAAAGAAAGAAGCAACAGCGATGAAAAAAGAAGTGTTTTATTATTGGGAATATTTCTGCCAGATAAATGCTGGCCTCTGTGGAATGATTGCTCTTACCATGGTCTTGTTTCCACAGTACAGCCTAATGATACGCCTGTCAAATTTTGTAAATGTTTTTTCTTTCCCTCTCATTCTAAATAGAAAAATGAAAACCAAGCTCCGTTATCGCTTTTTAATCGCTATCAGCCTCATAGCCATTCTCGATCCAATTTGGAATAAGATTTCAACAAAACCAATTCATCTAACCCCACTCTCCTTATTTATAGCCAGTCTACTACTCAGCTTATTAGCTCTAGGGAATTATTTTTATCAAAAACATGAAAAAATCCATGTGTGATAATTTCGAACAGGCATTCGCTTGTTCAAGCACTTACTAAAGGTGAACGCGTATGATTTGTTAGCTTCAGCATAAAAGATTCTTAAAAGAGATGAACACTTTTCAGTATCATCTTCACACTCCTTTTCAACATCTTTCTATTTGAATAGTTGAAATCATTTGACATATCACTAGTCAACGGAATGATTGATGATATCCGAGCTCAGAAGCCAAAAAGCAAGGTAGTGCGCGCTCAAAATTCTATTTTTAATACTCGTCAATCCGCAACTCCTCCTAGCAGTCCCTCACCTTGCTAAACTTCAGTTCTATCTTCGATTTAGAGGAGGAGAGCTTTATTATCCTTATTCCCACCTTTTACAATTCTCAGTCATGAAAGGTAGACAGATGTTCAATTTTATAGTCTTTTAGTTTATCTTTTATTATAGCCATTTCGTTTATTTTTAGTACTAGGCAAGGAGTCGCAGGTAGTTGAAATAGTTGATAACTATTTCAAGTGACAGATAAGAAAAGTGTAACTTTTCTCAATGGTACAGCAAGACGAGTGAACGAAGTAATAAAAGATAAACGAAAGGACTATATAACGTATCACATTTCCTCATACGCCAGCACATGAGGAACTAAAGAAGCTGAAAATGCATTGGTCAATTATGACTGCCACATCCAAAAACGCAAAAAGGATACACTTGGTATCCTTTTTCATGTTAATACAAGTCCAAATAATGGTCAATTTCCCACTGTGAAACATAGGTTGCATAGCTTGCCCACTCGATTTTCTTAGCTTCAACGAAGTTTGTGAAAATATGATCTCCCAACGCTGCCTTTACAACGTCATCTTTTTGCAAGGCCTTAATCGCATTATGAAGTGTGGACGGCAAGTCTACAATACCTGCCTCTTGACGCTCTGACTCACTCATCGCATAGATATTTGACTCGACTGGCGCTGGTGCTTCAATTTTATTTTCCACACCGTCTAAGCCAGATTCTAGTAGGACTGCCATAGCCAAATAAGGATTCGCAGTTGGATCGACCGAACGCAACTCCAAGCGAGTTCCCATACCACGAGATGCTGGTACACGGATTAAAGGCGAACGATTACGACCAGCCCAAGCAATATAAACAGGCGCTTCAAAGCCTGGTACCAAGCGCTTATAAGAATTGACCGTCGGATTCATAATCGCTGTGTAGCTATAAGCATGGTTCATCAAGCCACCTAAGAAATAATACGCCGTTTCTGACAACTGCATACCGCGAGTGTCTGCTGGATCATAGAAAGCATTATTACCTTGGCTATCAAAGAGTGACATATTGCAATGCATCCCTGAGCCCGCAATCCCAAACTTCGGCTTTGCCATAAAGGTCGCATACAAGCCGTGCTTGCGAGCAATGGTTTTAACAACTAATTTGAAAATCTGAATATTGTCACATGCTTTCAACACATCTGCGTATTTGAAGTCAATTTCATGTTGACCTACCGCTACTTCGTGGTGACTAGCCTCTACTTCAAAGCCCATTTGAGTCAAGACATTGACAATCTCACGGCGAGTATTATCTGCAAGATCGGTCGGCGCAAGATCAAAATAACCGCCTTTGTCATTTACCTCAAGCGTTGGATTTCCATTTTCGTCCATTTTAAAGAGGAAAAATTCCGGTTCTGGCCCCAAGTTGAAAGAGGTAAACCCTAGCTTTTCCATATGGCGCAATGCTTTTTTCAAGTTCCCACGAGGATCCCCTGCAAACGGCTCCCCTTCTGTCGTATATATATCACAAATTAAGCCTGCTACACGACCATTTTCATCCCCCCAAGGAAAAATGGTCCATGTGTTCAAATCAGGATAAAGATACATGTCTGATTCATTGATGCGGACAAATCCTTCAATGGACGATCCGTCAAACATGGCTTTATTTGATAGCACCTTATCTACTTGTTCATCAGTGGCTGGAATCTCGACATTTTTCATAATTCCTAAGATATCTGTAAACATCAAGCGAATGAAAGTCACGTTCTTCTCTTGAATATCCCGTTTGATATCCGCTACTGTAATTGACATAAATGGTCTCCTTTTTTTGTTCAAATATAAGGTTTCTAGCCATATAGTGGCTAACGAAAGATACTGGTAGGGTTAGAAAAGCGCCCTTGATTACGAAGTTCATCACGGAGAATACGACGTACATCTTCATCTGTCAAGTTTTCACCCTCTCTCTGAGGTCTAGCTTGACGATTGGCATACTCTTTTTTAATCGCTGCGATATTAAGACCCTCAGTTAGAAAATCCTTGATTTCCAATAACTGATCCATATCATTGAGCGAATAGAGTCTACGATTGCCTTCATTGCGATCTGGATAAATCAATCCCTGCTCCTCATAGTAGCGTATTTGACGGGCGGTCAAATCCGTCAATTTCATCACACTACCAATCGGAAAAACAGCCAAAGATCTACGGAATTCTTTCTCTCTCATTGATAAGCTCCTTTCTGCCTACCATTATAGGGGAAATTTATCTATTCGTCAATATCTTATGTAAGAATTTCTGACATCTTTCGTTTTATAATCTTTTTTTAATGTTATCAATGTCTGAATTTACTAAAATCGCCACAAACACACCAACAAATGTCTCAAATACACGGATAAAGACATACTGAATAGCATTGCCAGACGGAATAGACAGGGTAATGATTAAAAGAGCTGCCACTCCACCGATAATACCCGATTTGTTATTCATCGCTACATTGGTCATAATCGTTAACATGACACAAATCGGCACAACAACGAGTGTCACCAACAGATGCTCATGGAACCATTGATTTAAAATAAAAAAACATAGAGCATAAAGGCCACCAATTGAATTACCAAGGATACGTGATGCACCAAAATGCACACTCTTATCAAAATCCTCGCGCAGACTAAATACAGCTGTCAGAGCTGCAATCTGTGCTCCCTGACGACTGAAAAAACCAAAGAGTAATATCACTAAAAAAACGGCTACTCCTGATTTTAAGGTCCGCATTCCTAATTTAAACTGCTTGGGATTAAATTGATATTTCCTAAACATACAAATCCTCTCTCTTCTTCCTAGTAACGCTACTTCTCCATTATACCACTAATTTTTCAAACTAACTCTCAGTAGACCATTTCAAGGAAATAATACCTAGTGACCTCATCATGCTAGGCCAACTCTTTCAGAGCACATGAAATCACCTGCTTACGGCATCTTTTATCATCATTTGAAACAAGACAGGACGCTAGGAACTTCGTTTCAGCACAGATGCCTAGCTATCACAAAAGGGTGAACACAGTCACCCTTTTTGCTATTGCACCAATTTGCTTCCCTAGTAGCTTTATTTGTGTTCATACTAGGAAAAACGATTATCTCTCTCCTCTACACAATCCAGAGTGTGAGAGACGAATGGCAAAACCATTATTTTTCAGTCAAAGCTGCAAGACCTGGCAAGACTTTTCCTTCCAATAATTCCATTGAAGCACCACCACCAGTAGAAATCCATGAGAATTTATCTGCACGACCAAGGTTAATGGCTGCCGCTGCTGAGTCACCACCACCGATGATTGATTTCACCTCTGGTTGTTTAACAATCGCATCCATCACACCGATTGTTCCTGCTTGGAAGTCTGGATTTTCAAAGACACCCATCGGTCCATTCCACACAACTGTTTTCGCACCTGTAAGAGCTTCATCAAATTTCGCGATTGATTTTGGACCAATATCAAGACCAAGGAAGCCTGGATCAACTGCTTCATCTTCTGTATCTTTCACTTCAGTATAGCCTGCAAATGCATTTGCTTCTTTTGAGTCAACTGGCAAGATTAGTTTCCCATTTGCTTTTTCAAGAAGACTTTTTGCTATGTCAAGTTTATCTTCTTCTACAAGTGAGTTTCCAATTTCGATACCTTGTGCTTTGTAGAATGTATAAGTCATCCCACCACCGATAAGAACTTTATCCGCTTTTTCAAGAAGATTTTCGATAACACCAATCTTATCAGAAACTTTTGAACCACCAAGGATTGCTACAAATGGACGGACTGGATTTTCAACCGCTTCTTGGATGTAGGCAATTTCGTTTTCAAGAAGGAAACCTGCAACTGCTTTTTCAACATTTGCTGAGATACCTACGTTTGAAGCATGCGCACGGTGGGCTGTACCGAATGCATCATTGACAAAAATACCGTCTCCAAGAGAAGCCCAGTATTGCCCAAGCTCCGCATCATTTTTTGATTCTTTCTTACCGTCAACATCTTCAAAACGAGTGTTCTCAACCAAAAGAACTTGCCCATCTTCAAGTGCCTTGATTGCTGCTTCAAGCTCGGCTCCACGAGTTGCTCCTGGAATAAAGACAACATCTTGACCTAATTTTTCTGCCAGGTTCGCAGCGACTGGGGCAAGAGATTTTCCTTCCTTGTCAGCTTCCTCTTTCACGCGACCAAGGTGAGAGAAAAGTACTGCGCGTCCACCTTGCTCAAGAATGTACTTGATAGTAGGAAGCGCCGCTGAGATGCGGTTATCATTTGTAATCACGCCGTCCTTCAAAGGCACATTAAAGTCAACACGGACAAGGACTTTCTTTCCTTTCAAGTCAACATCTTTTACAGTAAGTTTTGCCATTTTACAAAAACTCCTATTCTTTATTTTATACTCCTTCATTATACCATATTTTGGAAATTATGGGAAAGATTTCACAAAAATTCTCACTAGAAAGCACGTTTTACATCAAAAAAAAGGGAGGTTAAACAACCTCGCCTTTCATTTTATTATTTTGCAATTTTTGCAAAGTACTCAAGAGTACGAACAAGTTGTGATGTGTAAGACATTTCGTTGTCATACCAAGAAACAACTTTCACTAATTGTTTACCGTCAACATCAAGTACTTTTGTCTGAGTTGCGTCGAACAATGAACCAAATGAGATACCCACGATATCTGAAGAAACGATAGCATCTTCAGTATAACCGTAAGACTCGTTTGAAGCAGCTTTCATTGCAGCATTTACTTCGTCAGCAGTAACGTTCTTATCAAGAACTGCTACCAATTCAGTAACTGATCCAGTTGGAACAGGAACACGTTGTGCAGCTCCATCCAATTTACCATTCAATTCTGGAATAACAAGACCGATTGCTTTTGCAGCACCAGTTGAGTTAGGAACGATGTTTGCTGCAGCAGCACGAGCACGACGAAGGTCTCCACCACGGTGTGGTCCGTCAAGAACCATTTGGTCACCAGTATAACCATGGATTGTAGTCATCAAACCTTCAACAATGCCGAAGTTATCATGAAGAGCTTTTGCCATTGGAGCCAAACAGTTTGTAGTACATGAAGCACCTGAGATAACTGTTTCAGTACCATCAAGAATGTCGTGGTTGGTGTTAAATACAATTGTTTTCACATCGTTTCCACCAGGTGCAGTAATAACAACTTTCTTAGCACCGTTTGCGTGGATGTGTTGCTCAGCTTTTTCTTTAGAAGTGAAGAATCCTGTAGCTTCAAGGACAATTTCTACACCATCAGCTGCCCAGTCAATATTTCCTGGTTCGCGTTCTGCAGAAACTTTAACGAATTTTCCGTTTACTTCGAATCCACCATCTTTTACTTCAACAGTTCCATCAAAACGACCTTGAGTTGTATCATATTTCAACAAGTGTGCAAGCATTGCTGGATCTGTAAGGTCATTGATACGAGTAACTTCAACACCTTCTACATTTTGGATACGGCGGAATGCAAGACGTCCAATACGACCGAAACCGTTAATACCAACTTTAACTACCATGAATGATTTCCTCCTTATGAAAATCGAGTTCTTTTATTTTAAAAGGGGTCACCTTTTAACTATTTGTGAAAATCTTAACTTGCAAATATCCAAGCCATCTTTCAACATTTTTATTATATACCTATTTTGCAAAAATTGCAAGTTTTTGCTTAGCTAGAAATAGGAATTTTCATTAGAATGAAACCGGGTAATTATACTGAAAGAGTCAACATTCTTACAATCAAGCTAGTCCGTACTCTATAAAAATCCTCCTATGACTAACTTTCACAATGACGAATTGTGAAAAGTTGACAAATAAAGATAGCAAAGCAACTTTCCTCTAAACCAAAGCGAAAACTATTTTTTACCTTGAGTTTTGCACAAACTTAGTATCTATCTTGTGGAATTGAACTCAGGCTAAAGGCTTGGAAAATAAAAACACAGATTTTCTAGCTTTAGCTAGCTCCAAAGGCATGGATACCTTTGGAAGCGGGAAATAAACGTTTGCAGAGCAATGCTCACTCTTATAGGGCTATCTTTTAGATATAGTTTTTCCTAACTCTAGAGATATAGTATATCTTTGGAGGTGTAGCTTCCTTTATCCCTAGACGTTATGCTTCTTTGTCATCTTTCCTAATGTTATAGTCATTTCGTTTATCTTTTATTACTTCGTTCACTCGCTTTGCCGTACTCCAGTACAGCCTGCAGCTCCTTGCCTAGTACTAAAAGTAAACTAAAAGACTATATAAGTCCCTATACAAACCCCATTCCGATGATGCAATTTCCAATAACTACCCCCGTGCGTTCCATTCCCAGAATTGACCGCATGCTCCCTAACAACATATCTACCTCTTGGTCCATAGTAGGTCCCCACTCTTCCTGAAGCCGCTGACGCTCCGTATCTATTTATGTAGGAAGCTAGATTTATATAGGATTGCTATCCGTCATCTTCACGGTTCGCATCGTGAAAGCTCTCATTTCAATACCTTGTTCAGCTTGTACAACTGCTAACGCTGGGCTTGCTATAGGAAAGAGGTTTAACCACACAACAAAGGTACATAACCGTTTTTAAATGTATTATTTTGCATAAAGAAATACCTCCTTATTTTTGATAGCCACATTCTACCAAAATAAGGAGGTTTCGTCAATGATATTTTCTATCTCATTTTTTCCAAAATAGGACGGTAGTCTTCAAAACTTACCTTATCCGAGCCATATCGAATCTCTGGGGCAATACCTGCAATGTATGCCAGAACAGGGCTTATATCCTTAACTGGTGCACCCGGTGACAATTTTATAATCCTTTTCTCATCTGACTTAGTAATGAAGACAAGCTGCGGATCATCCCCCACAATTGCCTGACCACGACGTTTAAGCGCAGCTGTCCGCTCATAGTAGATAGCAGAAACAGTATCTAAATCAATGAAGTCGAATTCCCAATTACTAATGAAATGATTCTTATAAACAGCAAGATAGAACTCTTGGTAAAAATCTGCCTTTTCTGGTAGAACAGTGACACCACCTGGCAACTCTGGAAACAGTTGCTCAAATCTTGCATAGCGAGCAATACGCTCTTTTACCTTACGATACTCTAATACTAACAAAATAACAAAAACAAGGACAACAACCAAGGGAATCCCTACTCTAAATAAGCTAGTATCCGTCCCTGCTGGTGCGTCAGTAACAAATATTCTCCAAAACAACCAACCTGCAAAAGCTACAAAAACTGTCCAGATAATAGGTGTAAATAGAAAACCTGTATCTTTCCTCATAATTCGACTCCTCCACAACTATAGAAAAGAAGATGAGGAAACTTGAATTCCTCATCTTTTAGCAGTTCATTAAGCGTTTCCACCATTTTTCTTGATGATCTCGTCTTGTACTGACTTAGGCACATCTTCATAGTGGTCAAATACCATCATGAACGTACCACGTCCTTGTGTAGCTGAACGAAGAACTGTTGCATAACCGAACATTTCAGCAAGTGGCACATAGGCACGAACAATTTGTGTGTTACCACGAGCTTCCATACCATCTACACGTCCACGACGAGCTGTTACGTGTCCCATAACATCACCAAGGTTATCTTCCGGTGCAGTAATCGTTACAAGCATCATTGGTTCAAGGATAACCGGTTGTGCAGATTTCGCTGCTTCTTTAAGGGCAAGGGAAGCTGCAACTTTAAAGGCTGTTTCAGATGAGTCAACATCATGATATGAACCATCATAAAGTTTTGCTTTCACGTCAACGATTGGGTAACCAGCAAGAACACCGTTGGCCATAGATTCAACCAACCCTTTTTCAACTGCCGGGATAAATTCACGTGGAACCACACCACCGACAATCGCATTTTCAAACTCAAATCCTTTTCCTTCTTCATTTGGAGTAAATTCAATCCATACATCACCAAATTGACCTTTACCACCTGATTGACGTTTGAAGAATCCGCGAGCTTGAGTTGAAGCACGGAATGTTTCACGGTAGGATACTTGAGGAGCACCTACATTTGCTTCCACCTTAAACTCACGACGCATACGGTCAACAAGGACATCCAAGTGAAGCTCACCCATACCAGAGATAACTGTTTCACCAGTTTCAACATTTGTTTCAACGCGGAATGTTGGATCTTCTTCAGCCAATTTAGAAAGGGCAACACCCATCTTGTCTTGGTCTGCTTTTGATTTTGGCTCCACCATCAATTGGATAACTGGCTCTGGAACATTGATAGACTCAAGGATTACTTTTGCCTTTTCATCTGTCAATGAGTCACCAGTTGTTGTATCTTTCAAACCAACGGCAGCCGCAATATCACCTGAGTAAACAGTTTCAATTTCTTGACGGCTATTCGCGTGCATTTGAAGAATACGTCCGATACGTTCACGTTTCCCTTTGGAAGTATTCATAACGTATGAACCTGAGTTAAGGACACCTGAATACACGCGGAAGAATGTCAAACGACCTACAAATGGGTCTGTCATAATCTTGAAAGCAAGAGCTGCAAATGGCTCTTCATCTGAAGCTGGACGTTCTTCTTCAGCATCTGTATCTGGATTAATCCCTTTGATAGCTGGGATATCAATCGGACTTGGAAGGTAGTCAATAACCGCATCAAGCATCAACTGAACACCTTTATTTTTGAAAGCAGAACCACACAATACTGGGAAAAATTCAACATTGATTGTCGCTTTACGGATAGCAGCTTTCAATTCTTCGTTTGTGATTTCTTCACCTTCAAGGTATTTCATCATCAAATCTTCATCTGTTTCCGCAACTGCTTCTACCAATTTTTCACGGTATTCTTGAGCTTGCTCAAGGTATTCAGCTGGAATATCTTCTTCAAGAATGTCAGTACCGAGATCATTTGTATAGATTTCGGCTTTCATTTTAATTAAATCAATGATTCCACGGAAATCGTCTTCTGCACCGATTGGCAATTGGATTGGGTGAGCATTTGCTTGCAAGCGCTCATGAAGTGTGCTTACTGAATAAAGGAAATCTGCTCCGATTTTATCCATTTTGTTGGCAAATACGATACGAGGAACCCCGTACTCGGTTGCTTGGCGCCAAACTGTTTCCGTCTGTGGTTCAACCCCTGATTGTGAGTCAAGAACGGTTACTGCACCGTCCAATACACGAAGAGAACGCTGTACTTCAATAGTGAAGTCCACGTGTCCTGGTGTGTCGATGATGTTTACGCGATGGTTATTCCATTGTGCAGTTGTCGCAGCAGATGTAATTGTAATTCCGCGCTCTTGCTCTTGCTCCATCCAGTCCATTTGTGAAGCACCTTCGTGTGTTTCACCGATTTTATGGATTTTACCAGTGTAGTAAAGAATACGCTCAGTTGTAGTTGTTTTACCGGCATCGACGTGAGCCATGATACCGATATTACGAGTTTTTTCTAATGAAAATTCGCGTGCCATTATGTTCTCCTATAGTTTAAATTTAGTTACATCTCATTATAGCATATTTTAGAAAAAAACGGATAGGCAAGACCTACCCGTTACTAAAATGTTTTTAGCTTGTAAAATAGTTAAGAAAGATACTTGTGAGTAAATGTAATAGAGATACTCACTATCACTAAAATCGCGCGCGACCAGTGAAAAAGATGGAACTCCTTTGTCTAAGAAACACTACATTGCTGTCCTATTTTCACTCTGCATGTGTCATAGCCTTATATCACCCAGTCAAGGTTCAAGCTACGACTCATTGTTTATCATCGTAACCTCAGGCGCTTTCTTGCTTTGATAGAAAAACACTTGACACTTTCATAACCTAATTGAATTTGGGCTAAACAAAGTGTGAAAAAGAGGCGAAGCTATTGTAACGTTTGTTTGTAGAACAAACTCACCTCTAGGTTCTTCGTCCGATTTTCTATTTTTCCTTGAACTCTGTATCTTCTTAATGGAGCAAGAGTTATTTACTTACCATGAAAAAGAGGAGTGTTCTTGTACATAAGTACATAGCAAGCATTTCCTATTTTTCACTAGCAAACCAACTCTCTGCATTTCAATCTTACCAACGGAAGTGTGCAAACGCGCGGTTCGCTTCTGCCATACGGTGAGTATCTTCACGCTTCTTAACAGCTGCACCGGTGTTATTTGCTGCATCCATGATTTCTTTCGCAAGGCGGTCAACCATAGTATGCTCACCACGGTTACGTGCAATTGTTACCAACCAACGAAGTCCAAGAGTTGTACGACGTTCTGGACGCACTTCAACTGGGACCTGATAGTTAGACCCACCAACACGACGAGCACGTACTTCAAGTACAGGCATGATATTTTCCATTGCTGTTTCAAATACTTCTAGCGCATCGTTTCCAGTAGCTTCCTTGATTTGATCAAAGGCACCGTATACGATAGAAGCCGCTGTACCACGTTTTCCATCAAGCATAACACGGTTGATTAAACGCGTTACTAATTTTGAATTGTAAAGCGGATCTGGCAATACTTCGCGCTTAGGCGCTTGGTTTTTACGACTCATTTATCTTTATCCCCTTTCTTACCCTTTTGGACGTTTTGTACCGTATTTCGAACGGCCTTGTTTACGATCCGTTACACCTGCTGTATCAAGTGCACCACGAACGATATGATAACGTACCCCTGGAAGGTCTTTTACACGTCCACCACGAAGAAGCACCACGCTGTGCTCTTGAAGGTTGTGTCCGATACCTGGGATATAAGCAGTTACTTCAATCAAGTTACTCAAACGTACACGAGCAAATTTCCGAAGGGCTGAGTTAGGCTTTTTAGGCGTCATTGTTCCGACACGAGTCGCAACACCACGTTTTTGTGGTGAAGAAACATTTGTTTGAACTTTTTTACGGCTGTTGTAACCAACGTTCAAAGCTGGTGATTTAGATTTTTCTACTTTAGACTTACGTGGTTTACGAACCAACTGGTTAATTGTAGGCATCTACATTCTCCTGTATAAATTTTTATTTTTGGTTGATAGAGCACTTGGTGACAGCCTCTATCCGTGTGTACTTTGCAACTATTTGTCAGCACGTCTCTGTACACTTTTGAGAGACCAAAAGTAAAAAGTACCGTTTATCATCATAACACAAACAGCCCCCTCTGTCAACTATCCCTACTGATTATTTCATGCCGCACGCATGAAGGGAGTGAGAAAGAACTCGACAGGTCAAAAAAGGGTTCAGTTTTTACCTTATTTCCTAAATTCTAACTTAGGGCTGAAACGGTCTATTCCCAGACCATTTCACTCCCACCCCTGCACAGCTCCAACAGTCAGAGTAGTGACTGTTGGAGGTTGGAAATGAAGCCAACGAGTTCGCATCAGTCGTAGAGGTCAGATTTGGAGTGGGAAACACCAACAAATATGAGTAAAAACTCCAGTGGAGCTTTTTAGCCTGCTCCTTGAAAAAAGAGCAGCATATCATTTCCAACCGTCAACGGCAGGATAGCTATTATAGTCATTTCGTTTACTTTTAGTACTAGGCAAGGAGCTGCAGGCTGTACTAGAGTACGGCAAAGCGAGTGAACGAAGGAACAAAAGATAAACGAAATGACTATAAAGCAAGCAACCACTGCGTCAACATCATTCGGTTCATAAAGGGAGAAAGCTGGGACTTATGTCCCAGCCTCTAGTTACATGTATTTTTAAATAACTTCACAAAACTTACTTTTCAATCTGACGAATCTTTTATTTTCAGCTATGATAATGCCGTTTTTTTCTAAAGAACTGCCTCTCCTATAAACAACTCTTTTCTGAAAACGAATCTTTCTTCAGGTATTTATCGTGCTAAGCATTTTATCAAAGAAGACTACTGTCCTTTAGTAGAAAAATAAGCCCGCACTTTTGGTGCAACTTTTTCACCATAAAGGCGAATCGCTTTCAACGTATCTTCGTGTGGCATAGAACCGACCGGAATATGGAGCATAAAGCTATCAAGCTTCAACTCTTCAATCACCTGTATCATCTTATCTGCCACCGTATCAGGGTCTCCAACAAACATGGCTCCGTCTTCAGCAATATTTTTTCTATAAGCTTCATAGGTCAGTTCTTTCCAAAAAGGCCTGTCCTTGCTAATAGCATCTACCAACTGTTTTGTCGGATAAAAATAATCTCGCTCAGCTTGCTCCTTATCTTCTGCAATCCATCCCCACGAATGAGCTCCGACCGTCATCTTCTCCTCATCATGTCCTTTCAAGCGCCCAATTTTCCGATACATCTCGACCAAAGGTTTGAAATAACGAGGATTGCTGCCAATAATAGCATAAACAATCGGCAAGCCTAGAGCCGCTATTTTCTGTGTGGATTCAGGACTACCTCCTGTCGCAACTTTGATCGGAAAATCGTCTTGAACGGCTCTCGGATAAACAGGTCTATTCTCTACACTTTGCGTATGCTGTCCCTGCCAATTCAAATAAATCTTGTCCTTAATAGCTAACAGCATCTCGAGCTTCTCATCAAATAAATCTTCATAATCTCTCAAATCATAACCAAATAAAGGAAAAGACTCAGTAAAAGAACCCCGTCCTACCATTATCTCTGCTCGACCATTCGACAGAGCATCAATCGTTGCATACTGTTGATACACTCGAACAGGATCAACCGATGATAGTACTGTCACAGCACTCGACAAACGAATACGCTTGGTCTTAACTGCCCCTGCCGCCAAAACAATTTCTGGCGCCGATACCGCAAAATCTTCCCGATGATGCTCACCGATAGCATATATATCAAGACCGACCTGATCTGCCAATTCAATCTCCTCCACCAAATTGCGGATTCGCTCCGCATGATCCACTGCCTGACCTGTTCTTTCTAGCAGAGTTGTCTCTCCAAATGTAGAAATTCCTAATTCAACCATCTTATCGCTCCTTTATTTTTGTTAGAAACATTTTATCACTAATTAGTGTTAAAAGAAAATCATTTGCTCATACCAATATTCCCAAGATTTGTACTATAACCATTGAAGCCATCAACCACTGCATTCGGTTCATAAAGTAAGAAAGCTGGGACTTAGTCCCAGCCTCTTTCTATACATTCTACATCATACCACCCATCATGCTCGGATCCATTGCTGGAGCTGGAGCAGCTGGTTCTGGTTTGTTTGCAACAACCGCTTCTGTTGTCAAAATCAAGCTAGCAACACTGGCTGCATTTTGAAGGGCAGAACGCGTCACTTTGACAGGGTCAATAATTCCTGCATCAATCATATTAACCCACTCACCAGTTGCAGCATTGAAGCCTGTTCCAGGTTCTGAGTTTTTCAAGCGATCAATCACGATTGAACCCTCAAAACCAGCGTTTAGAGCGATTTGACGAACAGGTTCTTCCAAGGCACGAAGGACAATATTACGCCCGGTTGCCTCATCACCTTCAACCTCAAGGCTTGCAACGGCATCAATGACTGTGACAAAGGCTGTTCCACCACCTGCAACAATCCCCTCTTCAACAGCTGCACGAGTTGCATTGAGGGCATCTTCAATGCGGAGTTTCATTTCTTTCAACTCTGTTTCCGTTGCTGCTCCGACCTTGATGACTGCTACACCACCTGACAATTTCGCTAGGCGTTCTTGTAATTTCTCACGGTCAAAATCTGACGTTGTTGTTTCAATTTGCGCTTTGATTACTCCGATACGGTTACTAATCGCTGCTGCATCACCTGCACCTTCGACAATGACCGTTGTATCTTTATCAACACTAACTTTAGATGCTTGCCCAAGTGCTTCAATGGTCGCATCTTTCAACTCAAGACCAAGATCATCTGTAATAACAGTACCGCCTGTCAAGATAGCAATATCCTCAAGCATGGCCTTACGGCGATCTCCAAATCCTGGTGCTTTCACTGCCACAACATTAAAGGTTCCACGGATTTTATTTAAAACAAGAGTTGGAAGTGCTTCTCCATCCACATCATCCGCAATAATCAACAGCGGACGACTGCTTTGAAGAATACTTTCTAGCAATGGCAAGATTTCTTGAATGTTTGAAATCTTCTTATCTGTAATCAAAATATATGGATTATCCAGTTCTGCTACCATTTTCTCATTGTCTGTCACCATGTACTGAGAAAGGTAACCACGGTCAAACTGCATGCCCTCTACGACATCCAATTCCGTTTCCATCCCCTTAGACTCTTCAATGGTAATCACACCATCTTTTCCGACTTTCTCCATAGCCTCGCTGATGTATTCTCCAACCTTAGCACTACGTGAAGATACAGCAGCTACTTGGGCTATCGCTTCTTTATTTGCAACGGGAACAGAATTCGCCTTAAGGGCTTCTACTGCAGTGCGGACAGCCATTTCAATTCCACGACGGATACCGATTGGATTTGCTCCTGCGGTTACGTTTTTAATTCCTTCACGGACAATAGCCTGAGTCAAAACAGTTGCTGTTGTTGTTCCATCACCTGCGATGTCATTGGTTTTGGAAGCAACCTCTGACACCAATTTAGCCCCCATATTCTCAAAATGGTCTTCTAATTCAATTTCTTTGGCAATCGTCACACCATCATTCGTGATAAGAGGTGAACCGAAAGCTTTTTCAAGCACAACATTTCGTCCTTTTGGACCCAAGGTTACTTTTACTGTATCTGCTAAAATATCAACACCACGTACCATGCTGCTACGTGCATCTGATGAAAATTTGATTTCTTTTGTCATATTTGTTTCCTCCTTGATTATTCAACAATAGCAAGAATATCTGCTTCACGAACAAGCAACAGTTTTTCGTCACCATCTTTTACTTCAATACCTGCATGATTTTCAAGTAAGACTTTATCACCAGATTTTACACTAGACGGTACCAATTCCCCAGTTAGCGTACGGACTCCTTCACCAACAGCAAGCACCTGCGCTGTTTTAGTTGTTTCATGTGCATGCCCAGTGAGAACAAAGCCACCGACTGTCTGTTCTTCTTGTTCTTCTACTTTCACGACCACTCGGTCATTTAATGGCTTAAGCATATCATACCTCCAAAAATACATTCTATTTTAGCACTCCCTATATCCGAGTGCTAATTTCTTTTGTTTTTATTATATCATTTGGTCAAAAATAGTCAAGCAATTTTCTCTACCTTTTCACAAATCGGACTCAAGACTGATAGTTAGACGATAACCGTGCGAAGCAGCTCCTATCTGCACTAGAAATTTTATTCTTTCAGCAAACAGTTGTATTCCTATCCTCACTCGTCCGTGCAACAACATTCTAAAAAATCAAATCATTTCATACTCGTTAATCACCTTCTTCCAGCTTTAGCTCACCTTGCTGACACCTCAGTTCTACTTCCGTTTTCCTTACTCTGTCAGATGTTGATTTTTATAGAGTATCCAGATTGTTTTGTGCATCATTCATCTGTGAATACCCGTTCCTACTAAACATCAAAATCTCCCATATTGACAGTTCCTTAGAGAGAAAGAGTCTCAAGATTTTACTGATGTCCTATCTCTTCAACAATCATGTTTAAACCTAAATGCAATTCTTAGGTTCTGCATTTGCCAATAAGGTACTGTGATGCAAGTTTCAAAGCAATTTTAAAGGGATACTGACTATAGTTTGAAAAACGAACGGTTAACAAAATAAGGTGTTGAAGTGTGCATACAGGTTCTTATGTTGTGACAAAAGTAGTCAACCTCTCTGAATGTTACAGCATTTCCACTTCAAAAAAGTAGGGCATACTATTGCTACCACATGCGGAAGTAAATTTAGAAAACATGTAGTGGCGTATGTAACAGAGAGCCACTCCCCATCACAGGTTACTCGTTGAAGCAGAAGCACTCTATCATTTGAATAGCTTGAAACATGTCCCTATCTTTTGCTGGATATCGCTTTCTAGAACGGTAGCTCTTCTTCATCTAACACCATATCAGCTAAACCCTCGCTCACGTTATTTTCACGCATAGCACGTTGGGCGCGACTTTCAAGTAATTGAAAGGACTGTCCCAGAACTTCTGTCACATACTGGTTCTGACCATTTTTTTCATATTTACGCGTGCGAAGCTCACCATCTATAGAAATAAGACTCCCCTTTCCACCGTAAGATGCCAAAATCTCAGCTAATTTATCCCAAAAGACTGCTGTAATGAAGTCAGCTTCACGCTCACCATCTCCCGTTTTAAACCGCCGATTAACTGCTAGCGTTATACGTGTGAGATGTTTTCCACTCACTGTTTGATTCATTTCAGGTTGGGCCGTCAAACGGCCAATCATAATCACTTTATTATACATTTTTATCCTCCTACTAACCTATTCGTAAAAAATAAATAAAAAAAAATTGGCCAAAACCAATTTTTTTATTTATGAACGATTATCCTTGCCAATGTCTTGCAGGGTCAAAAGGTGTTCCGACTACTTCACTTGACTCTAGCTCAATAATACCACGTTTTTGTGGTGCATTTGGAAGCTGTAATTCACGAGGACTACACATCATTCCAAAGCTCTTTTCTCCGCGCAATTCTCCTGGAAAAATCAAGCTACCATTTGGCATCATGGCCCCCGGCAATGCAACGATCGTCTTTAAACCTAGAGCCACATTTGGAGCACCTGCTACGATTTGGATGACCTTGTCTTCTGCCACCTGGACTTGACAGATATTCAAGTGATCGCTATCTGGATGAGCGGTCAGCTCAACTATTTCTCCAACAACAAATTTTGGCTCACGATCATTAAGTAACCGCTCTTCAAAACCTTCTTTTTGCAATTCTTGATTGAGAATGGCAACTTCTTGATCTGTCAAAAAGACTTGACCCCGTCCAGCAATGTCGAATAAGTTAGATACTTGAAAAATATTCCAGGCAACTGTTTCGTGACTATCTACCTGAAAAACGCGTGCCACATTGCCCTTACGCTCAACAGCGACCTTTGCATCCTTGCTATCTGAAACGACAATCATCAAGACATCGCCCACATACTCCTTATTATATGTAAAAATCATTCCTTACCCTCTCATATTTGCTAAAAAATCATTGATTTCCTGCTTGGTCTTGCGCTCACGGTTGACAAAGCGACCTATCTCCTTACCTTTTTCAAGTACCACTAAACTCGGAATTCCAAATACATTCCACTCCTGCGCCACTTCTAAATACTCATCTCTATCCACTAAGACAAATTGAAACTCTGGATTGGCTGCTTCAATTTCTGATAAAAAAGGCTTGATATAGCGACAATCACCACACCATTCTGCTGAGAAGAAAAAGACCTGTTTCCCCTCTTGTTCTGCTAAATTTGCTAACTCTTCAATATTCTTCGGAATAATCATATCAACTCCTCCTCGTACCAAATTACTCCAGCTTCATTTTCAAACAAATAGCTCTGTCCGTTCTCCATGACTACCCCGCCAACTAGACAATCCTTACTTGAGACCATTTCATTGATAAATACGGTAGCAATCTCTCCGTATTCCTCAAAAAATGCCCGCACCTGCTGAAGCGCCTTAGCTTTTTTTCGCTCTTCATATACAGTCATCAAAGACCAAGCGCTAGCTGCTAGAATACTTGCTCCAACTACGCCTGCTAGCAAGGCTCCTTTTTTCTTCTTCATACCCAACATTTTACCATAATTCATGATAAAATAGTAGCTAGGAGGAACAATTATGTCACATTCTAATTTATTCAAAAAAATCAAAGAAGTTACCGAATTACAAGGTATCGCAGGCTTTGAACACGAAGTCCGAAACCATATTCGCCACAAAATCACCCCTCATGTGGATCGTGTTGAAACTGACGGTCTAGGGGGCATTTTCGGTATTAAAGATACTACCCAAGCAGATGCACCACGTATCATGGTGGCTGCCCACATGGATGAAGTCGGATTTATGATTAGCCAGATTAAGGCAGACGGGACTTTCCGAGTGGTTGAAGTCGGGGGTTGGAACCCATTAGTGATAGCAAGCCAAGCCTTTACACTCCATTTACAAGACGGGCGTCAAATTCCTGCCATTTCAGGTTCCATGCCTCCTCACCTTTCCCGTGGTAGCAGTGGTGGTGCTGGAATTCCCTCTATTAGTGATGTAATCTTCGATGCAGGATTTAGCTCAAAAGAAGAAGCTGAAGAATTCGGTGTTCACCCTGGTGATATTCTCGTTCCTAAAAACGAAACGATCCTAACAGCAAATGGTCAAAATATCATTTCAAAGGCTTGGGATAATCGTTTCGGGGTTCTCATGGTGACCGAATTGCTCCAACATCTCTCAGGTACACAACTACCAAACCAATTAATCGCAGGAGCCAACGTTCAGGAAGAGGTCGGTCTGCGTGGTGCACACACTTCTACCACCAAATTCAATCCAGATATCTTCCTTGCGGTAGATTGCTCACCAGCAGGCGATATCTTTGGAGAGCAAGGCAATATCGGAGACGGTACTCTCTTACGTTTCTACGATCCAGGTCATATCATGCTAAAAAATATGAAAGATTTCTTGCTAACAACCGCAGAAGAAGCAGGTATCAAATTCCAATACTATTGCGCAAAAGGTGGAACTGACGCAGGAGCTGCCCACATGAAAAATCACGGTATCCCGTCTACCACAATCGGTGTCTGTGCCCGTTATATCCACTCGCATCAAACTCTGTACAACATGGATGATTTCTTGCAAGCGCAAGCGTTCCTACAAGCGATTGTCAAAAAACTTGACCGTTCAACGGTTGACTTAATCAAGCATTACTAATTCACTCATTTGACAAGCGAGGAGATCAATTCCTATATATACGATACTCTTTCCTATCACATTTCTGGCCGTAGAGCGACCATATCACCCGTGCTAGTTCCCTCGCTATGGTCAATGGATTTCACCAGTAACGCCTGCTCTCATCAGAGGACATATCCCTCATATCTTAAAAAGCAACAATGGGATGAATTGTTGCTTTTTCTTATTTCTTAATGCCCATTAGTTTACGAACTTCTGGGATTCTATGAAGCTGTGGCAAGAGAAGCATTGTCACAACCACTCTAAATGGAATTTCTATAATTTTAAAAATGCGTCCCTGAACAAAAAATTGTACTGAAATCGGGACATGCTGATAAATTTGATTGAGGAGTGGTGTTAAAAAAAAGGTCCCAATCCCCATAATGACTACTGTAGCCCCAAGTACGTAGAACCAGTCTTTTCTACTATGAATGTCCAACTTTTTCCCGTAGTAAAAGTAACCATATAAAAAGCCTTGTACTGCTTCTAGCAAAGTAAACCAAATAATAAACGGATACCCGGAATTTAAGGCCGTTAGGACATCATTTACCACAAATACAATAATTGCAATCCATGGCCCAGCTAGCATTCCTATAAGAGTATTTGCAATAAATGACAGACTAACTTTTAGCGTGCTAGGAATAATCCAAAATGAATAGTAATGTCCCAAAATATAGCGAATAGCGATTAACATCGCTAAGACAACCAATAACTGAACCCCAAATTTAGGGGATTTTTTCAAAAACATACTCTGCTCCTTTTAACAACTGGAGCTGTCGGTTCTTCGACAGCGGATGCAATGGTTTATCGCGCTTTCGCTTCGTTGTATGGCAACATCCCATCCATACACACTTAACGCAAACCACCTACTCTGTGCAAATTAGCTTTGCCTTATTATTCTACCATATCCAGATGATTTTGACTAGAACATTTCCCAACAAAAAGATTTCAATGCTCTTTGAATAGCTATCGCCTAAAAATCCTCTTTAAAATCGGGTAAAGAATCGGAACAGCAATGATTGTTACTAAAGCAGTGCCAAACGTTCCTCCGATTTTAAGCACTGCAGCCACCACTGCAACCCGCATATTCACTCCACCAATCAAGCCATTGATGATTGTGTACTTCGACAAGTTGCTCACCATTTTAGTAATCGCAGCTATAATCCCCACAATAACAACATTCCTCGTCTGGCTATCCGAATGCATCATTTTTTCAAAAACTAGATGAAGGACTAAACAAACGATGAGAGATTCTAAAATTGTGATCCACACTACTGCTGCATAACCATTTAACATATCAAATAATCCAAGGCCAACTGTCGCGACCAAGGCTCCCAATCTCGAACCATAGAGCAACACAGCTACCACCACTAAGGCATTACCAATATGAACAAATTGAACCCCTACCGGAATCCGTAGAAATTGTACACTAATGATAATCAAAGCAGCATATAAACTCAGCTCCACTAATTGACGCGTTGTCAGACGATTCATCATTTTTTCTCCTTTAAATCATTCATCTGGCTAGCTAACTCCGCCACATACGGCTCATAACAGAGCCCCATCTTCAAATCACGCTGTAATGTCAAGGTATGTCGCAGCGTTTTATCGATAAAATCGAGCGCAAGGTCTGCTACCTCATTTAGCGCTATGCCATGAAAATAACCCGCCCCTAAAATTGCTGTAAGCAAATCTCCCGTTCCAAAAAAATGATGTGGAAAAGATTTTGCCATATGGTAAGAAACAGTTCCTTTTTCCCTATCAAAATGAACCAAGCCAATTTTACCTTTCTCAAACGCAATACCTGTTATGATAAGGTGCTTATTCTCCAGTATGCTTAGCGCCGCTAGAAGTTGCTCCACATCTTCTTTGCTACAATTCTCACCCATATAGGTACAACCTGCCAATAAACAGGCTTCTGTGATATTGGGTGTAATAACATCTGCCCCCATACAAAATCGACGCATAGCTGTCACAAACTCCTCCTGATAGCCCGCATACAAGCGACCTTTATCTGCCATAACTGGATCAACAAACCGTGTAATTTGTTTCTGCTCAGCAAATGCAGCGACCCTATCAAGCTGTTCTTGCGAACCAAAATAACCTGTTATGATTCCATCAATTTTTAAATCCATGTCCTGCCACTGATTTAAAAATCCTTTCATAGCTGCGTCAAGTCGTGTGATACTGATATTGTCAAAACCACCTGTATGAGAAGACAATAAGACCGTCGGCAAAGAAATAACTTCAATCTGACAAGAAGCCAGAATTGGAAGAGCCATTGATAAAGCGACCTTTCCTAGCCCAACAATATCATTGGCAACAATCACTGATTTTGTTTGTCCTGTCATACGTTTACTTGGATTCCCTTTCCCTTATATCATCAACTAACCATATTGTAAAAAAATTCAGCTGGCTACACAATAGGAAAAAAAGTAATTTGTCTGGGGACAGATGGATGTTTTCTAGCGAGATTGGACAAAAACTCTTAAACTAAGCAAAGGCTTAACATCAAGTCCGTTAAAGCCTTGATATTAAGTCTTTGCTACATGGAGTTTGTGTCTTAACCTATGGAATACAAAAAATGGAATCCCCAGCAAGAGGAGTCCATTTCTATTAAAATCTATATTAGCAGCCCAGTACTGTGAGTACACGTTCTGATTTCCAATTTTATTTTTTCAAACGTTCTACATCACGCGCAATGACGAGTTCTTCATCGGTTGGAACAACTAAGACCTTGACCTTAGAATCAGGAGTTGAAATATCTCCTTCTGCTCCAAAAATATTCTTTTCTGGATCCAACTCCATACCAAACCAAGATAAGCCTTTTACAACTGCTTCACGGACGGCTACAGAATTTTCACCAATACCTGCTGTGAAAACGAGAGCATCTGCCCCATTGAGGACTGCAAAGTATTGACCGATAAATTTTTGAAGTCTGTTGACCAACATGTCAAAAGCAAGCGTACATTTGGCTTCCCCAGCATCACGCCCAGCTTCTACTTCGCGCATATCACTTGAGATTTCTGCAATCCCCAAAATACCAGATTGCTTGTTGAGAACATTCACAACATCCGCAGCATCATTCAATTCTGCAACATTTTCAATGAGATAAGGAATGATTGCAGGGTCAATATCTCCAGAACGAGTTCCCATCATTGGTCCAGCTAGTGGAGTGAAGCCCATTGAGGTATCAACAGATTTGCCACCATCAACAGCTGTGATTGAAATCCCATTTCCAATATGAGCGGTAATTACTTTTAGCTCTTCCACTGGTTTATTCAAGACTTTCGCTGCTTCACGTGAAACATAGTAGTGAGAGGTTCCATGCGCTCCATACTTACGGACTTGATAATCTTCATAATACTTAGTCGCAATTGGGTAACGATAGGCTACTTCTGGCATAGTTGTGTGGAATGCTGTATCAAAAACCGCGACACTTGTAATATCTGGCAATATATCCTTGAACGCCCGAATACCCGCAGCATTTGCCGGGTTATGAAGGGGTGCTAGAGCGGATAATGCCTCGATTTTAGCAAGCACTTCATCATCAATCAAGACAGAATCTTTGAAGAATTCACCACCAGCTACCACGCGGTGACCAACACCTGTGATTTCTGAAAAGTTTTCAATGATATGATGTGCCAATAGGTCATCCAATAAAATTTTAACAGCTTGCACATGGTCAGCAATATCAAGTGTCTGACTAGCAGATTGACCTTCAAATTTAACGGTTGAAACCGAATCTTTTAGACCAATGCGCTCAATCAAACCTTTCGCCAACACTTTTTCTTCTGGCATTTGGTATAATTGCCATTTCAAACTAGAGCTACCTGCGTTAATCGCAATTGTTTTTGACATAAGATTCCCCTTTTTAAGCGTTTTCCTAACTAGTATATCAAATTTTCACTTAAATTGCATTATCTTGTTTCCATTTTTTGAAATTCTCAGTAAACTGTTGCAATTCTTCCAGATTTTGTAAATCCGTCAATGGATACATAAAAGTCTCTACCAGCATATCCGTCTGCTTCTGTAATACAAAAATCGTTTTCGCCATCAGCTGTGTCCCAAATAAATTAGACGGTAAGGTCAGTACCGCAACAACTCTGGCATTATCTTGTAACCAAGCTTTCAAGAGCGGACTTTGAGGACTGGTCAGTAAATCATTTGGTGCAAGTAAGATAGCATATCCACCCTGTTTTAAATATTTCAAGGACTGTTCCATCAACAAGTGATGAGCATAGGTATGCTCTGTTGAACTTGCCACTTGATAGCGCTGAGCTATGCGATCATCTGGATAGTAACCAATTGGTAAATCACCAATGATGACTTGACTTTCTTTTAAAATCTGCGGACGAATCGCATCTCCTTGAGCAAAATGGCTACTACTTTCCATCACATCCGCAATACTTGCAGATAGGTCAATCAACAAATCATCCACTTCAATGCCGAGATAGTCAATTTTTTTCTGGCTATGATTTAAAATTGTTTGCGCCAGATTACCAGTTCCAGAACCAATTTCCAAGACAGTAACCTGTTTCTCACTCACCAAGTGGTCCAACAGAAAGGTCAAGATAAAGCCAATACTGTCTGGAGTAAATTGATGATTGTACTGCATCGGTTCTGTCTGATTAGCTTTGATAAAGAGAAATTGATAGGACCTGCGCCACTCCTCAGCCGTCAACTGCAACTGCTTTAGAGCTTCAATATTAGCAACAATAACTTCATGCTCATGGTTGCCTGCCAAATAAGCAGCATTCTGCTCAATCAAAGCATCATAAAAGTTTGTTCCCAAAAGATTTTGGAGGGTTTGGACATTTTCTAACAGCAAGTCATACGCCTGTTCAATTTTTTCAAAATTCATATTCCTATCATATCAAAAAAGACTATTTTTTGCTAGGCAAAGGAAAAGAATAGAAAAACTCATGACCAGAGATTGTCGTAACTGTCACAAGAAGTTGATGGTTATCAGACTGATAATGCGATTGCCCTTTAGAAAATCGGAGATGCCCCTGTACTTTGATGTCCTTTCGGGCTGCCTCATTCTTCACATTTTCCGCCTCCAATTCTCGCTCCATCTTTGAAGACCGCAGAGATTTTTTTGTCATTTGGATTTTTGAGCTCATTTCTTCCCGCGCAATATCAGCTGTCCATTCCGCTATCAAATGGGCCTCTACACTTTCGTGATTAGCCGAAACAACTCGCGCTTCTGATATTTGAGCATGTAAATAGAATTGCAGCACCAAACTAAAAACCGCAACCATAAATGTAGCATATAACATCACTCCTGCCCTACACTTTTTCTTCAAAACGATAAACAAAACTTTTCTCCCAACCATTATCAAAGGTGATATCAATCTGTACAAAGGCTTTTTCTCGTCGGATTTTAGCGGAAGCAACCTGATATAACATGGGTTGATATCCCTGCCCCTTATCATTTGTTTTACGGAAATCATCTGCTTTTGATTTACCAAAAGACAGTCGATGACCAGATTTATCAACATACAGATGATCATGTTCCACCTTAATGAAACGAGTCCCGTCCAACTCATAGCGCAGTTGGTCCGCAAAAACAAGCCACTTCTTTTCAACACTCGTTTCCTGATAAAGCATTTCATGGCGGATTAATTTCGCTAGACCATCAAATACTAGTAGACTTCCTGATAAGACAAGCAGAGCTACTAGACATTCAAGTAGGGAAAAAGCTGGCATCTTACTCTTTTTCAATATGCAATACCTCCTCACCTTTATGCCACACACGCATATGATGAGCATCTCGTTCAATGGTTACACTCACTCCATTCAAGACAAGGTGCTCCTGTTTTGTCTGTATGGCCATCTTTGCTAGCAAAAGTATCTCCTGTCTTTGCCATTGTTCCTCTTGCCATCTCCTGCTGTGAATGACTCCTGTCAAGAGTAAACTTGCAATCATGGAAAAAATGGCGAGAGCAACCAAACTTTCTAGCAAAATATAAGCCTCATTTCTCTGTTTTTTTATAATTCCCACTCCCTAGGTATAATTGATAACTTATTTTCTTCTGATGTGTTAAAAATTCAATTTTTGCTAAAGACGAATTTCCCCCATTATGATCCAATACAATCTGTTGCCTCTGATTGACCTGTACAGTGGCTGGTAATCTCAAGCGATCATACCCATTTGAAATTGTAGAACCTGTAAATTCAAGTACCACCGACCTATGAGAAGATATAGCTAGCTGTTGACTCGTCTTATACATGGTTTCAAACTTGAGGAAAAATAACTGCTCCTCTACACCTGTCAATACATTACGGACCGAACTTGATAGTAGAATCGTCAAAAAACTAACAATAAATAGCGTCAGCAAACTTTCCAACAAGGTATAAGCTCTATGGGTTGACTGTACGAGATTTATCTGTATTTTTCGCATAGTATTCATTGTAGGCTTCTGCCTGTGCTTCCGTAACTGCTCCTGCCTCTACCAATTTAGACAGGCTTGCTTCTCTTCCATTTTGTAATTCATACAATTCAGCTTGCCCCTCTACAACTTTTACAACAGCTGCATTGCCTGCCTGCTTAACAGTTTCTTTTTGCTTACTTATATTAGGGATGAATAAGAGCAATAAAATACTGATGATAAATAAGACCACTAGCATTTCTATTAGAGTAAATCCTCTGACGGTTAACTTTTTCAATTTTTTCATTTTAAACCTCCATGTGTTGATAGATTGGTAGCAACATCGCTGCATAAATTAAGACAATAAGCAAGGCGACAAACATAAATACAAGTGGTTGAATGAGCTGCATGGAAGCAGTCAGCCTCACAAAAAATTCCTCCCAACATTCATCAGCATACAGTCGTAACTCATGTCCTAACTTATCTTTAACTTGACCATATTCAATCATGAGACTTAACTCCTTCTTGAAAAAAGGATAGCGCTTAACATGCTCTTCAAAGGCAATCCCCTTGTCTAAGGCTAGTCCCAGCTCCGTCCCGATACTGCAAAACAAAGCAGATTGTTGCTCTTGCATCAAGTGAATAATCCGAGGCATTTCAAGACCTTGACCGATGAGATTCCCCCATTCACGCGCATAATAAGCCGTGAGATACAGCTGAATCAACCTCCCTAAAAATGGCAATCGTACTAGTAGACTGACTGCCCTTATTTTCTCAGATTTCCGGTACCAATACTTCAGTAGCACTACCAAAACCAAACTAGCAACAACCGATGCTAGAAAAACAATTGGAAGATAATCCATTATCCTCGTAACTCCATTCCTCTCTTCTAATTGAGGTAAGAGATAACTATTTAATCCCAGCATAATCGCAAGCAAAAATCCTAACAATATCACTGGATAGGTGGCTACTTCAACTAGTTTTTTACGCACTTTTATAAAATTTCCTAAGTAATCTTGAATGTTTGTCAAGCTTAACTCCAAATTCCCATGTACTTCTGCCAAGGATACTTGGGTTACAACTACGTCTGAAAATTGCAGATCCGAAAGAAGAGCTGCGAAAGATTTTCCAGTCATCAACCCTCTGGATAAAATACTAGTATAACTATCTGCTAGTAATTGACTTCTTTTTAAGAAATCAACAATTTCTACCAAGTGAAAACCACTCGTAAACAGATTAGTGAATAATGCGATAATCTTACGCTGACGAGTCAAAGATAATTTTTTCGGCCTGCGCTTGACGAACACTGATATGTCCTGCTGTAAAAAGTCTGTCAATCTGCTGATTCCATTGCGTTGCTGAATAGGTTTGATAGGCTTCCGTTGCCACATCTACAATTCCTCCTCCTCCAATTAAACGTTGATAAATAATCCCCTGTAAAGCATGGTGCAATTCATCAGAACTCACTCCTAACTCTAACATGCGGGCATAGACACCTGAAATACTTTTTCCATGAACCGTTGAAAAAATTGTTATCCCTGTCAAACTAGCACGAATAACTGCTCGGGCTGTCTCCTTATCTCTAATTTCTCCAATAATCAGTAAATCCGGTCGATGCCGAAGAGATAGTTTAATCAAGCTGTCATAAGTTAAACCAATGGTTTCATTGAGTTGTAATTGCAACATCGCATCTCGCTTAATTTCGACAGGATCCTCAATAGTGACAATCTGTTGTTCTGCGAATTTCATTTCTGCCAAATGATACATCAGAGTCGTTTTACCAGATCCTACCGGTCCTGAAAATAAATACAGCCCCCGTCCTCTTATCGTGTCTTGAACACGGTCTAAGGCATCAAACCAGAAATGCAATTCTTCTTGCTGATCGTACAAGAAACGAATTACCAGACTTTCTTTTCCACGATAATCACCAACCGTTGACAGTCTGAGCGCTATTGTTCCTACCTTATAGTCATAATCACATGCCCCTTGCTGGCTACGTCGTTTTTCGCCAACATTCATCCCTGCCACAAATTTAAAATGACTAATGATCGCAGCATAGGTCGATTCATCAAACTCACCAATCAAACTCCTAGTATCCAATACCCGTTCATAGACTTGGTAAGAAGCTTCTCGGGGTAATAAATAAAGATCGCTTACTCCTTTTGCTACTGCTTCCCGAATCAGTTCTTGCGCTATTTTTTGAACCATAGTTCCTCCTCACTTTCTTTATTCGTAAATCATTTCATTTTTTATAATTTTTTTAATCTTTTGGAACCTGTGCTCATGAAGTGCCTTGATTCTGGAGATGATGTTCAATCATTCAAACCATTTTTGAAGAAATACAGACTAAAAAAATCGGCGCAACGCACCGAATTTTCTATAAAGTTTTATTTCTCATTTTACAAAAACGTGGCCTTCTCCCTGTCGTTTTAGCTTTGCGCTGTAAACCTCTTGGTAAGTTTTCCTTAGCTTCTAAGAGGATTAAGGAATGATAATTTTGTAAATATTCATCACATTCCTCGCACCAATATTGATCTTCTGGGGTCCAGAAAGCCGTCATCAAGCCGTCCCGATTTTTCTTCATCGGAAATCGTTCAGATAAGTACACCCATTGGCATTGGTAATCTTGCAACGCTTCTTCATAATTACTATACTCATTTTTGCTGATAATCTTTTCTTCCCAGCCATCTAAAAACCACCATGGTTCAAAATCACCATACATTCTAATGACTTGATACATCTCTCATACTCCTCTATGTCCACTATTATAACGAATTTTCAAAAAGGAGAAAAAGATTTAGCTTGTGAAATTTGTTCATAAAAAGAGCAGAACAAGGTCATGATGCAAGCGAGCCTTTTCTCGCTTGCTACTTTTTAGACTTAGACAGAACTGACGTTCCATAAGATGAGAAAATGACAGAAAAAATCGATGTTTGGTAAATACAATGTATCGTCTTTCCGTTTTATTTTACTACGAGGCAACAAGTCGCAAGCATAACTGGAGATAGACAAGGCGAGGCAACGACGTACTAAATTAAAACGGAAAGACTGTCCAACATTTACCAATTCGACAACTATAGCCACTTCGTTTCTATTTTTATTACTTCGTTCACTCGTCTTGCTGTACTCCAGTACTACCTGCGACTCCTTGCCTAGTACTAAAAATAAACGAAACGGCTACACTACATCAAGCTATTTCTACGATGAAATTTAAAGAGGTTAGGACTTTGTCCCAACCTCTATTTCATTATTCTGTTACCATTTCTTCTGCCAATTCCTCAGCAATGGTGTCTTCGATAATTTCAATTTCATTAACAGCCTGTGGCTCAATATTACGGTAGCGTGCCATACCAGTACCTGCTGGAATAATCTTACCGATGATAACATTTTCTTTCAAGCCGAGAAGATTATCTCGTTTACCACGGATTGCCGCATCTGTAAGGACACGAGTGGTTTCTTGGAAGGATGCTGCTGATAAGAAACTATTGGTTTCAAGAGAGGCTTTGGTAATTCCCATAAGGACAGGACGAGCAGTCGCTGGGATACCACCTGCAATTACCACATCTGCATTGGCATCAGTAAAGTCTGTAATATCCATGAGGGTTCCCATCAGAAGGTCTGTATCCCCTGGATCCATGACACGAACTTTACGTAGCATTTGACGAACCATTACCTCAATATGTTTATCTCCGATTTCCACCCCTTGGCTACGGTATACTTTTTGTACTTCAGCAAGTAGGTAGGTTTCAACAGACAAGACATCGCGAACTTCAAGCAAGCGTTTCGGTTGGATTGAACCCTCTGTAAGAGCTGCTCCGCGAGCCACTTGATCTCCGACCTGTACTTTCATACGTGCAGTAAATGGTACAACGTATTCGCCCTCGCCAGTCTTACCCTTAACGTAGACTTTCTTAGTACGAGTCGCAACGTCTTCATCAATTGCAGTCACCTCACCCTTGATTTCTGTAATCACCGCTTCCCCTTTCGGATTACGGGCTTCAAAGATTTCTTGGACACGAGGTAAACCTTGTGTGATATCTGAGTTAGAGGCTACACCACCCGTGTGGAAAGTACGCATTGTCAACTGAGTACCAGGCTCACCGATAGACTGAGCAGCGATTGTACCAACTGCTTCACCTACCTCAACTGCATCACCTGTTGCCAAGTTGATACCATAACAGTGACGACACACACCATGGCGCGTGTTACATGTAAATACAGAGCGAATGGTCACTTGCTCGACGCCAGCATTGACAATTTCACGGGCAATATCTTCTGTAATCAATTCGTTTGGACCAATGATAACGACCCCTGTTTTAGGATGTTTAACTGTTTTCTTAGTATAACGACCTTGCAAACGCTCTTCAAGTGGTTCAATCATTTCCTTGCCATCTGTAATGGAACGGATATCCAAACCACGGTCAGTTCCACAATCGTCCTCACGGATGATAACATCTTGAGCAACATCAACAAGACGGCGAGTCAAGTAACCTGAATCGGCTGTCTTCAAGGCCGTATCCGTCATCCCTTTACGAGCACCATGAGTAGAGAAGAACATTTCGAGAACGGACAATCCCTCACGGAAGTTTGACAAGATTGGCAATTCCATGATGCGCCCATTCGGTGCTGACATCAATCCACGCATTCCGGCAAGTTGGGAGAAGTTCGAAATGTTTCCGCGAGCTCCAGAGTCCATCATCATAACGATTGGATTCTTCGGATCTTGTGATTCTGTCAAGCGTTTCTCCAATTTCTCTTTGGCTGAACGCCATTCATCCGTAACAGCTGCATAACGCTCATCATCCGTAATCATACCACGACGGAATTGTTTCTTAATTTGTTCAACACGTTCGTGAGATTCTTCAATGATTTCTGCCTTGTTATCAATTACTGGAATATCTGCGACTCCCACTGTCAAACCTGCAAGAGTTGAGTGGTAGTAACCAAGATCTTTCAAGCGGTCAAGGAGGGCAGAGGTTTCCGTTGTGCGGAAACGTTTGAAAATTTCAGCGATGATATTTCCAAGGTTTTTCTTCTTGAATGGCGGATTGATTGGAAGCGCTGCAATCGCAGCTTTAATGTCAGATCCGGGCTCCAAGAAATACTTGTCCGGTGCACCTTCTGTCAAATTGGCATTAGTTGGCTCTTGCAGATATGGCAAACCTGCTGGCATAATCGCATTAAACAAAATCTTACCAACAGTAGTCATCAGAACCTTGTGTTTTTGCAATTCTGTCCAAGGCTTGTCAAGGCTGTCTGTTGCAATCCCAACACGGGTATGCAAGTGAACATAGCCATTGCGATAAGCCATAACAGCTTCATCCATGTCTTTAAAGACCATCCCCTCGCCTTCACGACCAGCATCTTCCATTGTCAAGTAGTAATTTCCCAAGACCATATCCTGAGACGGTGTTACAACTGGCTTCCCGTCTTTCGGATTCAAGATGTGTTCTGCTGCAAGCATAAGGATTCGTGCTTCTGCCTGTGCTTCTTCTGACAATGGCACGTGAATCGCCATTTGGTCTCCGTCAAAGTCTGCATTGTAAGCCTCACAGACGAGCGGATGTAGGCGAAGCGCCTTACCGTCAATCAAGACTGGCTCAAAAGCCTGAATTCCAAGTCGGTGTAGGGTCGGTGCGCGGTTTAAAAGTACTGGATGCTCCTTGATTACTTCTTCAAGAATATCCCAAATACGGTCATCTCCACGTTCGATCAGGCGTTTAGCTGCTTTTACGTTCCCTGCAATCTCGCGGGCAACAATTTCACGCATGACAAATGGTTTAAACAGTTCAATTGCCATTTCACGTGGAACACCACATTGATACATCTTCAAAGTGGGACCTACAGCAATAACAGAACGACCTGAGAAGTCAACACGTTTTCCAAGTAAGTTTTGACGGAAACGACCTTGTTTTCCTTTCAACATGTGACTGAGAGATTTGAGCGGACGGCTACCTGGTCCTGTAATTGGCCGACCACGGCGACCATTATCAATCAAGGCATCAACCGCTTCTTGAAGCATCCGCTTTTCATTTTGCACAATGATGCCTGGTGCATTCAACTCAAGCAAACGCGCCAAACGATTATTCCGATTAATGACACGGCGGTACAATTCATTCAAGTCAGAAGCCGCAAAACGTCCACCGTCCAACTGCACCATTGGGCGTAAATCCGGCGGAATAACTGGCAAGATGTTTAAAATCATCCACTCGGGTTTATTTCCAGATTTGTAGAAAGCATCTAACACATCCAAACGACGAACTGCCTTAATCCGCTTTTGTCCAGAAGCTGTTTTTAACTCTTCTTTCAAGGCTGCAATTTCTACTGGCAAATCTACTTGCTTAAGCAGGTCTTGAATTGCCTCAGCCCCCATTTTCGCAACGAATGAACCGTGTCCATACTCACGCAATTTTTCACGATATTCACGCTCTGTCATGATAGATTTGTGCTCAAGCGGTGTATCCTTTGGATCAATCACCACATAAGCCGCAAAATAAATGACTTCTTCAAGCGCACGTGGGCTCATATCAAGAGTCAACCCCATACGACTCGGGATACCTTTAAAATACCAAATGTGAGAAATCGGAGCTTTCAACTCAATATGCCCCATACGCTCACGACGGACTTTAGCACGCGTCACTTCTACACCACAACGGTCACACACGATTCCTTTATAACGGATACGTTTGTATTTTCCACATGAACATTCCCAGTCTTTTGTCGGACCAAAGATGACTTCATCAAAGAGTCCATCACGCTCTGGTTTGAGCGTACGATAGTTGATTGTTTCAGGTTTTTTAACTTCACCATAAGACCACGAACGGACTTTGTTAGGAGAGGCTAAAGTGATTTGCATACTTTTAAATCGATTTACGTCAACCACTAATAATCCCTTTCTTCATTTCTAATAGGAGGATGCGTCAGAAACAGGTACAACATCCTGTTTCTGTTCATCCTTATTCTTCTGATTCGGCTGCAAAGGCAGCTGCAGCATCAGCTGCGGCCTTTGCACGCGCTTTTTCTAAATCATCTACGTGGATGATGTCGTCATCTTCGCCCTCATCAAGATCACGAAGCTCTACTTCTCGATCATCTTCATCAAGGACACGCATGTCAAGACCAAGTGATTGTAATTCTTTGACCAATACGCGGAATGATTCTGGCACACCTGGCTTTGGAATTGGTTTCCCTTTGGTGATTGCTTCATAGGCTTTCAAACGACCGTTGACATCGTCTGACTTGTAGGTCAAGATTTCTTGAAGAACGTTTGATGCTCCGTAGGCTTCTAAAGCCCAAACCTCCATTTCACCAAACCGTTGTCCACCAAACTGCGCTTTCCCTCCAAGAGGTTGTTGGGTAACAAGTGAATAAGGTCCGACAGAACGTGCGTGAAGCTTATCATCAACCATGTGGTGGAGTTTAATCATGTACATGACTCCAACAGACACACGGTTATCAAATGGCTCACCAGTACGGCCATCGTAGAGAATTGTCTTAGCATCACTATCCATACCAGCTTCTTTAACGGTTGACCAAAGATCTTCTGAACTTGCTCCATCAAAGACTGGTGTTGCAATGTGAATGCCCAAGTTACGGGCAGCCATTCCAAGGTGCAACTCCATAACTTGTCCAATATTCATACGAGATGGTACCCCGAGTGGATTCAACATGATATCAACTGGTGTCCCATCTGGAAGATATGGCATGTCTTCTACTGGGACGATACGAGAAACAACCCCTTTGTTTCCATGGCGTCCCGCCATTTTATCTCCGACCTTGATCTTTCGTTTTTGAGCGATATAAACACGGACCAGCATGTTAACACCAGATTGTAATTCATCGCCATTGGCACGTGTAAAGATTTTCACATCACGAACGACACCGTCAGCACCGTGAGGCACACGAAGTGAGGTATCACGAACTTCACGAGATTTATCACCAAAGATAGCGTGGAGAAGACGTTCTTCTGCTGACAAGTCCTTCTCACCTTTTGGAGTGACTTTACCAACAAGGATATCCCCCTCTTTGACCTCCGCACCAATACGGATAATTCCCATTTCGTCCAAGTCTTTCAGAGCATCCTCACCAACGTTTGGAATTTCACGTGTAATTTCTTCAGGACCCAACTTAGTATCGCGTGTTTCTGATTCATATTCTTCCAAGTGAACAGAGGTGTAGACATCATCTTTCACCAAGCGTTCACTCATGATAACCGCATCCTCAAAGTTGTAACCTTCCCATGTCATGTAGGCAACGATTGGATTTTGTCCAAGCGCCATTTCCCCGTTTTCCATAGACGGTCCATCCGCAATAAATTCACCTTTTTCAACAATATCGCCCACTTTCACAAGGGTACGCTGGTTATAGGCTGTACCTGAGTTTGAACGACGGAATTTTTGGATGTGGTAGACATCAAGGGAGCCGTCCTCACGGCGTACTTCTACCTTATCTGCATCTGCGTATGTTACTTTCCCATCATGCTGGGCAATCACTGCTGCTCCTGAATCGTGCGCTGCTTGATATTCCATACCAGTCCCCACATAGGGAGCTTTGGGATCAATCAATGGTACAGCCTGACGCTGCATGTTGGCTCCCATGAGGGCACGGTTGGAGTCATCGTTTTCAAGGAAAGGAATACATGCTGTCGCAACGGCAACTACCTGCTTAGGTGATACATCCATGAAGTCAGCAGATTCTGCTGGGAATTCTTGGTTATTCCCTTGGTGACGTCCCATGACAATCTTATCTACAAAACGACTGTTTTCATCAAGTGGAGAAGTAGACTGGGCTACGATATAAGCATCTTCTTCATCGGCAGTCAACCAAACAATTTCATTTGTCACAACCCCTGTGGCACGATCAATCTTCCGATACGGTGTCTGGATGAAACCGTACTTGTTCAAATGTCCATAAGAAGACAAGTTATTGATCAAACCGATGTTTGGTCCCTCAGGTGTTTCAATCGGACACATACGACCATAATGAGTGTAATGCACGTCACGAACTTCGTATCCAGCACGGTCACGTGTCAAACCACCAGGTCCTAAGGCAGACAAACGACGTTTGTGGGATAGCTCTGATAAGGGATTGTGTTGATCCATGAATTGTGACAACTGGGATGAACCAAAGAATTCTTTAATTGCTGCAGTTACAGGACGGATATTAATAATTTGTTGCGGAGTCAATACTTCATTATCTTGTACACTCATGCGCTCACGAAGATTGCGTTCCATACGTGTCAAACCAATACGCACTTGGTTGGCAAGCAATTCACCTACGGCACGAATCCGACGGTTTCCAAGGTGGTCAATATCATCAACACGACCAAGCCCCTCTGCAAGGTTGAGGAAGTAGCTCATTTCAGCCAAGATATCTGCTGGTGTAATTGTCCGAACATTTTCTGCTGGATTGGCATTTCCAATAACTGTTACAACACGGTCTGGATCTGTCGGAGCTACAATCTTGAATTTTTGAAGCAAGACTGGCTCTACCACAACAGCAGCATCATTCGGGCTATATTCCACCAAATTCAATTCATCGAACTGAGCTTCAACTGATTCGAGTACATCACGGCTCAAGATAGTTCCTGCTTCAAGGACAATCTCTCCCGTATCACCATTGATGACATGCTCTGCCAAGGTTTGGTTGAGCAAGCGCGTACGAAGATTCAACTTCTTGTTAATCTTATAACGACCAACAGGCGCCAAGTCATAACGACGCGGATCAAAGAAACGTGCAATCAATAAGCTACGTGAGCTTTCTGCTGTTTTAGGCTCACCTGGGCGAAGACGCTCATAAATTTCTTTGAGCGCTTCATCAGTACGCGAGTCTGCTGGGTTTTTATGAATATCTTTTTCAATGGTATTGCGCACCAATTCGCTGTCACCAAAGATATCAAAGATTTCATCATCTCCTGAGAACCCAAGCGCACGAACAAGGGTTGTAAATGGAATTTTCCGAGTACGATCAATCCGTGTATAAGCAATGTCTTTTGAGTCTGTTTCAAGTTCTAACCATGCACCACGATTTGGGATAACAGTTGAACCATAGCCAACCTTACCGTTTTTATCAACCTTATCATTGAAGTAAACACCAGGCGAACGCACAAGCTGACTAACAATAATTCGCTCCCCACCATTGATGATAAAGGTTCCCATTTCAGTCATGATTGGAAATTCACCAAAGAAAACTTCTTGTGTCTTAATTTCACCTGTTTCTTTGTTAATCAAACGGAAAGTTACAAATATCGGCGCTGAATAACTCGCATCATGAATACGTGCTTCTTCTAGGGTGTACTTTGGTTCCTTCAATTCATAACCAACAAATTCCAATTCCATGGTATCTGTAAAATTGGATACTGGAAGTACATCTTCAAAAACTTCTTTAAGACCGTGATCCAAGAATTCTTTGAATGAGTCCGTTTGAATTTCAATCAAATTTGGTAAATCAAGAACTTCTTTGATTCTTGAAAAACTACGACGGGTACGGTGCTTGCCGTACTGAACTTCATGTCCTGCCAAGTTTTTAACTCCTTCTTTTTTCTCTAGGCCTAGATGAGACCACACACTGTCGTTTTGTCTGAATTTTTAGAATCTTTAAGAATTGATGACAATCCTCCAAAAATACCAAAAACAGACACAAAAAGAGCAGCTAAATCTTCCTTAACTAAGCATGATTTAACTGCTGCAAGCCTTGTCTGGACAATATTTCAAACAAGGCACACGACAAATAATATACGACTATTATACCCTATTTCTCATGATTTTTCAAGAGGTACAGCAGGCTGTTTCATGCTATACCCTTGAAAAATTTCTTTGACGATTGATGTATCTTAAAGCGATTTTAAACTGGTATAGTCATTTAGTTTGCTTTTAGTACTCGGCAAAGAGCTGCAAGCTGTACTAGAGTATGGCAAAGCGAGTGAACGAAGTAATAAAAGATAAACGAAATGACTATACATGCTATTGAGTCTACGAAACTAATTAGAGGCTATACAATGAAGTGAGCCAGTTGAGAGTACAAACATTCTCCACAAATAGCTGGGGCTTATGCTATCAAATAACAAAATGGTCAAAAAAGAGAGGGGCATCCTTGGTAGGGTACAAGGCTACTTAAGAAGAAGTCCCAAACTAGAAAAACGGAGGCGAACTGCCTCCGTTTCTATTCTGTCAGATTAACGATTAGACTCACCGCTTGAAGACGGTTTTGTGTTAGAAGATGATGAATTTCTACTCGACGAAGATTTTGGTTCTGATTTCGGAGGCGCAGGAGGAATCAAGGTATTCCACGCTTTGGCATAATCTTCCTCTGTTCCACCAATCATAAACCGATAATCCGTGACAGGCGCTCCATTCTTCGCCCAATAACTCGTCGTCTGGGTCCCTCCTAGCGCAGTTGATACACCGTTTATCTGAACAGTTCCAGGTCGTGTGCCAGTAGCAGCTAAAACGCTTGAGGCAATCACGCTGCTATCCAACTGGAAACGTGCCTCAAATAAGTCTGGGCGCACCTCGTAGATGGCGCTCGTCAGGTAGGCAGCATAGGCGGCATTGTTGTTGTAACCCGTTAGAAATTCCATGCTGGTATTATCATCATGACCAGCCCAGGTTCCTAAGGTAATCTGTGGCGTAGCCAACATGAGCCACACATCGGCGGTATCATTACTCGTCCCTGTTTTCCCAACCAGATCACTAGCCGCCGCTTGAGGATTTATAGCCGCTAGACGTCCCGAGAAGGTAGACGTTTCTCCAGACGCCAAGGCTTGCCTCAGGAGCATCATCACGATACTAGAAGTCGCTTTAGAATAGACTTGTACAGGTTTTGCTTGATGTTGATAAATCACTGTTCCGTCATGAGCAGTAATTTTCTCTACAATATAGTTTTCATTGTAGACGCCACCATTTGCAAGCGTTTGATAAGCGTTTGTATTCGCAACAACCGTCGTCTCAACCCCACCTCCTAATGGGAGACTTTCAATATCATACAACTCAATCGTGTAGTTCATTTTATCCATGTAGGATTTGACATCTACACCTGCATTTTGCAGCATTTTGTAGGTCCAAAAAGCTGGGATATTCGCTGAAGCATTCAAGGCACCTTGTAAGGTCATCATCCCCGTCCCCCTGCTCTCTCCATGCATAATCGGTGTTCCGTCAGAAAAAGTTGTCGGATAGTTGGACAGGACGCTGGCAGAGCCTAGTAGCCCCTGGTCAATAGCAACCCCATAAGCTAGGAATGGCTTAATGGTAGATCCTGGGGAGCGCTTCGTATTGAGGGCATGATTATTCTGATTGGAACGATAATCTCGACCACCCACAAATCCTAGAATAGCCCCGGTTCGATTGTCCAGAAGAACGCTCCCTGTCTCAACGAGCCCCCCACCACTATCAAGTACTTCGCCATAATTTGCTACGACAGACTGCATGGCACTGTAAATATTTTTATTGACTGTACTGGTAATGGTGTAACCACCTTGACTGATATTCTGTTTTGCCAATTCCTTATAGGCTTTGACTGTCTCATCATTTTTCAAATCTTGAGCAGTTACTTGGTCTCTCTTGATGAGGTAACGATATATGATATCCTCTGCTTCTGACAAGACCGCATAATACAAGTAATCCTTGCTATCTTCTAAAATTGGAGCTGGGGCAACAAAATCTTTTTTAATATCATAGGCGAGATAAGTTTCATAATCCTCTTTGTTAATATAACCCGAGCGGTACATGTTGTACAAGACATCTCTTGACCGCTCAATGCCATAAGACATATCCTCTTCAGATTTAAACCTACCGCCCGCTGTATAAGGTGAATAAACGATTGGACTTTGAGGCAAGCCAGCAATAAAAGCTGCTTGCGGCACGGTTAACTCTTTTGCTGATTTGCCAAAGATTCCACGTGACGCTTCCTCAATTCCAGCAATGTTGCGCCCTTGATTGTTGCGTCCAAAAGGTGAAACATTGAGATAGGTCGTTAAAATTTCTTCCTTACTCATCGCACGCTCAAGCGCAAGAGCCGAAATGATTTCATTTGCTTTTCGACTAAAGGTCGGTGCATCTCCGACAATTTGCTGCTTAATCAACTGCTGGGTCAAGGTCGAACCACCACTTGATGAACCGATACCAGCCGAACCAAGCGCCGCACGTAAAACTGCTTTAGGAACGACACCATTATGGCTTGCAAACGTCACATCTTCTGTTGCAATGACCGCATGTTTAACATTATCAGAAATCGCATCACTGCCCACAGGTGCCCGCAATAAATCAGAACTAATCTCTGAGACGAGACTGCCATCTGCATACACAACTTTAGAAATCCGACTAACCTCGGTCACTTGCTTGACTAATTCTGTGGGGTTCGGTACAGTTACACTATCAAAAAGACTAGCAACATATCCCAGTCCAAGACCTGCTCCTAATACCCCAAACAAAAAAATGACAATAGCTCCAAAATCTACTAATAGTTTTAAGCTTCTCAAAGCGATACCAACTATATCATTGATTGTCAAAGAAACATTTTCCTTTGCTTCTCCCCTTTTTTTAGGTAATTTAGTCGTCATAGATAACTCCTTATCTCCCCTATTCTATCATATTTTTTATGTTTTGACGAAAATTTCCTGCACGATTTTCCCTAAAATATGATACAATGGAAGCTGATAAAAAACTTAAACAAGGAGAAGAGACATGCACATTTTTGATGAGCTAAAAGAACGTGGTTTGATCTTTCAAACTACAGATGAAGATGCTTTGCGAAAAGCCCTAGAAGAAGGGCAAGTCTCTTATTATTCTGGCTACGATCCAACCGCTGATAGTTTGCACTTAGGACATTTGGTCCCAATCCTCGTCTGCCGTCACTTGCAATTAGCCGGGCATAAGCCATATCCACTTGTAGGAGGGGCAACTGGCTTAATTGGAGATCCATCTTTCAAAGATGCAGAACGTAGCTTACAAACAAAAGATACCGTTAAACACTGGGTTAAACGTATCCAAACTCAACTGGAGCGTTTCCTTGATTTCGAAAACGGTGACAACAAGGCTGTCATGACCAATAACTACGATTGGTTTGATAACATCAGCTTTATTGATTTCTTACGCGATGTCGGAAAATACTTTACCATCAACTACATGATGAGCAAGGAATCTGTTAAAAAACGGATTGAAACAGGCATTTCTTATACAGAATTTGCCTACCAAATCATGCAAGGATTTGACTTCTACGAGCTCAATCGCTTGTATGATGTTACCCTTCAAATCGGAGGTAGTGACCAGTGGGGCAATATGACTGCTGGAACCGAGTTGCTCCGTCGAAAGGCCGATAAGACCGGGCACGTCATCACTGTTCCCCTTATTACCGACGCAACCGGTAAAAAATTCGGAAAATCTGAAGGAAACGCGATTTGGCTCAATCCTGACAAGACATCTCCCTATGAAATGTACCAATTCTGGATGAATATCATGGATGCAGATGCGATTCGTTTCTTGAAAATTTTCACTTTCCTACCACTCGATGAAATCGAAGAAATCCGTCACCAATTTGAAGCAGCACCACATGAACGCTTGGCGCAGAAAATCCTTGCCCGCGAGGTCGTGACCTTGGTTCACGGTGAAGTAGCTTATCAAGAGGCGCTCAACATCACCGAACAACTCTTTGCAGGAAACATCAAAAATCTTTCTGTCAAAGAACTAAAACAAGGACTTCGTGGCGTACCAAACTACACGGTAACAGCCGATGATAACCTCAATATCACTGAGCTTCTTGTCACCGCAGGTGTGGTCAACTCAAAACGCCAAGCCCGTGAAGATCTCCAAAACGGAGCCATCTACATCAATGGCAGCCGCGTGCAAGACCTTGACTACATCCTAACAGACGCAGATAAACTCGAAAACGAATTGACGGTTATCCGACGTGGGAAGAAAAAATACTTTGTGCTGACATTTAACTAACTTTAAAACAAGCACCTAATATAGTCTTTTAGTTTGCTTTTAGTACTAGGCAACGAGCTGCAGGCTGTACTAGAGTACGGCAAAGTGAGTTAACGAAGTAATAAAAGATAAACGAAACGACTATAACGGAATGGTCGTTATCCTGCAGCCTACACCTAGAAACTAAAAAGCGAACAAGATAACATTTCTGAACAACAGAAAATGAACCTTGTTCGCTTTTTCATTTCTAGGCTCACACTTTCGACAGCCTATTCCCAGACTATTTGACACGAGGCTACCCGTTTTAACTCGAACCTAGGATGTAAAAAAGAAACAAACGACTTCCGTGGAGGTAACAGATTTTTGTTCCACCCTCTACTTTTTTCTTTCTTTCTCCTTTGCATGTTTATTTTTCGCTTTTACAACTAACTGGGCTACTACAATACAAGAAATCATCGGTAAAACGTTTAAAAATAGCTCAAAACAATCTTCTAACATCATTATTCCCTAATACTTAAAAATTTCGAATTAAAATATGTACCTATCATTTCATCATGAATGTTAACATATTGAATTCTTATAATAACCCCTTTATTCCATCCCCCCGGTTGCAATCCCGCGTTCACTTCACTATTAGCATATACTACATTAGCCCCCAACTATCATAGCTGGTACGCATGTTCCAAACAAAGACAAAGCAAGTAAACAGGCAGAGATACTCTTTTTAAATTTCATAACGTCATCTTTTCTTTCGTATCTAAAAAATAAAACAAAGTTATGACTTACTGATAGCTTGGTTTATCAAAAAAACTCCTTTCTAACAAACTACCTCAATGTTCTTACATCTTTATTGTAAAGCATATATTAAAAAAAACAAGTCTGTTTTTTAATATATATTTATGTTATAATGGAGGAGTTGTTACTTCTAAATAGACCAACTCTTTTTTATATCCAAATTTTTGTTCCATTCAATCATTCTTTACTACCCATTCTTTCCTTCTGACACTCTCTTCTCCCCCTCCACCCAAAAAAGGATAATATACTATGCACTGTATCTTTTGCCACGACCTTTCACTAGAAAATATCTTCTACCAGACGGAGCATTTCAAGCTGGTTTGGGACATTGACCCCATTCAGACAGGACACCTATTGATCATCAGCAAGGAACACTTCACTAGCCTTTCTGAACTGCCTCTACCACTCCTCCACGAACTAGCAGAGTTGGAACAAACAATCACCAGACTCATGGAAGACAGTCTTCCAATTGACGGTGTAACCCTTGCACGAAATGATAAGGATTTGATGGATACAGGTACACATTTTCATTCCCATCTCATTCCAAGGAAACAGAATGACGGTTTTTGGGAGCAGATAACAGTTGATAAGCACTCTCTCCCACTCGAAGCCTTTCTCAAACAGTTAAAACATACTTAAACATAAAAGCCATAGAACCAACAATCCTGTTGTTCTATGGCTTTTTTATAGTCGTTTAGTTTATTTTTAGTACTAGGCAACGAGTCGCAGGTAGTACTGGAGTACAGCAAGACGAGTTAACGAAGTAATAAAAATATAAACTAAATGACTATATCCTACCCATTCACACCGTATCCGCAATGCTTACCTTACTTCTGCTTCGCTTGACGTCAACTTAAAACAATTCATGAGATGCCTGATACAAGACACGATAATTGTTGCGTTTAATAGTTTATATACTACTTTTTCCCCTCATGATGTGACAAGTACATTGACCTGCCAAACAAGAGCATTGTAGACTGTGAGGCGCATTTGGCAACTGATTTGCTATCTGTGTAGCCAATACCTGCAAATCAGAACGCGAAAACTGCCCCATTTCTAATAATTGTCCGACTAACTCTCCATTCTTGGTAGAACACATGGTATCCAGCAAGTTCTGAAGCTGTATCTGCACGTGCTCCCTTTCTTCTACCAAAGGATAATAGCGATATTGACTCCCCTCCTTTTTCATTTCCAGGTAGGCTTTTTTTCGCAAGCGACCTAAGAGCGTTTTTATCGTTGTAGCCTGCCAATCAACCCCCTCTTGTAAAGCAGTAATAATCTGACTAGATGTGCGACCAGGGCATGCCCAAATCACGCGCATTACCTGCCACTCCGCAGCGGATATCATCTGCTCCATAGCAGCACCTCCTTTCTTCTAAAGTTTACGATTGTAGTCGATTTTTGTCAACTATTCCTACTCAACAGCTTTTATCCCTTTCCACTAGTCGCCTTATGCCCCAACTGAAAAGGTTGGAACTTGATGTTCCAACCTTCTCTATATCATATCAATGCGCCAACATTTCTTGACCGATTTCAAGACCAGTTAAACTATCTGGATAGTAGGTTGGCCAATTCTCTAGCTCATCAAATAACCTCTCCTGACTTTCACCACCAAAGAAGATATGGAAATGACCTGTTTTCGTTGGAGCAATATTATGGTCACTAAACTGTACATACTTGAAACGTCCTGCATTAGTATCCGTTGCTTCAAACAAGAAGCGTACCCCACGATTGCCTTTCTTGTACGTCAAAATTTGATAGCCGACATACTTGTAGGTATGCTTTTCTGCTTGACCATTGACTACAAACTCCATCGCATCATTGGTAATGTGAATCTGCTCCACATCAGTCTTATAGCCCTTGTCATAGTAAGTCTTGTATTCTTCAGCTGTCATTTGACCACTTAATTTAGCCTTATAATCAAAGACCTGATCCAAGGTGCCGTCTAACAAGTAAGGATAGACCGACTGCCATTTGCCTGCATAATCAGATAAGGTACGATCTTTGACTGCACTATCGTCAAAATAGCCTGCATAAACTGTCTTAGATGTTCTTGCTCCTTCTTCCGGCAAAATGTCTGAGCCAGCTTGACTCGTGGTTTTTTCCAAAGCTTTCAGATTATCTTTCATCACCGAAATATAATCTGCCCCCTTGTTCACTGCCTCATCTGTCAGACTTTCTAGTGGATTCAAGACAGCCAGTTCCACACCCGTTTCTTTTGACAAGGTCTCAGCTACTGCTTTTGAAGCATTTTCTTCGAAATAAATATACTTGATACCATATTGTTTGATATACTTAGTTAACTCTGCCAAACGAGAAGGTGTTGGCTCCTGATCCGCAGATACCCCTGTAATCGATATTTGCTTCAAGCCATAATCCAAGGCTAGATAAGCAAAAGCCGTATGTTGAGTCACAAAGTATTTTTGCTTTGCACTAGACAAAATGGTTTGATACTCTGCATGCAGGGCTTCTAACTTCTCAATATAAGCAGCTGAATTTTTTTCAAATACCTCTTTTTTCTCTGGATATTTAGCGACCAAGCCGTCACGGATTGCCTCCACCAAGGAAATCGCACGCACTGGCGATAGCCAAACATGGGGGTCGTAATCATGGTGATGCCCTTCCTCACTATGTTCGTGTTTCTCCTCTTCTTTGTCGTTTGGTAAGAGCAACATACCCTCTGTCGCCTTGATGACCTCAACTTTCTTGTCATCAACAGATGTTAAAACATCTGCTACCCAGGTTTCCATATTTTCATTTTCATAGACAAAGACATCTGCCTCTTGAATTTCTGTAATATTTTTAGCCGAAGGATCAAAATCATGGGGTTCTGTCCCTGCTTTCACAAGAAGAGAAACATCCGCTTCTGTCCCCACCACTTGCTTGGTAAATTCATAGACTGGATAAAAGGTCGTGACAATCTGAATCTCTTTCTTTTTCGATGCTACTTGTGAACCACAAGCCACTAGCAAAAAGACGCTAAGTCCCATTAGACATGTTAAAATTTTTTTCATGTTTTCTCCTATTTTTTAAATTTATAGAGCAAATTGACCAATAAAAAGATACCAATAAAAATCAACGTAATACTTGCACTCGCTGGCGTTTCTGCATAATAAGATAGAAACAAACCAGAAAGCATTCCAACAAAGCCAATCACCATCCCAATGGCAATCACCATTTTAAAACTCTTTCCCAAACGAAGCGCAATTGATGCAGGCAAAACCATAATCGTTGACACCAATAAGGCTCCTGCTGCTGGAATCATAAGCGCAATCGCTACTCCTGTCACTATATTAAAGGAAACAGACATCGCACGAACAGGCAAGCCATCCACAAAAGCTGTATCCTCATCAAAGGTTAAAATATACATGGGGCGTAAAAAGAGAAAGGTCAAGGCTAGCACGACTGCTGCAATCGCAAATAGGGCAATTACTTGCTCAGAGCTAATCGTTACTATTGAACCAAATAAATACTGCTCTAAGCTCAAGCTACTCTTACCACCCAAGCGACTCATAACAATCAAGGATACCGCTAAACCAGTCGACATGAGAATAGCTGTCCCAATCTCCATAAAACTCTTATATAAAACCCGCAGGTATTCCAAAAAGATTGCCGCAACAATGACTACTATCATGGTAGAGATTGTCGGTGAAACCCCCAGCACAAGTCCAAAAGCAACACCGGCCAAGGATACGTGGCTGAGTGTATCACTCATCAAACTTTGCCGCCGTAGAATGAGAAAAATTCCCAATATCGGCGAAACTAAACTCATGGCAATAATTGCTAGAAAAGCCCGTTGCATAAATTCATAATGGAAAATAGAGAAATCAAGTACGCTAAGCATGCGTCACCTCCTCATCCCTATCATGAACATTGAAACAACGCCAAGGAGATGCTTGGTCTCTCACCAAATAAATATTTCGATCAGCATAATCACGTAATTCATCCGCATCATGCGTAATCATTAGAATGGACTTACCATGCTTTCTCGCACTATGGTGCATCAACTCATAAAAAGCAAGCTTTGTTCCACTATCCATTCCCGTAGTTGGCTCATCCAAAATAAAAATATCAGGATCTGAAGCAAACATGCGAGCAATCACCGCCCGCTGTTTCTGACCACCACTCAAGGAGCCTAACCGCTTATCTTTATGCTCCCACATCCCAACAGACTCTAAACTTGTCCGAATGTGCTCCTCATCATGGCTCGTCAACCTACGAAACCAACCCTGACGCGGATAGCGTCCAGACTTCACAAATTCATAGACTGTACTAGGAAAGCCAGCATTAAAACTCGCAATCTGTTGAGGTAAATAAGCCATTCGCAGCTTTTTCTGACTAATACTCGTCTCTGAAATGATTACCTTGCCGTTCTTGGGTTTTAGAATTCCCAATGTCGCCTTAATCAAGGTAGTCTTTGCTGCCCCATTTTCGCCTGTCAGAGTCACAAATTCCCCACTATCCAAATGATAGTAAATATGCTCTAACACAGGCTCTTGATCATATACAAACGATAGATCCTCTACAGTAATATATCTCATCCTTCTTTCCGAACTTTCTTTACTAGATCTGTCAAAAAACGACTAATAACCACTTGCTCATCTTCCGAATAATTTTCAATTAATTCCTTATAAGAAGCAAGCGTATAGGCATGGTGATGGGCATGCTCATCAGCAACCGGCTTTGCTAATTCTGTCAAACTATAACGAATTATCCGCGCGTCACGACTATCCTTAACCGCTACAAGTAAATCTTGTGCAATCAAAGCCTTAATTGCTTTAGTAATCGCTGCCTGACTCACATTTAGTTGCTTTGCAATTTCCTTATTTGTAAAGGCATTGTTTTCAATCAGCATTAAAATATGTTCTTGAGTATTGGTCAAGCGCATCTCACTCTGACAGTTCCCCACCAAAATCTCCAACTGATTCTCTGAGCTCAGTATAATCTCCTGCAAACTCCGATCAATCTGATGAGCTAATTGTTCCATTTCCTGCACCATTCCTTAATCACTTAATTAACTAGTTAATTATAACACAAAAATAGATAAAATCAAGTGTTTTCTCTACATACTTTTTGTTTTATATTGTAAAATCGTGAAAAAGCGAGTATACTGAGTGTAAAAAAGAGAGGACAAATGTGATAAGACAATTTTTATACAGGTCATAGACATGCCAAAAGCTGTGCAAATGAAGAGGAAAACTCAATAATAGCAAGTATATTCAGCGTTGCTAAAAATTATTATATTATTAAGGAGGGAAGAACATGACAATTAAGGAAAAATTCGATCTGATAGATCCTAACAAGAATATCGTCAGTAAATGGATACTGAAATTCATTCTAGCCCTTACACTATTAGAAATCATTAGCTGTCTGATAAGTATGATTATCTCATCCCAAAATACGCTATTGTTAGCCATAGCTACTGCATGTACTCTTGTCTGCTATGCTGTTGTTCTTATGGCAGCTCAAATTATCTTAATCTTTAAATATCGATCTATATTAGGAAAAGAGTTTATTAAATCATTCTTATTTGGTTTCCAATAACGATGTTTCCTAATAATGAACAAGTGCTTACTCATTCTACACTGAGAGTAAGGAGTTGGTTATGACAATCAAAGAAAAATTCGATCTGAGATAGATCCTACTAAGAATAAGAGCAGTAAATGGATATTAAGATTCATTTTAGGTGTCACTATTAGGCTTATTTAGTAGTCTCATTAATTTCATCATATCACCAAATAGTCTATCTTAATCCTTTTTACTGTCTGTAGTTTTGTCTGCTATGCTGTTGTCTTCCTAATAACTAAAATTAGTTTAATCGTTAAATATAGACATGTATTGGGGAAAGAGTTTATTAAAAAATATGCGCTCCCTATGCTTTTTGGTCCTGATTTACGAATCTGCCAATGTTTCCCAATCAACTAGGAAATCATTATCTGTTTTGCCATGACGGCGAGGCTGATTTTAAGAAAATCACAACTATGTCCCAATTCAAGCACCAAAATAACCATCTTGAATATCACAAATGAGCCTGTAATCTCCAATACGATAACGTCACTCGTTAACATGATTAACGATGAAGCCTTGGGCGTTGGCGTGTGAGGATATCCATCCCCTCTAGATGCTTCGAAAAGTACTCTGTGAATTTGCTTACCTCGTTTCTAAATCTGTTTTGAACCCTTTTAGAATATTCTATACGATACATATTAGTACTTTCCCTTGGCTTAAAAAACCAGAGCATCAAAAAAGCCCTTAGAAACCAATAGTTCTAAGGGCTTTAACTTCAGTCTGATATCGATAAATCAGCCTTTTTTTAATATAAACTATACCGGCGGCCGATATTTTAGTGTTTTAAGTTAGAAGAATACTGTTCATTTCAAAGCAGTTGAACAATCTAAACTACTTAAAAAGTAGTTGTTGCTTCAAGAGGAATCACCTTCTACATTTACTTACGTTGCTTCATTAAGTAGATACCAACACCGACTAATAAGCTCAAACCAATCACAATCAGTCCCAGGCTTGTGGTACTGTTGGTAGCTGGTAAAGCTCTCTTAGTGGTTGATTTATCGAGCTGCGTGCCAGGCGGTGTCTCTTTCGGAACATAACTATTTGTAATCAAGGTTCCATCAATCTGTGTGGTATACCCTGGCACCGCATCTTCCTGAACCGTATACTGAATGACTTGCCCATTCTGATACTGGTCTAGCCCCTCAAAGCTATAGTTCCATCCCGTAGCTTCAGAGGCAGTCGCTGTCTTTCCTGTATCTACACCGTTCGCAAATAAGTGCACGGTAATACTACTTGGGCGGATACCATCTTGGTCATTGCCGTCATTCCATATCTTAGAACCCTTGAGACTGATTTTCTTTGGAGTATAACTATTGGTAACCGTATAGCTGTGGCCATTCGCTACAATTGTAGAGGTATACTCTTTCGTAACAATCTCTTCTACACTGTAGGTAATCTCATTTCCATTGGCGTATTTAGGAAGCTCTTTTGATGTGAATGACCACTGCCCCTTTTCATCTGGTGTGACAGTGATGCGTTCTACTTCAGTACCTTGACCATCTTTCACAACTATGATGATGCTCGTTGGGCGTTTGCCATCTTGATTATTAACATCATCCCACACCTTGGTTCCAGTCAAGCGAATCATCTCAGGAGTTCGAGAATTGGTGATCACTTGTCCCTCTACTTTTGCAAGGTAGCCTGTTTCTGCCAACAGCGCCATGGTCGCATCATCTTCACGGACAGAGTAGCTAATTTCTTGACCTTTTTCAAACTGCGGAAGATTGGTAAAGCTACCTACCCACGTATCAGTATCTGTCTGGTTTTCAGCAGTGAGGGTTAGTGTTTTTCCTGTGACAGCAACTGGCTCACTGCCTGCTACAGACTTGTAAAGCGAAACAGTAATAGAGGTTGGACGTTTGCCATCTTGGTTCCCATTATCTGCCCACTTCTTCGTAATTCGGTAGTTGATTTCTTTTGGTCTATAGCTATTAATGATGGTGAAGCCCTCGATAATCGTGCGATACTCTACTACCGCCTCTTCTTCTACCGTATAGCGGATCAGTTGACCCTTGGCGTATTTCGGCCTGTTGCTAAAAGTAGTATTCCAGTTCCCATCTATGTCTGCCTGAATTGTTTGACTGTCTACCCGCTCACCATTTGCAAGAAGATAGACGGTAATTTCGCTAGGACGTTTCCCATCTTGGTTATCGCCGTCTTCCCATTTCTTCTGAACAGTCACATCGATCATTTCTGGCGAATAACTATTTGTAAGATAATAACCATCAACTGTTGTATGATAACTCGGTACCGCTTCTTCACTAATCGTGTAAGCAACTAACTTTCCAGCCTCATATTTCACCAGATTCTTAAAACTATAAGTCCAGTTGTCTGTAGCCGTTACTATCTTACTAGCTACTTTTTGACCGTTAGCAAGAAGATGAACGGTAATCGCATCTGGACGCTTACCATCTTGGTTGTCTGCATCATCCCAGGTCTTAGTACCTGATACTTCCGTTACTTCTGGAGAATAAGTATTGATAAGATTATACCCATCTACAGTCTTCGTATAGCCTTCTGGCAGTTCTTCATCAACCGTATAGGTGATGGCTTGGCCATTTTCAAACTGTGGGAGATTTGAAAAGCTGTAGTTCCAATCGTCTTTGGACGAAATCTCTTTCGTTGTAACTTCTGTCGTTTGTCCCTCTACTGTTTTGAGGAGTTTCACGTTTAACTTTTCGGGACGCTTGCCATCTTGGTTGTCTGCATCATCCCAGGTCTTAGTACCTGATACTTCCGTTACTTCTGGAGAATAAGTATTGATAAGATTATACCCATCTACAGTCTTCGTATAGCCTTCTGGCAGTTCTTCATCAACCGTATAGATGATGGCTTGGCCATTTTCAAACTGTGGGAGATTTGAAAAGCTGTAGTTCCAATCATCTTTGGACGAAATCTCTTTCGTTGTAACTTCTGTCGTTTGTCCCCCTACTGTTTTGAGGAGTTTCACGTTTAACTTTTCTGGACGCTTGCCATCTTGGTTGTCTGCATCATCCCAGGTTTTCTTCCCAGAAACTTCTGTCGTAGCGGGAGGGTAGGTATTGGTGATGATGAACCCACTTGCCATATCACCGGTCACCTTGGATTGATAACCTTCTGGAACTTCCAATTCTTTCAGAGAATACATAATTTCTGTCCCCTGATCAGTGTACTTATTTAGATTTTCAAAGGTTGCTTTCCACTTGTTTTCTGAATTAAGTATCAGGGTCTTTCCCGCCACTTCCTGGCCATTGGCAAGTAATTGAACTGTGATAGAGTCTGGACGTTTGCCATCTTGGTTATTCGCATCTTCCCATGCCTTACTTACTGAAATAGAGATTTTTTCTTTCGTGTTCTTAACAGTTCGAATAACACCATCTTTTCCTACTGTCACTTCAATCGGTGTTTTATCTAGCACGTAACCTTTGGGCGCCTTAACCTCAACAATGGTAAATTTCCCCTTAGCTACTTCCTCAGCTGTGTAGACTTTAGATTGAGCAACACCGCCTTTTTCAATCTTAACAATCTCTTTCTGTCCACTTGGTGAAGTAATTTCAAATTCTACTCCATTCAACAAGACTGCTGTTTCAGCGTCTTGTTTGTAAAGGGTGATACGGTAACCAGTCTCTAATTGGATAGAGCCTCCTGTTGTGATTTTGGTAGAACGTGCAACACGATGGACAGTATTTTGTCTTTCCGTACTAGTAGTTAAATCCGTCTCCCCACCTTTCATGGATAACTCATTGATAACATCTGTTCCATTTGCAGGCGAGGTCGTTGAGTAATAAACATTGTACGCAGCAACCTTTCCGTTTGCTGCCATCCTTGAAGCAGTATTCAACAATTTTAATGTATAACTAGTATACGCACTGTTATATTCGATTGTGTAATCTTTTCCTTCCTCCAGCACCGTTGAACCTGTCAAATTCAAGGTAGAATTAAAATTGCCTGCCAAAACCTTGACCTTCTCAGGAATAAACTGCATTGGTGCGGAATCATCAGGAATGACATCTTTTAGAGTAATCAAGTCATAACTGGACTGATTCGTATTGACCCGTAATACCCAGTTATGGATATACTCACCGCTTTTATTTAATTTCAGAGAGTCCCAATGCTCTTTCTGCATTACACCACCGATTTTAACAAAATTTTCTTTTTTAATCCCTTCTGTATAATCAGGTGTCGTTTGTTCTTTCACAGAAATAGAATGAGTAATGGTTTTACTCGTCTCTGTAGATGGGTAGATTATCGTTTTACCATCAACTACTTGGCTCACTTTAAAATCAGTATAAAAGGTTCCTTTTACTCCTTGGATTTGACTACCACCTTTCTTTTTTAGGTATTCCTGCAAATCCTTGAGAGTAATTCTCACTGTACCACCTTGTCCTTCCCCGTTTGAAGTCACAACAGCTGTTCCAACAACCACACCTGTTTCCTTATCCTTCAAATCAAAGCTCGTATTGTCAACGGTTATTGGTTCTGGTATTGTAAATGTAAAGTAATCACCATCTGCTAGATTCCCGTCGTACTTTGATAAATCAAAACTTGACTCAAATCGATAGGCCACATTTTTTGTTAGTCGGTAAGATCCTGAGCTATCAACTGTGAGATGCTTTCCATTATTCACATCCCATAAGTTAATATCTGTTAGTACATTTTGCAATTCTTTCGCTTGAACGGTCGTCGTACTCGCTCCAATACCTAGTAGCGTAACAAATACGGCTAAAAATATGACTAACCACTTTCTAAGCTTATTCATTTTTTCTCCTCTCTCCATACATCGTTCGTTTTATTTTTCGCCACATAATTCTTTTTCATGGGGAAGAATGCCTCCAGTAGCGTCGACTACAAAATACTGTTCGTTTATCGAGAACACCTGCTGTCGTCACCACACAGCGTCCTCATTTTTTGCACGTAAATGTCCGACTTTCATAAAAATTAATTCGTTTTTCCACGACTACTTTCCCTCCCTTTAATTAGCACTTCCTCTCTGGTATGTGTTTCATGAACACTGGATAAACAACACCTCTTTTCTAAGTACAGCTGAACCTCTTGAATCTGTCTCCTATTTAGTAATGATACCATTTCAAAAGCTAGGAATTTTGAAACGAATGTGTTATAATCTCTTAAGGAATTACGTGTGTCAGTACAAAGTGTATATTCCTTAAGTTAGTGAGTTATTCTAATCTTGAAAATCGTTTACTAGTTCTTAACTTGTAGAAAAAGTAGAACAAAATAAAAGGTCTCAAAATGCCTAGCTTTTGAGACCTTTTATTGTAAATTTTTTGTATCTTTTTCACTATATTGCCTATTCAACTTTATTTTTTAACCAGCGATAGAGCGTTGCTCTTGAAATATTGAGTTGGTTGGCCACTTCTTGAGCTGTCATCTCTCGACGTCTCCAACGTTCTATGATTTCAGGAAACTCTTTCGGACAAGTCTTGTTCGGCCTACCAAATCTCACCCCTTTCTTTTTTGCCTCCACAATCCCTTCCAGCTGTCTTTGCTTAATATTTTCTCTTTCCACTTGTGCCACATAGGATAAAACCTGTAAACAGATATCCGAAATAAACTTTCCTGTAATTGTATCGATTTTCAGATTAGTATTGAGTAAGGGAAAGTCTAGGACCATAATATCGACTCCTTTCTCCTTGACGAGATAATTCCATTGTTTGATGATTTCATCGTAATTGCGCCCTAGGCGGTCAATCGACTTAATGACTAACTCATCTCCCGACATGAGTCGCTCCACCATTTTCTTATAGGCTGCACGATTGAAATTCTTTCCCGAGGACCTATCAATATACAAATACCTCTCCTCAATACCTTCTGACAACATGGCAGATAATTGCCGTTCAATGTTTTGTTCCCGAGTAGAGACTCGGATATAACCGTATTTCATCATCATTCCTCCTATTTTCTAATCCTATATAAAAATAAAATAGGATAACTAGAACAAAATATTCTTACTTTGTTAATATTATTGTTGGCTCCAGTTAAAAACATTCAGTTACGCAAGGAAAAAAATGACTAACAACAAAGGAATTCAGAGAGGTCAAAGAATAGCAAAAAACCCCTGATACATAAGGGTTTTACTCTACTTCAAACTATACCGGCGGCCGGGGTCGAACCGGCACGTCCTTGCGGACACTGGATTTTGAGTCCAGCGCGTCTGCCAATTCCGCCACGCCGGCTAGTATATGATAACTGGGGTAGCTGGATTCGAACCAACGCATGAGGGAGTCAAAGTCCCTTGCCTTACCGCTTGGCTATACCCCAATAATAAATAGGCGAGTGATGGGAATCGAACCCACGAATGTCAGAGCCACAATCTGATGTGTTAACCACTTCACCACACCCGCCATATTACTAACACGGGCAGTAGGAATTGAACCCACACTGAAGGTTTTGGAGACCTTAGTTCTACCTTTAAACTATGCCCGTAAAGGTATGGAAGGGGAGGGATTCGAACCCCCGAACCCGAAGGAGCGGATTTACAGTCCGCCGCGTTTAGCCTCTTCGCTACCCTTCCAAAATATTAAAATAATGGCGCGAGACGGAATCGAACCGCCGACACATGGAGCTTCAATCCATTGCTCTACCAACTGAGCTACCGAGCCAAATCCACAATCAAATTGCGGGAGCAGGATTTGAACCTACGACCTTCGGGTT
>NZ_SPOZ01000050.1 GCF_004569635.1 Streptococcus sp. LYSM12
GCATAATCAGACACTTGGTAGGTTTTCGTTAATTGACTGAGGGACTGCTTATGGCTCAGATACAACTGAAGGATTTCACATTTTTCTTCTACCGATTTTGGACTTCTTTTAGACATACGAAAACTCCCCTTATAGTGTCTAGTGAATTTTTGTTTTTTCACTGTCTACTATAAGGGGAGTATATCACTTTGTCCAGCCTCACTTTTTCAACCTATTTTACAACACTTGCATTTCAACGGGACGAATCCCTTGTTTTCAATGCCATTATAACAGCTGTTCTTGCCGAAAAACTATTTCCCCTATGAAAGAAAACGATTTTTTCTTCACATGCTTGTCATGCTTACCAATCATTTGTCTCTTATAGTCATTTCGTTTATATTTTTATTACTTCGTTCACTCGTCTTGCTGTACTCCAGTACTACCTGCGACTCCTTGCCCAGTACTAAAAATAAACGAAACGGCTATAAAAGCTCAGACGGATGCCCGCACTGCTCCGAACTCCCTCTTCATTACTATAAGCAAACTATCGCTTACAGCTACGAAAGCTGGTTGGCTCCATACTTGACCGATACAGTCAGTACAAGCTACCGACTGCCTAAGCACCTATTATCAAGGTTGAGCGAAAATCCAAGTGTTATAGTCATTTCGTTTATCTTTTATTACTTCCTTACCTCGCTTTGCCGTACTCCAGTACAGCCTGCAGCTCCTTGTCCTAGTACTAAAAGTAAACGAAAAGACTATAAGGTAGAACTTTCTATCTTTCAAAGCCATTGTTTGTGCTTAGCTCCTTAAACCAATGACCTGATTTTTTAATAATCCGCTCTTGAGTCTCCAAATTCAACTCAATCAAGCCGTAACGATTCTTATAAGCATTGAGCCAAGACCAGCAATCGATAAAGGTCCAGAGCATGTACCCCTTACAATTTGCTCCCTCCTCTATCACCTTATGAAGTTCTACCAAATGGTCCATGATAAAGTCAATTCGATAGTCGTCTTGAATCACACCATTTTCGCGGAATCTCTCTTCTCCTTCAACTCCCATACCATTTTCAGTCACTAGCCATTCGATATTACCGTACTGTTCCTTAAGATTCATCCCGATATCGAAAATCCCTTTTTCATAGATTTCCCAGCCACGGTGCGGATTGATTTTCTTGCCAGGCATATCGTAAGGTTCATAGTAATAATGAGGTGTCAAGGGCTCATCTGCATTCGGGCTATCGCTTCTTGCTTGTACTCGCAGGGGTTGATAGTAGTTCACCCCCAAGAAATCAACTGTATTTTCCTTGATGATCTGCAATTCTTCCTTGCTTGCTGGAGGGAGAATATCATGCTGCTTCAGAATTTCTACCAATTCAGACGGATAAACACCCAAGACAGATGGATCAAGGAAGCTCTTCGTTTGGAACAATTCTGCAATCCGTGCAGCATCTTGATCCTCTTGGCTATCACTGCGTGGATAGGCAGGGGTCAAGTTCAAAACAATGCAAATCCGGTGGTCTGGATGCAGTTCATGACAGGCTTTGACAGCCAGAGAACTAGCCAACTGTGTATGATAGGCCACCAGGGCGGCTGCCTTGGCATCAACAATGCCCGGCAAATGAAAATCACCCAAATAACCGCATTCAACAGGGACAATTGGCTCATTAAACGTAATCCACGTGTCTACGATGTCTCCAAACAGGCTAAAACAGGTCCTTGCATAACGCTCATAAGCATAGACCGTTTCCTTATTTTCCCAACCACCACGTTCCTGCAGGGCATAAGGCAAATCAAAATGATAAAGATTGACAATGAGCTGAATCCCCTCGTCCACAATGCCTTGAAAAGCTTGACGATAAAAGTCTACCGCCTGATCATTCACATCACCTGTCCCATCTGCAATCAAGCGCGACCACTGAATAGAAGTCCGGAAGACGGTGTGACCTGTTTCTTTTAATAGCTGAATATCCTCTTTATAATGTTGGTAGAAAGTAGAGGTCTGCTCAGGACCTACCTGATTAAAAAAGCGGTCAGGCTCATTTTGATACCAAACATCCCAATTACTTTTGGACTTACCATCTCCTACAACAATCCCTTCACTCTGAGGACCAGATGTGGAACTTCCCCACAAAAACCCCTTTGGAAAGCGATAAACTGTTTTTGGTGTATCTGACATAGCTTCTCCTTTACATACTCTTTCAGTTTACTCTTTTAGTACTGCCCTAGGCACACTGATTCGCTATAAAAATCAACTTCTGGCTAGCTTTCACCATTGCGTATTGAAAGCTGGAAGATAAAGATAGCAAAGCTCGTCTCCTTTAAACTGACGTTCAGCAAGGCAAATGACAAAGCGCTAAAAAGTAGGCTGAATGACTAAAGCTCTCTTTATGTCTAGTATAAGCTCCCTCGCTCATCTTGTAACTATCTTCAAAAAAGATATTTTTCCACATTCTTAAGGAAATTACAGACTTTTTATAACTCCCCTAGTAACCGACTACATTGAAAAAGTTCCAGAGTTATTCAAAACTCTGGAACTTTTCAATATCTGAGATATTAGATTCTGTTAGGATTATGCTATTATAAGACACTTTCCAACCTTCCTTTAATGAACGACAGATATAACAAGTTCCAAGATTATTCAAAATGGTAGAACTTGTTATATTGCTCATTGGGAATTTCCAAATTGAAAGACCCATGGCTCTGTCCTCATTATATTATGGCTGGGACAAGTTATGATAGCTAATCCAACTACACTTTCAACGATATCTCAAAAGAAGCCTTTATTCTTCCTCTTTTTTACCTTTACCAAGAGCCATGAGACCTACCAAACCAAGGGCAGCAAGACCATATGCTCCTAAATTAGAACTTTCTGTTCCTGTTTTCGGAAGTACCGCTTTTGAAGTTGCTTTCACAGTAGCAGCAAGTGGTTTGCTGTTTGGATCTTTGGAATCTGTACCGGCTGCCTTTTCTTGCTCATCTGTGTAGCCATCGTTGTCATCATCTGAATCGGTGACATCTGGGATACCGTCGCTATCTGTATCACGTTGAACCTTGATAACGAAGTCTTTCTCAGCAATTGTTTTTCCATCTGCATCACTGATAAAGACTGTAATCAAGAAGTTAATTTCTTCCTCATCTTTGCCCCAATTGGTTACAGTTGGGGTACCAGTGATCTTGCCAGTTGCTGGATCATAGGTCAAGCCATCTGGGAGACCTGCAACATATACGTTACCACCCTTTGGTACATTTGATACTGGGATGTTGATTGGCTCAATTGGTTGTTTTTCAATAACTGTTTTATCACCAATTTCACCAACAGTTGCGATTGGTTTACTGTTTGGATCTTTAGAATCTGTACCAGCTGCCTTTTCTTGCTCATCTGTGTAGCCATCGTTATCATCATCTGGATCGGTGACATCTGGCATATCGCCATCTGTATCACGTTGAACCTTGATTGTGATATCTTTTTCGGCAACAGGGTTTCCAGCAGCGTCTTTCACAACCACTTTGACAGGGAAGTCGCGTTCTTCTTCATCTTTGCCCCAATCAGTTACAGTTGGGGTACCAGTGATCTTGCCAGTTGCTGGGTCATAGGTCAAGCCGTCTGGTAAGCCAGTTACTTCAACGCTACCATTGTGTGGAACATTGGTTACTGGAACTTCGATTGGCTCAATCGGTTGTTTTTCAACAACGGTCTTGTTGTCTATATCACCAACAGTTGCGATTGGTTTACTGTTTGGATCTTTAGAATCTGTACCAGCTGCCTTTTCTTGCTCATCTGTGTAGCCATCGTTATCATCATCTGAATCGGTGACATCTGGGATACCGTCGCTAT
>NZ_SPOZ01000051.1 GCF_004569635.1 Streptococcus sp. LYSM12
AAAGCTATCAAGGCAGCCCAGACAGCCGGTAAAGTGATTGATACGCTGGATAATGTCAGTGACGCATCGAAAGCCTTGAAAGCTGTGGATACTGTTGATGATACTAAAGATGCTCTGAAAGTTGCAGAAGCTGCGGATACTGTTGATGATGTAGGGGATAGTTCAAAAATTATCGAAGGCGTAGATAGTAGAAAGAAAATAGTAGAGCGTATTCCCAAGGAAGTGGACGATGTTATAGATTATGCTCGTTCTCACAATGGAGCAGCACAAGACGGTTACAAGGGAAATAGGATATATAATAATATACCCAAAAATCCTGGTGATCAAAAATTACCAGACGGACCTATATATAGAGAATATGATATTTATCCTAATATTAAAGGTAGAGCTCGTGGAGCAGAACGTATTATCATCGGTGATGATGAGTCAGTTTGGTATACGGATAACCACTATAAATCATTTACTAGAATTAGATAAATAAGGAGTAGTATGAGCAAATTAAAAGAACTTATGCGTGTTTTTCAAAAGCAAGATATACGAATAGAGGACGGATTAACAAAAAGTGAAATTAAGGAATTGGAGAGAATATACCATATTAGCTTTCCAAAAGATTGGGTAGATTTTTATAGTCAAATATTACCTATTGGAATAGGTTTTTATAACTGGAGAGACAAGAGTATTGGAAATATTCAATTTATAGAAGAAGCTTTTTTAAAACCTTATAATGATATATTAGCTTGTTATGAGGAGATTGAATGGAACGATATTTGGGGTGTAGAGCCACGAAATTTACAACATAAATTGGTAAAAATCAGGTCTCTTTTGGAAGAAGCACCTCGATTAATCCCCATTTATGGTCATCGATATTTACCTATTATGAAAAATTCTGCGCCTGTTCTATCAATCCACGATATTGATATCATTTGTTATGGTGAAAATCTATTTGATTATTTTTACATAGAATTTAGTTTAAAGAAACAGAAAGACATTTGCTTTGACCAAGTAACATATGTTCCGTTTTGGATGGATGAATTGTATTAAAATTGGTCTTTTGACAGAGTTCTCAAAAATACGGATAACGGTGAGATAGACTATATTTAGGATAGATAGAGTTGGGAGACAGAAAAGAATAATATAAATTATATTTCCATGGTGCTGTAGGCGATTGATCTAGTTTGATAGGACTTAGAAAACGTTGGAGATGATTTGATCGTTTTCCGTCCTCCCTTGCCTAGCTCCCCGCCCACCTATGGAGTTATCCTCCATAGGTGTTTTAGACATCACCATGGGAATTATCTAGTTTGTCATAGTAAAGTATGACAAAGGCGAAAGACAAAAGCAGTACACCAGCTAGCTTTGGAGGTGTTGCCAGCTGGGATGGTACGGCAGGTTCAAGCTCTCGCTATCAGCCAAAATCTGCATCTAAACCGAAAGAGTTGACTGAGAAAGAGATAGCAGCAAGAAGAGCAGAGGGGAAAAAACTCCTCAAGATACTTGGTGGAGAGCTCAGTGGCTGGTATAGTGCCAAACGTCTTTGGACAGGGAAAGACCCTGTAACAGGAGAAACGGCGAATCGTTGGTTTGCGGCAGGCGAACTTGGTCTTGATTTGGCTAGTTATATGATTTTGTTTGCCAAAGCCGGAAAAGCTATCAAGGCAGCCCAGACAGCCGGTAAAGTGATTGATACGCTGGATAATGTCAGTGACGCATCGAAAGCCTTGAAAGCTGTGGATACTGTTGATGATACTAAAGATGCTCTGAAAGTTGCAGGTATTGTTGATGAAGCATCGGATATAGGTAGAGGGGTAGGTAATCCTGTTTCTATAGCTGGAAGAGGGAGCACAGGTAGAACTATAGCCAATACACTTAATGAACAACTTGCGATGCAAGAAGTGATGTCTAATCCACTAGCAGGAGCATTTGAAATTCCTATTACAATGACAGATCCCAGATGGATGGGAACAGAAGGGTGGGTTAAGATGCAAAGAATTGTAACTTTATCGGATGGAACGAAAGTGAATATCCACTATGTTTATAATAAATTGACGGGAGCATTTGATGATTTTAAATTTAAATAAGGAGTGCAAATGGATAATTTTTCTTTAGAAATTATTTGGCGTGATGATTGTGAAGATTTATTAGAATTAAAAATTGATATCGTGACCGAATTTGTAACGATGTATCAATATTGTTATATTTCTTCTGTAGATTTATTAAATAATATGAAAAGTATTGAACGGCATATTGAAGGACAGAGCGAAACGAGAATCAATTTTGGAGAGATGACTGGGTCATATACACCAAGCTTTTCCATGCTCTTGTACCAAAAAAAAGCGAATGATGATATGCTGGTGGAATTAGATTTAGAAATTGCGGACAATGATGAACGAAAGCACCGTTGTCAATTGTATGTGAAATCGAAGGCAGATTTTTGGAGAATTTTTTCAAATAATGTGGAAAAAATGGTCATAAATAATAGTTTGTCCAAAAGCATTCTTTCTCCGTATTAAGTATGGAAGTTTATCGATAACAATCGTAATTATGATTTATTAAAGATAGTGACTATCTGACTAAGATAGAGAATAGGGAGGGTACCATTATCTATACCTACGATGGGAACGGCAACCGCATCTAGCCTTGGAGAATTATTTAGTTTGTCGTAGTAAAGTACGATACGGAGAATCGTCTTTTGGCGGTCAAGGATGGTCTTTTGATGGCGGCTCTATACGACGGGGATGACAACCGAGTCTTTATACTCGTCAAAAATGAAACTCTGACGTCGTTACCTCACCTTGCTGAACTTCAGTTCTACCTGCGGTTTCATTGCCTCGTCAGAGTTTCATTTTTATAGAGTATCCCCACCAGTCGTAAGGAGGGTAAGCATACCTATCAACTCTTCAAACGCGAGGAGAAGAAGAAATCTCCCTATACTTCTCCAAATGGAGAGGAGCACAGCCTCTTCTGGTATGGTTTCAGTCAGAATGTTCTTCAGTCGCTCTCTACCTTGTCACAGACCATTGGGACCATCTGGCATGAGATTTTTGACGATGTTTCTACTGCTTACCACAAGAAAGTGGCGAAAGACAGGGCCAATGATGAGGGGCTTGTCATCAACCCGCCAGACTTAGGAAATCTCCCTGGTGAGGGTGAGGTGACCTATGCCAGCCAAGTCAAGGAAGTTCTTATCCCTTACACCACACGGGAGGACACATTCAACTATTATGAGGAGCGCAACTATGTCAATGATGTCAATCGGGCACATACCGAGGTTCTCCAGACCTATGACCGTGAGCTGAAAGCCAGTGAGACCTATACCTATGGACAGGAACGCCTTTCCTACCTCAATCATGAAAGAGGAAATACTTTCACTATCTAAGCAACCAAGCAGGCTCCGTGACAGGCTTGAGCAAGGACGGAGTAGCAGTAGCGTCAAGCAGCTATATCCTATACGGCTCAACCAAGAATAGTACAGATACTACTGAACCACACCCCAAAAGTTAGAACTAAAACTCTAACTTTTGGGGTATTATAATCAAGTGAAACAAGAACAGGACAAAAGTGCCTCAATGAAAGTATGGGCATTTGGCAATACTTTTCTGAGGTGTTTTTTGATGTGAGCCCATGTTTTCTCGATGGGATTGTACTCAGGTGAGTACGGAGGAAGTGGTAAAATTCTATGCTCCTGCT
>NZ_SPOZ01000052.1 GCF_004569635.1 Streptococcus sp. LYSM12
AACACCTCCAAAGCTAGCTGGTGTACTGCTTTTGTCTTTCGCCTTTGTCATACTTTACTATGACAAACTAGATAATTCCCATGGTGATGTCTAAAACACCTATGGAGGATAACTCCATAGGTGGGCGAGGAGCTAGGCAAGAGAGGACGGAAAACGATAAAATACCCAAACGTTTTCAAAGTCCTCAATGACTAGCTCAAGCGCCTGCAGCACCACGGAATATGACCTTATAAACTAATTTCATTCTTAAAAATTACTGAACCATGTCCAATCGTTCTATTTTAACATTCCCTAGATTACCAAAAGAGTATCTCTGACTACCTTTCTCAAACCAGCGTTTGAGAACAACATCATATAACATGTAGTCTGATTTTTCACGAATCCAATTAGCATCAATTCCATAAGGCTTTAAATACTCTAAAACTTCTTTAATGTCTGTCAGCTGTAAACTAGGCAGACCTTTGGTAGAACTGAACCAATAAGAACCTTTCAGATATTCCTGTAAATCAACTTTTTTTCCTCTTCTTTTGTCTATCCAATAACCAGCTTCTGACCAAACCAATGAATTATCCGAATTAGAAATCTCGATTGTTTCTCTCAATTTATAGTCTCTATAAGTATAACTGATGTATAGGTAGATATTATCAGTCAATAACCGTCTGTACTCAATAATAAATGTTTCTTCTATACCAACAATCACTTGTATCCTCTCATCATCAGATAGATTGTCGTGTATTCCTATTCCAATTAGTTGTTCTGGATCTCTAAATGATTGCGAACCATCAATAACCGTACTGAAATCTGGTAAGTTGGGTAAATCCCCACTATTTACCTCAGCATAATTCATCTCCAAAAAAACATTGTCTAATGAACGATAAATTTTACTATTATCATAGAATTCTGCGACTTTTAAAAGTACAACTAAAGTTGACATTGTTAGGATAGTTATAAGGATATACTTTACATATTTACATTTCATAGTTATCTCTACCTTATTGACTTAAATCTTGAATGAATTGGTATGCTACTGGGTTCAATTTTTCAAGTTGCTCCATAGCTTCGGCATCATTCGTAGCATCAATACCAACTTCTTTATAAATCTGTGATTTCACGTATTCCAATCCTCCTACATATTTAAGAAATTCACTCTCTCTTGTATAACGATTAGATTGTAAACCATCATAGTATTGGTTACTTGCAGTCACATAATCAACTTCATTTTTCTTCATGATACCAGTAATATTGACTGCATCTAAGTCCGCCTTATAGTCTGGAACATTCATGCTTGGAGGATTGCCTAAAGTTATGTCTCCTAACCAACCAGAAAGATCATTCGTATGATTATGACTATTCCCCCATTGCCCTTTAAATAATCCCCAAAAATTAGCTAACCTTATATGATTATCATATAAATTAGTAGCGGTAGTAATACTTTGGTGAGCAAAATCTGCCATAGTTGCATCAGATTGATTAGAATTTCTATACTGTTTTAAAACATCTTCCTCAAATTTTTCTAACTCATTATCCATTAATCCAAATTTTCGCATCTGATCTTGAATACTACGCATAGATGTCCCACCTATACTACCTATACTAGCTGTGCCATTCCATTTGAAGCCAGAATATACAATTCCTCCCACCAATCTATTAAAGACATAATCCACATTCTTACCTTCAGTTGCCTTAATGTTCTGATACAATTTCCACATAATTGTGGCAGTTTCACTATCAAATCCATATTGTTCTTGAAGATTTTTCTTAAAGACATTGGGTAGTGTTGTCTGAATACTATTAAAGCTTACTGTACTAGATTTCAAGACTAGAAAGCCTTATTCCAACCTAGGTCTAGTAAAAGATAAAGCTAGTTAATTCTGTTTCTCCCTTGTCAGATACCACCAGATTATCCCCATACTCCGATTATTCAAATTTTTGTATCTCTACACTATCATGTATTATAGTTACATCGCCCCAATTATCTTTTGAAAAGCGACTTGAGTAAACTCGGAGCCAGTCCGGTATAACTTTATTTCGTAATAGCTCCTCACTTGTACTAAAATATGGAGAGAGACTAATTTTTTTCAATTCCACATACTCCATAATCTGATTGAATTCTGTCAGTCTTTTTTCACCAATAATCCCTACAGACTGTACCAATTTACCAGAATTATGGCCATACACATAATATATATCTATGAAATCCCCATTTGTATGTAAAAAACGAAAATTTATTGACATATTTCCATTCTCTAGTTTATCATCTGGAAAGAAAAAACTGTATGAAATACTCTCAACTCCTAGGGGTAGAGCTTCTGAGCGATATTGCTCTAAAATAGAACCATAGAATAAACCACTTGTTTTATTTTCTTCAATATCTGGTACGCTATTTAAAGTAGAAGTTGTTCGTAAAAAAGAGTTTGTCGCATGGTAGTACTCATCGTGGTAAATTTCTTCAAAAACATTCCTATACTTCGGTTTGAAAAAGTTTAGGATAAACGGTAACAATACGACTATCAATACTATTATAGATAGAATATAAACTATTTTTTTGTTCATATAGTCTCCTCAATTTATGGTTCTCCAATATAATCTTGTAAATCATTATTACCAGCTTCTAAACTCCGAATAAAATTATAAGAAGCTGGATAATTTACTCTCAAGTAATCCATAGACTCTGCTTCGGTTCTAGGAATATGAGTTTGAATATTCGGTCCTACATCCCTAATTTTTCTTGGAACTAAACTAGAATAAATAGATTGTTTTACATAAGTTAAATCTATATTTTGCTTAAATTGATCTGCTCTCGTATAGGCCCCTGATGCAATACCATCGTAATACTGATTACTCGCAGTAATATAATCTATTTTTCTATTTTGCATCAATGCTGTTATATTCACAGAATCCAAGTCAGCACGATAATCATCATTCCCCAAGCTAGGTGTAGCCTCTGCATCTTTTGTGACATCACCTCGCCAACCTGCTAAGCCATTGGTTCCTCCAACAAACACACCGTAGGCGTCAGCTAATCTTGGCTTATCATATAAATGAGTTGCAGTTGTAATACTTTGATGAGCGAAATCTGCTTTACCACTATATTTAGAGTAATTACGATTCCATAACGTATCAAAATCCATATTCGGATAAACGTTACTAGCTTTTACTTTGAATGCTTTGTAATCTTCGGTAGATAAGTCAGAAACCATTCCATAGTTACCTGAAGATAATAAGTATTGTATTCTAATATTGTAGACTAACTTATCCGCCTCACTGCCAGTAATACCATATTTACTAAGAACTGATTTTACTTCTTCCATACTACCAGCAGTATTATTCCATTTAAAACCAGCATACTGCGCTCCGCCCATTAATCGATTAAAGATATAGTCAGTCCTATCTCCCTCTTGAGTTTTAATACTCTGATATAACTTCCACATAGTATTGGTTGTTTCGCCGTCAAATCCATACTGTTTCTCAAGGTTATTCTTGAAATCTTGAGCGGCTGAAGTTTGACCTGGGGTAAACGTCACCTCACTCGCATAGACTGTCCCACCATTTGCTTTTGGAGCTATTTCACAGAAAT
>NZ_SPOZ01000053.1 GCF_004569635.1 Streptococcus sp. LYSM12
CCGAAACACTACCAAGGTAAACATGGCCTTGAAGCTATGGCAGTTGTCGATAATTTTATCGGCAACTTAGCAGGGAAAGCAGCTTACTGCTGGGGCAATGTTATTAAGTATCTGCTACGCTTTCAAATGAAAAATGGAGGCGAGGACTTGAAAAAAGGCCCGTCAGCACTTGGATTGGTTGATAGAGGAGATGGAGAATAATTGAGTTTCAAAGAATTTAACAATCGTCAAATAGCCAATAAGCATGCTGAATATATTACAAGTCCTGTCTTGCGTCAGTATCTAGCGGATAAGGTTAGGCAATATTGTGGTGAGAATGTTTCAATTTTTGACGGTGCGGCTGGGTCGGGCCAGTTGGAGCAATTCATCCAGCCAAAAGAGTTTCATGCTGTGGAAATTCAGACACTCGCATGTGAAGCACTTAAAGAGAATTATCCGAACGCAGTCGTATATAATCAGAGTTTCTTTCTCTATGACGAGAATCCAGAGGTTGATGTGACTGCGATGAATCCGCCATATTCAATTAAGTTTAAGGATTTGCCGGAGGAAGACAGACAGGCTATTCAATCTGATTTCCCTTGGAAAAAATCGGGTGTAGTTGATGATATTTTCTTGCTTAAGTCACTCAAGTATACCAAACGATATGCATTCTATATCATGTTCCCTGGCATTGCCTACCGAGGCGCAGAAAAGAAAATGCGGGAATTGGTTGGCAATCGGTTACTGGAGCTAAACACTGTGAGAAATGGATTTGAAGACACGCAGATTGAAGTGCTTTTCCTTGTAATTGACAAGCAAAAGACCACTTCTGATATTCATAGCGAAATCTACGATGCCAAATTGAAAAAGATTGTTTACACAACAAGTAGTCAACTAACAGTTGACTACCACTGGCATGCACCTAGAGAACCTGTCGAAAAAGAGGAAATCGATATTGATGCAGTGAATCAGGAGTTAGATGAGTTAATGTTAGTACGACTTAGAAATCACTTAGAATCGCAGCTGTTGGTTATTCACTATTTTGGAGCGGAAATTGACTATCTAAGTTTTATCTCTCAAGCGTACGATATTTTAAATCAATATGAAATTTATTACAATTTTGGAGTTGTTCAATGAAAAAGGTAGATAATAAATTAGGAGGAGGAACATGAGTAGAAAATTTAGAGAAGCTATAGCAAACGGCTACATATTTGGTTGCTTTATAGGTTTAATTATCAGCGTGATGTTTTTAGCACACAGTGTCACTATTCAACAAGATAGAATTGAAGAATTAGAATTTAAAGTGAAGTATCAGCAACAGCGCAACGAAGTCATCACGCAGCAGCTACAAGAGATGAACAGGTATGTGCAGTATCCGGGAGGTTAAATATGGCAAATTGGGCAGAAGGAACTATTAAATTAAGAGGTAGAGCAGAAAATATTGCATCAGCGTTGGAATACATGTTTTCTGAGGACAAAAGTGTAACTGTTGAGAAAAAATATGATGGTGAATTGTTGTTATTCAAAAGTGCTGATTCTTGCTTTTACATCAAGGGTACAAGACGCGCACTCATAATTCATGATACTATTGAAATTTGGTTGGATGATGATTTCTTAATCGTTGAGTTGGACAATTTCAAGCAAGCGTGGTCTGCAATATCTGCTAATTATCAAGAGATTTCTAGTAAGTTTGATGTTGATATTAAAATCTTTACATTCGAGATGGGCATGGAATTTACACAAGAGATAGAAATCCATAAGGGTGTGGTTGTTAAGGATATTGTACAAACATATGATAATTATAGCTGGGAAGTACCGTTCGCTTCTTTAGGAGGTTAAGAATAAATGAAAATATTAGATGCTTGTTGTGGTAGTCGTATGTTTTGGTTTGATAAGGAAAACGAACATGTGACTTTCATGGACATTAGGAAAGAAAAAATTGAAATACACGGAAAAAAGGTCAACGTTGATCCTGATGTCATCGGAGACTTTCGAGACATGCCATTCGATGATGGAAGTTTCCATTTAGTAGTGTTTGACCCGCCGCATTTGAAATGGGCAGGTCCTAATTCGGTCATGAAAGCACAGTATGGACAGCTTGATAAAGTTACCTGGAAAGAGGGCTTGGTAAAAGGTTTTGCAGAGTGTATGCGTGTATTGAAGCCGAATGGAACACTAATCTTTAAATGGTCAGACTGTCAGATAAACGTTAGGGAAATTTTAAACGCAATACCATTCAAGCCACTATTTGGCCAGCAAAGAGGTACAACGCATTGGATGGCGTTTGCGAAAATAGGTAAGGAGGAATATAGGTTATCCGGGAGGGTGAAGATGAACAGACGACAACGTAAAAAGAAAATACTAAAGGGATTGAACAAAGAGGAGAGATACCGTAGGACACATTGTCCAGTATGCGATGATAAAATCGGAGTGTTTGAGCAGTATTTCAATAGCTACGGTTTTTGTAGTGAGTATTGTGGGTACGAATATTACGGAATTTCCAGATTGTAAAGAAAGAGGAATAGAAGAATGAACAACGCAACAAAAACAGGAATTATCTTAGCTAGTGTAGTATTACTTGGCGGGTTATTTAGACTCACGGCAGTTTCAAAAATCCCGGCAAATACAGTAGGGGTCAAATATAGTGCAGTATCTGGCGTTCAAGATGAAACTCTGGGTAGTGGCTATCATATCTATATGCCATTTCTTGACAAAATTTACAAGCTATCTACAGAAGTTCAGACCACAAAAATTGAGAAAGTCACTACGCAGACGAACGATGCGCAGTATCTTGACTCAACTATTGATGTTAAATGGCGAGTATCCGAAAAGAATGCGATGAAAGTATTTCGTGATTTTCGAAATGTAGAGGTATTGGCCGAAAAAGGAATTGAGCCGGCGGTGCAACGTGCTATGGAAGAGATTTCGGTGAATTATAACATCGTTGAGTTGCTAGGGTCAAAACGAAATCAAGTTTACACTGAATTTGAAGAGGCCTTGAAGCAACGTTTGGACTCGTACGGTGTTGAATTGGTGGCTGTAACAATCATTGATACAGATGCAGGGGACGACATCGAAAAAGCTATCAAGAATGAAGCTGTTAAACAGAAAGAAGTTGATACTGCTAAGCAGGAACAGGAGCGCGCAAAGATTGAAGCTGAAACAAAACAGATTCAAGCTCAAGCAGAAGCTGATGCAAATAAGAAACTATCTGAATCAATTACGGATAACTTAATCCGTATGAAAGAAGCGGAAGCTCGTATGAAGCACGGCTGGGTTGAAGTGCAGACCTCTGGTGATGTGATTACAGACAC
>NZ_SPOZ01000054.1 GCF_004569635.1 Streptococcus sp. LYSM12
CTTATATTTTGTGTTAAATAATTAGATTCAAAAATTTTAGGATATTTACACAGAATCGTTTGTGGATCAAGAGTATCAATCATAAATTCAAAGTCCATGTCCTTTAAATCTTCTTCTAAAACTTTTATAAATTCATCTCTTAAAAATGCTTCTGTCTTTTCATTAACTTCTTTGTTGAATTTATCTTGCTTGGTATTTGATCTTTCTAACCATGGTTCTTTTTCTTCATATCCTAATACTCGCCAGTCTAAGATTAGATCTATATCTTCTGAAAATCTTTCTATAAGTCCAAAACACTTTGACAGTGATGTGCCACCCTTAAAGGTAAAATATTCTTTCCATTTATTTTCTTTAAATAGATAGTCTAAGATAAAAGTAACCCAATAGTCCTTTTCAATGACTGCTTCAGATATATTTTTCTTTCTTGCAGTATTGACTATTAAGACCCTTAGATCTTCTTTGTTTCCTATATAAAACTTATTCATTTTTTCCCTCAGAAATTTCTCTTATTATTTCATATATCCATGCTGGAACTGATTTTGATTCGTTCATTAAGTCTGTTCTTTCTTTATCAGTTAAGTTTTCTCTTATCTTTTGTATAACTTCGCTAGTTATATTTTCTTTGCCCAAAGACTTAATTGCTTGAATAACTGTTGCGGTCTTTAGGGACATATTGGCAATTTCTCCTGGATTTACTTTTTTAAATTCTAAAACCGTATCTCCAATTTTATATTCTTTATATCTTCCACTAGATATATATTTATAATGAGTTGGAACTTGTGTTGAAAGTCCTAATAAGTTTAAGGCTGTGCTATTATATGGTGCAATATTCCAATTGTATTTTCTTGCTATGGCAATTGCTAATTCGTGAATTGATACTTCTTCGTACTCTCCAATTAATTCACTATATCTTGGATTGTAATAAAAGCCATCAATGACACGCTTAATTTTATCTTCATTAACCATTCTATTCAATGTCTTTCTAGCAGTTTCATAAGAATCAATATCTAAAAAGTCATTAGCAAAAAATACTTTATGTGAGTCAAAATCATTTATTTTATCTGATATTTTTTCTGTATATGAACTCATTACAATTCTCCTTTGTCCCAAATATCATATCATATCTGGGACAAAAGTTCAATTGTACTTAAATTTAATATTCTTATAATAGTTCATCATCTTCATCTAAAGACTCTTCATGACTTTCTTCATTGTCAGATTCATCTTCTGACTCACTAATATAATCCTTATCATCTTCTTCAAAGTCTTCCAACATTTTATCTTCCTTAGCTTTGACTACCTTAAAATAGTATCCTGCTCCTATAACTCCTCCAATTACAAGTGCAATAATTAGAAATGAACCTATTCCACTTTTCTTTTCTTCTTTTACTGGAACAGTCTTAGGTTCTTCTTTTTTTACTTCTTCTTTCTTAGGCTCTTCAACCTTTATAGTATTTTTGTCTTCTGATTCAATCATATTAAGTAGGTCTTGCTCTCCTACTTCTGTCAATAGCCTTACATTATCTTGATTTGATGAGTGATCCACTATTAGGTGCATAGTTTTTCCACTTTTAGTTTGAAATGTTAAAAATTGTCTCACATCTACTGGATTTTCTTTATCTTTTTCTGTATCTCCACTTGGTGTAATATCTTTTCCATTCCTATCTACATTTTCAATTACTGAACCTCTTGCCTTATTTTCCCCAGTCGCAAGATTATTTACTGCCTTTGTATTACCACCTTTTACAAGTGGGGTTTTCTTTGGAGGATTATTTGAAGGCTTATTTGCTTCACTTGTATTTCCTGGTATTCTTGGAACATCTTGATAAGGAATTTCTTCTTTTGACGGTGTAAAAACATCATCTTTCAACATTTTTTCAAATTCTTCTTTTTGTGGTTCATAGATTGATTCGTTTTGACTTTCTATTTGCCCTTCATTTGTCATCGCAAATGTAGTTGCTGGTACTGTAAATGTAAAAAGGAGTAACGCTATGGCTACTCCTCGTTTAATGCTCTTATTCATTTTTCTATCCTTTCTTATTTTACATTTTTAAATACATAGACTGCTTTTCTAGCATTGTCCCATTCTATTGTTTGGTTTTTACCATCTTTAATATCTCCATGACTTGCTCCAAAAGCTTTAGCAATATTTGAAATTGAAGCATGAATTCTTCCATTTATTATCACAGGCTTAACATCTGAATTGTAGACTTTTCCATCTGAATCTTTCATGACACCAGTATCAATATTTAGTCTTAATGTCTTTTTAGCTAAGATATTATTCTCTTTATTTGAGAAAATAGCTTCACGAGTAGAGTTGTCATACTCAACATTAAAACCTAGAGTATAAGCAATATATCTTACTGGAATCATAGTTCTTCCTTGATCTACATAAGTTTTTACATCCATATAGACTGTTGTCTTACCATCTTTATTGATAATGTTATAAAAGTTTTTATCTACTTGGAAAACTGCAAATTCTTTTTCATCTTTAACTTGTTTTTTGGATTGTTGTTCATCTTGTTTTTTCATCTTGTTAAGATCAAATTGATTTAAGATATTCTTGTCATCAGCTTTCAAAATTTCGTCCCACTTCTTATCTTGAGATTCCTTATCTTCTTTCTTCTCTTTGTTTTCTTTTTGAAGTTTTAGAAGTTCATCTAATTTCTTAGATAAGTCTTGGTTTAGATTTTTGTCTTTTTCATCTTTAGCTTGTTTTTCAAGTTCTTCTTTCGATTTTTTATTTGCTTCCTCGATTAACTTCTTTGCTTCTTCAATTTTTTTATCTAATTCTTCTTTTAACTTTTTAATTTCTTCTTCAGAAGATTTTTGTTTTTCTTCTAATTCTTTAATC
>NZ_SPOZ01000055.1 GCF_004569635.1 Streptococcus sp. LYSM12
AAAAAGCGCACAGGTTGCTTTTTTGCTGTGACCAGCAGTTACGTATTCTAATACTCGGTTCCTAAAATCTAAATCATATGCCATATAACTACTATACCATATACTGTTTATAAACTAAAGGAGTATACCACCTGACTGAAGAATGTTATGGATACGGTTGGTTTCTCGATTGCGACTTTCCACATAATGTTTACGTTGTCTGGTCAACTCCCTCAATTCTTGAATGGTTTCATCGGGAACGAAACTCCGAGGAAGCAGACCAATCCGTGTTAATTTAGCAATCCAGTGAGCGTCTTTCTTGTCGGTTTTCTGACCTGGAATAGCTTTCATGTGGGCTGGTTGAGCGAGTATCAACTTGAAGTCATCACATAGAGCGTGCCAGACAGGTCGCCAGTAAACACCTGTGCTTTCCATACCAACGGCTTCTACATGAAATTGACTAAGAAAATCGTGGCAAGCGCGTAGTCCTCTAGTTGTCGTATCAAAGGTAGCCATCTCACGCTTTGGACGAGTTGAGGTGAGTGGTCCGTGTAGGATACAGACAACAATATTGGCTTGATGGACATCAATACCTGCACAAGAGTGATAGAGAACATCCATGACAATTCCCTCCTTATAAAAATATGAGAGCTTATCTACCGAATTTTAGTCGTATTTTTATACTCATGCCTATTGCATATTTTGGGGTGCTCGTCAGTAGAGTGGATTAGTTTTGCCCTCGATGACTAGCATCATTAAAGTGTCAACCACAAAGCCCTCACTAAGATTATACACCTAATGAGGGCTATTGTTCGTTTTCATGATTCTGTGGGTGAGGGCGGAGCCATCATGGATGTCTTGTCCAGCTTTAAGTTGCTTGAGGATTTGTTGATGAGTTATTTTCCTAGACATATAGTGGGGATATCAGTTAAATGCTACAACAATTTATAGAAGAGAAATCTTGAAATCGCTTGGTTTCAAGTTTTTTTATTTTGAAATGTTTTAGGATTAGCTGGCAACAATAATAGAAAATAGAATCACTATTTTTGCATCCTCTTGTTGTCAAATCGTTAAAAGTTTTTGTAGTCTGTCATCTTAAACGGGTGGTTGAAAGCAAGATACTATAAAATTACTATAAGCTTAAAGAATACTTAAATTGCGGATAATTTTATGGTAAAATAAAAGTAGTATAAGGAGAAGATAGTGAAGAAATTTAGAAAATTATATGGACTATTGCTTTTGGGATTGTTGTTTGTATCCATCTTATATGGAATAGAACAATTAACACAGTCTGAGATGACCCAATTAGAATCGGAACAGTTAGAGCGATATTTTTATAAACATCCAGATGTCTATGCTTGGGTGAGGATTGATGGGACTCGGATTGACTACCCTATCGTCCAACATCCCACAGATGACAGCTACTATTTATCCCATGACCTAGATGGTGCGGAGACTTACTACGGAGCTATCTTTACGGAGCTGGTCAACACTAAATCTTTTGATGACCCAGTCACGATTATCTATGGTCATGCCATAACTGATGAGTCTATGTTTGGGTCATTGGATTATTTTGCAGACCAGCAGTTTTTTAAAGACCATACTCAGATTACGATTGATACCTTAAATTATCGCTATGAATATGAAATAGTGGCTGCACACCCTTATTTGGATGACCACCTTTTTCATAGTTTTCAGTTAGGAACAAGAGAGGGCTTGAAAGCCTACCTTGATACCCTAAAGGAAAGAGTAGAGACCTATGGTGGCGCTTATCGTCATCTGTCTATAGATAGCGAAAGTGATAGGGTGCTCATTTTATCCACCTGTGATGCCGTTAGTGATGCCTATCGCTATGTGGTCACTGCTAAGTTGATAACTGTTACAGAAAGGACAGATATATGATACACAAATGGACGTTTTCCAGATTTTGGAGGCTATCTCTAGGTCTATTGCTCTTAGGAATTGGTCAGAGACTGATGTATACGGGAGCGGTTTCGCCCTGGGCGAGGGATAGGGGCTTGCCCGTCCTTCTGCCTGTGATAAGCCTAGTCGCCCTTGTCTTAGGGATAGCGTTACTCATTCCTTTGATTGTTTGGTTTTACAAACGTCATCGGTCTGATAAGCGATTGCCAAAGCTTATCTTAGCCTATCTTCTAAGTGCCCTTATTGCAGGTTTCATTATTGGTGGAGTCGGTCAACTTTTGTATGACCATACCAGTTTTGCTTACGATGCTGTGCGAACAGGTGTTTGGACAATGAGTACCATCGTTCAAAGTATTCTTAAGTTAATCTTATGCTTTGGTCTAGTCAGTATTCATAAAAACTTACCCATTAGACAAAGAAGAAGTCATCTCTGGTTGCCATTAGTAGGAGTGATATTCGTGTCTATTGGTCTGTTTCTTCTCAACTATTGGCTACCGACGGTCGGTTCAATCCTTGTGTCACTCACTGATGCAATTGTACTGATTGCCACCTTGTATTATTTTATTTACCTCGTAAAGGAGACGTCCGATGAAACGACTTCATAAGTTAATGAACGCCCTTTTGTTACTGGTCCTGCTTGTTTCTAATAGCCCCATTATGTATGCGGAGGAAATCGGTCAGGCCATTGAACAATCTCAAGCAGAACAAGCCTATCAAGAAGCACTGGAAGAAGCCAAGAGCCAGACTGTTGGCTCTGAGAATGTCAATAAGGAAACGGCTGGTGCCTCTAGTGCAACACCCGAATCTTCCAAAGATGAGGGCGATGCCATCCAACAACCCAAGGTTGTGACAGAAGAGAGTGATGCGGAAGTAGAACTCAAACAGAAATATGGAGAACCTGTTGCGGTC
>NZ_SPOZ01000056.1 GCF_004569635.1 Streptococcus sp. LYSM12
CCACGCTTACCTACGACTACGATGAGAATGGCCATCTCATCACCTATACCGATGCCATGGGGGTTCCGACCCGCTACGAGTACGATGACAGGGGACGAATGACGGCTTGGGTTGACGGCAATGGCACAAAAGTCATCCAGAACGAGTATGACGATGAGAACCGGGTGACCAAGCAGACGGACGGTACAGGGGCGGTTTCCACCCTCTCCTATAGCAAGGGTCAGACCATCACCACCGATGCCAATGGCAACCAAACGGTTTACACCTATGATGACCACTACCGCACAACTGGGATTACCTACCCAGATGGCACCAGTGTTTCTAAAACTTATGATAGCCATAATCGTTTAGCCAGTGAGACCAATGAGTTGGGTCACACCACTCGCTACACCTATGATGAACAAGGGAACGTCTTGACAGAGACCCGTTTTGATGGTGCCGTTAAGACTTCTACCTATGATGATAAGAACAACCTTTTATCTGTCACAGACTTTGGTGGTGACACCACCACCAATGAGTACGATAGTAAGAGTAACCTGACAAAGACCATTCTTCCAGATGGCACAGTTCTTTCCTATACCCATGACAAGCAAGGTCGTATCTTGTCTACGACAGATGCACTAGGCGCTAAGACAACCTTTGCCTACGATGGGGCTAATCTGGTGACCATTACCAACCCACTTGGCGGCGTGTCTACCTTAACCTACAATGCCCACAACCAAGTGACAGGGATTACCAACCCTCGTGGTGGCACGACAACTTTCACTTATGATGCGGAAGGGCGTAAGACGAGTGAACGAGATGCAGATGGTGTAGGAACCACCCAGACTTTTGACCAGGCGGGTCAAGTCACAGGTGTAACAGAGGGGAATGGTAATACAACGACATTTACCTATGATGCCTTTGGTCGCAAGATTGGGGCTTCCAATGGTGAGGGAGGCACCTATAGCTATACCTATGACGGCGTGGGTAACCAACTGTCTGTGACAGATGCGGAAGGTCATACCACGACCTATACCTATGACAGCCGTGGTCGTCTCTTGACAGAAACCGATGCGACAGGTAAGACAATTACCTTTGTCCGTGATGCCTTGGGTCGTGTTCTCAACCGCACCAACGAAGCCGGTCATACCAACAGCTTGACCTATGATGATCGCTATCATGCCATCAAGACCGTGACCGATGCTTTGGGGCAAGTGCTAGAGTACACTTATGATGCTTCAGGTTATCTGACGCAAGTGACCTATCCAATCAGAACACAGACCCATACCACTTATGATAGTATGGGACGTGTCCTATCTTATACCGATGAAGCTGGTCAGACCGTCTCTTACACCTATGACGCAGTAGGAAATAAACTGACAGAAACCAAAGGTGATAAGACAACTAGCTATACCTATGATAAGTCTGGCAATGTGACAGCTATTACCTATCCAGACGGCACCAGTGTATCTTACCAACTCGACGCCATGGGCAATATCATCTCCATGCTCGATGCCCTGGGTCGTGAAACCCGCTATGAGTACAGCCCTGCTGGTCGTCTGATTGCGACAACCAACGCCTTGGGTCATAAGACAAGCATGACCTATGATGCCAACGGGAACCAAAACTCCTTAACGGATGCGGCAGGCTATACGGCGACAACAACCTATACCGGTCAAAACCAAATCGCCAGCATCACCGATGGCCTTGGCAACACCACCACCACATCCTACAACCAGATGGAACAACCCAAGGAGATTGTGGATGCTTTAGGTGGGAAGACCACCTATGTGTACAATGAGTTGGGCTATCCTATCGAGCAGACAGATGCCAACGGCAACGTGACCAAGATGAGTTATACAGAAACCGCTCAACTGAAAGAGGTCACCCTGCCAGATGGTTCTACGATGACGCACGAATACGATGCCTTGGACCGCCTTATCAAGCAAACCAGCTCTAGCGGTCTAATCACAGAGTACACCTACGATGCGGCCAACCGTGTTCTGACCAAGAAAGACAACCAGGAACTGAACGAGTCCTACACCTATGACAAGGCTGGCAATCGCTTGACCTTGACCAATAGCCTTGGGGAGGTAACAACTTATAGCTATGATAGTGACAATCAGCTAACCAAGGTCACCTATGCGGACGGGACCAGCGAGACCTTTACCTATGATGTCATGGGCTATGTCGCAAGTTCAACCGATCAAGAGGGTAAGACCAAGACCTATCATTACGATGAGAATGGCAATCTGACCAAGATAGTCGACCATCTCAAGCGGGAGACAACCTATACTTATGATGCATTGAACCGAGTGGTGACGGAGACAGACGCAGAAGGTAACAGCTCAACCTATGAGTATGATGTCTTGGGCAACTTGTCTAAGATGACAGATGCCAACGGTCATTCGAGCTCTTATGGCTACGATGCCAATAAGAATCTAGTTCTCTATACTGATCCAAATGGTCAAGCTACAGCCTTTACCTACGACCCACTAGGTCGTGT
>NZ_SPOZ01000057.1 GCF_004569635.1 Streptococcus sp. LYSM12
TGATGGTCTGACCATCGCTATAAGCTAAGGTTGAGACCGCTCCTGTTCCGTCGGTCTGCTTGGTCACCCGGTTCTCGTCATCATACTCATTTTGAATAACCTTGGTGCCATTGCCGTCAACCCAAGCTGTCATCCGACCCCTATCGTCATACTCATAGCGAGTCGGAACCCCCATCGCATCGGTATAGGTGATCAGATAGCCATTCTCATCATACTCATAGGTAAGCGTGGAGCCATTCGGGAGTTGGATTGCACCGATAGTACCTGCTTCATTGTAAGTAATCCCATAGACAAGACCAGTTGGGGAGGTCACCTTGGTGAGCTGGAAGTTTTCATTGTAGTCAAAGGTGGTCTTATTGCCTTTTTCATCCGTCTGGCTAATTAGAAGACCGTGGAAGTTGAAGACCTTTTCTTGATGGTTCTTGTCGGTAATCCGATACTCCTTGACATCATACTTCTCCTTTTCTTCCCCGCCGAAGTCACCCTCTTTGGTTTCAACGGTCTTGACTTCAAGTTTCAAGTCATAACCCGCTGGAGCTTTGTAGGTATCGCCGTCTTTGGTAAATTTGAGGATTGAACCATCTGTGCGAGTATAGTGAAGGTGTTGGTCCTCATCACTAGAAAGTTGTTCATTAAAGGCAAAGGACCAGCCTCGACCAAAGAGACTGTTCATCCCTGCGGCTTTGGAGTTATAGGTCCGGGCAATTTCAAAGTCGCCATCAATATCAGGGATAGACACGTCCACCCGCTCCAGATAGAAGTTCCCTGTGTTGAGGTTAATGGGTTCAAAGCCAAATTCACAGTGGAGACCCCGTCCCATCAATAACATGTCCACATCCGCCTTGGTCTTGTCTGTGAGAGCGGGCGGATTATAGGGCTTGTGGGCATTCTTTCTCGGATTGCGGATAAAAAGGGTGTTGTTTTTGACCACCAACATGTCCTGGATCCGGTTGTCAAACGCGAGTTGATGGAGCGGTACGCCATAGTAGGCCGCAATTTTCGGTAAGGTATCGTATTGGGTGACCTTATAAATGACAAACGAATCGCTCGACTTCTTCCCGCTAGACTGACCCTCTTTGTGGCTTTCCGCATCGATGGTATAGAGGGTATTAAGCGCTGGATCTGTAAAGGGATGAGTGGTCTGCCAGTTAGATAGTTTGTCACGATACTTGGTGGTTCCTGCTTCAAAGGCGGACTCAAAGCTGCTAGTATTGGGATACTTATAGGAATAGCTGGCAGGACTGTGACCACTGTAGTTCTTGGAAGCATCACTCAAGCTGTAGGCTACTTGAGCACCCGGGGTCGTGAGACCATCCGCAAAGACCCCTTGGAACTGGAGTTTGCCCTGCTTATCGGTCTTGACCATGGTCCGCAGGTTAATCGTGGTCTGACCCAGCGCATAATTCATATCGACAGGGTCGGGCACAGACCACTGAATGGTAAGGCTGGGCGCCTTGTCTGGAGTAAAGCCAATCTGACCCGCATTTTCAGCAGTAGCCTCTGTCGTATAGAAAGCCCCGCCATCTGCACCCTCGTCGGTCGCTGCGACGACCAGCCCATAGT
>NZ_SPOZ01000058.1 GCF_004569635.1 Streptococcus sp. LYSM12
GTCTTGCAGCATGGACACCTGCAATTGAAGTGGAAATCCTGCCAATAATTGGAGAAGCCTATCCAAATGTTTTTAAAGAAAAAACTAATATAAGAACAGTATCAGCAGAGAGAACCTTTTGGGAAAAAGCAACAATTTTACACCACGAAGCAAATAGACCAGAAACTTCTCCTATGCCCCACAGATATGCAAGACACTTTTATGACCTATATAAAATAGCAAATTCAGATTTCAAAGACAGAGCCTTAGAGGATAAGGAGTTATTAAAGAAAGTGACTGAATTTAAAATGAAATTTTATCCTAGGAAGTGGGCAAAGTATGAAGAAGCACTAAATGGTAGATTAAGACTAGTCCCAAGAGAGTACCGATTTTCTGAAATAGAAAAAGATTATAAGGCTATGGCAGAAATGATATATGGAGAATATCCAAACTTTGAAGAGATTATAAAAGTTCTTAAAGAACTAGAAAAAGAAATTAATAAGTAATAGAATTCTCCCGAAAAAAATACAATATTCGGGAGAAATATTTTGAGCGAGAGAGAAATCTTTCGCTCTTTTTTTATTTATGGAGGTATTAATGAAATTAGTAATAGCAGAAAAGCCAAGCGTAGCAGTTACAATTGCAAAAGTAATTGGAGCAAGAACAAGAAAAAACGGATATTATGAGGGGAATGGATACATTGTTTCTTGGTGTGTCGGTCATTTAATTCAAATGGCAAGTCCAGAAAGACACGACGAAAAATGGAAGAAATGGACAATAGAAAATCTTCCTATAATTCCAGAAGAATATATTTATGAAGTATCTAAAAGCACTAAAAAACAATATGGAGTTTTAAAGAAACTTTTAAACGATAAGAATATCGACACAGTTATAAATGCTTGTGATGCTGGACGAGAGGGAGAACTTATTTTTAGGCTTGTATATAATCAAGCTAAATGTAAGAAGAAAATTCAAAGACTTTGGATATCTTCAATGGAAAACAAAGCTATTGAAGATGGCTTCAGAAATCTTAAAGATGGAGAAAACTTTGAAAACTTATATAGATCAGCAAGTGCAAGAGCCATTGCAGATTGGCTGGTAGGAATGAATCTAAGTAGGCTTTATTCTTGCATTTACAAGGAAACATATTCTGTTGGTAGAGTACAAACACCAACCCTATATTTAATAGCTAAAAGGGATAGTGAAATAAACCTATTTAAGAAGCAAAAGTATTATACGGTTGACCTATCTTATGGAGAATTGAAACTTGTATCAGATAGGATTGATAGAATTGAAGTTGCAGAGCAACTATTAAATCTACTAGAAGATGAAATAGTTATTACAGAGGTAGAAGACAAAGAAGTAAGCACAAAACCAGATAAGCCTTATGATCTCACTACCTTACAAAGAGAAGCAAATAAATATTTTGGATATTCAGCAAATGACACTTTAAATCTGGCACAAGGCTTGTATGAAAAAAAGCTAATCACATATCCAAGAACAGATAGCAGGTATTTAACTGAAGATATGGTTAATAC
>NZ_SPOZ01000059.1 GCF_004569635.1 Streptococcus sp. LYSM12
AATGTACTGACCCCCAAAAGTTGGACATAATATTTTAAGTAAAGGATTTAGTTCTATATTGTACAGGACTAAGTCCTTTTAGTTTTATTTTGATACGTTTATTATTGTAATAATCAATGTAATTTGTAATCGCTTGTTCTAACTCTCCTAGAGATTGATAGTCGCTCTCATAACCATAGAACATTTCTGACTTTAATATGCCAAAGAAAGATTCCATCATCCCGTTGTCAGGACTATTTCCCTTACGTGACATAGATGGACGGATACCTTTAGAGTTTAAAAATTGATGATAAGAATTGTGCTGATACTGCCAGCCTTGATCACTATGTAATATAGTTCCGTCATAGTATTTATCTGGAAATGTCTTTTCCAGCATCGTATTCATTTGATTTAAGTCAGGAGAACGTGAAATGGTATAGTTTATAATCTCGCTATTATAACCATCAAGAACAGGTGACAAATAGAGTTTCCCTGCAGGTAAGGCAAATTCAGTCACATCGGTATAACACTTCTCAAAGGGTTTAGAAGCTTCAAATTGACGTTGAATAAGGTTGTCAGCTTTCTTACCAATTTCACCCTTATAAGATGAATAGCGTCTTTTGCGACGTATTCTCGCTGCCAAACCTAGTGCTTTCATCAAACGTTGAACTCTTTTGTGGTTGATGATAAACCCTCTGTTACGAAGTTCCAAAGTGACTCGACGATAGCCATAGTTCCCTTTATGTTCCTGATAAATCGTTTGAATTTGGTCTTTAATAGACTTCTCTATATCTCCTCGTTCCAACTGTTTAAGGTGATAGTAATAAGTTGAACGTGCTAATTTAGCTGCTTTTAGTAGTAAATCTAATCTGAACCCTTGGGCAGCCATTTCTTTAATTGTTTCTGTCGCTCTTTCTCGATAGCTTCGTCCCGGTCTTCTAGTCCTTTTAACTTTTTTAGGAAAGCATTCTCCGTTCTGAGATATTCGTTCTCTTCTTTAAGACGCTCTAATTCAGTCATTTCTTTCCAAGTTTTCTTTGGTTTACGTCCCATTTTTGCTGGTCTCCCTTTTGTTTTCTCAACAATAGTATACCCGTTTTTCTTGTATTGCGCTATCCAGTTTGGAAGAGTACCTTGATTTGGTAGAGCATAATCAAGAGCTACTTGATTGAGAGACTGATGATCAATTAGAACTTTATCTATCATTTCCTGCTTGAGTTCTGGAGAATAATAGGTGTTTTTCCCTTTCTTGACAATGCTTATTCCATACCTGTCAATCAATCGAATCATATATTTGATGCCAGATTGATTCATACAAAATCGTTCTGACAAAGACTTAATTGTTTCACCATTCTGCCGTAGCTCATAAATGTTGACTTTATCTTCATAACTCAATTTCATAAAAATAACACCCCAAAAGTTAGATTTTTTCTGTCTAACTTTTGGGGTGCGGTTCA
>NZ_SPOZ01000005.1 GCF_004569635.1 Streptococcus sp. LYSM12
GAAAGTATGACGAGCGCTTTTTTACCAAATGGTTTGATAACCAGCTCTTACCCTCTTTGTCAGAGCCACATCTTATTGTAATGGATAATGCCAGCTTCCATCCTAAAGCGAAATTGGATAAGCTTGCTATAGCCAAGGGACATTATTTTCTTCCATTACCTCCCTATTCTCCTGAACTTAACCCGATTGAACAATATTGGGCTAATCTCAAAAACAAGGTTCGGAATCTACTCAGAGCTGGAAAGTCTGTATATGAAAGTTTAGAATACTGTTTATAAACTAAACGACTATAAAAGACTATATTAGCTCGAAGCTAGCAATGGAAACTTCAAGATTGCACAACTGTGCTCCACTATCTGCTGCCTCTAGCATCATGCGCTAGCAATTTTTAACAGAGCAATATCAAAAAGATAGTCCTTGTCAAATTGTCCCTGTTTAATCTGATAATCCGTTTCGATCAAGACTTGCACTGCTTTTTTTAGAAAAGAAAGTGACAGAGAACGAGAATCCCGCAGAGCAAACTTAACTTGAAAGGGATTCATTTTCCGTCCCATAATGGTCGATAATTCAGTAACCATATGTTGCTCGCTCAATCCCTCCTTGTGTAACATCTGAACCTGTAAAAACAGACGGAATTGGTTGAGCAAAATTGCAATTAACTTAATCTCATCTTCTCCTTGTAAACGTAAGTCACGCACCAGGCTTTGAGCTTGATCAATCTTACCTTGTAAAAGAAGCTGGCTCATATCAAAGAGATTATCCTGCAAGGTTTTGGGAATAGCCTGTTCAATATCGTCTAGACTAATCTGACTATCCCCCTTATAGGAGTACAAAAAAGCAAGATTTTTATGGATTTCAGCAAAATCAAAATTGGATTTGTTCAACAGATGATCCATAACTGTATTGTCCATGCTCAGCCCCATTTTTCCAATTTCTTGTTTAAAAAATTGTCGAAGCTCTGCTTCTTTGAGACTATTGGCTTCCAAAACAAAACCATCCCGTTTTAAGAGTTTGACCAGACGACGCTTGCTATCGAGTTTTCCTCCAGCAATAACAATCAGCTTTGTCGTTTCAACTGGTTGGCTCAAATAGTCCTCAAATTTTTTTAGCTCCTCATCACTTAAATACCGTTTTTTATCGGTTGTCACATCAGCAAAATAATCCAAGATAACAATTTTTTCATCTGAGAAAAAGGGCAGAGACACCAAATCCAGCTCCACCTGGGCGTAATCTGTCTCTGACATATCAAAGTAGGCATAGGTTAAATCACTGCTATCAAAACCAATTCGTTTCAATAGGATTTCTTTGGCCAATTGAAACTGTCCAATATCCTCTCCAGTCAGAACCGTCAGCAGCGCCAGGTTCTCTTTCTTCATTTTCCGAATCTCATCAATAATAGTCATTAATATTTCCCTCGCATTTCTTCTCTTCATTATATCAAAAAAACGTCCAATGAACGTTTTTTCATACAGTCTAAAATTAGAAAACAAGGTCTAGCAGAAAAGTGACTGTTGAAGCCCAATCCTCTATAAAAAAGAATGAAATACCACTTCCAATCTCTTTTCGATGAGTCAAGCTACCATTAGAGATTCTTCATTTTCATCTCTGCTTCCATTTTCAAGCGCTGCACTTTCATGGTTGCCGTCCGCGGGATATCCTCATAGGCCAATAAGATTGGTTCCTTGAGTAGGGGTAAATCTGCCACTTGATGCCACCAAGCATCCCAGTCCATATCTGCACCTTCTACAAGAGCGATAATGGGTTGTGGAGCACCATTAGCATCGCGAATGATAACGACTTCTGACAAGAAATCCAACTGATCCAACAAGAAATCTTCCAAAGCGAGATTGCTATCAATTGATTCAATTACATCAACCTGACGATCTTTCAAAATCAAGCTTCCTTCCTCAGTCATACAGCCATAATCGCCACTATCCCACCAGTCTCCATAAACATTCTCCTGGAACCGAGCATCCTCTTTATAATAAGTTACCGCACGACCTCGCGATAAGAGTTGAATATGCCCATTTTGACCAGCTGGCAAAGGATAGCCATTTGCATCTGTAATTCGTGCCTCTGTATAGCCTTTAAGACCGAATCCCATATCCCGACCGCTTGTCTGCTCCAGTGTGTCTAGACGGTGATAACGCAAAATCATCGGTCCACATTCACTCTGACCATACACCTGCATAAAGACAGGATCTTTTTCCCTAGAAGCCTCTAAAAAGGCACGCAAGGTTCCGATATTGATAGCATCAAAAGTGGAATGATAGTAACGGATACTTGAAAAAAGGGATGGATTTTTCTTAGCAAGCTGCGCCCATTGAACAAAATTATTAGGATGGGTTTCAAGCGCCATTGGTCTATAGCGTTCCAAACTCTTTGCAACATCTTGAGCTTTAGCAGACGACAAGGGAAGCAAGGGAAAACCAAGCCCAATGGCAGAAGAAACACCTATATTGTAGCGTGAGTGAACAGGAGAAATATGGAAAGCCAATAAATGGCGCTCACTCATCTTTTCAAAAATCGTCTGCTGCCAGGCTACGCGCCAACCCATGGTCTGTGCCGTGTGACAAATCAACTTGGGAATTCCGGTCGTTCCAGAAGTATGGGTCATATACTGAATCACATCCTCAGGAAGTAGATTCTCAGCAACAGGATTAGCAGGAAATGCCAATAAGTCTGCAATCGCAAGTGTCGTCACTAAATCCTTACGCTCCATTGCTGCAACTCGCTCTGCTGTCTCCTCATCAAAAACGATAAAAGAATGTTCCAAACGCTCTGCAAAGACATCAATGGTACTAGCTGGCAGGTGATAGGATGGCATTACTGGAACGGCCCCCAAGGCAGTCGCTGCGACTGCTAACAAATAGGTATCAAATGCCGGGCTTTTATAAAACATGACCTTATCACCATGGGAAACTCCTGATGCCGCTAGCTGATAAGCCCTTTGCTGAATAGCAGTAAAAACCTGCGCATAGGTATTTTCAAGCCCCAATTCAGGGAAAGATTGATAAGACTTGTCAAAAACAATCTTAACTTCTGGAAACTGCTCTGCTGCTTTCTTAAATTGACGATATAAATTTAATGGTTGATAGGAAATCATCTGATTTATTCCTAACCTTTCTAAGTTTGTGAAAAACAAAACATGATTACAACTATTATATCACGTTGAAACCTCTTCCACAAATGAGAACTGCTCTAGACATCATAAATGTATAAAATTAAAACTCCTAAACCTTTATTTAGTTAGACACCAACCTGTTTCTAAAAGATGTTTCTACTTTTTAGAAAATAACAGACCTTAACATTCAGAAAACGAATATTTCTCCGAAAAGTCTTTCATAAATCTCCCCTAAAATCTAAATTGTTATCAGTATTTTAAAAATATGTTCATTGCATATTTTCTCAAAAGAAGCACCCGTATCACAAGTGAAGTTCCTTGTTTCTAGAAAAATCATCATTTCTATTGATGTTATAGTCATTTCGTTTATATTTTTATTACTTCGTTCACTCGTCTTGCTGTACTCCAGTACTACCTGCGACTCCTTGCCTAGTACTAAAAATAAACGAAACGGCTATATCTTCAATTATGAAAACAACTTAGAGGTTGATTGTTGCTCCTACCTTTGAACAACCTTGAAATATTGGTAAATGACCTCCGTCCTTTCATTGGTTTGGCGGTGGTTCCTTGCTTATTCACTGCATTTCATTTATAACAAACCTAGTATCCTCAAGGAGTGGTCATCATTAGGAAATAGGCTATTGATAGATACCCAATAGGAACTCCTGTTCAACTATCCCGTTTCTCTATCTCACCGTTTCAATCTTCCACTTCCTCCAACCTCTGAAACGAATAGCACCTTGTTCATCCGTTCGAAACACCTGGATCTGCCGTTCTTGAAAACGCGTCAGAGTTTCTTGATGCGGATGCTTGTAACGATTGTTTTTCCCAACTGAAATCAAGGCAATCCTTGGAGAAATAGCAGCCAAAAATTCTGGATGAGAGGAACCTTTCGAGCCATGATGTCCTACCTTTAAAACATCAACAGACAACTGAGGATACTGTTTCATCAACTCTAACTCACTATCTTCCAAATCCCCTGTGAATAGAAAACGAGTCTGCAAAAACTCCCCATATAACACAACCGAATCATCGTTACCACCGTCTCCTTTTTGATAAGGATAGAGTACATGTAAAAAGCCGTCACCTATCGGAATAGTATCTCCCACTTTCACAAGATGAGGTCGCACCTTTACGCTCTGCAGGATCTCTGCTAATTTCTGACTGCTAGCACTTCCCTCAGAAATATATATCCTACCAATAGCCATTTCTCTCACCACTTCCAGTAAATCTCCCATATGATCCGTATGGGCATGAGTTAAGATTAGATAATCAATCCTACTCACACCGCGACTACGAAGATAGGGGAGCAACGTTCGCTTCGCATTCGCTTGATTTGTCCCTTGTTGCCAAACTTCTTTTGTAGCAACATTCACTCTACCACCTACATCAATCAAGACCGTCCGCCCTCGTATATCTCTCAAAAAAATACTATCCCCTTGCCCAACATCCACTACTGTCACCTCATTTTCTAAGGGATATTTGACTATGAAAACGAGCAGAGCTAACAAGCTGATAAGTCCCCAACACCATTTCCAATTCCGATACAGATCATACAAAGAGAGCAAAATAAGCAGCAAGATTAGAAGTAAAACAACTGTCGGCTTCCCAAAAATCAATGGTTTTAAGTCCAAGTCTACTATCCACCGGATACAGGCTTCTAACCATACAAAAAGAGCATTCACTTGCGTGAGCTTCATAAGCGGCGAAAGAAGAAAGACAAGGCTCAAGCCTGGTAGCAAGACTAGATCAAAAAGAAAGGAAAAGAGAAATGTTAATAGAATAGATAAGGGTTGAAAGCTGTAAAAATAATAAATCAATAAGGGAAACATAGCTAGAGAAATCGCTAAACTTTCTACAGCTACTCGCTTATAAGCTGCCAAATCTTCAAAATCAAAAACAGCCAATAAAAAAGCATAGGCAAAACTCAGAACACCGCCTACTGTTAGTAAAAAATGAGGCATGATTAGAAAAGAAAGGATAATCGTACAAGCTATATTATCTAACTTACTCATTCCCATATTGCTCAAAATCCTTTGCAAAAGGGAACGATTGACTGAAACTGAAAATCCTGTCAAGCTTGCATAAATAAAGGCAAACGGAAGCTGTAGCCAATCAACTATTTCTTTTCTTATTCCGAAACGTAAGAAAAAGGAACGGAACCTATCTACAAAGAAGCCAACCTGCATACCAGAAAGCGCAAATAAGTGGATTATCCCTAGGCTAGAATACAAATCGCTCATCTGCTCAAATTCCTTGTCCAAATCTCCAAGCAACAACCCTGTCATATAGTGCCGCATTGGATTTGGAAAATGCTCCTTAATATAGACTAAAAGCTTTCGTCGAAGTAAGGAGAGCCAGTCCAAAGGATTCCATGAAGTCTGCTGGGCAATCTTCTTAATTTGACTAATCTTGACCGTTCGATAAATCTCTTGTGTCCCCAAGTAATCTTGGTAATCAAAGCCATTAAAATTCCGCTGACTTTCTGGGACAGATACAGTCGCTTCCACCTCTAGCCTCACCAGATGCGACAGACTTTTGAAGTAAACCTGCTCCCTTTGACTTTTTAATTGGTAAAAAACCATATACCGATATCCTGACGATCTTGCACGAAACGAAAGGCTGTCACCATTGATATGAATGGTATCTGGTTTGACATCTAAGTAGCTAATCTCTGTCAGAGTAGATGCAGCATCCATTGCCACTTTCATACGTTGCAGGCCAAATAGGAGAAAAAAACAGGCTAAGATAGGAAGCACCTTATAAACTATCATCTTCCCTTGCTGAAAATAGAGAAGAAGTAACATTGCCACCAAAATCACCATTGATAAGAAGGACAAATGATGCATAACAAAGTAAAGGGCTAGTAACAAGACAGCCAAGTGGATGGGAGTAAGGGGCAGACCTTTAATCAACTGTGACATAAGGACGAATGTTCTCCAGACTCTTACTACCAATTCCAGGTACATCTTTCAAATCATCAACCGATTGAAAATGCCCCTTGCTCTCACGATAGGCAATAATATCTGTCGCACGCTTAGTACCGATACCTGCAATGGTCTGCAAATCTGCCTCTGTTGCAGTATTGAGATTCACTAGCCCCTCCTTTACTCCCTTATCGCTACTTGTTTGTGCTGTCCTTGTAGTAGGTACAACAGAGATTGCTTCCTCCTTGGTTGCTACGTAAATAACCCCCTCATCACTCAGCTTCTGAGCTAAATTGATGGATTTAGAATCAGCAGCCTCTGTCAAACCACCCGCTGCTTCCACCGCATCATGAACACGACTACCTACTGACAAATGATAAATTCCTGGTTTCTTGACTGCGCCTTTGACATCAACCATTAGGCTCTCTATGGACTGCTTACTAATTGGCATCTCCATTACCTGTTCGCTGCTACTTACTAATTCTTCCACGCGACCCAGCTCCCCACTCGGTCTTATTGGAGCTATCAAAAAGAAAGTCACAGTCATCACAAGCCCCCCTACAGCTACCACAACCAATAATTGATAGTGACGCAAAAATGGTATCCATTTTTCAGACATATTCCTACCTCCACTTATTTATTCGTAAAAAATTAAAAAAACTCGTCTGAAACGAGTTTTTTATTTACTTATCTAAATGAGTAGTTGGTTTCCAAACGAAACTTGCGAGATAGCTAAAGAGATAGGTCAAGCCTAGGACAAGAGCGACAAGGATCAAGACGGGGACGCGGTAGATGAACGTCCAATAACTCATGCGTTTCTTGCCTATCTGAGCCGAGCGAGCAAGGTCGTCCAAGCGATTGAACTCTGACTCAATGCGGTGGGTTACTTCTGCAATTCCTGCATCATCCAGACGTTTAATATCTGAAATATCAATCGGATTTCCAAAGGCAACATCAATTCGATCTCCCAGCAATAGATTTTTCAAGCTCATCGGTCCAACATAGGTTGCGGGCATAATTTTAACTTTAGCAGTCTTTGCAATGACAGCCACACCACCTTTTAATTCGCTAGAGTGACGGCTCCCCGACGGAAACATTACTAAAGAACGGTTGCTTTTTTTCAACATTTTAACTGGGTATTTAATGGCCGCAGTTCCTGGATTACCCCGGTCAATTGGAAAGGCACCGCACTTACTAATCCACCATCCAAATCCTCGATTCTTGAACAATTCTTTTTTAGCCATAAAAATAAATTGTTTCGGTGCTGAAGCATATCCTAAAAAGACAGGATCCCAGAAAGTTCTATGCGGTGCTACCAAGATATAATTTTCATCCTGAGGTAAAATTTTCTCCCTATCATGATAATGAATATTACCGTTGACAGCCCACAGTAAAAAGAATAATAAACTTCGTAAATAAGAATAAAACATTGTGCTCTCCTTTGCTCATTTCTTACCTATTATACCATACTTTGGAAACGAACAAAGATTTTTCATCTGCCCTAACAATGTGCTATAATAGATGTATGAACAAGCCAGTATTACAAGCTGGAGAGAGGATTGATCAGCTCTTCTCCACTGATGTCAAGATTATTCAAAACAAAGAAGTCTTTAGCTATTCTATTGACAGCGTTCTTCTATCTCGCTTTCCAAAATTGCCTAAAAAAGGGCTTATAGTGGACTTATGTAGTGGAAATGGGGCTGTCGGTCTCTTTGCTTCTACTCAAACCAAGGCCAAGATTACCCTTATTGAAATCCAAGAACGCTTGGCAAATATGGCAAAACGTTCCATTGCTCTCAATCAATTAGAGGGACAGGTTGAGATGATTCACGATGATCTCAAACACCTGCTAGCTTACGTACCGCGTTCACAGGTTGACTTGATTCTCTGTAATCCACCCTATTTCAAGATTGAACAACATCCTAACCTGAAAGCTAGCGAGCATTATCTATTGGCTCGCCATGAAATCACTACCAATCTGGAAGAAATTTGTAACGTCAGCCGTCACGCGCTAAAATCAAATGGTCGTTTAGCCATGGTACATCGGCCAGAGCGCTTCCTTGAAATTATCGATACTATGAAAGCCTATAACCTAGCCCCAAAGCGGGTCCAATTTATCCACCCAAAACCTAATAAAGAAGCTAATATGCTCTTAATTGAAGCTATTAAAGACGGGTCATTAGAGGGATTGAACATTCTACCACCTCTGATCATTCATCAAGAAAACGGAAACTATACAGCAGAAATCGAGGAAATCTACTTTGGAAAAGGCTAACCATTACATGTATGTAGTTCGCTGTGCAGATGACAGCCTCTACACCGGTTATACCAACGATCTTGATAAACGGCTTGCGACCCATAACAGTGGCAAAGGAGCCAAATACACCCGTATCCAGAGCCGCAGACCTGTTGAACTCCTCTACCATGAAACTTTCCTCGATAAATCAAGTGCCATGTCTGCAGAAGCCCTCTTCAAGCGCAAAACACGCCAGCAAAAATTGGATTATATCACAAAAAATCTCACTCCCGATAAGGAGTGAGATATTTTTATAGGCTTTTAGTTTACTTTTAATACAAGGCGACGAGCTGCAGGCTGTACTAGCGTACGACAAAGTGAGTGAACGAAGTCATAAAAGTAAACTGAATGACTAGATTATTTCAAATAGGTATAGGCTACACAGTCCATTTCATCAACTGCCCTAAATCCTAAGGATTCATAGAAAGCCTTTGTCTTTTCTTCTTTTCCTGTCAAAAGATGGAGTTGATAGATATTCGGATAGTTTGCTAATAGCTTCTCCATTAACTGGCGACCAATGCCTCTGCGCTGATAATCTGGAAGAACCAAAATATCCTGGACAAAGATAATCGAATAACCGTCACCAACAGCCCGCAACAGACCCACGAGCTTTGCATCATCAAATGCAGCAATAACCAATAAACTATTGTTCAAGGCCTGCTCAAGTAACGCAGGATCCCTCGTATAATTTGTCCACTCCACTGCTTCATAGAGTGCCAGTACTGCTTTCATATCTAACCTTTTTTGTATCATATAGGTAAGCATCATCTTCTCCTTTTTGTAGTTAATCGTCTAGAGTGATGATGCTTTGTTCAAATTTCTAATCCCCATGAAACCTCCTCATTTACGAATGACGTGCTAGCTTTTTATAGGCTTTTAGTTTACTTTTAGTACTAGGCAAGGAGCTGCAGGCTGTACTAGCGTACGACAAAGCGAGTGAACGAAGTCATAAAAGATAAACGAAAAGGCTATACCCCCTGTACACAGGAAGAAAATACAGGTAAGCATTGTTGAATTCTAGGCAGTTTTTAAACGATTTGCAGGTACGGTACATCTCAAGAGAAACAATTTCCTTGCTGCAGTTTCTAGTATAACAGACTAGCCTACTTCGTACCCCTTTCGTTGAACAGCTATTATCGAAAACGAAACTTTCTTTATCCATTTAGCTGTGACTTTTCCCTCAGAACCCCCTACCCAATTCATAAATCTCCTAGCTGTTTGGCAGAATAACTTTCTCTAACAATTCCTCTTCTTCTCTAATCCGACGCCACAAAACGAGTGTATAAAAAGGCGCTAGAAATACGGCTGCCAACCATGAATGGCATAGAAGGGTCAAACCAACTAATTCTGGAATGATATTTAGATAATAGTTGGGATGTTTGACAACACGAAAAAGAATATGGTCATTATAAGTGTGATTCTTGGCAATCATCAACTTCACTGTCCATATTTCTCCTAAAATAGACTGTACAAGGTACAACATACACATGGAGAATATGAGTAACACAATCCCAATTACTCCCAGCATATCTACAGGACTATGCTTTATGAGGGCTTCTACTAGACTAAACAGATAAAATAAAATATGTAGAATGGTCAAATAGCGAGTATTTTTAGCTCCATACTCTCTTCCACCATCTTTCAAAATCATTCGTTCATGTTGAATCGAAATCTTTAAAAACCATAGCCGTACTAAAAATACAACTAAAACAATACTAATAATCATACGATTTTCTCCTTATTCATCATTGTAGCCTTTACAAGACTATCTTAAGATAGTCTTTTCGTTTGCTTTTATAGCCGTTTCATTTATTTTTAGTACTAGGCAACAAGCTGCAGACTGTACTAGAGTACGGCAAAGAGAGTGAACAAAGTCATAAAAATATAAACGAAATGACTATAGTACTAGGCAACGAGCTGCAGACTGTACTAGAGTACGGCAAAGAGAGTGAACGAAGTCATAAAAGATAAACCAAAAGACTAGATTATCTTGTAAAGGAACTTTCTTATTATATAAAGGAGACATCACAAGGTCAATCACTTTCCCATATTTTACATCTTGACGAGATGAAACATAGATAGTCTGTAGATTCAAACTATTATACGGTTTCTAAGCATTCTTATTTACCGGTGATTTTGTAGCCCTTTACCCAGACACGAATGCTCCAAATGCCAAACAGTAGTATAAAGATGAGACCAACAATCAGGGAGACGACGGGGGCAAAAAAGAGACTAATCAGCAAGGCAAGTGCTCCTCCTATAAAGAGATAGGCTGCTTTTTTGCGGTCAGTTAAGGTTTGAGGAGAGGTTATACCTGCCACATCTTTTGGCATATAATTGCCCGTAATCAGATAAACACCTGCTAAAAAAGCGACAACTAAACGACGGATGTCTACCTGATAACCCAAATTATATAACAAAATGAAGCCTGTTACAAGTGTAGTGAGGATAGGCATTAGCCATTTAAGCACTCTAACAGCAGGAATTTGACTATTTTTTGTGACATCAAGTGCAATACACAAGCAAACATGAAAAATAAACGCCAGTACAGGAGTTAGCACCAGGGTTTCCCATTTACTATTTATCCCGTTTGCCTGGTTGTCAATTCCAAAGTGCGTATACAAAACAGCTGGTAATTGCCCATAATAACAGACTGCGAAAGCCAATGGTATCAAAAAAATCAAGCTGGTCACAAGCAGCTTCTTCCAATCAATTCTTTTCATCACTTTTTCCTCCAAAGCTGGCAATCCAGACCAGCACTTCTTCAAACACAGTATAATTGAGCCGATAGTAAATGAAATTCTTCTGTTTCTCTTCTAAAATGAGACCTGACTTTTTCAAGACAGACAAATGATGCGACACGGTAGCACTGCTCAAGTGAAACAACTCCACAATTTGACCTGCAGATTTGGAACCCGACTTCAAATATTCCAAAATCTGCCTGCGAATCGGTGCTGAAATCGCCTTTAAGGTTTCTGATAAGCCCATGTAATTTCCTTTCTGCTTTCTATTTAGAAATATTTCTAAATAGAATTATACTCCTTTTATTCATAATATCAAGAGGCATTTAGAAAAAAATCGAAATAGATTTCAAAAAGAAAGAAGAGATGCTGAACACCTCTCCTAGAATCTTCTATTTATCCCCTTTATTGCGAATGACAAAACCTGTCTTTTTCTCACTTGAGATACGTTTGCGTGGATTTTTGTTGTTGTCTTTTCCGAAACGGTTCCGATCGTTGGAACGACGTTTTTCTTTGTAATCACGACGTCCTCCACGGCGGTCATCTCCACGACGGTTGTTTGATGATTTACCGCCTTTACCAGACTTACCACGACTACCGCCTTTATCACCTGGGACATATTTAAACGGCAATGGTTTTTCACGTGCAATCTCTACCTCTGGCATCGATTCTGGATCTTGTACAGTCAAGCTCAAGATGTACATTGCCAATTCTTCTGGCGAAAATTCACTAGCCAGTTTAAGGGCATCCTTACCAAACTTCGCAAAGTTCTTACGAGTATGTTCATCTGCAAAATCCCGTTCAATTTTCTTCAGAGCAACTTTTTTCTTAGCTTGAAAGGCTTCTTCTGCTGTTGCAGGTTTCATGCCTGTCATGCGTTTCTTAGTCAAGTCTTCGATAATCTTGAGGTAGCCCATTTCATTTGGTGATACAAAGGTAATAGATTGTCCAGACTTCCCTGCACGCCCTGTCCGACCAATACGGTGAACATAACTTTCAGGATCTTGTGGAATGTCATAGTTGTAGACATGAGTCACTCCTGAAATATCTAACCCACGGGCTGCAACATCTGTTGCAACTAGGACATCCAGACCACCGGTCTTAAAATCACGTAACACACGGAGACGCTTACCTTGGTCCAAATCACCATGAATACCCTCTGCACGAAAACCACGGATTTTTAGACCACGGGTTAATTCATCTACACGGCGCTTAGTCCGACCAAAGACAATCGATAATTCTGGCTGCTCCACATCCATAAGACGGGTCATAGTATCAAATTTTTCTTGTTCTTTGACACGAATATAGTACTGATCCACCAATTCAGTTGTTAATTCCTTAGCTTCAATCTGCACATGCTCAGGATTTTTCATGAATTGAACACCGATACGTTTAATCGGAGCTGGCATAGTCGCTGAAAACAGAAGAGTTTGACGGTCTTCTGGAACACGGGAGATGATTGATTCAATATCCTCCAAAAAGCCCATGTTGAGCATTTCATCAGCTTCATCAAGGATAAGAGTTTCAACATGAGTAAGGTTTAAGGCCTTACGTTTTATCAAGTCAAGGAGACGGCCAGGTGTTCCAACTACGATATGAGCGCCAGACTTGAGCGCCTTGATTTGCTTTTCAATACTTGAACCTCCGTAGACAGAGCGTACTTTGACCCCCTTACTACGACCAAAGCGGAAGAGTTCTTCCTGACTTTGAACGGCCAATTCCCGCGTTGGAGCAATGACTAAGGCTTGAATTGTCACTTCGTCCGTACGAATTTTTTCAAGAGTAGGTAGACCAAAGGCCGCCGTTTTTCCTGTCCCTGTCTGAGCCTGACCAATCACATCCTTACCGTCAAGGGCAAGTGGAATGGTTTTTTCTTGAATCGGACTTGCCTCCACAAAACCTGCTGTTTCGATTTCTGCTAGTAAGTCAGCAGATAACTGTAATTCATTAAATTTCATACTCTTCTTTCTAAGTTGGGAAAATCCCAACGACACCGATGGGACCTCAGCCCTCGTCTAAAAAATAAAAACCGTCTAAGCAGGACAGGTTTTTTTAGACATCACTCTGGTGCAAGAAGTGGAGCTTATTTCCCATATATACAATTTTGTTGCATGCAACTTATCTAGTATATCATAAAGAAAGGGCAAAAGATAGTAAAATTCATTATTATCTGTTTTTAATCAATCATGAACACTCTAACATGACGTTCGTCCTGTTACAAGTACGAAAAATATCCCAGAGAAATATACTCTAGTTCACGACCATACACATTAGAAAGGCGCTGAACTACAACACATTTCTTATTTTTTATGAGCGACCCATTTTAAAATATGTGCAATCACAATCCATAAAATAGCACTCATAATGATGATATAAATCCACGCATGATGATTCTCAGTCCAAGGAAGTGGAACATTCATGCCAAAGAAGCCTGTAATGACAGCAATAACAGCAAGTAAAATGGAGATAATGGTCAAAATCGTCAGGTTATCATTCAGATTGTTGTTTAAGACATTATTGTAGGAGTTAGACAACTGCTGCAAGACCTGGGAAACCAAATCCGTCATCGCGACCAACTGCTTAGCTTCAATCATCGCATCTTCAAATTGTTCATGTTCAATCTCATCAAAGCCGCGATAAATTGCATGTCCTCTAATATGCTCAAGCAGCATCAGATTTTGCTTAGCTGCAGCAAGCAGGTAGACCATACTGGTTTCCAAATCAGAGAGGGCAAATAAACGCGATTTCGTTGTCGTCTGGCGCAAGAGCGTATTGATCTCATCCTTTGCCTTATCCATTTTTTCAATGACAGGATAGTAAGAATGACTAATCAGCTCGATACTCGCAAAGAGGAATTTATAGACGGTGACTGGAGCATGGTGTTCAATATAGCGAACCATATTACGCGTCACATACGCATTATCCTGATTGGTAATAGTAATCAGGCGATCTTTTTGGACAATGAAAGTCATGGGAACCGTTTCATAATAATCCTTTTCACGCTCCAAATCAAGGACATTGTAGATAAAGACAACTGTACTATTTTCGCGATTGTAGTCCATATGGGCACGTTCATTCTTATCCAATGCATATTCAACCGTTTCCGTATCAATACGATATTTTTTATATAATTCTGGCGTTTGGTGCAAACTCTCAGCATCTAGGTTAATCCAAGACATCCCATTTTTCAAACTTTTCTTAATGAACATTGCTCCGCCTCCACTTTTTCCTCTGTCCCATTATACTATAAATCACCATTCAGAGTACTTTCTAAAATTGTATTTGACAAAAAGAGAAAGATAACGTACACTATTTGTATAGGAAATAAAGGAGTTTTTATGAAAAATCAACAATTAGACCCTCTCACAATGATGGTAGAAGCCAATAAGAAAAAACGGAAACGTATCTTGAAAGTTATCTTCGGAATAGTAGGAAGCCTCTTTTTCGTAGCTGCTGTTGCGGGCTTTATCTTTTATCGCAATGGTATCATTGAAGGAAAATGGGAAAATCCAAGCTTTGCTACTGAAATGAAACAAATAGCTGTGCATGAATTTTCAGGCGACTTGGAGGAAACGTTTCCACTCAATCCAGAAGAGGTTGTTGGAGAAACGGGAGTAACCCTTGAGGTCAAAGATAATAAAGCCGTTGTCACACTCTATTCCACCTTCAACAAAAAAGCCCTACTCACTGCCTATGATAAGGGCATTCAAAAGGAATATGAAAAAGTGCTAGCAGAGGCAGAACAAAAAGCAACAGAATATGGTGTTGATAAAGAAACCTTACTGAAAGAAACATTTGGAGATGACTACGAGGCTAAAATTAAAGCCAATTTCCCTAAGCCTGAGGGATTTGAGAAGCAATTCGATGATATGCTGGCTAGAGAACTAGCAGAAAATAGCAAGGCTCGGTATGATGCAGCAAGCGGTCGATTCTCTGCCGTTTACTTTGAAGGGGAGATCAATCCGCTGACACACTCACTCCAAATAACCGCAGTCAATCCTGCTCCTGACTTTGCTTCATTACCATTAATCCCTAAAAAAGGCGACACTATGTTCTACACACACAATGGGAATACACTAACCTTTATCGGAGGAGAGGAGTATCCATTTAAAGCTGCTGATTAGCAAAATTGAAGCAGTGCTGCTCCTAAAGTTAGGACAACCGAAAAACATTCGTGAAAGACTCATTTCCTCTATCGAGTAGGAAATGAGTCTTTTCATTTTCATTAAAGCCTAGGATTTTATAGTCTTTTAGTTTACTTTTAGTACTAGGCAACGAGCTGCAGGCTGTACTGGAGTACGGCAAAGCGAGTGAACGAAGGAATAAAAGATAAACGAAATGACTATAAGAATGGAAAAAGTTGATGTTTGACGAGTAGCAAGACAAGTACATTTCCTTTTCGCACATAGCTTTGACGATGCTAAAAACACTCCTGCCTTTAGTTTACACTAAATCAACAGGAGTGTTTTTCTTGTCCCCATTTCAAAGGGGCAATCTTTTTATTTTAGTACCGCTGCTGCAAGAGCCTGCTGAATAGCAACCACACTCTTATCGCTCTTGAATTGCAGTATTTCTGCTGGCTCTATACTCGATGAAATCCAGATTTTTAACTCTGCATCCAAATCAAAATGCCCAGATGTTTCGACCTCAAAACGGGAAATAGCGCGATAGGGAATAGACTTGTAGGAAGTTTTCTTTCCTGTCATTCCTTGTCTGTCCACCAAAATCAAGCGCTTATCCGTAAAGACAATCAAATCACGGATCAGGCTAAAAGCTGACAATACCTGCTCAGTCGGTAATAAAATCGCATCTAACTGAGCTTCTACTTTTGCCGTATCCGTTTGAGCGGCATTTCCAATTAAACCTGATAATAGTCCCATTCTCATGAACTCTTTCTACATCTTTTCTTCTAGTACCACATCTGGATACTTGTCTGCAAACCAACGGAGGGCAAAGTCATTTTCAAAAAGGAAAACAGGGTGATCAAAGCGATCTTTAGCTAAGATATTTCGACTAGACGACATCCGTTCATCCAACTGGTCTTGGGAAATCCAACGCACAGTCTTTTTCCCCATGGGTGTCATGACTACTTCTGCATTATATTCCTGTTCCATACGGTGCTTAAAGACCTCAAACTGGAGTTGGCCCACTGCTCCCAACATATACTCTCCTGTCTGATAATTGGTATAAAGCTGAATAGCTCCTTCTTGCACCAATTGCTCAATTCCCTTATGAAAAGATTTTTGTTTCATGACATTCTTAGCAGAAACTTTCATGAATATTTCAGGTGTAAAGGTTGGCAGAGGTTCAAATTCAAACTTATTCTTACCAACAGTCAAGGTATCCCCAACTTGATAAGTCCCTGTATCATAGACCCCTATAATATCTCCTGCCACGGCATTTTCAACAGTTTCACGTGCTTCAGCCATGAACTGGGTGACGTTTGATAACTTAGCTTTCTTACCTGTCCGCGTCAAATTGACATCCATACCGCGCTCAAATTCTCCTGAAACGATGCGAACAAAAGCAATCCGATCACGGTGACGAGGATCCATATTAGCCTGAATTTTAAAGACAAATCCTGAGAAATCATGAGAGAAAGGATCGACCATTTCCCCATCTGTTTTCAAATGTCCATGCGGTTCTGGCGCAAATTGCAAAAAAGTTTCAAGGAAGGTCTGTACACCAAAATTTGTTAAGGCAGAACCAAAGAAAACTGGGGTTAGCTTACCTTGTAAAATCGCTTCTTCTGAAAATTCATTTCCCGCTTCGCTCAACAGCTCAATATCTTCTAAAACCTGAGCATAGAAAGGATTGCTACCAAATAGCGCTTCTCCCTCATCAAAACTTGCAAAGCGCTCCTTGCTACGGTATAGCTCCAAGCGCTTGTTATGCAAATCATACAAGCCCTCAAATGATTTTCCCATACCGATTGGCCAGTTCATTGGAAAACTTGCAATTCCAAGGACTTCTTCCAATTCTTCCAAGAGATCCAGGGGCTCACGACCGTCACGGTCTAATTTGTTAATAAACGTAAAGACGGGGATATTGCGGTGTTTCACCACCTCAAACAATTTTTTAGTCTGGGTTTCAATCCCCTTGGCTGAATCAATAACCATAACCGCAGCATCGACCGCCATCAATGTTCGATAGGTATCTTCTGAAAAGTCTTCGTGCCCTGGAGTATCAAGAATATTGACACGCTTACCGTCATAGTCAAACTGCATAACAGAAGATGTTACCGAGATCCCCCGTTGCTTTTCAATATCCATCCAGTCAGATTTGGCAAAATTTCCTGTCTTTTTCCCTTTGACCGTACCAGCCTCACGAATTTCTCCACCAAAGTAGAGCAACTGCTCTGTAATCGTAGTTTTTCCCGCATCCGGGTGGGAAATAATAGCAAAGGTACGGCGTTTTTTTATTTCATCCTGTAATGTCATGTTGAATCCTTTTTTGCTTTTCTATACTCTTTGAAAATGGCAGAATAATTACCTGTCTCTTTTCTTGTATCTTTCTTATTATAAACAAAAGAGTACGATTTTTCAAATCAGAGTGATAAAAAACAAGGAGGTAACTCCAATCATGATGTAGCAACCTAACTATTGATACGTACGTCCAACTATTCATGCCATAAACTGTTACGTCAATGTTGTTCTCGCTTCTTTATATTGCTCATTTTCTTTCTGACGAGATACCTGTACCACTTGGAACATTTTCAAAAAGACAGATAGAATCATGGTAAAGAGAATCGATTCTATCAAATAATTCCAAATTAAGCCATAATTCCCTATTAAAGGCAGGTTTCTTAAAAAGCCATAATCCCCGCCTGTCACCACATCAACCAATAAAATAAATGTATTAATAGCAAACGTCAGCCCGGCAATTTTTCTTGAAGTTAGTCGATAAGAATATCGATGTAAGAGGTAATTTAGGGCATTTCCTAAAAGAGCTAGATGCCCAACAACGAAAGAAAAAATCGTTACATGGAACCAAGGAAAGGGATCAAAAATAGGATATATCAAAGCACATATGGAACCAAAGACTCCCATTAGCGAAAAATATTCCTTATAGGGTGACTCATCTGGAACTAGTAACAGCACAACCATTGCCATACGGCAATGGTAGAATGGCAAGGATTCAGAAATCGGTGCCATAATGACCAGATACCAGCCATAGAGCAGAACCAACTGAACTGCTTGTAGAGTTTTAAAAGTCAACTGCCACTTCCTATTTTCATGATACTTGACAGCTCCAAGCACTACCACTATCAAGCTGAACAAGAGAAAAAGATGCCCAGCAAATCCCAGTTGAGGCGGAAAACTGGGCTGATTAGTAAAAAATTCTTTCATGTTTACTTTCCTTTTGTACGATATTCTTAGGAAGTAGCTACCAATGCCGCAACAAGCTGATCGAGGTGCATGGAATTACTTCCTTTAAGTAAAATCTGATCTTGTGGCTCCATACTATCTATGACATGTGTAACAAGCGCATCAAATTGATCTTCGGTTTCGTTTTTTCTAAAGAAATATACCTTGCCAAGCGGGAAGACTTGGGCAGCCAAGCGAGCGAGTTCTTCAATATCTTGTCCATAAAAGAAGAGCATATCCAAACAGTCAGGCGAAAGACTGGTAATGATCTCTTTGTGTAATGGAATAGACTGCTCTCCCAATTCTTTCATGTCTGCCAAAACAGCTAATTTCTTGCCATTTTCATTTGCAGGAATACTCGAAAAGCTTTCTAAAATCAGGCGCATGGCTGTCGGATTGGCATTGTAGACATCGCTTAAAATATCAGCTCCGTTTCCTGCTTTTTTCCATTCCGTCCGATTACGGGTCAGGCTCAGATGCATCAGAGCCTCTCGAATTGCCCTATCTGAAACGCCCAAATATTTGCCCACATAAATTGCTAGCATAGCATTGGTCGCATTATATTTACCTGTAACAGGTAAAAAAATATCTCCATCCATAAAATTGACCTGAAAAGTCAGACCGTCCTTGCGTTCAATTAAGCTCGTCACCTGTAAATCGCCACCCTCACCAAAGCTCACCAACTGCTGCCGATTTGGTAGATGAGGAGTTGCAATCGGGTCATTTGGTAGTAATAAGATTGCACCGTCCGGCAAACCATCCGCGATTTGGAGTTTTCCTTGTGCAATCTGCTCCCGCGAGTCGAAAAATGCCAAATGAGCTTCGCCAAATAAGGTAATGACCGCAAGGCTTGGTTTTGCAATTTCTGACAGAAGATGAAGATCTCCCAAGTGGTCCTGTCCCATTTCCAAAACCAGTTTTTCTGTATTGTCCGGCATGTGAAGTACCGTATAAGGCAAACCTATTTCATTATTGTAATTTCCCTGGGTCTTGTAGGTAGCAAAAGTTGTCGCTAAAACATCATGAATCATATCCTTAGTCGTGGTTTTCCCATTTGATCCTGTCACGGCAATGACCTCAACCTGCATTTTTTTCAAATAGTAGGCAGCCAAGGCCTGAAAAGCTATCAAGCAATCATCAACTAGAATATGGGGAAACGCTACTTCTTTCTCAGATAAGGTAATGGCGCAACCATTTTCAAAGGCAACAGGAATAAAATCATGCCCATCTCTAGCTCCCTTTAGCGGGATAAAAAAATCTCCCTCTACTATCAAACGGCTATCAAACTCAACCTTTTGCAGCGCTCGATCCTCATACATTCTCACATCGTTTTTCGCTCCAACAACTTGAGCGACTTCATATACGGTTAATTTCATCATTTTCTCCAAAAACACTCTTATCTACTGTAGATATGTTTCTATTCTTCATCAATTATGGGATTTGGTTTGCTTGGATACGACTCCTTTGGGGGAGTAATGCAGATGTTCTAGCTTTAGCTGGCTCCATATACCTTTTGGGGACGCAGCCGTTTCAAGGGTTGTTTGCCTAACATAGCTATCTGGTTCTGCACTGTACTTCATTGTAACGAACCTAGCTATCTTCATCGGGAACTCACAAGGGGACTGGGCTAAATCAAAGTCGGCATCAACAGCTCAAGCCCAGTGGTTGATTGCTTCAACAGCTATCATGCTGTTAAAAGTTGGAAATGCTGTCCCTTTTTGTTTCAAGGGAACAGGCTAAACATCTCCACTGGAGCTTTTCACTCCTCTTTGTTCGTGTTTTAGATTTAAACGCTAGCATCATCCACTGTACAGAGGGGGAGAGTGAAACGACCTACCTCTAGACTGTTTCAGCCGAACCTAGAATTAAAAAAGTGTGGAAAAACGAACTCTTTTTCTACCTGCCAATTTCTTTCTCGCCCCCTGTTCGACCGAGAAGTTGCTTCAACCGTCCAGAAATAAACTGTTGAATATTGGAGATAAAACGAATGGCATTCGCATCAAACACTCTCACGTCTTGTACAAGATGAGGCTGATACCGCTTCAGGTTGCTATTATAGTCTTTTAGTTTCTCTTTTATTATTTCGTTCACTCGCTTTGCCGTATGCCAGTACAGTCTGCAGCTTCTTGCCTAGTACTAGAGTCATTTCGTTTCTATTTTTATGACTTCGTTCACTCGTCTTGCTGTACTCCAGTACTACCTGCGACTCCTTGCCTAGTACTAAAAATAAACGAAACGGCTATAACATATGGCAATATCGGAAACTAACAAGATACGACGGTTCTGTTTTAATGAGTATAAAAGCTGTAAAACAAAAAGAGCAAACGCTCTTTTCATTATATCATACCTTGGGTAAAGTATCTTATCAAACCTGAGCTAAGGTTCCCTCTTTCGTTTTTTATCCACCTGAGAAGAATAAGCTATCTACTCGCATCTAGAAAGCCTTAAAACAGCACTGCTCTAAAACCTCATAGAATCGTTTCCTACTGGATTTCGCAACCGTACTATTCGTGACTGGGGAACATTTTTGTAGAACGACTACTCGCTATATAAGGAAAACGATCGGAGAGTTGATAAAGGTAGATGCTCGGATAGCACTCTCTAGCAAGACGACAAATCGGAGAAAAGTAAGGAGAACTCAACTTTCTTCACTCTTATTTTCAGCTCTAGAAAATCTATATCTACAACAAAAATAATGCTCAATTTTTAAAACTTAATTACTATACATAAGCTTTAAACCAGATGTTGTTCGCGTTTACGAAAGGTTTCCTTGGCTAGGGACACCAACTTTTTAATCAAATCAGAGTAACCAAGTCCCATATTATCCCACAAGAGAGGATACATTGACCACTGGGTAAAACCTGGCATGGTATTCAACTCATTGAGAAAAATCTCTCCCGCTTCTGTCAGGAAGAAATCGCAACGTGACAAACCGCAACCACCAATGGCACGAAAGGCTGTAGCGGCGTAAATCCGCATTTGCTCTGCCACATCAGCCGAGATTTCAGCTGGAATCGCCATGGTAATGTTATTGTCGATATATTTGGCATCGTAATCATAAAAAGCTACATCTTTGACAACTTCACCAGGTAGAGTCGTCTGAACATCTGCATTTCCTAGCAGCCCAACCTCGATTTCACGGGCATTGACTCCTTGCTCTACCAAGAGACGGCTATCATAGCGAAAAGCTAACTCAATAGCAGATCGCAATTCAACTTGATTTTCTGCCTTTGAAATTCCGACGCTGGATCCCATATTGGCTGGTTTGACAAAGACAGGATAGTGCAAATTAGCTTCTACAGTAGCGATTTTTGCCTCTACATCCTCGCCCTCTATCACCGTTTCAAAGGCCACTTGGGGAATTCCCTCTGAAGCCAGCACCTGCTTAGTCGTGATCTTATCCATTGCTACACTAGAAGCAAGAACATTGGTTCCTACATAGGGCAGGCGTAAAACTTCTAAGAAACCTTGGATAGAACCATCCTCACCCATTGGACCGTGAAGCACAGGAAAAACTACAGCATTTTCCTCATAAATATCGCTCGGACGAATGCATTGGCTTGAAATAATAGTGCTGTTAGTCATTAACTTTTCATCCGCAGACGGCGTTTTATTAAACTCCTGGGTCTTAATAAAATCACCATTTTGAGCAATAAAGTAGGTTTTTACAAAAAATTTATCATAGTCGATAGCCCGCATGATACTTTCAGCAGACAAGACTGACACTTCACGCTCAGCCGAACGTCCACCATACAGGAGAATAATGGTTTCTTTTGACATGGATTTCCCTAACTTTCTATACTAATTTTCTTGATAACACTTATCGCAAAAGGCTATAGCTCCGTACGATTTTCAATGGCTCGAAGGAGAGTTACTTCATCAGCATACTCAATATCGGCTCCAACGGCAAGCCCCCGTGCCAGTCGTGTCACTTTGATACCAGCAGGTTTTAAAACGCGTGAAATATACATAGATGTCGCTTCCCCATCTGCTGTCGCATTAGTAGCAATGATAACTTCAGTCACCTCGTTCTCCATCAAACGCATGAGCAAGCTCTTGAGGTTAATATCATCTGGACCGACTCCATTCATTGGGGAAATAAGACCGTGAAGAACATGATACAAGCCATGATACTCTTGAATATGTTCCATGGCTGAAACATCTCTACTATCTTCTACGACTAAAATCGTTGACAAATCCCGCGTCGAATCCTGACAAATCGCACAGATCTCATCTTCAGCAAGATTACCACAAACCTGACAATAGGCTAAGTCACGCTTAGCTGCCAGGAGATTTTTCGCAAATTCATTGACCACATCCTCCTCCATACCAATCGTATAAAAGGCTAGACGGGTCGCAGTTTTAATACCAATTCCAGGGAGTTTCGAATAACTCTCAATCAATTTCGCAATAGGTGTAGGATATAACAATGCTCTTTTCTATCTTTCTAAAAAATCTATAAACTTTGATTTTGAGGACCTTTTAATCATCTCTCTTTGATAAAATTCTATATTTTTATCGTTTAATGAGATTTTATCTTTTTAGCCCCCTTTTGGTACAAACATATTGTACAGAGGTTTCGTATACGTTGTCTGTATTAGTATACCACAAAAAAGATAAACGTGGTTTCTTTTTTTAACTCTCTTTTATAATCCTCTACCATTGTTTTGAAAGCGATTTTGTATTTATTATAGACATTTCGTTTATCTTTTATTCCTTCGTTCACTCGCTTTGCCGTACTCTAGTACAGCCTGCAGCTTGTTACCTAGTACTAAAACTATATAGCACCATTCAGCGCGTCAGAGTTCAAGTTTTGAGTGCAGTACCTCCATAATAACCTCATATTCTATAAAAGCCAGCTCTGACAAACTTTTATAGTCATTTCGTTTCTATTTTAGTACTTCGTTCACTCGTCTTGCTGTACTCCAGTACTACCTGCGACTCCTTACCTAGTACTAAAAATAAACGAAACGGCTATACAATTAAAAATTGCGAAAGCTAGAAAAAAGTTATAAAATCTTTGACATTTTTCCTATGGCTTCTAAATGGAATAAAGAACTTTTAAAACCTTGATGCTAACAGTAAAGTAAAAACAGTAGCCTCTTGTCTAAGACAAAAACTACTGTTTTTTAATGATCATTAACATAACGACCTAGCAATAGTTCTATTCTCGCTTTTGAAGCGTTAGAATCAAGCTACAACAAGCGTCTGGTTTATCTCCCTGCTTACTAGGTTCTTGGCGTAGTCTAAATAATTCACTGGATTATTTTAGTCCCTAACATTGTTAGATACGCCAAATGGTTTACTATACTATCACTATCCAATATCGTTGATAGTATCGATTAAGGTTACATACAAGACGGGGAGGTCACTAAAATCCTTAGGGGAACGCTCCTTGGAGCATTCATGTTTCTAATTCATCGGATGAAGCGATTGATAGAGATTGATAATTTCTGTCGTGATGCGTTTGCTTGTAGACGAATCAAGGTCTGTCAAATTCGGTAGAATAACCGCAACTGCAATCTTGGGATTAGAACTCGGCGCATAGGAAACAATATTGGTGTTAACTGCAGCCAAGACTTGACCTGTATCTGTTGTCACAAAGGTTTCGGCCGTACCAGTCTTAGCACTAATTGATACACTAGCACCGTCTGCAATAGTTCTCCCTGTCGTAAGACCACTTTCACCATTGACAACCCGATAAAATCCTTGCTGGATAAGCCCCATCTCCTCTTCTGAGATATTGACTTGATTCAAGTCCCTACCAGTAATGGTTTCAATAACCTCGCCTAGACCACCCTCTGCATTATTAGCATAAATTCCCTCTGCTAAATGCGGACTAATGCGCTTTCCTCCATTTGCCACTGTCGCCACGTATTGGGCCATTTGCATCGGGGTGTAATTGTCAAACTGTCCAAAAGAATTGGTCAGATAATTTGAAATGGAATAATCTTTAGGTATAAATCCAGTTGATTCAAGCGGTAAATCAATTCCTGTTGCAACACCTAGGCCATATTCACCAAAAGTACCGCGCAATTTTTCCATTGAGGTCTTGAGGGTTTCATTCACATTCAAAATCATTCCAGGAACATAAGGTTGTCCAATCATGTCAAGGGCAATCTGAACCATGTAGGTATTAGAGGAATATTGCAAGGCTTCAACTGCATCAATGTTACGATTACCGAACACTGTAAACCAAGAATTAATCGGAGCAGAACCTGCAAATTGAATCGGTTGATCTACCAACACTTGATTTCCTGAAATAACACCGTTCTCCCAACCTGCTGTCAGAGTCGCACCCTTGACAATCGATCCTGGAACAAAGGTATTGGTAACAGTTCCTAAGGCATTTTCCTTAACCTCATTGGTCTTTGTATCATGGCTATAACCTGCCATGGCAAGAACAGCACCTGTCTTGGGCTCAAGCACCACAGCATAGACACCCTCGGAATAACGGGCACTTCCCGTTGACAATTCACTATCAAAATGGTGCTTCAAAATGGCATTAACTCCGTCTTGAAAGGCTAGGTCAATCGTTAATTTGACATTTTTCCCCTTGTTTCCCTCTTGAATAGTGGTAATGCTTTCGACATTTCCACTACGGTCAAGATTGATTTCTTTCTTCTCTCGTTGACCTTGCAAGACTTCTTCATATTGCTTTTCTAGATAGGCTGTTCCCACACGATCATTGAGTGAGTAGCCCTTGGCTAAATAATCCTTAGCATCTTCTTCTGGTAAACCTGCTTGTTGCGTGGTCACTGTTCCGATAATGGAGGCTAGAGAGGTCGGAGCTACAACCCTCTTCCAGCTACTCGCCGTAGAAATTCCTGGTAACTCAGCCTCATTTGCTGCAATCCTGGCAATCTGCTCAGCCGTCAGCGAATCCGTTACCAGATTAACCGTTTCAAAATAAGCCGCGGCATTCATTTGTGAAAAAAGCTCTATAGCCTTTAATTCCTCTTCCGAATAAGCTGTTTGTTCTTCTGTCAAACTCAAGATAGCATTATTGTATATGGTCGACTCATCTAAGCTGTTGCCGTCTGTATCTAATCGCTGATCTTTAGGCAGTTTGCTCACAACTTCCGCATAAACCTCTGGATCTGCCAAATAATAGTCAGCACGCTCCCGTGGCGTTACATCCACATCCGTCAAACTCACCCATTGCAAGAGCTTGGTTGCAATCTCTTTCATTTGACGAGCTGTCATTTTATTGGATCGTGTAAAGGTAGCTACCTGCTCTACTTGGTTCTCCACCAAGGCGACCCCTTTCGCATCATAAATCTGTCCGCGAACAGAACTATTTGTAATCACTTTTTGGCTGGCCTTGGCCAATTTATCAGTATAAAAATCTTTGTTGATAATCTGCATGTAGGCCAGACGCGAAATCAAGATTGAAAATAAGATAATTACAATAGCAAATAAAATATTCAAACGCCTAGGAATAAAGGCATCCTCGCGCCCCTTGCGGGAAGGTGCATTTTTTGTCACTTTTAAAACCTCATTCTAGAAAAATTTCCTCTATTATATCACATTGAGCCTATTTTTTCTGTTTACATGGACAGATTCTAATGATTTTTCAAAAACTTGTATCAACAGATGCGACCCCCTTTAGATGTGCCTCTCATTGGTTATAAGACAACCTATGTCCAGTCACTTGACCGTAACTAGCTACTTCCTCCCTCATTTCATTTGCGCCAAAGCTAATTAGCCTCTATCTAGATTTCACAACAAACCTCTGTTCAGCCGCCTATTTTGGGAGATCCTTTTTTAACGCCCTTGTATCTTATGTATTTGAATTCGGGCTAGCATCATCCTCTGCTTTATCCGCGATTGATACGTTCTTGGCACGGGGTAACATTATCCACCGGATGATGTTATAGTCATTTCGTTTGTCTTTTATCACTTCGTTCACTCGCTTTGCTGTACTCCAGTACAGCCTGCAGCTCCTTGCCTAGTACTGAAAGTAAACTAAAAGACTCTCCCCCCTATTTTCTCAACAGCTTATCTGAATAAGATGACAACATCTAATTGAAATTTTCGAAGAGCCTCAATCCATTCCTACCTACAACTTTTAAGAGGGAGGAGGAAAGAACTCAAAACACATAAAAAATAGTCCGGTTTTTATCTTATTTCCTGCATTCTAGCTTAGGGCTGAAACGGTCTATTCCCAGAGCGTTTCTCTCCCACCCCCGCACAGCTCCAACAGTCAGAGTAGTGACTGTTGGGGGTGGAAATGAAGCGAACGCATTCGCATCAGTCGTAGAGGTCAGATGTGGAGTGGGAAACACGAACAAATATGAGTATAGTCGTTTCGTTTATCTTTTATTCCTTCGTTAACTCACTTTAACGTACTCTAGTTATGCCTGCAGCTCCTTGCCTAGTACTAAAAGCAAACTAAAAGACTATCAAAACTCCAGTGGGGCTTTTGAGCCTGCTCCTTTAAAAAAGAGCAGCAGTTCATTTTCAACCTCCAACTGCATGATAGCCATGGAAGAAATCCACCACTGCATCAACATCATTCGGTTCATCAAATGAGAAAGCTGGGACTCTTTGCCCAGCCTCTCTGATTGTATCATTACATTGCCGTTAGGGGTGTTGCTGTGTCTGGCGATGTATCGTAAATCTGAAAATCTACACCTACTCCTAAATCTGCTTGGGCTAGTTGATTGACCATGGTCATATGAGCCAATTCCTTGATGTTATTTTCCTTACTGAGGTGCCCTAAGTAAATCCTCTTGGTTCGGTTTCCCAGAGTTCGAATCATAGCATCTGCTCCGTCCTCATTACAAAGGTGCCCCTTATCTGACAAAATCCGCTGCTTGAGATTCCATGAATAAGAACCTGCCCGCAAAATTTCCACATCGTGATTGGACTCAATGAGGTATCCGTCAGCATTTTCCACAATCCCTGCTAGACGATCACTGACATAGCCTGTATCCGTCAGCATGACAAAACTCTTGTCATCTTTCATAAAACGATAAAATTGCGGACAAGCTGCATCGTGACTGACCCCAAAACTTTCAATATCCAAATCGCCAAAGGTCTTTGTCACACCCAATTCAAAAATATGCTTTTGCTCCAGAGCAATTGGACCTAATTTTCCTTCCATAGCTTGCCAGGTCGCCTCATTGGCATAGATATCCATACCATATTTGCGAGCCAAAACACCGATCCCGTGGATATGATCGCTATGCTCATGCGTGACCAAAATGGCATCCAACTGCTCAGGTCTGCGGTCAATTTCTGCTAATAAACTGGCTATCTTCTTCCCAGACAAACCAGCATCTACTAAAATCTTTTTCTTCTCTGTTTCTAAATAAAAGGAGTTTCCACTAGAACCAGAGGCTAAAATACTATATCGAAATCCTGTTTCTCCCATACACTCCTATTCTTCCTCTTCTGCATCCTCCCACTCATCAGCTGACATGTCCTTAATATAAGGCAGAACAATGGTGAAAGTTGAGCCATGTCCATATTCACTCTTGGCCCAGATAAAGCCCTTGTGTTGCTTGACAATTTCCTTAGCAATCGCAAGACCAAGTCCTGTACCACCTTGCGCTCGTGAACGAGCCTTATCCACCCGATAAAAACGGTCAAAAATTCTTGGCAAATCAGCCTTGGGAATTCCTAATCCCTCATCAGAAATAGAAACTATCAACTGACTATCTGTCGTCTTCATGCTAAAGGTAATCTTGCCACCGTCTGGTGAATACTTAATGGCATTGTCTAAAATATTGTCCATGACCTGGGTCATCTTGTCTGTATCAATCTCAATCCAAATCGGTGTAATCTGATAATCACGGACAATAACATATTCCTTACCTGTATCCTGCTGGCTCTTCATCTGTTCAAAGCGATTTAAGATAAACGTCACAAAGGCTGTAAAGTTAATTAACTCCACATCAGCTGAACTGACTTGATTGTCAATCCGTGACAGGCTCAGCAAATCAGAGATCATTCGCATCATACGATTGGTTTCATCAAGCGATACCTTAACAAAGCTAGGCGCAACTGGATCCGTCAAGGCCCCGTCATCAAGGGCTTCCAGATAAGATTTAACCGATGTCAACGGTGTTCTCAACTCATGGCTGACATTTGAAACAAATAGGCGTCGCTCCCGCTCTTCCTTAGCCTGCTCGGTCATATCGTGCAGCACGACAACAAGACCTGAAATCAAGCCACTCTCACTGCGAATGGTCGCAAAATTCGCCCGCAAGGTCAAAAATTCACCGTTTTCATTATCATGATCAATGACAATCTCAGGTGTCTGCGCTAGCAAATCTCGAAAGCGATACTCTTCATGAATTCCCAAGATTTCTAGCAAATCACGCTGTTCCAGCGTTTTTGAAGAAAGCCCCAACTGCTTTTGGGCTGTTTCATTGACCATGATGACCCGACCCCTGCGGTCTGTGGCCATTACACCGTCACTCATATAGGCAAGAATGGAGGACAGACGCGTCTTTTCCTGCTCCAAATGGTCGTGGGTCAGCCTAATAACTTCTGACAAATCATTGAGCGAATTAGCCATTTCTGTAATTTCAGGGCTCCCCCGCATATCAAGAACATCTGAATAGTCCAGCTCAATCAAGCGTTTAACCTTTTGATTGAGTTCCTTGATTTGCTGATTATCTCGGTGGTTTTCAATCAATAAGACCGTCAATGCAATGACAAAACCAATCAAGATGACCACAAACCAAAACTCAGGTGTCGTTATTAAATATCGTAATTGATTAATCATTTCCTTTTATATAATATCCTACGCCACGCCGTGTCAAGATATATTCCGGACGGCTCGGTGTATCTTCAATTTTCTCACGCAAGCGACGAACAGTCACGTCAACAGTCCGCACATCTCCGAAGTAATCGTAACCCCATACAGTTTCAAGCAAATGCTCCCGTGTCATGACCTGCCCCAAATGCTTAGCTAAATGGTGGAGCAACTCAAATTCACGGTGGGTCAACTCCAACTCCTTACCATGCTTTTTAGCCACAAAGGCATCTGGAATAATTATCAAATCCCGAATGGTCAACTCAGGTGTACCAGTCGTATCCAGCTCAACTTGCGTTTCAGCCAATTCACTGCGACGCAACAAGGCTTTGACCCGAGCTTGCAATTCTCGATTCGAAAAGGGTTTGGTTACATAATCATCTGCTCCAATTTCAAGACCAATCACCTTGTCAAATTCGCTATCCTTAGCAGACAGCATCAAAATCGGCACGTTACTGGTCTTGCGAATGGTCCGTGCCACTTCAAGTCCATCAATCTCTGGAAGCATCAAGTCCAAAATCACGATATCTGGGAATTCCGCCTCAAATACCGCCAAGGCTTCTCGACCATCAAAAGCCGTCACCACCTCATACCCCTCTCGTGTCATATTAAATTTGATAATATCCGAAATCGGCTTTTCATCGTCTACAATCAAGATTTTTTTCATCTTTTCTCACCTCGTTATTCTTATGCTATTATACCAGAAAAATAAAATAGGTGCCATTACGGCTAATCGCCCATATTGTAGCTTTCTTTTTGCTAGGAACATCGCCAGAAAAGCAGACGATTCTACCTGTCAAAAATCATTCTTTGCAGTTTCTGGAACGACATGAAAAATTCAGCAAGAAGATGTTGCTGGGCTAGAGAGCTGGCTTAATCTGTATCTTTCTAACAGTTAGGGTCGTAATCCTACTATTCTTGGATCAGAGAATATCTAGCTCCATTAAAAGGCAACGGGACAAGACAACACTCACCCATAAAATAATGAAAACAGACAGAAAGCCCTTACTCGGAGCCAGCTTAGTGAGGATTTTGTAACTCATTAGTTTATTGTTCTCATCCACCATTGGCTCACCTTACTGAAGCTTAGCTCGACTTTTGATGTGGAGGAGGAGAGCTGTTCTATCTTTATCCCCAACCTGTGATAGTTCAAGCTATTTAGGGGTTGGTAGGTAGAGAGTATGAGTCTACAATCAAGAGCAAGATTGACTCCCTCTATTGACAAACACCTCAAACATATGCGATCGGACAGAAATATAAAAAGTCTTGAAATAACTAAAAGGCTTAACATCACGTTAACAAAAACAATGAGATTAAGCCTTTTTTACTAGATACTGAATGTTTAGAGAGTACGAGTCTACAATCAAGAGCAAGATTGACTCCCTCTATTGACAAACACCTCAAACATATGCGATCGGACAGAAATATAAAAAGTCTTGAAATAACTAAAAGGCTTAACATCACGTTAACGAAAACAATAAGATTAAGCCGTTTCTACTAGATACTGAATGTTTAGAGAGTACGAGTTTTTACTCCGTATCTTCTTTTCTTCAACAGCCGTTTGAAATCTTGCACGACTAACTTGGTCTGTTGATAGCTGGACAAACCATCTTTAGCATAGAAGCCTTGGGGATTAAAATAGCTGTGCTCATAGTCTGAATCCTTTCTTCCGCTCCGATTCGGAGCACGAAAGCCTTTAGTCGCTCGATTGCGAAAGTCAGGGTCATGAGGACCGACAGGTTGTACATCTAAATCCCAGTGGCGTTTGCCTGCTTTTCCATAGTTAAAACTCGCTCCATTAACAACACCAATCTCATCTATCCTTTGCGCATCCATTTCATTGAGAAAATGCCCCTGACTATCGAGAATAAATTCTGTATGAAAATGAATTAAAATCTTAATATTAAAGGATGAATAACCTGACGGATACCACTTGTCACCTTTCTCAAACTTGAGTTTGTTGTGCAAGCGGGCAGAGCTTCCAATGGTATAGTCCTTCTTCCAGTATCTAAAAGGATAGGTTTGCCGCAGATAACGAGCAAGAGCTTGACTATCTGTTTCACCGACATGTTTAAAATGCTTGCGAACATACTCCGCCTGCTGACTAGAGATGACGTAGCGGAGCTGGTGTAATTGTCGTGCCAACAAATCGTTTTGACTCATCATCTGCTCTGGAAAGGCTTGATTCACAATACGAGAAAGCTCCCACCAAAAAGGATCATGAGGCGCAAGTTCTGGATAAAATTGTGCTACCAAAGCCTGATTCTCAACTAGTTCTCCTGTGACATCTTCTGGCATACCGACACTTGTGACCAATAGCTGCAACAGTTGTCGAGGTGTTTTATGAACTTTTTCTAATTGCCATAATGTTCGAAATAGATACGAACCAACCCGACTATCACTCATATCTTCTTTTCTTGCAACTGCTTGAGCTAATATCTGATCCGACCAGCCCTGCTTTTTTAAGGATAGCAGTTGTTTCGCCATAAGATAGCGTTCCTCAAGTCCTTTCTGGGTAAAGGACCAATTACGCCTTGATAGGATCTGCCACATCTTTTCCTCTCTTTTTTCCAATGCTCTTTAAAGTACCGTCCTTATCGCTGTCCCACCTACAACTGCTTGCTTCGATTATAGTCTTTTCGTTTACTTTTAGTATAGCCGTTTCGTTTATTTTTAGTACTAGGCAAGGAGTCGCAGGTCGTACTGGAATACAGCAAGACGAGTAAAAATATAAACGAAATGACTATACTAGGAAAGGAGCTGCAAGCTGTACGAGAGTACGGCAAAGCGAGTGAACGAAGTAATAAAAGATAAACGAAATGACTATATCATCAATCATGACAGGAGCTGAACCAATCACATATGAGGGACCGAATTCCCCTTAGTCCCTAATGTTTCATCTTACCAGATTATTTACGACCTATAGTCCATGAAACCCCAACATAAACTAACTAAACTCAGGCAAACAGTGTAGCAAAAGGGGACATAGTCGAGGGGCTTTGTAAATCGTCCAAATACGGCGACCGTTAGGCGAACATAGTCGTGGAGCCTTGTAAACCTTTCAAATACAGCTACCATTAAGGAGAGAAATAGGCGGGAAAGTGACTATGTCTACCTGTGACTAAAAACTAAAAATGGTAAGGGGTGCCACATCTTCCTTACTAGCGGTAGACAGCTAATTCTTCCCTCCATTTCATTCTGGAGGGAGAACTGTTGATGAATTCCGAATGAAAACTTCTGTTTGACCGCTTGGCGGTAGTTAACCACTTCCTCACGCATTTTAGTTGAACCTAGGCCTCTACCTAAATCCCACGACGAAGTTGCTAGCAACTTCTGTCCGACCACCTATTTTTCCCTACATTTTCTTAATGACCTCACATCTTTTTTACGCGAGAATAATTAGCAATATCTGCAAGGATTTGCTCGGTAAAGTCTGCGAGACTCACAGTTTGCGTTTCTTTGTGACCATAGCGACGAACATTAACAGCACGATCTTCCATTTCCTTATCTCCGACAATTAACTGATATGGAATTTTCCCTGTTTGACTCTGGCGAATCTTGTACTGCATTTTTTCATTGCGCTCATCAACAACAGCACGTACACCACGGTTTTGCAATGCTTTTGCTACTTCCCAGGCATAATCCACGTGTTTTTCATTAGAAACTGGAATTAAGGTTACTTGGGTTGGTGCAAGCCATGTTGGAAAAGCGCCCTTGTAAGTTTCAATTAAGATGGCAGTGAAGCGTTCCATGGTTGAAATTACGCCACGATGAATCATGACCGGACGATGTTCTTCCCCGTCAGCACCGATATAGTGAAGATCAAAACGTTCTGGCAACAAGAAGTCAAGCTGGATAGTGGACAAGGTTTCTTCATTTCCAAGAGCTGTTTTCACCTGAATATCCAATTTCGGACCATAGAAAGCTGCTTCCCCTTCAGCCTCAAAATAATCCAAGCCCATATCGTCCATAGCAGCTTTTAGCATCGCTTGAGCATTTTCCCACATTTCGTCATTGTCATAATATTTATGCTTATCATCCGGGTCACGATACGAAAGACGGAAGCGGTAATCTGTCAAGTTGAAGTCTTCATACACATCAATAATTAACTGAAGCGCACATTTAAATTCTTCTTGAATTTGCTCTGGTGTCACGAAGATATGACCGTCATTCAAGGTCATTTCACGCACCCGTTGAAGACCTGAAAGAGCACCTGATTTTTCATAGCGGTGCATCATGCCAAGTTCAGCAATACGCACTGGCAATTCGCGATAAGAACGCACATGATTCTTGTAGACTTGAATGTGGTGTGGACAGTTCATTGGACGAAGAACAAACTCTTCCCCATCTCCCATATCCATTGGTGGAAACATATCTTCTGAATAATGCTCCCAGTGTCCTGAAGTCTTATACAGCTCCACAGAGGCAAGTGGTGGAGTGTAAACATGCTGATAGCCTGATGCCAATTCCTTATCTGTAATGTAACGCTCCAAGGTACGGCGGATAGTTGCTCCGTTTGGTAACCAGAATGGCAAACCTTGTCCCACTTCTTGGCTAATCATAAATAAATCAAGCTCTTTACCAAGTTTGCGGTGGTCACGTTCTTTCGCTTCTTCCCGCATTTGGATATAGTTCTTCAAGTCTTTTTTATCAAACCAAGCCGTACCATAGACCCGTTGCATCATGGCATTATCGCTATTTCCACGCCAGTAAGCACCTGCTACATTGAGCAACTGGAAAATTTGAATGCGGCCTGTTGACGGCACATGGGGACCACGGCAAAGGTCTACATATTCGCCTTGACGATAAATGGTCAAACCACCCTCATCCTCAGAATGTTCCTCAATCAACTCCAACTTATACGGATCGTGTTTGAAAATCTCACGTGCTTCATCTTTTGAAACTTCCTCACGAATACTTGGAAAATTCTCTTTGACAATGTTCCTCATCTCGTCTTCAATGGCAGCTAAATCTTCATTTGAAATCTGTCCAGCTTCATTGTCTGTATCATAGTAGAAACCGTCTTGAATAGCAGGACCAACTCCCAAGCGAATATCTGGAAAACGACGACGAGCCGCTTGGGCAAACAAGTGCGCAGCTGAGTGACGCAAAATATCAAGCGCATCTTCATGGTCTGGCGTAACAATCTCAAGTGAACCGTCCGCTGTAATCGCACGTGTTGTATCAATCAATTTGCCGTTCCATTTCCCAGCAAGTGCCTTTTTCGCAAGGGAATTGCTGATCGATTGTGCAATTTCAAAAGTCGTCACACCAGACTCAAATTCGCGCACAGCACCGTCTGGAAAAGTAATCTTAATCATATAATATTCTCCTTATTTTTATACTCTTATATTTCATTGACCGTCCCACGTGAACCAAACACTCACTCTCTCCTAGTGACAGGTTGGTAACGCAAACGGCGAAAGACAAATCCTATGAATAACAGGTCTGTATTGTAATGGGAATTCTTCATTCATGCATGTGAGTATCTTTGCTCTGTCGGATTGCTCATCAGCCTCAGACAGATATATAGTCATTTCGTTTATCTTTTATTACTTCGTTAACTCGCTTTACCGTACTCTCGTACAGCCTGCAGCTCCTTGCCTAGTACTAAAAATAAACGAAACGGCTATACTAAAAGTAAACGAAAAGACTATATCTACCCAAATTCATCCACTACCTTGTTTTATTTTCTGTTCCTATATTTGAAATTCCAAAGCGCTCTTCCTTATCTGACAAGAATATCTCTACCTCTTTTTCAAGGTCAATTCCCAAACGTTGAGACAACTCTACCAACCACCAGATATTTTCTGCCAACTTTTGCTCCAAAATATAAGGGGTTTCATCATAGTAACGCTCCTGCTTGGTCATCACAAGACGGTTGAGATTTCCGATATCATTGGACAAGCCTAGCAAATCTTCTTCAATCGTCCACTCACTACCGTGCTGCTTGATTTCAAACCCACGGTAGGCCTCTCGAATGGCTAGACTACGCTGGAGTAATTCCTGAATCGTCATATTCTCTCCTTTCTCTTTAGATTACAATACTCTCTATCTTTTGACACTTTCTGGACAGTATCAATGTAAGACTATTCTCTGACAGCTTTTTATATACAATAGAAATGGAATAGCCCTTTTGTGGGATTCCAAAACTAGCAAACTTTCCTATCCAGCTTCCATATTCTATCAAAAATAAAAAAACGCCGCCCTAAAAAGGACGTCGCAACGTGGTTCCACCTTCATTTATGCCTGCCCGCTATAAAAACACTAGGACAAACACCTCGAATGAGCTATATCGTAGCAACCGTTTTATGTTTTCATAAAAAATTGAAAGAGGAGTATCTCGTCAGGCCTTTTATGCGTTTGCAGCAACCACGCACTCTCTTAAAAAACGTTCCTAACAGACTTGTCTCTGATTGTTATTATAGCACCTTTCAATGAAATTTCAAGTATTTATTCTGATTTTTTTCTGACTATCTCTTAGATAGGAGCACTTTAGTGAGCGTTCCATAGATGGCTTTCGTCCTTGTGCAGTTCATATTGCTGCATCTCATCTTGCTGCATCTTTTGTAATAAGGACAACAAGTCGTGTTTAGTTGTGGCATTCCATATACTAGCCTTTAATTGTTCCTACACTGTTGGTTGAAAACCTCTAACAAGGTACACAAATTCATCCAGTTCTGTATGGATATTTTCTAGAACAATTAGCAACTTCGAAATGGTGATGTCTGACGCTCCATTTTCAAATTTACTAAGCATAGAATAAGAAAATGCGCCTCCTGTGGCTTCTTTCAAAGAAATTTTTCTACTCGTTCTCTAATCTTTGAAGATTTCTCCCATGTCATTCATCTTTATACGCTCACTCCGTTCACATCACAAAAGGCAGGACAGCTTGATTTATACTGAAGCAGCAACATTTTTGAATACTGTCTAAAGTAGGCTTCCTTTTGATCTTGTATCATGGACACAACAAAGGTAAACAGTCTATCATCTTTTAAATATTTTCAAGCGATTCTTTCAGAAAATATCCTCTTTCATCACTTCTGAACCAATCTACTCAATCCTCAAAATAATTACGGATTGATTTGACCTGCTCGACAGACTTTTTAAAGATTGCAGCGGTTGTATCAGAAGACTTGACAAAGGCACGTTTGGGCAAGCTCATCGCTCCCTTGAGTAAGCTTTCAGCTGTGCTAGCATCATTGATATGCTCCCGTCTGAAATCATAGGAAATTTTCAAATCAAGATAGTATTCATAGACTCTACGACCGAAGTTTTCAGCAGAAATTTCGTACAACTTTCTGGTTAAATGATGAGGGCTCATGTTCGGCGTGACTAAAATAGCATCTAAAACAGCATCGGTCAATTCTGCCTCACGCTTATACAGGGTTCCAAACATCTTGTCAGTCACAAGATTTTCCAAATAAGGATTCCACTCTGCGATGACAGGTGTCCCCGAAGCAAGGCTTTCCAGATAGGTCAAGCCCTGGGTTTCACTGGTTGAAGCTGAGATGAAGAAATCCGCAGCCTTATAGTAAAGCGCTGTTTCGCTCGGCGCAATCATGCCGGTCATCAAGACCCACTCTTTCAACTTCAATTCTTGAATCTGTTTCTCCAAGTCTTGGGCATAAGGTCCACCTCCTGCAATAACCAGCTTGACCTTTTCATTTTCTGCAAGAATGCGCGGCATGGCAGCAATAATAGCCTGAATATTTTTTTCATAGGAAATCCGTGACAAGCTGAGCAACATGGTTTCGTCTGGCTGAATCCCCAGTTGCTCCCGCAATTCAGCTATTGCGTCTGCCGTAATTTCTGGACGCTCAAACTTTGCCAGCTCAATCCCTGTCGGAATGACCCGTTTTGAAATCAGGACATTGTATTCTGTGAGAAGATTTTCCACAATCTCGCTGGGGCAAATCACCCCGTCCAAGTCATTCAAAAAGGCACGTACCAGGTACTTTACCATACTAGGACGAATCAACTTTCCCTTGGCAATATAGCGGACATAATCTTCATACTGAGTATGGTAGGTATGGACAACTGGAATATCCAGCTCCCTTGCAATCATTTTCCCCAATATCCCCAAGGAAAATTCCGTCTGGGTATGGATGATATCCAAATCGTAGCGGCCAGCAATTTTTAAGGCCTCAGTAAAGCCACGATAGGCGACACGCCGATCCTTAAAGGCAAAGAAAGGGACGCTTGGAATCCGAATAATATCCCAATCCTCATAGCGGTTGACGTCCTTGTCTGTCGTAGTAAAGATAAAAACACGGTGTCCCTGCTTTTCAAGTTCCGTCTTAAGGGTCTTAATTGATGTTGCCACCCCTGATACCTGCGGGAAATAGGTATCTGTAAATAATCCAATTCTCATCTATAGCTCCATTACTTGACGATACGCATCAGCCAGTTGATGCGAAACTTTATCTATCGAGCGACTTTCTGCCACTTGGTAACCAGCCTCTCTCTTATCCACCTGCTTATCTAATATTTTCTGGATAGAGGCTACAAAGTCATCGACGGTATCTCCCAACTCAGCACTATTCTCATCAATCCAGCCCTCGTAAACTGGAATATTACGCAAGACTACCTGCTGGCGACTGGCAAGGGCTTCGAGAACAACGATTCCTTCTGTTTCCTCATAAGACGGGAAGAAAAAGGCATCAGCACCGCTCATGGCTCCTTGAAAAACAGCACCTTTAAAATAGCCAGGAAAAGACACATTTGCTGGATGAGCCCCTTCTACTATCTTGCGAATGTAAGCAGGAATAATCCATTTATTAACACTGCCTAACCAGATAAAGCGGACATGAGGCATCCGTTCTGCCACCTTAACAAAATCTTCAATCCCCTTGCGGCGAAAATACAGCCCTGCACAGACTACCACCGGTTGATCTGCTGCAAGATCAAAATGCTTGCGAAAAATTTCTTCTTTGCGTGGATCTGTTTGGTATTTGTTAAGATCAATCCCATTTGAAACAGCAACAATTGGAGTTGTTACACCATAGCCTTGAATCAATTTCTTGGAGTATTCAGACGGTGTAATGACAAAATCTGCCTGCTGGTACATACTCGCCAGATATTTTCCCACAAAAGGAGCTAGGAGATTAGAGCCAATAAACGAATTGCGAAAATCTTCCATGGTCGAATGCCCATGCAAAATGACCTTTTTACCCTGGCGCTTCGCTGCCTGCAACAAGAGCCAACTGCGAGGGCCGTAGGTATTGATATGGACGACATCATAATCCCCCAATAAATCTGTCGTGTAGGGAATCCCCGCCAAATCAAGCGCCTCCATTTGATGGTGGAGAGCACGGCCGATGCCTGATTTTTCTAAAACTGTCTTTCCTTCTAAATACAATAGTACTTTCATGCCCTTATTATATCACATAATCCCCTTTTCCAGCTTCCTCAACTATAGATACGTGCCAGAAAAACCTCAAACAGGCATGTATATATCCTGGATTACGATTCATGTTACTTTATGGATTGTTTCTTCGTTTTTTAGTTCCAACAGTTCTAACTGTATGGTTTGAACGGTCTTTTAACCCCCTATAAAATCAACATCTTCCTAGCTCCAAAGATATAGCATACCTTTGGAGGCGGGAAATGGATGTTTGCAGAGGCCAAACGCTTCCTAGGAAGTAGGCTGAAAACCTCCACTGGAGCTTTTCACTCGTCAAATTTCCTATTTTCGCTTTGGGTTCTTTACGGGCTTGGTCTCTTGATGTAACTGAACACAGCCTACGAGCTATGTAAAAAAGGGACGAAGCCGTTGCGAACTATGTTCGCTTACGGATACGGCTCCCTTTAGGGGGACAGGCCGTTGCGAACTATGTTCGCTTACGGATAGGGCGCCTTTAGGAGGACAGACCGTTACAAATTATATCCGCTTACGGATACGGCTCTTTAGAGGCCAATCTCATTGGTTACAAACCAACCTGCTTCGATTGTCAGGAGGTAAACTCACCACCGCTTCTTCCCTAGATTTCATTTGTGGCAGACCTAGCTATCATCAACGAGGCTTCAACAGCCTAGGAATAGATGACTAAGGGTTAGAAATAAAAGAAGCGTCAATAAAAAAAAGCTGGATAAAAAGTCCCAGCTTTCTCACTTTATGAACCGAATGACGTTGACACAGTGGTTGATGGCTTCAATGGCTATCATGCCGTTAACGGTTGGAAATAACATGCTGCTCTTTTTTCAGGGAGCAGACTAAAAAGCTCCCGTGGAGCTTTTGATAGTCTTTTAGTTTGCTTCTTAGTATAGCCGTTTCGTTTATTTTTAGTACTAGGCAACGAGTCGCAGGTAGTACTGGAGTACAGCAAGACGAGTGAACGAAGTAATAAAATAGAAACGAAATGACTATACTAGGCAAGGAGCTGCAGGCATAACTAGAGTACGGCAAAGTGAGTTAATGAAGTAATAAAAGATAAACGAAACGATTATACTCATATTTGTTCGTGTTTCACACTCCACATCTGACCTCTACGACTGATGCGAACTCGTTGGCTTCATTTCCAACCTCCAGCAGTCACTACTCTGACTGTTGGAGCTATGCGGAGGTGGAATCTGGGAATAGACCGTTTCAGCCCGAAGCTAGAATGCAGAAAATAAGGTAAAAACCGAACTCTTTTTTGACCTGTCGAGTTCTTTCCCACTCCCTTGTTTTCTATTTTTATTTGGTTGACTTGCGTTCTTTAATACCGTGGTTCAAGATAACTTCACGTGTATCCAACTCTTCCTTGTGCATAATCTTAGTCAACATCCGCATAGCAATCGCTCCGATATCATACAAAGGCTGACTGACAGAAGTCAAGTTTGGATTCGTAAATTTCGTGACTAAAGAGTCGTCACTCGTAATAATTTCAAAATCTTCTGGAACCTTGATTCCTTTATCAACAATTCCGTTCAACAATCCCGCAGCTATTTCATCTTCTGCCACATAGGCCGCTGTTGCTCCAGCATTCAAGATACGCTCCGCAAGCGCATAGCCTTCTTCGTACTTGTATTTTGATTCAAAGACAAGTCCCTCGTTAAAGGACAATCCATTTGCTTTCAATCCTTCTCTGTAGCCTGAGAAACGAACTTTACCATTGATGTCATCCACTAATGGACCTGATACAAAGGCTATCTTTTCATTGTTTTTAGCCAACAAATCCACTACATCCTTGCTTGCTTTTGCATAATCAATGTTGACGCTTGGCAACTGATGCTCCAAATCAACTGTTCCTGCAAGCACGATTGGTGTTCGGGAACGAGAAAACTCTGCACGAATTTTATCAGTCAAATGATAGCCCATGAAAATAATACCGTCAACCTGTTTGGAAAACAAGGTATTCACCACGTTGATTTCTTTTTCATCATTTTCATCACTGTTAGCAAGGACAATATTATACTTATACATGTCCGCAATATCATCGATCCCTTTGGCCAAGGTCGCAAAATAAGCATTGGCAATATTTGGAATGACAACTCCCACTGTCGTTGTTTTCTTACTAGCTAAACCACGCGCTACCGCATTTGGTCGGTAGTCCAAACGATCAATCACTTCCAATACTTTTTTTCGCGTGTTTTCTTTTACATTCTTATTCCCATTTACCACTCGGCTGACTGTTGCCATCGAAACACCAGCTTCGCGAGCGACATCATAAATGGTTACTGTATCATCAGTATTCAACATAATTGATAAGATCCTTTCACTTTTCTTTTTATGAAAATTACGCTTTCACCCTCTCTATAGTGTATCATTTTTTGAAATCCCTTTCAAGCGATATACCGCATTTTTTGAAAAGTTTTAAGAAATTAGGAAAAAGCATTGCAAACCGAAAAATGACTTCCTCTTCAATCCATTTGATTACTCCTTGCTCTGCCACTCCCCAATTATTTTTCCTCCTATCTCTATTTTTACGATAAATTCTTGATTTTTTATTCCTTTTTTGACACAATGAAACAAATAGAAAGAAGGTGTCCTTATGACCAAAATCATTGATATTCTCTCGCATTTACAAAGCACTGACCTGGATATGGCTGTCCTTTCTGATCCTGTTTCTATCAATTATCTAACAGGCTTTTACAATGACCCGCATGAACGCCAGATGTTCCTCTTTATCAGTCAAACAAGTGCTCCGCTCCTCTTTGTACCTGCACTTGATGCAGAACGGGCACGAAAAAGTCTAGATTTTTCAGTGGTTGGCTATATTGATTCAGAAAATCCTTGGGAGAAAATCAAGGCTTCCTTACCAGAAAAAAACTACAAACGGATTGGCCTTGAGTTTGATCAGCTCATTCTCACTAAATATCAAGGATTAAAGACAGTTTTTGAACATGCAACATTTGACAATCTAACCCCTATCATCAACCGTATGCGCCTAATTAAATCAGCCGATGAAATGCAAAAGATGATGATTGCAGGAAAATGGGCAGATAAGGCTATACAAATCGGATTTGAAGCTATTTCGCTTGATAAGACAGAAACCGACATCATTGCTGAGATTGAATTTGCCATGAAACGTGAAGGACTTGAAATGAGCTTTGAAACCATGGTCTTAGCCGGACATAACGCAGCCAATCCCCATGGTATTCCTGGACCCCACAAGGTAGAAAATAACGCTCTCCTCCTCTTTGACCTAGGTGTCATGGCAAATGGCTATGCTAGCGACATGACACGAACCGTTGCAGTTGGGCAGCCTGACCAATTTAAAAAAGACATCTATGCCCTCACTCTTGAAGCCCAACAAGCTGCTCTTGAGATGATTAAACCAGGTGTGACTGCTCACGAAGTGGATTGGGCAGCCCGGCAAGTCATTGAAAAAGCTGGTTACGGCGAGTATTTCAATCACCGCTTAGGGCACGGAATCGGTATGGATGTGCATGAATTTCCATCCATCATGGCAGGAAATGACCTCATACTTGAAAAAGGTATGTGCTTCTCTGTCGAACCTGGTATCTATATCCCAGGTAAGGTCGGTGTCCGCATTGAAGACTGTGGTTATGTGACTGAAAACGGCTTTGAAGTTTTTACCAATACTGGTAAGGATTTGTTCTACTTTGAGTAATTCTGAAAAGATTAGTGTCAACTGACCAATATAAGAACGGTGCGTCACATACATCTCAAAAAGCATTAAACTAAAAGGGAAACACGCGAAAGATTCTAGCATCTGATTCAAACCTTGAAAAGGGAGTGGGGCAAGATTATGCTTTCAAGGCAATCGATTTTCTCCCCAACTACCATAGTAGTAGCATAACCTACATAGCTGATTAAGATTGAAGAAAGAGTCTATCTTTGACTCTTTCTTCAATCTTTTTCTTCTGCATTCCCAACAAAAAGACTCTTAAAAATAATTTGAACAAGGATTATAGGTGCGTCATGAACGTTGTTTTATAGTCTTTTAGTTTACTTTTGGTACTAGTCAAGGAGCTGCAGGCATAACTAGAGTACGGCAAAGCGAGTGAACGAAGGAATAAAAGATAAACGAAATGACGATACATCTGTTTTTACATGTTTCTACTATCCTAGAGGGCTATCTAAACTCCAAGACTACATAACAAACACTCATCAAAAACTCACTTCTTCTGTCGTTCGCTCACCTTGCCAAACTTCAGTTTTTCTTTCGGTTTAAAGGGGGCTAGAGTTACTATTCTTCGCTATCCCTATCTCCAATCTTTAACAATTCTTAACCGTAAAAGCTAATCACAAGATACGAAGCCCGTAAAGAACTCAAAGCGAAAATAGGAAATCTGACGAGTGAAAAGCTCCGGTGGAGGTTTTCAGCCTACTTCCTAGGAAGCGTTTGCCCACGACGTCTATTTCCCACCTCCAAAGGCATACTATACCTTTAGAGCTAGGAAGATTTATCTTTTTCGCACAGAGTTTAGGGCGGGTCCAATTACACAAGATACAAGGGCGGGGAAAAAGCGAATGTACCCTGTGCCTAAGAAACTCTCCGCTGGATAGTTTCTTCCGTATCTGTAAAGCAGGCGCAGCCTGCAACAGCTACGGTAAAATAGGAAATACGACGAGTGAAAAGCTCTGGTGGAGGTTTTCAGCCTGTTCCCTTAAATAGGACGGAATAATGTCCCATCTTCGGCTGCTTTTCCTTGTCTATTTTCTTTAAGTACGCGTTATCTTGCAATCAATGTCTTCGCTTCCTAGTTTCTAGGATTGGGCTAGCCTACTCCCCTGGATTAATTAGTAGTAGATGTATCAAATTGTTCATACTCTATAACTTTATGAGCTCAATACTTTCTAACCTCTATTAAAAAAAAACACTTGACATTGACGCAACGTCAACATATATAATAAAAAGTGGGATGAGAAGCGTACATGTTTCTCACTCCTATCTTGCAAGATATAGACAATAAAGAGGAATAAAATATGGCTTATTCAATTCGCAAATTGGCAAACCTATCAGGTATCAGCACTCGTACCCTGCGCTATTATGAAGAGGTTGGATTGTTACTTCCAGCCTATAAAAAAGACGGAGGTCAGCGCTTTTATGGTGAACAGGAAGTGGACAAGCTCCAGCAAATTCTCTACTACAAGGAGCGGGGATTTGAACTCAAACAAATTAAAAAATTCCTTACCCAAGAAAAGGTTGATACACTGAGTAGCTTAGAAGACCATTTGACAGACCTCCACGCGAAAAAGGAGAGAATTGAAGCCATGATTGAAAACCTCATGCGCACAATTCAAGCACAGAAAGGATACCTAACAATGACCACAAGTGAAAAATTCCAAGCATTTAAAGATACTCTTATCCAAGAAAATGAAACCAAGTACGGAACTGAACTCCGTGAAAGATACGGAGACGAAGAAATACAGAGAGCCAAACAACACTTTGCCACAATGAGCGAAGAAAATTACCAAGGCTGGCAAGCATTCGATCAAGAAATTAAAGTGCTCCTGCAGAAAGCCCTTGCTGAAAACTGGAAACCAGAAGATGAACGTAGCAAACAAATCGTCCAGCTCCATAAAGAATGGCTCCAAATGGCTGATAAACACTATTCTGCTGAAAAGCACATCGGCATTGCCCAGCTCTATACAGCCGACGAACGCTTCAGTGCTTACTATGATGAAGCAACCCAAGGTTGTGCTGCCTTTCTCACAGCCAGCATTAGCTACTGGGCAGGATTGATTGACTAATACTCATCAACATTAGCGTAACTCACTTCCCGAACTATGGTTTTCCTTTCCGTTTAAAGAGGACTAGCTTCGCTATCCTTATCCAATTCTCAGTTGTAAAAGCAGGTCAGATAGTGATAACTATAGAGTATCAAAGTCCAACTAATGAATATCCATAGCTGTTACGAGCCTCCTCGTTTAATAGATACGGGTCCCCTTTAGAGAGTCACTATTTGCGCTCTGCTATATTGATAAATGTCCACTACGATAAAAATGCCTAAAACTGTGCTGTTTTAGGCATTTCGTAGGGAAATCTATTAAAAATTACGTTTCGAGCTATTATAACCATAGCGCTCAACAAAATCTGCACGGAACTCCAAAAGATTATCGTCCATAATGGCTTGGCGGACGTTACGCATGAGTTTGAGCAAGAAGTAAAGATTGTGGTAGCTGGTCAAGCGGATACCAAAGGTTTCATCTGCTTTGAGAAGATGACGAAGATAGGCCCGTGTATAGTTGCGACATGTGTAGCAGTCACAGTCATGGTCAAGCGATGTGAAATCTTCTGCAAACTGGGCATTTTTTACCACCAGACGACCCTCACTGGTCATACAAGTTCCATTTCTAGCAATCCGTGTCGGTAAGACACAGTCAAACATATCCACTCCACGAATAACCCCGTCAATCAAGCTATCAGGCGCCCCAACTCCCATGAGGTAGCGCGGTTTATTTTCTGGTAGTAATGGCGTTGTAAAATCAAGTACGGCATTCATCTCTTCGTGCGATTCACCAACAGCTAAACCACCAATAGAATAGCCCGAAAAATCCATGCCAACTAGGTCATGGGCTGACTGGCGACGCAAATCTTCAAAACCTGCTCCCTGCACAATCCCAAATAGACCTTGGTCATGCGGACGGCGGTGAGCTTTCAAGCCACGCTCTGCCCAACGACTGGTACGTTCGATTGATTTTTTGACATAGTCATACGGCTGATAGAACTGCGGACATTCATCAAAACTCATCATGATGTCGCTACCTAGATTGTTCTGGATAGAAATCGCTTTTTCAGGCGATAGGAACATGTTAGACCCGTTGAGGTGGTTTTTAAAGGTTACTCCTTCTTCTGTAATGTTACGGCTATCAGCCAAGGAATAGACTTGGAAACCTCCGCTATCGGTTAAAATGGCCTGATCCCAATTCATAAACTTGTGCAGACCTCCTGCACGCGCAATCAGCTCATCTCCTGGACGAAGCCAGAGGTGATAGGTATTCGATAAAATAATGCCTGAACCCATTTCCTTGAGTTCTTCAGGGGACTGGGTCTTGACCGTTGCCTGCGTACCTACCGGCATAAACATGGGTGTTTTAAACGTACCATGCGGCGTGACAATCTCTCCCAAACGCGCACCTGTATGCTTTTCTTTTTTGACTAATCGATAATAAATCGGTGATGTCATCTTGTACCTCCCACTAGGAAAAACAGTCCTAGGTATTTGTCTTGTCTGCAGGATTTCTTTTTAGATATATGAAGAGGTATAATCTTTCAGTTTTGATTTAGTACTAGGCAACAAGTCACTGACATAACTGGAGTTAGACAAGACGAAAGAACACGGTCATAAACGAAAACTGAACGACTATTATTTCTCACAGAAACCTCACAAGCTCCTCTAGTCTATCAAAAAAAGACTAGCTTGTCACCTCATATTGTGCTACACTATGGGAAGGAGGTTTTTATGTTTTCAATTCGACAAATTCGTGCGAACGCACGCCAACTAATCGCAGAGACACCCGGAGCCTATCTCCTTGCCCTCATTCCCGTCATTCTTGGGGTGATTATTCAACTAGTCTATTCGTCCCAATCCGATGATTTAGCTCTACAATTAGCGAATTCTTCTATTGGTACATCCCAACTCATCAACTTGATCGCTTTCCCTCTTGTATACAACATTTTGGTTGATTTAATGACCTTATCGATGTCGCTTGCTCTTTTCCAAGTCATCTACCACTATCGTGATAGTGTCAGCTTCAAGGATTCTTTTACCCTCTTTAATCATAGATGTTTTGGTCGTATCCTAGCCACCTATCTCTTAAAAAATCTCTTTCTCTTTCTTTGGGGTTTGTTTATCATTGTTGGATTGTCTTTCATGCTAGCTGGAATCTACATGGCTGAGCTAGCAATGAATGTACATCAGAACTCAGAAGGGCTTCTCGTGGGTGCTGGAATGATGATAATCGTCGGGTTCATTATCATGATTGCAGGAATCCCTCTCCTACTGACTCAAGCTCTTGCTTACTTTCTCGTAGAACCTCTTCTCTTTGACAAATTAGCACAGGATACCTATACCGGGCCACTAGCAGTTATTAAGGAAAGTCGCCGCTTGATGAAAGGGTATAAAACGAAAGCTTTCATCCTGAACCTATCCTTTATCGGTTGGTTCTTCCTTAGTTACATTAGTATAGGAATCGTGGGAATCTACGTTATTCCTTACTATCTTGCTAGTCACATTTACTTCTATCAAGCTGTCCTTGAAGATCGCTCCATGAAAGAAAAGCTTTTCCAAGGCATGATGCTATAGTATAGGAAAAGGGAGTGGGAAAGAACGCGACAGGTCAAAAAAGAGCTCAGTTTTCACCTTATTTCCTGCATTCTAGCTTCGGGCTGAAACGGTCTATTCCCAGACCGTTTCACTCCCACTCCGCATAGCTCCAACAGTCACTACTCTGACTGTTGGAGGTTGGAAATGAAGCTAACGAGTTCGCAGCAGTCATAGAGGTCAAATTGGAGTGGGAAACACGAACAAAATATGAGTAAAAAGCTCCAGTGGGACTTTTGAGCCTGCTCCCTGAAAAAAGAGCAGCATGTCATTCCCAACCGTCAATGGCATGATAGCCATTGAAGCAAGCAACCACTGCGTCAACGTCATTCCGTTCATAAAATGAGAAAGCTGGGACATAAGTCCCAGCCTCTTTTTAACTGGTTTCTTCAAGGAAATCAGTTTTTATAGCCATTTCGTTTATCTTTTATGACTTCGTTCACTCGCTTTGCCATACTCTAGTCATGCCTGCAGCTCGTTTCCTAGTACGAAAAGCAAACGAAAAGACTATATACTCTAGAGCTACAACCGATTAAAACAAAGCGCATGACTATCTAAAACCATTTTACTTAAAAATAATAGCTTCAAGAGAGCAAAACTGTATCAATCTTTTTGACAAATGCTCTCAGGTATGGGGATACATCAGACACTCATCCTCACACTATGGTAGCAACTAGCCAATCGATACTCCTTTCTGGCTGTTTTTTCCAAATTAGGATACGCTTGAAGATACAAACCCTCTATCACTCCACCATATCTGATTTCAAATAGACATCGACCATTTTCTCCGTTGCCTCAATCGAATCAATATGAGTACGTTCGTAAGAATGGCTAGACTCAATCCCTGCACCGAGAAGAGCGTGTCTGACATCTGCTCCTGCATGCATAGCAGCCGAAGCATCCGAACCATAGTAAGGATAAATGTCAAGTTTATAGGGAATGGTATGCTGTTCAGCAAGAGCAACCAGATGCTGGCGCAATTCATAATGATAGGGTCCTGAGGCGTCCTTGACACAGATAGAAACGGTATATTCATCAGTCTGCTGATCATCTCCCATAGCCCCCATATCAACAGCTAAATATTCCACTACCTGATCAGGCAAGCTAGAATTGGCACCGTAGCCGATTTCTTCATTATTTGAAAAATAAAAATGTGTTGTATAAGGGAGGGTAACCCCCTCTTCCTTGTAAACCTTGAGCAAATTGATCAAGATAGCAGCTGATACCTTGTCATCCAAATGTCGGCTCTTGATAAAGCCATTTTCGGTTAGGACTGTCCGCGGGTCAAAAGAGATAAAATCTCCTACATCAATCCCTAAGGCACGTGTTTCTTCGGCAGAGTTCACCTTTTCATCTAGGCGAATTTCCATATTAGTCTGGTTGCGCTCTGCTGTTTTGGCATCAGCATAGACATGGACAGAGGTCTGGTGCATGAGAATCGTTCCTGTATGAGTCTTACCAGTCTTGGCTACATGAATTAGACAGTTCTCCCCTTCAATAGAGGGGTAGCCAAAGCCACCGATTAAATCCATCTTTAGGCGACCGTCTGCTTTAATCGCCCGTACCATGGCGCCCAATGTATCCAAATGCGCTGTCACAACCCGATGCTTGCTCTCATCTGCTCCTCTTACACTCACCATGACACCACCTTTGGCAGTTCTTACTGCCTGATAGCCAAAACCTGCAATCTCCGCCTGGATATAGTCCATAATGGCTCTTGTATAACCTGTTGGAGAGGGGGTATTGGTTAATGTGACAAGGTAATCCACTGTATTCATATCGTACTCCTTTTCTTGCTTGTTCATCTTTTCCTATTATACCACGTTTAAGTGCTTTTTTTGTTATAATGGAAGCATGAAAACCTATGAAAAAATTTACAAACTCTTATGGAATACCAAAGACTCTATCAGCGAAGAAGAGCTAGCCCAGACATTAGGAATTTCAAGAACCTCTGTCTGGAAAGGCATCAAGTCTTTAGAAAAGCAGGGACTTATCATTAAGGTAAGCTCCAATCGGAGCTATCGCTTGGAACAGGGTGACCTATTGCTCCCTGAAGAAATAGCGCAAAATCTTGGCATTCCTGTTCATTTTATGACAGATAGTACTTCAACACAGCTAGATGCAAAACGCGGAATTGAGCGTCAGGATAAGAGTCCTGCCCTCTATCTAGCACCCACTCAAGCCCAAGCCCAGGGGCGGTTTGGTAGATCCTTTTTCACAGCTAAAACCGGTGGGATTTACATGACCTTACGCCTACGTCCTGAGGCTAGCTTCAAAGATTTGAAACCCTATACTCTCCTCGTTGCAGCAGCCATTGTCAAGGCTATTGAGCAGTTAACCGACATTCAAGTCAATATCAAATGGGTCAACGATATTTACCAAAATGGCAAGAAAATCGCTGGGATTTTAACCGAGTCTATTTCTTCCGTTGAAGCCCAAGTCGTAACCGACATAATCATCGGGGTGGGCCTGAATTTTCACCTGCTTGATTTACCAGCAGAGCTATCAAAAACCGCAAGCAGTCTCTTCACAGATACCCCTTCTATCACACGGAATCAGTTGATCACAAAAATCTGGCACATCTTTTTCACCACTAGCGAGGAAGAATTACTGACTTTATACAAAAAAAAATCACTTGTCCTAGGAAAACAAGTGACCTTTTCACAACAAAATCAACACTACTGCGGACTAGCTACAGCCATTACTGACACCGGAACTCTTCAAGTCCAGTTAGAAGATGGCTCCCTTAAAATGCTCTCAAGCGGGGACATTAGCCTTGCTTCTTGGTCAGATTCTCCAAGACCCGAATGACCTTACTCACCCGATAACTCAAGCGGAGATTGCGTACGACAAAAAATCCATAAATGAGGGTCCAAACATAGTCCCCCGCCAAAATTGACTCATTCATCCAGTAAGTCGCAAAGACTGTCGTAATGGTAAGAAAGATAAATTGTGTTACTCTCATAGGTCTAGTATATCACTCCCAAATAATAGTTGCCAATCAACTTGCATCACATTGTAGCAAAGTCTACCAAATCAGCCTTTAAGCTGATTTTTTGTGTATTTCCATTCTGATAGTCATCGGATACTGGTTGGGAAGTGCTGAAGAAAGTATCATTTGGATTCTCCACAGATATTGATTCAATCCTCCACAACCGTGATATCATCTGCCAAGAATTGGAAAGCTTCTGGGACAAGGGGTTCTTCTACAACTTCTGGCGCAGCTTCTTTTTGTCCTTTTACCTTGACTGAAAAGTCCGCACGCATGGTCAACCAATCCTCGTGAGCAATGGCTAAAATATGGGGAGAAAATCCTGCTGCCTTGCTGAGGATATTGCCAAACATGGTATCTAAATTCTCCCGCTTCATGGTTTGTTCGGCATTGAACGTTGATTCAAAGGCTAGGATTGCATGGTGTTCATTGGCTGCAACAGGTTGAGAACCAACCAACAAGGCCTTATCCGCTCCTGAGAGACTTTCAATAATTTCTCCCCAAGCATTTTGCAGCCGGGTCAAATTCTCCCGCGCCAGACTTGGATTTTCCATCGCTTCCTGCAAGATAGCGTGGACCTTATTCGTATCTGGACGGTATTTTTTACTGACCTGCGGTTTGCGCGAAACTGGCTTGACTTCAAGCGGTTGTTTGCCAAGGCTGGCCAACTGTTGTTGCAGAGATTGGACCTGGGTTTGAAGAGTTTGAAGCTGCTCACGGACATTATCTGGAATAGCTGCTGACTCTTGACCAATCTTTTGATCTGAAACATCTGCCAGGCGAATCGTCATCATTTCAGCATAAATCTTGGGCTGGGGACTCGTTTTAATATCCACCAAGGAGCGCGTGACCGTTTCAATCATGGCAAAAATCCGCTCCTGCCCCATTTGGAGATTATCTGAAAAAATGGAGCTTGTACGAGGATTTTCCCCACCTGCTTGTACAATCAGCAAATCCCGTAAATAGTAAAGGATGTCCGTTGTAAACCGAATCATGCTCTTGCCATTATCAAAAACGGTCTGCAAATGTGTCAAAGCTGTAGAAGCATCTTGCTCACGAATACTTTCCATATAGGAATCCAGAGCTTTAAGACCGATTGAACCTGTAATTTCCTCTGCTACTTCAAGAGTTAAATCATGGTCTGCACTAAGGCTAAGAGCCTGATCTAAAATAGACAAGGCATCCCGCATGCCGCCCTCAGCCCGGCGAGCAATCATCGCAAGAGCCTGCTCATCAAAGCCGATCTTTTCTTGGTCCAGAATATAGGCCAAATGATGTGTAATATCTGTCGCCTTAATCGATTTAAACTCAAAACGCTGAACTCGTGATAAAATCGTTGCCGGAATCTTGTGCAACTCGGTCGTTGCGAGAATAAAGACTACATTTTCTGTCGGCTCTTCCAAGGTTTTCAAGAGGGCGTTAAAAGCTCCCGTTGAAAGCATATGAACCTCATCAATAATATAAACCTTATAGTGAGCAAAACTCGGTGCATATGTTGATTTATCACGAATATCACGGATTTCATCGACCCCATTATTTGAGGCCGCATCAATCTCAATCACATCTTCCAAACTTCCTTCGGTAATAGCCTTGCAGACATAGCAATCATTACAAGGTTCCCCGCCCACTTGATTGGGACAATTCATGGCTTTGGCAAAAATTTTGGCAGCTGATGTTTTCCCTGTTCCTCTAGGACCAGAAAAAAGATAGGCGTGGCTGATTTTTTTTTGTTCAATAGCCTGCTTGAGAGTGACTGCTACTACTTCTTGCCCGACCATTTCTCCAAAGGTTTGACTACGGTATTTCCGATAAAGAGCTTGATACATTAATTTTTCTCTCCAAACATGGCAAAATTCCAATCCGTCCCCTCTACTAAGAGAGCTACGAAGCGTTCTAGATATTCCTTGTCAAGGCTATCATAATCTGCCTCCAAGCGAGAATCCAAGTCCAGTACACCGAGTAATTGACCATTTTTAATCATGGGCACGACAATCTCGGACAAGGCTTTCGCATCGCAGGAAATATAATTAGCATGTGTCCGCACATCGTCTACGATGATTGTTCTGCTTTCTTCAGCCGCTTGTCCACAAACACCTTTTCCAAGTGCAATATGCACGCAAGAGACGCCCCCTTGGAAAGGGCCTAAGATTAACTCTCTTCCGTCAAATAGATAAAAACCTGCAAAAACTGAATTAGGTAGAGCTTGGTAAAGGAGGGCTGAGCTGTTGGACAAATTAGAAAGAGCATTGCGTTCGCCTGCAAGAAGCCCTGTAAGCTGGGCTAAGAGTAAGTCATAATGTGATTTTTTTTCTTGTTCTAACATAGTTTACATTATAGCATAAAAGGAGACAAAAAGAGGGATAGAGCCGTTCTTTTCTTGTGAAATTCTCTTTCCCCATTATCTTTACCACTACTCATCATTTCTCCAATAGGAGGGTCGCTTGCGCTCATAGGCTGCAATCAACTCCTCATATTGAAGTGTCATACCAATATCATCTAACCCATTTAAAAGCTTGTACTTCCACTCGCTATCGATGTCAAAGTGAAAATCACCTACAGGTGAAGCAATCGTCTGTCGTTCGAGATCAACAGTGACGTGTTCATCGGGCGCAAGCCCTGCCAATTTCTCACGGACTTCTCTAGGCTGGACAATGGGTAAGATGCCGTTGTTTAATTCGTTGTTATAGTGAATATCTCCAAAAGAACCTGCAATCACAACTTTAAAACCATAGTCTACTAAGGCCCAAGCTGCATGCTCCCGAGACGAACCTGCTCCAAAATTATCGCCCGTCACTAAAATGGTCGCTCGTCGATACTCATCCTTATTAAAAACAAATTCAGGATTCTCCGTATAAGCATGGTCCAAGTAACGCCAAGCATACATGAGGTACTTGCCAAATCCTTTCTTGTCAATCAACTTGAGAAATTGCTTGGGGAGAAGCTGGTCTGTATCAATATTATCATTCATGAGCGGGACAGTCGTTCCCCTATAAATGTTGAATTTTTCCATATTCAGTCTACCTCCGTAACGTTTCGCACATCAACGAAGCGACCAGCGATTGCTGCAGCTGCTGCCATAGCTGGACTGCACAGATGTGTCTTGGCTCCAAAGCCTTGTCTGTCCTCAAAGTTTCGATTGCTGGTTGAGGCACAATGGACACCGTCTGGCACCTTATCTGGATTCATGCCTAAGCACATGGAACATCCCGGATCCCGCCATTCAAAACCTGCCTCCAAGAAAATCTTATCTAAGCCCATTTTCTCAGCTGCTCGCTTAACAGGTCGACTTCCCGGCACGACAATGGCCGTCAAATTAGGGGCAATCTTCTTGCCTTTGACAAATTTGGCCGCAAGCACTAAATCACTCAAACGAGCATTGGTACAGGAACCGATAAAGATATAGCCCAGCTCAATCTCTTCAATCTTCTGCCCTGGACGAATCCCCATATACTGATAAGCCCGCTCATCATTGATATCCTTGATAGCAGGAAAAGCTTCATGAAAGGCAACCCCCATGGACGGATTTGTTCCCCACGTCACCATGGGTGCTAAGGTTGATACATCTATCCGGATGACTTTATCATAAACCGCATCCTCATCTGAAACCAAGGTCTGCCAATCAGCAATCGCAGCTTCCATGTCACTAGGAGCATGAGCTGTCTGTTTCACGTAATCATAGGTCTTTTGATCAGGATTCATCATACCAATTTTTGAACCAAATTCAATGGACATATTGCAGATGGTCATCCGTTCTTCCATGCTGAGGCGCTCCACTGCATCTCCACGATATTCGACCGCATACCCAACACCCAATCCGACCCCATGCCTTGCAATCAAAGCTAAAATATAATCCTTGGCATAAACTCCTTTCGGTGCCAATCCGACAAATTCGATTAAAAGTTTCTTGGGCTTAACCTGCCAAATAGTCTGGGTAGCAAAGACATGTTCGACTTCGCTGGTTCCGATACCAAAGGCCAAGGCACCAAAAGCCCCGTGTGTTGCCGTATGACTATCTCCGCAGACAATAACCTTTCCTGGTTGTGTAAGACCTGTTTCAGGTCCAATCATATGGACGATGCCTTGTAGCTCTGAACCATGATCAGCACAATCAATGCCAAACTCAACCACATTTTCTGCTAGTTTATCCATCTGCGCTTTTGAAATCACATCTCGAATATCATAGATGTTGACTGTTGGCACATTGTGATCAAACGTTCCATAAGTCAAATCTGGTCTGCGCAGGCATCTACCTGCATCACGCAAACCTTGAAAAGCCTGAGGACTCGTCACTTCATGAATATAATGTTGATCTACATACAAGAGCTGTGGTTGCCCCAACCTGCCTGTAATGACATGGCGCTCCCAGAGCTTGTCCAAAATTGATTTTCCAGTCATCCTACCTCCAAATCCAATAGATGATTGCTCCATCTATCATCAGTCCGAGTAACCAAGCCACTCGAAAATACCATTTTTTCGTCTTATGGTGGAAACGGGTTCCGCCAGCCCAGGCACCAATACCACCACCTAGAATACTCATTGCAAGCAACGTTTTTTCTGGAATGCGATAGATTTGCTTTCGAGCTTTTCCTTTGTCTAACCCATAAGTCATAAAGACGGTGATATTCCAGATTACAAGAAGCATACTAACCATTTGTTTCATTGTCATAACTGTTTGATAATCGCTTCTACCGCTTCTTGGGTAGAGGCTTTTCCTCCTAAATCTCTAGTCAAGATCCATTGAGCAAAACTTGCTTCAACAGCATCTTCTATTTGTTGAGCGACCGCAATTTCTCCAAACGTTTCCCGCAACATCATGGCAAGGGATAAAATCATGCTCGTAGGATTGGCAATCCCCTGCCCTGCAATATCAGGAGCTGATCCGTGAATTGGCTCGTAAAGACTAACCCCTGTTCCATGACTAGCTGACGGCATGACCCCCAGCGTACCCGATAGGACACTGGCCTCATCTGACAAAATATCGCCAAAAAGATTCTCCGTCACCAAGACATCAAATTGAGCAGGATTGGTAATCATAACCATAGCCACGCTATCGACCAATTGGTGCTCCAACATCACATCAGGATAGTCTTTGGCAACCCTATCTGCTACATTGCGCCACAATTTTGAAGTTGCAAGAACATTTTGCTTGTCAATACTGGTCACCTTTTTCTTACGCACCCGTGCTAGTTCAAAAGCTTGGCGCAAAATCCGTTCAATCTCAAAAGCCTGGTATTCATTGACATCGCGTGCAATATCAGATTTTAGCTCATGTTTACCGAAATAAATGCCCCCTGTCAACTCGCGCACCACTACAAAATCCACATCCGCAAGTCGTTCTTCCTTTAACGGTGACAAATGCCTCAAGGCAGGGAAAATTTTGACTGGGCGAATGTTCGCATAAAGTCCCAATTCCCTACGTAGCATCAACAGACCTTGCTCTGGTCGAAGAGGGGCACTATCGTACTGAGGTCCTCCAATCGCAGCAAGTAGCACCGCATCAGCTTTTCTACAAGCCTCCAAGGTATCTTGGGGGAGCGGATGCCTTTTGGTATCAATTCCTGCACCACCAAAAGCTTTTTCCTCCAGTTTGTATTCAAAGGAGAGGTTTGGTTTGACTGCTTCTAGCACCTGCAAACCAGCTGCCATAATTTCAGGTCCAATTCCATCCCCTGCAAGGACAACGATTGTTTTTTTCATACAGAATCCCCTCGGTTAGTCTAGTATATCACGGTAAGATACGATATGCCCTATTATTCCTTCATTTTCCTTTTGGACAAAGATATTGGCATGAATATAGGCAATAGCGCTGGCTTTCAAGACATCAAAGTCCAGACCTGATGCGTTAAAAATAGTCTCAGTTGCCTGATTTTCCACAGTTACCAATACTCGCGCCTGCGAATCAATTCCGTCTGTCACTGCCTCAATATTGTAAGACAGAAGTTTGACATCTTGGTGGAAAAAGTCATCAATGGCATTGAAAATCGCCTCAACGCTCCCCTTACCAGTCGCTTGACACCCCACCTGCTCACCTTGAGCATTGACCAAGTAAACCATAGCCACCATGTGCTCTCCGTCCACTGCAAGGGTCAAATCATCAAAGTGGAAACCTTCTGGATTTTCCACGGTCACACCTGCAATTAAGGCCCGAATATCTGCATCTGTAATTTCTTGCTTCTTATCCGCCAAGGTTTTGAATTTACGGAACAATTTATTGATTTCTACCTCATCAAATTCCAAATCTAATTCTTTTAATTTCTCTATAAATGCATGGCGGCCAGAGAGTTTTCCAAGTGGTAAACTATTGTGTGTAACACCGACCAATTCTGGCGTAATGATTTCATAGGTGAGGGGATTTTTAAGAACTCCATCTTGGTGAATACCTGACTCGTGCGAGAAAGCATTTCCCCCTATGACAGCCTTGTTTTTAGGAATAGCAATTCCAGAAAAGCGCGAAACCATTTCAGATGTATGCATTGTTTCATTCAAGACAATATCTGTCTCCACCTGATAGTAGTCCGCACGGATATTGAGTGCAACAGCTACTTCTTCTAGAGCCGCATTTCCTGCTCGCTCACCGATTCCGTTCATCGTTCCCTCCACGCGCCCTGCTCCATTTTTTATAGCCGAAAGGCTATTTGCTACAGCTAGACCAAGATCATCGTGGCAATGAGGACTAAAGATAATCTCTCTTTCAGATACTACATTTTCAATCAGATACTTGAATATATAACCGTATTCGTCAGGTGTAGTAAAGCCGACTGTATCAGGAATATTGATATAGCTTGCACCTGCATCTACCGCCGTTTGCACCACTTCCAAAAGAAAGTCTAACTCCGTCCTTGTGCCATCTTCAGGTGAAAACTCTACCACATCAAACCTTGAACGAGCATAGCTGACATATTCTTTAATACTAGCAAGAATGTCTTCCTTGGTCTTTTTTAACTTAAACTCCCGGTGAATAGGGCTGGTTGCGATAAAGACATGAATCTGAGGATACTGAGCGTCTTTCAACGCCTCATAACAGGCATCAATATCTGACTTAACCAGACGAGCCAGACCTGTCACAGCAGTTGTTTTCATCGCTTTTGCAATCTCATTTACCGCCGTAAAGGAATCTGGACTAGCTGCAGGAAAACCTGCTTCAATGGCTGAAATACCCCATTTTTCTAGTTGCTTGGCAATGGCAATCTTCTCCTTAATGGAAAAATTCACTCCTGGGGTCTGCTCCCCGTCACGAAGACTGGTATCAAGAAATTCAACTTTACGCATAATCTACTCCTCTTTCTCCATAAATAAAAACATCTCACTTGACCCAGCGAGATGTTTACCCGCTTGGCCAGCCAAACAGGACTAATGCTTTTATGCACTAGCCCGCTCGTCGCAACAATAGGTTCATAGATAAAACAAGTTTCATTTGATCTTCTCCTTGTAGATGAATGATAGTATCGTATCATGTTTTAAACTTTATTGCAACAATTTTCTGTATTATTTTAATTATCTGACAATTATGCGTTGCTAACTGACTCCTATTGCCCACTTTTGATCGTTTTCTATACTCTGCCAAAATCAACATCTGAAAAACTTTGATTTTTATAACGAAGAATTGTGAAAGAATGAAGATAAAGGAGCTAGAAATTGACGTTTGCGGAGGCAAACGCTCCCTCGAAAGTAGGCTGAAAACCTCCACTGGAGCTTTTCACTCGTCGTACTTCCTATTTTTATAGTCATTTAGTGTATATTTTTTATTACTTCGTTTACTCGTCTTGCTGTACCATTGAGAAAAGTTACACTTTTCTTATCTGTCACTTGAAATAGTTATCAACTATTTCAACTACCTGCGACTCCTTGCCTAGTACTAAAAATAAACGAAACGGCTATACCGTAGCTGTTGCAAGATGCGCTTGCTTTACAGATACGGAAGAAACTATCCAGAGGAGAGTTTCTTAGGCACAGGGCACAATCGCTTTCTTAACACCCTCATATCTTGTTTACTCCCCACATAACATAATAAGAAAGAAGCGGCTATACCGCTTCTTTCTTACTGATAGTCTTTTAGTTTGCTTTTCGTACTAGGAAACGAGCTGCAGGCTGTACTGGAGTACGGTAAAGAGAGTTAACGAAGTCATACAAGATACACTAAATGGCTATACAATTCTCTTAGCCACGACTGCACAAGATGCTCTCAACCTTGGTGTTGAGTAAGTCGATTGCTACGACATTAGACACTCCCTCTGGGATGACGATATCAGCATAGCGTTTGGTAGGCTCAATAAATTGATGATACATGGGCTTTACCACACCAAGATATTGTTCAATAACGCTATCTAGGCTACGCCCCCGCTCTTCCATATCCCGCTTAATCCGACGGATAATCCGCACATCATCATCAGTATCCACAAAAATCTTAATATCCATTAAATCACGCAGTCGCTTATCTTCTAAGACAAGAATTCCCTCTACAATGAAGACATCCTGTGGTTCTTGGTGATAAGTCTTCTCAGAACGAGTATGCTGGGTATAATCGTAAATTGGAATATCAACCCCTCGACCTGCCAACAATTCACTAAGATGATAAATCATCAAATCTGTATCAAAAGCCAATGGATGATCATAGTTGGTCAAAATCCGTTCTTCAAAGGTCAAATGTGATTGATTTTTATAGTAGGAATCGTGCTCAATCATCGAAATTCGAGCGTTAGGGAAATTGTTCAAAATAGCGCGTGAAACACTGGTTTTTCCACCTCCTGAACCACCAGTTACGCCAATAATAATCGGTTTTTGTGCCATCGGTCACTCCTCATTTGTATTCATCCTATTGTACCATAAAAAGCCCCTCCGTGCAGGACAAAGACAGGAACGTTTTTTTAGTGAAATGTACATTTCTGAATTTCAATCGTCCATATTTTCTGTAAAAAAGGAGGAATACTGTAGCTGCTTTCTCCATGGACATACCTCTTACTGCCTACTCTATAAAATCAATAGCGAGTGAGCGTTCACAATTAAGAATTATGAAAGATTGAAGATAAGGATAACGAAGCTGGTCTCCCTCAAACCAACGAAAGCTTCCCACTCCCACCATTCTCACTCCATTCATGGTATAATAGTCTTATTACACAAGCAAAAGGATTACATCATGTTAAAACTGGGCATTATTGGAACAGGGGCTATTGCACATCATTTTGTCGCAGCAGCTCACGCAACAAAAAAATACCAACTCACAGCAGTCTATTCACGAACTATGGAAACTGCAAAATCATTTGCACAGGACTATGAATCAGAGGTCAATCTCTATATAACTATAGAGGAATTGTTAGCAAGTACTATCGACATTCTCTACATCGCAAGTCCCAATTCCCTCCACTATGAGCAAGCCAAGTCTGCACTCAAGGCGAGAAAGCATGTCATTGTTGAAAAGCCAGCTGTCACACGTCCCAATGAGTGGACTGACTTGGTAGAAACTGCAAAAGAAAAGAAAGTCTTCATCTTTGAAGCAGCCCGCAATTATCACGAAAATGCCTTTACTGTCATTGCTGATTTTTTAGCTGACAAGGATGTATGGGGTGCACATTTTAGCTATATGAAGTATTCCTCCAAGATGCCCGACCTCCTAGCAGGAAAAACTCCAAATGTCTTTTCGAGTCGGTTTGCAGGCGGTGCTCTCATGGATTTGGGGATTTATCCTGTCTATGCCAGCATTCGTCTCTTTGGATCTCCAGTTGATGCCCACTATCTGGCTCATCATCTGCCAAATAGGATTGATGTAAACGGTTCTGGTCAGCTGATTTATAAAGATTTCCAAGTGACAATTCAAACAGGGAAAAATAGTCATAGCTCACTCCCTGCAGAAATCTACACTAATCAGGGAACACTTGTATTGGATTCGATTGAGCATATCAGTTCTGCTATTTTCTACCCACTACAAGGAGAACCCCAGCCCTTGGCTATTTCAAAGGCAGCACATACCATGTTGGAGGAAGTAGTCCAATTTGCAAACATGATTGCCCAGCCACAACCTGACCTTTATGAAAGCTGGCTTCTTGCAGCACAGGCCGTCCACACTACTCTCTACCGCATGCGGCAGACTGCCCATATCCATTTTGAAGGAGATTTAAATGAAGATGACACTTCCCGCTAGTTGGCAAGACCAATTAGACAGCGCAGGTTTTACCAGTTTTACCCCTATTCAAGAACAGATTTTTGAGCCGATTCGGGCGGGGGAAACCATCCTTGGTATCAGCCCGACAGGGACTGGAAAAACTCTCGCCTACCTGCTACCTAGTCTCTTGAATATCCAGCCCCAAAAAGCCCAACAGTTGCTCATTTTAGCTCCAAATACAGAACTTGCTGGACAACTATTTGATGTTTGTAAAACCTGGGCTGAATTGATTGGACTTCAAGTACAGTTATTTCTATCTGGATCCAGCCAAAAACGTCAAATTGAACGCTTGAAAAAAGGACCTGAGATTCTGATTGGCACTCCTGGTCGGATTTTTGAGCTTATCAAACTCAAAAAAATCAAGATGACACATGTCAATACCATTATCCTAGATGAGTTTGACCAATTACTCAGCGATTCTCAGTATCCTTTTGTCGATAAGATTTGTCGCTACGCACCACGCAATCACCAGTTCATTTACATGAGTGCAACCAACCAAGTTGACCCAGATAAACTAGCTCCAGACACCCGTACCATTGCTGTTGACAACATGGAATTGACCAATATCCAGCACTTCTACTTGCAAGTTGATAAGAGAGAAAAAGTTGACTTACTTCGCAAGCTGTCCCACGTTGAAGACTTCCGTGGTCTTATCTTTTTCAATTCACTCTCTGATCTTGGCAGTGCAGAGGAGAAATTACAATACCGTGGCATCGAGGCCGTTTCCCTTGCGAGCGATGTCAATGTCAAATTCCGCAAGGTCATCTTGGAACAATTTAAAAACCATACCCTCACCTTGCTTCTCGCAACAGACTTGGTTGCGCGTGGCATTGATATTGATGCTCTTGAATGCGTTGTCAACTACGAGGTTCCACGCAATCAAGAAACCTATACCCACCGAGCAGGACGGACCGGTCGCATGGGACAAAACGGCTTCGTCATTACCCTCATTAGCCATCCAGAAGAGCTAAAAGCACTTAAAAAATACGCTTCCGTCCGCCAATTAGTTCTCAAAAATCAGATGCTATATGTGGAGTAATACTAATCAATTCAACATTTACTGTTTGAACTGCATTGGGTATAGCCTACTTGTTGAACTTTAGACCCAGCTTCACTATCTTTTTCCTGAGAGTGGGAAAGAACTCAAAACACATAAGAAAGAGTTCGATTTTTACCTTATTTCCTGCATTCTAGCTTCGGGCTAAAACGGTCTATTCCCAGACCGTCTCACTCCCACCCCCGCACAGCTCCAACAGTCAGAGTAGTGAGGACATGAAGCCAACGAGTTCGCAGCAATCCTAGAGGTCAGATGTGGAGTGGGAAACAGGAACAAATATGAGTAAAAAGCTCCAGTGGAGCTTTTTAGCCTGTTCCCTTAAAACAAAAAGGATCCGCAGTTCATTTCCCACCTTCAACGGCAGGATAGCCATTGAAGCAAATAACCACTGCGTCAACATCATTCAGTTCGCTGGGACCTTTGCCCAACCTCTTCAGATATTGATAGTTAGAAAGGATAGGCTACATAGAATATAATGAAAAACGAGGTTGGGTATTGTTTTCCCAACCTCGTTAAACTATATCGTCTGAACAGTTCGAGCTAACTATCCATAGTCCAGGGACTAAAAATTAGAAAGCAATGCCAGAACAGTGGATTCGTTTACTCCAATTCTAGAAATATAGTCATTTCATTTATATTTTTATTACTTCGTTCACTCGTCTTGCTGTACCATTGAGAAAAGTTACACTTTTCTTATCTGTCGCTTGAAATAGTTATCAACTATTTCAACTACCTGCGACTCCTTGCCTCGTACTAAAAATAAACGAAACGGCTATAAAAGAGCAAGAACAATCAGGACTTCAAAATCACGACCTTGTCCCCAGATCCATTTTATTGAGCAGGACGGGCTGACTGCTGATCATAATAAATCAACTGCGGATTCAAATTATTTCCGAGCAATTCGCTTACAGTCACCGATTGATAGCCTTGACTTGAGAGTTCATCTAAGACAGAGGTCAAGGAATTAACTGTTGATTGATGAATATCGTGCATTAAGATTATACTTCCTGGATAGATACAGGTCTTGATCTCATTCAAGATAGCTACGGGATTCCGACTCTGCCAGTCTTTTGAATCGACAGACCAATAGATGACTGGCATCTGCATAATAGATATAACAGACTGGTTAACCGAACCATAAGGTGGACGCATCATAGTCGGAGCTTGTCCAGTAACATTTTTAATCACTTCTTGAGTCTTCTTTATTTCTTGTCTGACTTGATCATCTGATAATGTGACAAGGTTGGCATGATCCCATGTATGATTAGCTACTTCATGCCCCTCTGCAACAATCCGTTTTAGAAGTTCCTCATTCCCTGGAACATTTTGCCCCAGAATAAAAAACGTTGCTTTCACATTGTATCTCTTTAGAATATCAAGGACCTGCGGTGTAGTAGTAGCATTTGGTCCATCATCAAATGTCAGTGCTATTCGTTTTTGATGCTTTTTGGCCTCTTCTTCAGCCTGATAGGCCGCATAGGCTTCTTGGTCGCTATGCGCTAGATATTCACTTCTTACAATCCCAAAAATAGCAGAAATTGGAAGCGCAATCTGCTTGAGTTGAAACTCTTTTTCTGCTACTTCAAGTTTCAACTGTCCCGGTTCATACACAAATGGATAATCCATCAAGTTGCTAGCTTCAAATTGGTCAACTATTTCTTTCACCTCTGCTTCTGCAACTTGCTTAGTTGTCAAATCAGCTTTCAACTGATTTCCAAAAGCCGTTTTTAAAGCGCCACTATCCGTCACAAGGCTTTCAAGTGTAAAGGGTTGCTGCTCCATTGTTAGGAGCAAGATAGCTCCTGTTTCTTTTTCAGCAGGCACTATCGAAAAAGGCTTCACTTGATAGCGTTCTGATTGAATTTGCTTAGCTTTTACACCCGTAAAATGGGTCGTAGCATCTTTAAGCGATACAAAAAAGAGCTCCTTGGTCTTGCCATTAGGCTTTTCAGTTCCGATTTTCTCTTCAATATAGGTCTTTATTTTTTCTTTAAAAACCGTATTTTCTCGTCCATTGTCATCCTTAGGAATCCCTGCTTCAACATGGATAGAACCAATATTGCCTTTTTGAATAAGCTGATGCTTCTTGTCAAATAACTGCGCCTGCTTCTCCGCAATAAAATGAGTAACTTTCTGATTTTGAAAATAGGCAAATGCCTGAGTTCCTAAAAGGACAGCAAGCCCCACCAAGACTAGATTTACGATAATAAGAACGATTCCTTTTTTCATTTTTATCTCACACTTCCTACTTCTCTAACAATCATCCCTCAATGAAAAAAGCAAGTCCCTTCTGTTTCATCCGCTTCTTGCCTCTTACTTTCTAATCCGCTCGAATAACTTCTACCCGATAACCGTCTGGATCCGTGACAAAATAATAGTGTCCAGGATTGCCTGGTAGACCAGACAAATCAGTTGTTGGATAACCTTGTGCCTTATGCTTCGCATTGTCTCCCTCTAAATCATCTGAAGAAAGCGCCAAATGTGAAAAACCATCACCTACTACGTACGGACCATGGTCATAATTATAGGTCAATTCCAGCTCAAATTCATCTCCAGGAAGCCCCAAATACACCAATGTAAACTTATGCTCAGGATAATCCTTGCGACGTATTTCCTTAAAGCCAAAAGCTCTTTCATAAAATTCCTGAGAAGCTTCTAAATTTTCAACACGCAGACAAGCGTGTAACATTTTCTTACTTGCCATTTCAATCTCCTTTTCTCACTATACTATCACTTGCATTATACCATAATTATTTATTTTCTCATGTATAGAAGATGTAACATCCGACTAATCTACCTGTTTTATAGTCATTTCGTTTATCTTTTATTACTTCGTTCACTCGTCTTGCTGTACCATTGAGAAAAGTTACACTTTTCTTATCTGTCACTTGAAATAGTTATCAACTATTTCAACTACCTGCGACTCCTTGCCTAGTACTAAAAGCTATAACAGTTCTTACTGTCCAGCATAGCTACAAGCAGACTCCCCATTTTAAAAATATCACTGTTTCCAAATTTTTAGCACAGAAAAAGACGATACTATTTTAAAAGGTAATTACTATAAAATAGGAAAAATCGCCTAAATCAACAATCCAAAAACATTGATTTTAAGCGATTTCTATTTATTTTCAACTCTAGGGCTTATTTTCCAAGATAGTATTCAGCTACGACGTTTAATTTTTCGTCAAATTCAAATACAAGTGGTGGGAAGTTTGGAATTTCCACGTCCATGATTTCATCGTCTGATAAGCCTTTGATATGTTTTACAAGGGCGCGAATTGAATTTCCATGTGCTCCTACGAATACATTTTGACCTGATTTGAGCGCTGGTGCAATCTTATCTTCCCAGAATGGAAGGGCACGCTCAAGTGTTACTTTCAAGTTTTCCGCATCTGGAACAACTGAATCGTCAAGCAAGGCATAGCGGCGATCAGTGTGTGCTGAATACTCGTCATCTTTTGCCATCGCTGGAGGCAATACATCGTAAGAACGACGCCAAATATGAACTTGCTCATCACCAAATTGTTCAGCTGCTTCTGCTTTGTTTTTACCAGTCAAACCACCATAGTGACGCTCGTTCAAACGCCAAGATTTTTCAACCGGAACCCATAACTGGTCTGCAGCTTCAAGAGCAAGGTTGGTCGTTTTAATCGCACGTTTTAAAACTGAGGTATAGGCTTGGTCAAATGCAATTCCCGCTTCTTTAATCAATTTACCAGCATCGATTGCTTGTTGTGTCCCCTTTTCAGACAAGTCAACATCTGCCCAACCTGTGAAAAGATTGGCCTTGTTCCACTCAGACTCACCGTGGCGAGCAAACACTAATTTTACCATTTGTTTATTTCTCCTTTTATTTTTGAGGTATCCCTCTTTACTTTTCTATTCTACACAAAAAGCGGGAAAAAAGCTAGCCCTATCCAAATCTGTTTGCGCTTACATTTTTTCGTGCTAGAAAATCAGCCCTAAGACTGAGATTTATTGCTATTATTTAACTTAAAAAATGGTATAATAGTAAGGCTGAATACGACACATTCACGATCATACATTCATTTCTTTTCTCTTTAATAACGCTAGAATAGGACAGCTTAACGAATCTGGATAGGAAATGGAAAAGCTATAGACTTATAGGAGTTCGCATGAAAAGAGTCGCAATCGTATCTGCCTACCGATCTGCTATTGGTAGTTTTGGAGGCAGTTTAAAGGATATTCACATTGCAGATTTAGGAGCACAGGTCTTACAGGCTGCCCTAACAAACGCGAATATCCCCCATAAACAAATCGATGAAGTCATTATTGGCAACGTCTTAAGTAGCGGACAAGGACAAAATATTGCCCGCCAAATTGCTATGAGAACTGGTCTGCCAGAGATGGTTTCTGCTTACACGGTCAATAAGGTCTGTGGATCCGGACTAAAATCAGTCCTCCTCGCAGCCCAATCGATCTTGCTTGGAGATAATGATATCGTGGTTGCAGGCGGGATTGAAATCATGAGTCAGGCTCCTTATCTTTCCAAGCAAAGTCGTTTTGGTGGTAAACTCGGACACCTGCAACTAGAAGATTCTCTCTTAACTGATGGCCTAACAGATGCTTTTAGTCAAGAGCACATGGGCATCACCGCTGAAAATGTCGCTGAAAAGTACGGTATCAGTCGCAAGGCACAAGACCGCTTTGCCCTGCATAGCCAAGAAAAGGCCGCCCTGGCCATTGAAACAGGACGGTTTACAGACGAGATTGTACCAATCCGCCTGCACACAGGAAAAGGAGAAAGCATCTTTGAAGTTGATGAATATCCTCGTCTTACTCCTCTTGAAAAATTGGCTAGTCTGCGCCCTGCCTTTAAAAAAGATGGGACAGTGACAGCTGCCAACGCCTCTGGAATCAATGACGGATGTGCGATGCTGGTCTTGATGTCTGATGATAAAATTCAAGAACTTGGTGTGACACCTCTGGCCTACATTGAAAGTTACGCAACAAGCGGACTCAATCCTAATTACATGGGACTTGGTCCCATTTTAGCCAGTCAAAAAGCACTCACTAAAGCAAATAAGACAATTGCTGACATTGACTTATTCGAACTCAATGAAGCCTTTGCTGCACAATCAATTCCTGTCATTCAAGAATTAGAAATCGATGCTAAAAAGGTAAATGTCAACGGAGGAGCTATCGCCCTTGGTCATCCAATCGGAGCCAGTGGCAGTCGCATCCTTGTCAGCCTCATCCACGAAATGCAAAAACGTGGTGACCATCTGGGACTTTGCTCTCTCTGTGTCGGAGGAGGGCAAGGTATTTCCTTGATTATCTCAACTGTACAAAAAGGATAAACTATGAATATTGGTATTGATAAAATCGGTTTTGCAGCGCCCAGCTATGTTTTAGACCTAGCTGATTTGGCGCTGGCGCGACAAATCGATCCTAATAAATTTAAAATTGGCTTACTCCAAAGTGAGATGGCTGTAGCTCCAGTTACCCAAGATATTGTGACCTTGGGAGCACAAGCTGCCGCCGCTATCTTATCAGAAGAGGACAAGGCAGCCATTGACATGATTATTGTCGGAACCGAATCAAGCATCGATCAGAGCAAGGCGGCGGCTGTCTTTATTCATCAACTCTTGGATATCCAACCCTTTGCCCGCTCAATTGAAATTAAAGAGGCCTGCTATGGAGCAACTGCTGGTCTAAGTCTAGCCAAAAGTCACATTGCCCAATTCCCTCACTCAAAAGTGCTCATCATTGCAAGTGATATTGCTAAATACGGCATTGCTTCAGGCGGAGAGCCAACTCAGGGAGCAGGAGCTATTGCCATGCTCGTCACAGCAGATCCCAACATCATGATTCTGAACAATGACAATGTCTGCCAGACCCGTGACATCATGGATTTTTGGCGTCCAAATTATGACAAATACCCTCGAGTAGATGGCAAATTTTCGACAGAACAATACACAGATTGCCTAACCACTACCTTTGACTACTATGCCAAACAAACGGGTAAAAGCCTAGCAGACTTTGCTGCTATGTGCTTGCACATTCCTTTCTCAAAACAGGGACTAAAGGGGCTGCAAGCTATTTGCCAAAATGATGACGAAACCTTGAACCGCCTAACCGAACGCTTCCATGAGGCAATTGTTTACAACCAAGTAGTCGGAAACATTTATACAGGCTCGATTTTCTTATCCCTGCTATCGCTTTTGGAAAATAGCCAAGTTCTAGAAACGGGCGACTCTATCCTCTTTTATAGCTATGGTAGCGGAGCTGTCTGTGAAATCTTTAGTGGAACACTCGTTGAGGGCTACCGCAATCAGTTAGCAACTACTAACCGCCTAGATCAGCTAAATGCGCGCAAACGCCTTAGCATTGCGGAATACGAAGCGGTCTTCTTTGAAGAAATCAAGCTGGATGAAGTAGGTAACGCTATTGACTTGCCGGCAGATGATTGTCCATTTGCTCTGCAATCAGTTGACCAACACAAACGCATTTACCGTAAGAATTAGAGGAAACGGCATCCTCTTGGCGCTGCCAAGAGGATGTTTTTTTACAAGGAGTTGACATGTCTCTTTTTTCAGGATTTTATAAAAAAACAAGAGAAGAACGAATTGCCATTACTGCTGAAAGCCGCCAGCTTTCCTCCCAGAGCAAAGACATTCTCTTCGCCGATCAAAATATCTCAGAAGCCATTGCTGGAAAAATGGCTGAAAACCACCTTGGGACTTTCGCCCTGCCTTTTTCGTTAGTCCCACAACTGGTGGTTGACGGTATTGAATACAGCATTCCAATGGTGACAGAAGAACCATCTGTTGTAGCTGCCTGCTCTTTCGGTGCCAAAATGATTGCCAAAGCAGGCGGATTTACTAGTCAGATTTCAGAGCGTCTTATGATTGGGCAAGTAGCTCTCTATGATATTCCAGATATGGCAAGAGCTAAAGCAGCTATTCTCCTCCAACACGACAGCATTCTTGCTCAGGCTAATCGTGCCCACCCATCAATTATCAAAAGAGGAGGAGGTGCTCGTCAGCTGACTGTCGAACAAAAAGAAGACTTCCTTATTGCCTACCTCCATGTCGATGTTCAAGAAGCAATGGGAGCAAATATCCTCAACAATATGCTAGAAGCCATTAAGGAGAAACTAGCTGATTTGACGCAGGGGAAGGCTCTTATGGCTATCCTCTCCAACTACGCAACAGAATCTCTGGTGACCGTTAACTGTCGTATTCCAATCAAACAACTCCATGTTGACCCCCACCTTGCGCTAGAAACCGCACAAAATCTCGTTAGAGCCAGCCAGCTTGCTCAAGTAGATCCTTACCGAGCAGCTACCCACAACAAAGGGATTTTTAACGGAATTGATGCCCTTGTACTAGCTACTGGGAATGATTGGCGAGCCATGGAAGCAGGGGCACATGCCTATGCTAGTCAAGACGGACGCTATCGCGGTCTGTCCACTTGGGACATGGTTACGAATGACCTGGTCGGACAACTGACAATTCCACTACCAATTGCAACGGTTGGAGGCTCCATTGGGCTCAATCCAAAGGTCCAAGTAGCCTTTGATATCCTCGGACATCCGAAAGCGAGGACACTTGCAGCGATTATTGCCTCTGTCGGTCTCTGCCAAAACTTTGCAGCTCTCCGTGCTCTTGTAACCACAGGTATCCAGCAAGGACATATGAAACTTCATGCTAAATCCCTTGCTATTCTGGCAGGAGCTCTTGAGGAAGAAGTCGATCAAGTTGCGCTACTCCTACGTCAAGCCCCCCACACCAATTTGGAAACTGCCCAGTCTATCCTAGCAAAGATTCGAAAAGAAAAAAAGGATAGAGATGTGACCTAACCCACTCATCACTTCTAGGACACTGTTTCCTTTTTCTACGATTTCTCGTTATAACTTGCTCTCCATACGTAATGGATACTCCCTCGGGTCTAACTGCTTGATAAAAGGCAAACCCACTTTTCTCAACAAGTTAAGAAGCGGACGCGTAAGGCTCTCACCCTCTAGTCGTTTGCTGAACATCTAAATCATCAATGAACCCTATCTTCACTTTCTATAAAAGCTTCTCTTTCACTCATTCACAGAATAAATGACCCAAGGCCCCCTCCCTCTAGCTACTAGACAAGTATCATCTTTCGGGGATTATGATGAGTTCTTCCAATTCCTGAGTAGAAACTTTTTGTTTGGTTACTTTAACCAAACGAACTTGTCCCTCGTGGTGAACAGTCCATATTTCTTAGAAAGATTGGAATAACTGAGTTCGGCACTATTTCCTCGTCATTTCTTCTTTCACTATAGTATATCCTTATCTTTATCCCGAGGTTGGGCAAAAAGTCCCAGCTTTCTCACTTTATGAACCGAATGATGTTGACGCAGTGGTTACTTGCCGTTGAAGGTGGGAAATGAACTGCTGCTCCTTTTTGTTTTAAGGGAACTGGCTAAAAAGTTCCACTGGGGCTTTTTATCGTCTTTTAGTTTACTTTTAGTACTAGGCAACGAGCCGTAGGCTGTACTGGAGTACGGCAAAGCGAGTGAACGAAGTAATAAAAGATAAACGAAACGACTATACTCATATTTTTTCGTGTTTCTCACTTCACATCTGACCTCTACGACTGCTGCGAACTCGTTAGCTCCATGTCCAACCTCCAACAGTCACTACTCTGATTGTTGGAGCTGTGCGGGGATGGGAGTGAGATGGTCTGGGAATAGACCGTTTCAGCCCGAAGCTAGAATGCAAGAATTAAGGTAAAAAACCAACTCTTTCTCATGTGTTTTGAGTTCTTTTCCACTCCCCTCTCATAAAAAAACAGTATACTATCATCAATCCTACATATTTTCATCATCTCCTTAAAACACTAGCAATCTTGCTAGTGTTTTTGGTTTCCCCTCATTTATAGTCATTTAGTGTATCTTTTATAGCCGTTTCGTTTATTGTTAGTACTAGGCAACGAGCTGTAGGCTGTACTGGAGTACGGCAAAGCGAGTGACCGAAGTAATAAAAATATAAACTAAAAGACTCTAATAGATACTCTACACCAATCAAACGAACTCAGAAAATCCTTGCTGTAGGAGTTCCCTAAGGCACCAGATACAAGAGAGCGCTAAAAAGCGACTGTTCCCTTAGGACCTGCCTATTTCATCTCGCACGGTTCCAGCAAGAATTAAAGACTGACAATGCGTTGATGAACAAAAGGAAATCTATCGTTTAACAGCTTAGGCATAGGCTGCTAGTACCACTTTGAGGATAGCTAGGCAATCAATGAGATTTACACCTAAAGGTAGGCACAGTTGTGACCTATTAAAAACTGGAATATCTTTATCTCTTTCTGGTAGTGTGTGGTCGCTCGAATTCCAATTTGTTAGCTTTTTGATATTCATTAGAGTATAAATCAGCTGTCACACTTTTATACTAGCATCTCCTTGTTTTCCATAAAGAATCATGCTACAATGATAAAAAAATTAAAGGAGAATTCCTATGAATAAAGTAAAAAAGAAAATCTATCGTAATACCCCTGCCTTTACTCTTATGGCCTGGGCTTCATTTGCTTTCTTCGTTGCCTTAATCTTAATCGGTTTGTACACCTTAAAAGAGCCACTCATGGTAAAAGGCTACTACCTTATGGGAGCTGTCGGCTTAATTTCCTCTTCCTTTACTGTCTCAAAAGTTGTCCGTGACAATCAAGAAGACGAAGATAACTACAGCCTATTGTTACAAAAAGCAACGGAAGAGGATACTACAAGTAAATAATACTCGTCAAAAATCAGTTTCATCCGCCATTACGGAATGTTTAAAAAGGAAGTCCTTTTCTTGTCTATAAGCTTGGGAGTGGGATCAATCGTGATGTTGAAGTCTCGATTATCCTCACTCCTTTGTTTCTAGCCTCAAGCCAACATATCAGAAACAAAGGTAGCTGCAAATAAACATTCATTCCCATTCAATAGACTAGCATTGGCTGCACGTTGATTTCAGCGAATATTTTTATCTTCATTCCTTTTTCTCCTTGAACCAAAAAAATCTATCCTATCAAGATAAAACATTGATAGGATAGACTTTTTGTCATTTCATTGTAAACGCCTAAACCTTTCTCGGCAACACCTATGAAAGTTCTAGTCGTCCTAATGGAGATACAACTACGAAATCAACGATTTCTGTCTTACTCCTTATTTAACAGCGTCTTTAAGAGCTTTACCAGCTTTGAATGCTGGAACTTTAGATGCTGCAATTGTGATTTCTTTACCAGTTTGTGGGTTGCGACCTTTGCGTGCTGCACGCTCACGAACTTCAAAGTTACCAAAACCGATCAATTGAACTTTTTCACCTGCTGCAAGGTAATCAGAAACTGCTACAAATACTGCATCAACTGCTGCTGCTGAATCCTTCTTAGTCAATGAAGTTGCTTCTGCAACTTTTGCAATCAAATCTTGTTTATTAGCCATTTTGCTAAATCCTCCAATTAATTTTCTGAGTTACTACTCACTCTAATATAGTACCGAAATTTATTCATTTGGTCAAGTTTTTAGTACGATTTACTAGCTTTTTCTGTAAATATCAAAAATTAGCTGGTTGTTATACAAATCAATTGTATTGGCCTTGACGTATATTTTTTGCGCATTCTCAATGTCAGTGAGCCGGATTGTCACAGCAGCCTTTGAAGCATCAATTTTCACGAATTCTGGTAGTTGCGACTGCTTCTTGACATAGGATAAAATCTCCTCCTTTGGTAAGGATAAGGTGCCTGCCGAAATTTCTGATACCGTCAGTAAAATACTTCCATCGTTTAATTTGTTGGGTTGAAAATAAATATAAAGGGGAATATCCAGCCCCCAAATCTTGTAGGTCCCCTCAAATAAGAGAAATTGAGTAGTCGCCGTTACCTGATAAGAAAAAGTATCGGTTTGATAGTCTTTTAAATAATCCGCTAACATCGTATTTAACTGCTCTTTACTAGTCGTAAAGGTTCCTAATTTTTCATCGTTTGATGAATTCTTTGAAACAGAAGATGAAGTCGTAGCCTCGCGAGCAGAGGAAATCCGCTCCACTATGACAAAGCTAAACGCCAGTAAGGCAGCAACTAAAGCTAAAAAAGCCCATTTCCATTTATTGATTTTTCCAATATCCCTTTGTTTCATGAATAGCCTCCATAACTGCCTTGTTCATGATTTCATAGCCTGTATTATTGGGGTGAAAGCTATCTTCTTCAGCCAGTAAATTATTGACTACTCTACTTGATATGCTATTCGACTGATTGAACCCCTTTTCCCCGTCTAAGCCCTTGTAGAGCAAATCATTAATCGGGACAAAGTAGACACCATCAATCCTTTCGACTGTCGTAGCTGTCACCTGATTCCACTTATCTACAATTATCTGCATCTCCGTCAATTCAGGAAAATTGAGATAGAAAGGATTGTAAATTCCAATAACATAGATTGGCAAATAGGGATTGTTAACCCGTGCCTTATCAATAATCTTCCGAAGTCGTTTGCTATATTTTTGAGCAGGATCATCAAAGACAGAAATATCAAGTCCAGTAATATTGTCTAGAATAGTCTGGCGTAAATCATTGCCTCCGACTGTCAAGGTTAACATATCCGCCTTTACAAGACTCTCGGCAATTTCTGGCTCATCCATTCGATCTAAAATCTGCTGGCTGGTATTGCCAGCAACCCCATAATTATCATATGTAACTTGATAATCGTATTGATTACCGAGGCCTTGAGCAAGAAGTGGCACAAAACCACCTTGGGCAGTCTTATCTCCCACCCCCTGGGTCAAGGAATCCCCTAAAGCTACATAGTAAAATTCTCTTGCCTCCCCTATCCCATTCTTACTCTGTTCAAGACGGGGTGCTGCTGTAGGAATCAACAGTTGAAAGAAAAAGTGAAATCCCAGCAAGCTGAGAAAAAAGAATAATAAATGATGTAAAAATGTTCGACTATTCATAGCGTACTAAAACTGCCCAGGCATCTTCTCCTGTATGAGTTTGAATAATGGATCCTGTTTCCAGAACAGAAATTTCTTCTGCTACAAACGGCTGTAAGACTTCTTTCATCTCCTGAGCAAAATCAGGTGCCCCTGCATAGGAAATGCCAATTTCTGCTACCTTTTTATTTTCCAAAGTTACTGCAAACTCACTCAACCATTTTTTGAAAGTTTTGCTTCCCCGTCCTTTGGTAATGGGATGTAATTGGTGATTTAGCATCTCCATAATCACACGAATATTGAGGAGTGAACTCAATAAACCCGTCACTCGACCAATTCGACCACCCTTGACCAAATTTTCCAAGGTTGAAATTCCAATATATAGTTCTGTCTTTTGCTGAACTTCTGCCACAGCCGCAAGAATGTCTTCTTTGCTTGCTCCAGCTCGAGCAAGACGTGCTGCGGTGACAACCTGGAATTTGGCTGCTTGATCAGTAAACGCAGAGTCAATCACCGTCACGTCCACTCCTGATAAGGTAGCTCCTTGTCGTGCTGCTTCAACGGTTCCTGATAAAGCGTGTGACAGAAGAATGGCAATAATTTGGCTACCATCTGCAGCTAAGTTAGCAAAGGTTTCCGCGAATAATCCCACCGGAGGTTGACTTGTTTTTGGAAGATTTTTACTTTCCCGCATCAACTTCAGAAACTGTCCCTCTTCAAGGTCGCTATCAGAATAGACGATACCGTCAACCATAACCGATAAGGGAACTACCGTAATCCCCAACTCCTCAATGAGTGATGGTTCAATCGTTGTACTTGAATCTGTAACAATTTTTATCGTACTCATATCTCTCCCTATTCTTTCGTATCGCTTCTTTTCATTATATCAAAATTTTCTTATTTGGGCTATTGGAAGCAGGAGCTAAAAAATGCTCCGAGCTGGAACATTTTTAATCATTACTAGCCATAAAACCGCCATTTGAAACAACATGATGCTCTGCAATTTCGCCATTTTTAAAGAGAATACCATGTAACACTCCGCCGTAAACAGCGCCACCATCCATGCCAATTTTACCGTCAGGTGTTTGCCATAGCTTCGAGCTTTCCATAGGCTCACCCGTCAGATAGGTAGTCGGTGTATGCCCAAAGACAATGCCTTTCCCTGTCTGATTTTCCGTTTCATGAAACGGTGTACGTAGCCAGACCTTTTGATAATCTGTCGTATCTTGCCAATTATCCAAGGTCAAATCAAGCCCTGCATGGACAAAAATCAATTCTTTTGTCTCCACATGAAAAGGCATTTGGCGAATAAAAGCAACCAAATCGCCTGCTTCTTCCATAATCCGCTTGGCATCTTCAACCCTATCTACGGGAGCATCCAAGGGACGCCCTAAAATTGAATTGATTGTTGTATCACCGCCATTTCGCCTGTAATGTTCATAACGGTCGCTCGGATTATCTAGCCAAGCCAAAAACATATATTCATGATTGCCCGATATGCAAATAGCTTTTTTTGCTCTACCAAACCCTTGACGCGTTCCAAAACAGCTCGCCCATTTTCTCCACGATCAATCAAATCACCTAAAAAGATGAGCTGATCCTCTCCATTCCAATACTGGAGAATTGATTCAAGCATTCCAGCTTTTCCATGAACATCTCCTATGACGAAATAATTTGATATCATCTTCCTCATTCTTTTTTTAATAGTTCCTTAGCCTGAGTCAGGGCAGCTTCTGTCACATTTTCCCCAGCTAGCATTTTAGCAACTTCCTCAATTCGCTCCTCAGTTGTCAAGAGACGAGTACGAGAAAGGGTGGAATGGTCATCACTAATTTTCTCAATAAAAAACTGGTAATCTGCGATAGCAATGACTTGTGGCAGGTGAGAAATCGCTAAAACCTGACCTTGCGAGCCAATCTTATAAATCTTTTGAGCAATAGCCTGAGCAACACGACCAGACACTCCTGTATCTACTTCATCAAAGACAATACTAGTCTTTCCCTCCTTACGGGAAAAAGCAGATTTAATAGCCAACATTAAACGAGAGAGCTCCCCTCCACTTGCCACCTTGACAAGGGGCTTGAAATCTTCTCCAGGATTGGTTGAAATATAAAATTCCACCTGTTCGTTACCCTCACGACTGAACTTAGCCTTACTGAAACGCACCTGAAAATTGGCTTTCTCCATGTAGAGATCTTTTAACTCTTGCTTAATTTCTTGTTCCAGACTTTCTGCCAAAAAATGACGGGCACTGGCTAATTCTCCTGCCAAGCGAATCAAGTCTTTTTCACGAGCTTTCAGCTCCGTTTCAAGGTGGTCAGACGACACATATGATCCTGTCAAAAGTTGGTATTCCTTGGTCATCTGCTCCAAGTAATCCAAGACATCATCCACAGTACCGCCGTATTTACGAGTAATACTGTAGATCAAGTCCAAACGACTTTCCACCTGCATGAGGCGGTTGCCGTCAAAATCAAGCCCATCAATCATACTCTCGAGGCGTTTGGTCACATCTTCTAGAACATAGTAAGTTTCAGAAAGACTACCGGCCAATTCCTTATAGCTCGTATCAAATTCTTCAATGGATTCCAAATCATGCATGGCAGAACGGACATTTCCCAAGCTAGAAAAATCCTCATTATCTAGCATGGCATATGCATTGGTCAAGGTATCTGCAATCTGTTTGTGATTGAGCAGCCTCTCTCGCTCCTGATGTAAATCCTCGTCCTCACCCGCTTTCAAATCGGCTGCTTCAATCTCACCCATTTGATATTCGAGCATCTCAATACGAGCCTTGTTTTCTTCTTGATTTTTCTGAATGGTCAAGACCTGTTTGCGCAACGCTTTATAGGCTTCAAAAGCAAGCTTATAATCTGCTTTTAATTGGAAAAAAGCCTCATCTCCAAACTCATCCAGCATGCTAATATGATGTTGTGGTCGCATCAATTCTTCTTGATCATGCTGACCATGAATGTCGACCAACTGTTGACCAACGGCCTTTAAGACAGACAAATTGACTAGCTGACCATTGATACGACTGATACTACGTCCATTTTGCAAAATCTCACGGCGAATGATCAGCTCGTCTGATACCTCCAATCCCTGCCCTTCCAAAATGTCCCGTAAGCTTCGATTTTGCTCAACCGAAAATAAGCCCTCAATCTCAGCTTTGGGCATCCCATGGCGAATAACATCTGTCGTCGCCCTGCTACCTAACATCATATTCATAGCATCGATAATAATGGACTTTCCAGCCCCTGTTTCCCCTGTAAGAACAGTCATTCCTTGCTCAAAATTAAGGGAAATTTCCTCAATAATGGCAAAATTTTTAATGGAAATTTCAAGTAACATGACAACCTACCAATTTTTTATCGTTTCTAATACCTCAAGTGCCTTATCTTTATCCTGTGCAACAATCAAAATCGTATCATCATCTGAAACAATGCTAAAAATAACCTCTGAAAAAGCTTCAACGATTTGATTTTTCACAAAGGCCGTACTTCCTGGCACCAGCTTCAAATTCAGCATATTGTCCAAACTTCCAAACGATAGGACATTCTTTTCAACTAATTTCAGACCAGCTACCTTGGTTTTTGGCAACTCATAAATATAGCTGTTATCCTTCAATGGTGTTTTGACAATCCCCAACTCCTTAATGTCACGCGACACAGTTGCCTGAGTGGCAGTCATACCAGATTTCCGAAGATGCTCGACAATTTCTTCCTGCGTGGCGATTTCAAAATCCGTTACAAATCTTCTAATTTTCTCTAAACGTTCTTTTTTACTCATCCCTAAATTCCTTATGCGCCTGCTCCACAATGGTTTCAATAGCAGCTGCAACTTGATTTTTAGCTGACGCTTCTTTTATTAAATGGGCTAGAAATTCCACATTCCCATGGCCACCTTGGATCGGCGAAAAATCAAGTGCTTTGACTGTAAATCCTGCTTCCACCGCAAAAGCTGTTACCTTGTCCAAAACCATGCGATGAACAGCTCTATCCTTGATAATGCCGTTCTTACCAATCTGCTCACGGCCTGCCTCAAATTGCGGTTTGATCAATGCAACCACTTCTCCCTTATCTACCAAAATCGCTGACAAGGCTGGCAAAATTAAGCTGAGTGAGATAAAGCTGACATCAATACTAGCAAACTGTGGCATGCATTCAAAATCGTCAGGTCTTGCATAACGGAAATTGAATTGTTCCATACTAACCACACGCTTATCCTGTCGAATTTTCCAAGCCAACTGGTTGGTGCCTACATCAACAGCATAGACCAAATCAGCCCCATTTTGTAGCATGACATCAGTAAATCCACCCGTTGAAGCACCAATATCGAGAGTCGTTTTCCCTGCCACAGATATACCAAATACCTGCAAAGCTTTCTCCAATTTTAGACCACCACGGCTGACGTATTGCAACTTTTCACCCTTTAATTTTAATTCGGTACTATCATCTATCTTTTCACCCGGCTTGTCATAGCGCTCGCCATTGATGACAGAAACCACTAAGCCAGCCATGACACCACGTTTTGCCTGCTCTCGCGTATCAAAGAGTCCTTGTTTGTAAGCCAGTACATCTACTCTTTCCTTAGCCATGTAATCGTAAACTTTCTACTATTTTTCGAATCCTATCTGCCCGAAAGGCTGACTGCTCCTCCAGTGCTAACAAACCTGCTGTTACCTTGTCTAGACTCATCTCTAAGTAAGCTTTTGCCCCCTCTAACCCGAGTAAGGCAGGATAGGTAGACTTATCCGCCACAAGGTCTTTATTGGGCGTTTTCCCCAATTCCTCAAAACTTGCAGTCACATCCAAAATATCATCTCGAACTTGAAAAGCCAAACCTAACCATTCACCCGTTTCTTTCAACAGATCCTTGATATTGGTTTCAGCTTCAACCATTACTCCCGCTGCTACAAATGGATAGGCCAAAAGTTTTCCGGTTTTATGGGCATGAATAGTCTGCAATTCAGAAAGATTCAAACTGCATTTTTCCGCCTCCATATCAAGGACTTGTCCGCCGACCATGCCAATGGTTCCAGCTGCTTTAGAGAGCTCCCTAATCAATTCCACTCGAATCTGGCTAGGAAGCTCTGCCCTTGCTACCAAAGCATAGGAATCGAGAAAAAGACTATCCCCAGCCAAAATAGCCATATCCTCACCAAATTTCCTATGGCTAGTCAAACGACCACGACGGTAATCGTCATTATCCATAGCAGGCAAATCATCGTGAATCAGACTCCCTGTATGAATCATCTCAAGGGCAGCTGCCACCTGCACATGGGCTTCCGTCAGGGACAAGCCAAAGCCGTCCAAAAGTTCCAAAAACAAAAGAGGACGCAGACGCTTACCTCCTGCCTGAATCGAGTAGAGGATAACCTCAACCAAACGAGATGCTACAGGCTTTTCAGCATAAAAATCCAAGATAACCCGTTCAATCCAATTCAATCGTTCTACTTGCTTCATTCCATTTCCGTTTCTGTTCCGTCTGCTTGCATGACCTTAACCAAGGTCTTTTCTGCTTGATTCAGAGTTTCTTGTAGTTCTTTTGAAAGTTTCATTCCTTTTTGAAATTCAGCAATCGCATCTTCTAATGCAATATCCCCACTTTCCAAACGTCCTACAATTTGTTCCAAATCTGCTAAGTTTTCCTCAAATTTCTTTTGTTTTGACATCTTTTACCTCAACTTCTAGGTGACCGTCGCGTAGCTGAATGGTCACACTCTCCTCTATTTGAACCTTATGAATACTGTCAATCACGCGCCTGTTTTGCTCCACAATCGCATAACCCCTTGCCACAATTCTGCTGGTATCCAACATTAAGAGATTATTAGCCAAGCGTTTAGCTTCTGCGACTTTACGATCATAAATCATGGTAGTATTGCTACGCAACAAGCGTTTTTGCTGGGCTACTGTTTCCTGATAAAAGGCAATTTTCTGGATTGGTGAGCAAGTCAACAAACGCTGTACCAAGATTTGACTGCGCTTTTGCCCCTCATGTCTATATTCGCTAATGGATTGCTTCATACGTAATTGTAAATGATCCAACTTTTGCAAATAAGCATCATACAGCCGCTCTGGCTGTCGAAAAATCACGGAATTAGCCAATTTCTCTAGGCGTTCTCGGTAATAAAGCAGACGGTTTCCTATGGCCTTGCTCAACCGATTTTCTTGCTGTTTTAGGTGAGCGAGTACATCCAATTTGGTCACAGGTGTGGCCAACTCTGCTGCAGCCGTCGGTGTTGCAGCCCGCTTGTCAGCCACAAAATCCGCTAGGGTTGTATCTGTTTCATGCCCAACACTCGAAATAATCGGAATTCGTGATTCAAAAATCGCCCGTACCACTGCTTCTTCATTGAAAGCCCATAAATCCTCAATAGAGCCACCGCCACGTCCGATAATCAGAACATCCAAATCCGCTCGCTCGTTAGCTCTCTGAATATTTTGAGCAATCTCCGTCGCTGCCCCATCTCCTTGCACCTTAGTTGGATAAAGCACCACTTCCCGCCCTGGAAAACGCCTGCTAACAGTTGTAATAATATCACGGATAACCGCACCACTAGAACTCGTCACCACACCGATTTTTTGTGCAAATTGTGGCAAGGGCTGTTTGAATTTATCTTGAAAAAGACCCTCTTCTCCTAGTTTCTTCTTCAACTGCTCAAACTGAATAGCAAGAGCACCAATCCCATCCGGCTCAGCTTTCTCAATGATAATGGAATAACTCCCACTGGGCTCATAAATCTGGATTCGTCCAACGACATTCACTTTCATGCCCTCTTCCAATTCAAATCCTAAAGATTTGTAAATTCCAGCCCAAACCGTTGCCTGAATCACCGCCTTTTCATCCTTAAGCGAAAAATATTGATGACTAGGACGCTTACGAAAATTAGATACCTGACCCGTTAAATAAACCCGTTCCAAATACGGATCCCGATCAAACTTCAACTTCAAATACTTAGTCAATGACGACACCGACAAATAATCTGGCATAAAACTCCTTTCAAACAAGATACGAGGGCGTTTAAAAAGCGAATGTACCCAAAGGGCATCCGTATCTATAAAGCAGGCACAGCCTGCAACAGCTACGGTAAAAATAGGAAATACGACGAGTGAAAAGCTCCAGTGGAGGTTTTCAATCTACTTCCTACCTAGGGATCGTTTGCTCCGCAACCGTCTATTTCCCGCCTCCAAAGGTAGGCTATACCTAAAGAGAGCCGCACCTGTAACTCACTGAAGTTCGAACATCTGCTTCCCTACTTTTGGGGACGAGCTCCCAAAGATAGGAGGAGATTTAATGTCAACTCTACCTCTATGACTCCGTAGCTGTAATCATCCCCGGCTATTTTCCATTCACCTGTCTTCTTATCTTTAACCCTCAGTACATTCAGACAAAACGATTCTATTTTTCCCTCTATTATACCAAAAAAAGCGTCAAAATACTAAGAAAGTATCTATCCCTAGGACAAACGCACTGATGTTGATAGAGCACATTTAAAAATAGATTTGGTTATTACTCAACTGATTCTATCGATAATGCCTTTACTATCTCTTTTAAGGTTTGCACTTTTTTACTCCAAATTTAAAACAGTCTGAAAATTGACTGTTCTAATCCACTACTCCACGCTTATCACACCACCGGTAACATAGCTTCACAACAGAATTAGACCTCTTACCGAGGCTGGGCAAACAGTCCCAGCTTTCTCACTTTATGAACCGAATGACGTTGACGCAGTGGCTGATTGCTTCAATGGCTATCATACCGTTGAAGATTGGACATGAACTGCTGCTCCTTTTTGTTTTAAGGGAACAGGCTAAAAAGCTCCACTGGGGCTTTTTACTCGTATTTGTTCCTGTTTCACACTCCAAATCTAACCTAATCAACTGTCCGGGAAAGAATGCGTCAGAGAGAAACCTTTTTAAACGCTCTGGTATCTTGATGTAATTGAACACGCCCTAAACTCTGTGCGAAAAAGATACATTTTCCTAGAAACTAATGTTTCTTCGGTAAATTTCCTATTTTCACTTTGAGTTCTTTACGGGCTTTGTATCTTGTATAACTGAACTTGGGCTAAAAAATCGGAAAAAGAGACGAAGCCGCTGCAAATTTTATTTGCTTACGGATACGGCTACCTTTAGGTATAAATATTCCTAGGAAGTAGGCTGAAAACCTCCACTGGAGCTTTTCACTCGTCGTATTTCCTATTTTTACCGTAGCTGTTGCAGGCTGTGCCTGCTTTATAGATACGGATGCCCTTTGGGTACATTCGCTTTTTAAACGCCCTCGTGTCTTGATGTATACAAAAAGCCAAGCAACTAGTTTGCTGCTTGGCTTTTGGAGATTATGAAAAATATTTAGGATTGATACTAGTATATCTCAGATTAGCCTTTCTGACATCAGTCTTAGGGCTGATTTATTCATTGGCTTGCAAAGCAAGGAGTCTCTTGCAGGCCTGATAAGTCTGCTCCATAAGCATGGTAATAGTCATAGGACCCACACCTCCAGGAACAGGCGTAATATGGCTGGCAAGTTCCTTGACTTCATCAAAGGCAACATCGCCAATCAGCTTACCATTTTCATCACGATTCATTCCAACATCAATGACTATTGCCCCCTCTTTGATAAATTCCTTGGTCACAAAATGTCCACGACCGATAGCTACAACTAAAATATCTGCTTCTCTAGCGAGGGAGGGAAGATTCTCTGTCCGTGAATGTGCAATGGTCACTGTCGCATTGGCATCTAATAAGAGCTGAGCCATTGGCTTGCCAACAATATTACTGCGACCAATGACAACAGCTTTTTTCCCCTCAGGACTGACTCCATATTCACGCAATAACTCTATGATACCTGCAGGAGTTGAGGGAATCATGACAGGATGACCACTCCAGAATTTCCCCATATTCATGGGGTGAAAACCGTCCACATCCTTATCTGGATCAATCGCAAGTAAAATTGCTTCCTCATTCATATGCTTTGGCAAAGGAAGCTGAACCAAAATTCCATGCCAGTTCACATCTTGATTATAGCGCTCAATCAGTGCCAAAAGCTCCTCTTGGCTCGTCGTATCAGGCAAACGCACTACTTCACTACGAAAGCCAGCCGCTAAGGCTGAACGCTCCTTATTGCGGACATAGACCTGACTTGCAGGATTATCACCGACCAATATCACCACAAGACCTGGCTCCACACCTGTCTTTTCTTTTAATGCCGCTGTTTTTTCTGCTAGCCGCCCCTGCATTTTAGCTGCCAAAGCTTTTCCATCCATCCGTATCATACTCGTCTCCTTTACGTTTTTTTCATTATACCAGAAATTTATCCCTGCTCCTAGCACTTTGGCGTTCTTCATTAAGAACAGCCGTTCTTTCTTAAGTTAGGATGGACACAAGCGATGACCTCTGCTCCTCTTTAACAGCAAAGTAGTTGTTAAAACTACCAGTCACAACTCAACACACTCCGCTCAAAGTTCCTTTTTTACTCAATCGTATGGGAGGGGGAAAGAGCTCAAAACATATAAGAAAGAGTTGGTTTTTTACCTTATTTCTTGCATTCTAGCTTCGGGCTGAAACGGTCTATTCCCAGACCGTTTCACTCCCACCCCCGCATAGCTCCAACAGTCCCTACTCTGACTGTTGGAGTTTGGAAATGAAGCAACTCGTTCGCATCAGTCGCAGAGGTCAGAGTTGGAATGTGATACACGAACAAATATGAGGAAAAAGCTCCAGTGGAGCTTTTTAGCCTATTCCCTTAAAACAAGCAGTTCATTTCCAACCTGCCATTATCCTCAATGATGAAAGCTCGTCAATATTGCAAAGATAGAAAGAAAGGAGTAAGGATAAGCATGACTTCAAAATCACGACCTCGTCCTACTCCCAATTTTTTATAATACCTTTGATAAGAAATTCTTGGTCCGCTCTTCCCGAGTTTCTTCAAAAACTTGCTGTGGCGTTCCATCTTCTACAATAACTCCGCCATCCATAAAGATGACACGATCAGCTACTTCCCGTGCAAAGCCCATTTCATGGGTCACAATAACCATGGTCATTCCTGTTTTCGCCAAATCTTGCATAACGGCTAGCACTTCTCCCACCATTTCGGGATCAAGAGCAGAAGTCGGCTCATCAAAGAGTAAGACATCAGGAGCCATAGCGAGACCACGTGCAATAGCAATCCGTTGCTGCTGGCCGCCTGACAAGCTTTGAGGATAGGCGTGAGCCTTATCTGGTAGCCCCACTTTTTCAAGTAACTGATAGGCTATTTTTTCTGCTTCAACCTTGGTTAGCCCTTTCGTCTTAATCGGCGACAAGGTGATATTATCCAAAACAGTCATATTAGGGAAAAGATTGAATTGCTGGAAGACCATACCCATTTTTTCCCGCATTTTGAAAATGTCATTTGACTTGTCTGTAATATCCACATCCTCAAAAGTCACCGTCCCCTTAGTTGGCACTTCAAGTAGGTTCATGGTACGCAAGAAAGTTGATTTCCCACTACCAGAAGGTCCAATAATCACGACCACCTGGCCTTTGTCAATCTCAAGAGTAATCCCCTTTAAAACCTCATTTTTACCGAATGACTTATGAAGATTCTTTATCGAAATAATGGTCTCACTCATGTATCTGTTCTCCTTTATTTAACTGTTTCTCCAATATCTGAATCGCCAAGGTCAAGATACTGGTCATGACCAAGTAATAAGCAGCCGCAAACAAAAGAGGTGTCAAAGTCAAGTAAGTCGTTGATGCAACGGTCGTTGCGCTGTTCCATAACTCAATTACACCGATTGTAGATAAGAGTGAGCTATCTTTTAAGATTGTCACAAGCTCATTTCCCAAGGCTGGTAAGATATTTTTTACTGCCTGAGGCATGATGACTGATTTCATGGCTTCAAAAGGGCGAATCCCCAAAGAATAAGCTGCTTCTAGTTGCCCCTTGGGAACGGCATTAATCCCTGCTCGCACTATCTCTGATACATAGGCACCACTGTTCATCGAAATGACGATAATCCCTGGCAAGAGTCGGGACAAATCCACAGATAAAATCCCCAACTCAAAGGTAGGGGCTGTGATGTTCATAACCGCAAAAGCAATCATGATTTGCACCACCATAGGGGTTCCTCGGAAAATCCAGACATAGATGTTGGCTAACCAAGCCAAGGGACGACATTTGCTACGTTGTACAAGGGCCAGTATCATTCCTAAGATACTGCCGAAACAGACAACCAAGGTTGCTATCAGTAGCGTTACAATCGCTCCGTAATTAAAATAATCCCAATATTTGGGAAGGAATGAAAAATCCATTTCTTTGCCTCTTTTCAAACTGTTTGCTTCCTATTGTATCATATTTGAATAAAAATACAACAGTTCCAACTAAATATTCACATTATAAAAAAAGCACCTCCGTGCTTTTCATTCGTTAGTAAGAACTAATACAATAATTCATAAATTTCCATTGCAATTAAGTCAATGCTATCAAAGGTATATGTTTCACGCGCTTGAACATCGCGAAGCGTAAAGACAGAACCATTTTCTTCATCAAAGTTATAAGCAACCTCTGCAACGACAACACCATCACGCTCAAAATTACGTTTTAAGGTTCCGCCGTCAGTCGCCATAGCTTCCAAACGGTTAATAATTCGCACTAAATGTGATTCCATATCACTTCTCCTAATTTCTTATTATAGAGATATTCTATCACATTTCCTGTAAAAAGTCTTGATTTATCCATTTTTCTTCGCACCTTACACAGACCAATATTTCCCAACCTTACTATTTTTTGAGCTAGTCTGACCGTCATATCTCCCCTTATGAAAAGCTCTAGCGATCAGTTTACATTCAATGGAAATCAAGTCGTAGTAAACAAATTGAATACAAGAATACTCCCCAATTTTTACCGGAGAGGCTGTAAACTTCACTCGCTTGTGGATACCAAAAAACTCTCTAGGTGAAGAGTGTCTTAAATGTTAGGGGATACTATGTGCTTCATATCCCCTCATCTCCTGATATAGTCATTTCGTTTATATTTTTATTACTTCGTTCACTCGTCTTGCTGTACCATTGAGAAAAGTTACACTTTTCTTATCTGTCACTTGAAATAGTTATCAACTATTTCAACTACCTGCGACTCCTTGCCTAGTACTAAAAATAAACGAAACGGCTATATAAGCAAACTCTATCCGAAAAAGAGGCACAGATGCTCTAGCTCGTTACAGCTGTAGCTCCCCTTAGGGATAGAATTGTCAGGAGAGTGACTATTTCTACCCAAGCTTAAAAATAGAAAGCGAGGTCAGTAAAAAATGACTGCAAGCTCTCACGTCATTTTTCGTCAATTTTTCTATAGCTGTTATAGGCTATGCCTGCTTACAGATACGGATGCTATAGTCATTTCGTTTATCTTTTATTACTTGTTCACTCGCTTTGCTATACTCTAATACAGCCTGCAGCTCCTTGCCTAGTACTAAAAGTAAACGAAAAGACTATACCTTGGTACACTTTGTACTTTTAACGCTCTCACATCTTATTGAGTAGTAGTTTCTTGCAATTTAGCTAAATCTTGTTATAATTAAATTATATCTGACCTTTATTGACTATTTAGCTCTTATAGATTCCCTTAGGTAGATTATTCTTTGAGGTTTCTATAGGAATAAAAAGGCAGACATTCGATAGAAAAGAGGGAGTTCCCATGCTTTGTCATAACTGTAATATCAACGATGCAACCATTCATCTCTATACAAATCTTAATGGAAAACAACAACAGGTGGATCTCTGTCACAACTGCTACCAAATCATGAAAACGGACCCTAATAATGCTATTTTAAAAGGATTGGGAGACCTTACCAATCCAAATAACATGGATCCATTCAGCGAATTTTTCAATAACATTGGAGGCATTCCAGGGCATACACCTGCTGGAAAACCGCGCAATCAAACGCCACCTACCCAGTCAGGTGGTGGCAATCGTGGCAACAACGGCGGTGCTACTCCTCCACAACAACCAAAAGGATTGCTGGAGGAATTTGGCATTAACATGACTGAAATTGCCCGCCGTGGAGATATCGATCCTGTCATTGGCCGTGATGAGGAAATCAAGCGTGTCATCGAAATTCTCAACCGTAGAACCAAGAATAATCCTGTCCTCATCGGTGAGCCTGGGGTCGGAAAAACAGCCGTTGTCGAAGGCTTAGCCCAAAAAATCGTGGACGGTGATGTCCCACAAAAACTCCAAGGTCGTGAAGTCATTCGCCTTGATGTCGTTAGTCTTGTTCAAGGAACCGGTATCCGCGGGCAATTTGAAGAGCGCATGCAAAAGCTAATGGAAGAAATCCGCAATCGCAAGGAAATCATTCTCTTCATTGATGAAATTCATGAAATTGTCGGCGCCGGATCTACAGGTGACGGCAACATGGACGCAGGCAATATCTTAAAACCTGCCCTTGCTCGTGGTGAAATGCAACTGGTTGGCGCTACTACGCTCAACGAGTACCGTATTATCGAAAAAGATGCAGCCTTGGAGCGTCGCATGCAACCTGTCAAGGTCAATGAACCAAGTGTCAGTGAGACGATTATCATTCTAAAAGGGATTCAAAGCAAATACCAGGACTATCACCATGTTAAATACACCGATGCAGCCATTGAAGCAGCAGCCATTTTATCAAACCGCTACATTCAAGATCGCTTCTTACCGGATAAGGCCATTGATTTGCTAGATGAAGCTGGCTCTAAGATGAACTTGACTTTGAATTTCGTTGATCCAAAAGAAATTGACCAACGCTTGATTGATGCCGAAAATCGCAAGACCCAAGCTACTCGCGATGAAGATTTTGAAAAAGCAGCCTATTATCGTGATCAAATCGCAAAATATAAGGAGATGCAAAAAGCAACGATCAGCAACGAAGATATACCCGTCATTACGGAAAAAGAAATTGAAGCCATTATCGAACAAAAAACCAATATTCCTGTCGGTGATTTGAAAGAAAAAGAACAATCGCAATTGATTAACCTAGCCAATGACTTAAAAAAACATGTCATCGGTCAAGATACTGCCGTTGATAAAATTGCTAAGGCCATTCGTCGCAACCGAGTGGGGCTCGGTGCACCGAACCGTCCAATTGGAAGTTTCCTCTTCGTTGGACCAACGGGAGTCGGAAAGACTGAACTGTCAAAACAATTAGCCATTGAACTCTTTGGATCTGCCGACAATATGATTCGCTTTGATATGTCCGAATATATGGAAAAACATGCCGTCGCAAAATTAGTCGGAGCACCTCCAGGCTACGTTGGCTACGAAGAAGCTGGACAACTGACTGAAAAAGTCCGCCGCAATCCTTACTCGCTCATTCTGCTTGACGAGATTGAAAAGGCTCACCCTGATGTCATGCATATGTTTCTTCAAGTCCTGGATGATGGTCGCTTAACAGACGGACAAGGTCGCACAGTCAGCTTCAAAGATACCATTATCATCATGACCTCAAATGCTGGAACAGGTAAAGTAGAAGCTAGCGTAGGCTTCGGTGCCTCTTTAGAGGGACGCACGCACTCTGTCCTCGGTCAACTCAGCAACTTCTTCAGTCCAGAATTTATGAACCGTTTTGACGGCATTGTCGAATTCCAAGCCCTCAGCAAGGAAAATCTCCTTCATATCGTGGATCTCATGCTTCTTGATATCAACGAACGTCTAAAGACCACAGGACTTACACTTCATGTGACCGATAAGGTAAAGGAAAAATTAGTTGATTTAGGCTATGATCCAAAAATGGGAGCTCGTCCACTTCGCAGAACCATCCAAGAATATATCGAGGATCCACTGACAGACTTCTATCTGGAACATCCAGAAGAACAAAATCTACGCGCTGTCTTAACTAGCAAGGGTGCTATTGCCATAAAAGCAAAATAAGGTTTCTTTTTCCAATATTTATGCTATAATGATAAAAAATCATCATTGAGGAAAACCAATGGCACACGCATCATTCGGCAAAAAAGAAACAGGGGTGACCTACCAAAATCGCTACGGTGTCTACGCCGTCATTCCCGATCCACAAAAAAAGCACATCATTCTAGTTCAAGCACCTAACGGCGCTTGGTTTCTTCCAGGAGGAGAGATTGAAACTGGAGAAAATCACTTGACTGCTCTCAAGCGTGAATTGATAGAAGAACTTGACTTTACAGCAGAAATTGGCGCATATTACGGTCAGGCAGATGAATATTTCTACTCACGTCACCGCGATACTCACTACTACAATCCTGCTTATATCTATGAGGTAACGAGCTACCAAGAAATCGGACAGCCCCTTGAAGACTTTAATCACCTGGCTTGGTTTGATATTGACACTGCCATCGATAAGCTCAAGCGCGGTAGCCACAAGTGGGGGATTGAGCAATGGAAATTAGCCCATAAACATGATTGAGGCTAGTCAAATGTTCCCAAGAGTGCTATAATAAATGCAAAGAATGATTGGAGGTCACGCATGAAGATCATCAACACGACAAACAGTCAAGCACAACTTGTGCAAAACCAATTAGCAAACACAGATGCCTTTCTGGTGGAAACCTATTCTGCTGGGAACACCGATGTTATTTTTACGCAGGCACCACTTCACTACGAACTCTTGATTAGCAATAAGTACCGTGCTGTTCAACTGGTCGAAATCGAACAGATTCGAGACTTCTTTCTAAAACGCAAAATCGACACCGAAATCATCAACCAAGCTGGCATTCAAACCATTCATACAGATCACTTGATTGAGATGTCCATCCCAATTGTAAAATGAATGGTTGAAACCTTACTAACCAACGGCTGAGCTGTTGGTTTTCTTATTTCTTTTTTGAAAATACTGGCTTGAAACCTAGTGTTTTCAAATTTATAGTCACTTCGTTTATCTTTTATTATTTCGTTAACTCGCTTTGCCGTACTCCAGTACTACCTGCGACTCGCTGCCTAGTACTAAAGGCAAACGAAAAGACGATATACTCTATAGATGAAGCAACGAAACCAACGATTGAACGGAAGTTCAGCTAAGTGAGAAAACGACCGAAGAAGTTCAATGAATGCTTGATGACATGACTGTCTACAAATGTGAGAACTTAAGCTATCCTTTTATAGTCATTTCGTTTATCTTTTATTACTTCGTTAACTCGTCTTGCTGTACTCTAAGTATAGCCTGCAGCTCCTTGCCTAGTACTAAAAGACCTAATGTTACTTGATTGCACAAGATAATAAAAAACCGAGAGATCTCGGTTTTTTATTATCTTATTTAGCTTCAAATCCTTCTGCTACGGCATCTGGAAAGTTAGCTTCAAGGATAGAGGCACAGTGATCACAGACAGTTGACAGATTTGGATTTGTGCTGGTTCCGACGCTTGTATCCAGACGGCGGCAACGTTCGCAGACCTCTCCTGCTGCCCGCTCAACGCTAAAGGCTACATCTTCAAAAGCAATGCTATTTGATGGTGCTTCTTCGTCTGCAATAGTCAAGTTAGATACGATGAGCAGCTGCGCCACATCGCTATTGATAGCCTCTAACAAGGTCTTCATCTCTTGGTTTGGATAAACCGTCACATGCGCTTCAAGGGATTTACCAATGACTTTTTCTACCCGCGCTTCTTCTAAAGCTTTTTGAGCTTTTGCTCGGAAGTCCATAAAGATTGCCCATGTTCCCAATAGTTCTTCTTGGTTTTCAAAGTTTTCTGCTTCTGGTAATTCAGCCAACTGAACGAAATCACCCTCCTCATGCTCTAAGTAAGACCAGATTTCTTCGGCTGTATGTGGCAAGATTGGAGTCAAAAGCTTGGTCAATTTGACCAATATATCATAGAAAACAGTCTGCATTTGACGGCGCTCAAGCGATTTAGCTCCTTCGATATAGACCACATCCTTGGCAAAATCCAAGTAAAAGGCTGACAAATCAACCGTTACAAAGTTGACAATGGTCTTATAAATATCCAAGAACTTAAAGTCAGCATAAGCCTCACGAATGCTGGCAACCACTTGATTAAAGCGAATCGTCATGTATTTATCAACAGAACGCAATTCGTCATAAAGAACGGTATCTACTGACGGTACAAAATCAGAGGTATTGGCAATCAAGAAACGAAGGGTATTTCTAATTTTACGATAGGTTTCAGATACTTGATTCAAAATATCCATGGAAATCCGAACATCATTGCTGGTATCGACGCTCGTTACCCAAAGGCGCAAGATTTCTGCTCCAAATTGTTTTTCAACGTCGCTTGGCAAGATTGTATTTCCAAGGGATTTAGACATCTTCTCACCTTTCCAATCCAAGGTGAAACCTTGAGAAAGGATTTGTTTGTAAGGTGCGACACCGTTTGCGGCAACAGATGTGATTAGTGACGAGTTGAACCAACCACGGTACTGGTCAGATCCTTCCAAGTACAAGTCAGCTGGATAACTTAAGTCTGGGCAAGTATTCAAGACACCATTCCATGAAGAACCTGAGTCAAACCAAACGTCCATAATATCCGTTTCCTTGGTAAAGACACCGTTTGGAGATCCTGGATGAACGAAACCTGCTGGCAAGAGTTCTTTAGCCTCACGCTCCCACCAGATAATAGAACCATGCTCAGCAAATAGCTCTGCTACATGTCCAATCGTTTCCTCGGTCATGATTGGTGTTCCGTCTTCTGCATAGAAGATTGGGAGAGGCACACCCCAGGCACGCTGACGAGAGATGACCCAGTCACCACGGTCACGAATCATGTTGTAAAGGCGAACTTTCCCCCACTCAGAATGGAATGTTACTTTTTCAATCTCATCTAAGATATCCTGACGGAATTTTGAAACAGAGGCAAACCATTGCGGTACTGCTCGCCAAATGATTGGTTTTTGGGTCCGCCAATCAAATGGGTAGGAATGAGAGATTTCTTCTTGAGCAAGAAGTAAATCACCTAATTTTTCAATCACTGTTGGAACTACTTTTTCGTAGAATTGTCCTTCAAAATCAGGACCTGCATTTTCGGTCATGATTCCACGTTCGTTGACAGTGACTGCAACTTCTAGGCCATATTTAATCCCAACATTGTAGTCATCCTCACCAAATCCAGGTGCTGTATGGACAATCCCTGTACCTGAGTCAAGGGTAACGTGGTCTCCATTCATGACCAATTCATCCTGATTTCTATCCCACGGATGTTCCGTCACGATACGATCCAATTCTTGTCCTTTATAGCTTGCGACTACTTGCGGATTTTCCCAGCCAAAACGCTCTGCGAGGCTGTTCAATAATTCACCTGCAATGACAAATTTACGCTCATCATTTTTAGGCTTAACCACTACATAGTCAAAGTCAGGTCCCATCGTCAATCCACGAGAAGCGGTAATGGTAAAAGGTGTCGTAGTCCAAACAACGATATAAGTATCTGTATCCAAGATTCCTTTACCATCTTTAACACGGTTAGCATAATAGAGGGAGGTCGACACCAAATCATGGTATTCGATTTCTGCTTCTGCAAGCGCCGATTCCGATGACCATGACCAATAGACTGGTTTTGCCCCGCGATAGATATAGCCTTTTTTCGCCATTTCACCAAAGACACGGATTTGAGCGGCTTCATAGTCTGGTGTCAAGGTTACGTAAGGATTGTTCCAATCACCAGACACACCGAGACGCTTGAAGTCCTCACGCTGTTTTTCCACTTGACTAAGGGCGTAGTCACGACACATCTCAAGGTACTCAACCAGATCCATTTCCTTGCGTTTCACACCTTGTTTTGCCAACACTTGCTCAATTGGTAGACCATGTGTATCCCAGCCTGGAACGTATGGTGCATAGAAGCCAGACATTGACTTCGAACGCACAATGATATCTTTTGAAATTTTGTTCATGGCATGTCCAACATGGATATTGCCATTAGCGTACGGAGGACCATCATGCAAGATAAAATGCGGTTTACCTGCATTCAAGTCCTGACGTCGTTGGTAGAGGTTTGCCTCTTCCCATTCCTTTTGCCAAACAGGTTCTTTTGTTGGCAAGCCTGCGCGCATTGGAAAAGCCGTTTTTCCAAGATTAAGGGTTTCTTTTAATTTCATAAATACTCCTTTTTAGATTTCTAACATCATTACAATTTCATTGGTAGCTAGACCTGTTGACTGAAAGCCCAGACCATCTAAGATTCCACGCATCTTGTGATTTCCGACCACATAGCTGGTAATTAGACGGCTACAAGCTGGATCATTCCTTGCTCTTCGAATGACCCATTTCAAAGCTTCTGTACCATACCCACGATTCTGATAGGCTTGACCAATCATCAAGCGCCAAATCAAATAGCTTTCTTTCTCCCCTTCTTTCAACAATAAGAGAAAACCCACTACCTGATTGCTTGCTAAAATGGCGAGAGGTTCAAGTTGGTTTTTCTCACGATAGAGCCAAGCTTGTGCTAGCGAATAGAGATTAGAAGCCAAACGGCGTTCATCTTTTGGGGCAACAGATAGCTGGATAACCGATTCAAATGTTGTTTCATCTACTAGTTTTAATGTTATCATCGTATGTTATACTCATCTCCACAAGATATGCAGGCATACAATATTTACGAAACGCTCCACTGGATCGTTTCGTATCCGGAAGCTAGCACAGCCTGGCTACAGCCACAGTATAGTCCTTTCGTTTCTATTTTTATTACTTCGTTCACTCGTCTTGCTGTACCATTGAGAAAAGTTACACTTTTCTTAAAAGAAACAGCAGCTTCTTCGAGAATTTCTAGCCTTACAGGAGCCAAGCTGCGCTAGCTAAAGTTAGAACAGTTGCCTATTTTTTCCAAGCTTTAAGCCCGAGTTCAACTAAACAAACTATCGAGGCGATTAAAAAAAACTTCCGCCAAAAAGGACGAAAGTTCGTGGTACCACCTTAGTTCAGATAGGCAGACTTTGCCCATCCCTCCTTTGCTCGTTAACGGAAAGCAAACCGTTTTCCCCTACTGATTTCAAGGAAAATTCAATAGAATGATAATCAGATAGTTAGGGAATGCAGGTCTTCCACCGTCACCTACTCGCTCGAAATATTTCTATCTCATCCTGTTTCTATTATACTGTTCTATTCTTCTGTTGTTTCTTCTTGAACTTCAGCTTGTGCTACTTCTTGCTCAAGTGCTTCTGCTTGCTGTACCAATTCAGCTATTTCTTCTGCTGACAACTGACGCGTTACTTCCAAACTATCCTCATGTGTATCCACTGATTCAGCTAGAACCTGTTCTAATACTTCACGGAAAGCTTCATCGCTCGTCTGTAAGTAAGAAGCAGTCGGACGTAAAATCTCTTCCCATTCCGGCGAATCAACTAGAGCCAAATGGCCCTCAATCGTAGACTTGAGACGTTGATGAAAAACGCGCGTCTTGTTCTTCAACTCTTCTGTTTCAACCGCCACTTTTTTTGCATTATCCGTTGCAATGCGTAAAATATCATTGGCTTTATCTTTGGATGCATTGAGCAATGATTGATTGTCGTATTCTGCCTGCTTGATAATGTTAGAGGCCTGTTCTTTAGCAGCAATCTTTACTTTTTCAGCTGTATCCTGTGCCAAGATAACAGATTGGCTAAGCGATTCTTTCAACTCATCAAAGTAAGTAAGACGATCTTGCAGAGATCTAATTTCCATCTCTTGCTCATGGTTTTTTCGGACGAGTTCTTCATAATCTTCGGTTACAATATCCAAAAATTCATCTACTTCTTCTGGATCATATCCTCTAAATTTAGTGCCGAACGTTTTATCTTTCAGCTCTAATGATGTAAGTACCATAATTCCCTACTTTCTAATAACTTCTATTTCTACTTTTGCTTTACCATTTTTGGAATATCCTACAATTTCTTTGATACGAACTCTGCCAAAACCTCTGACACTGACTAATTGTCCTACCTCTAAACTCTTTCCCACTTGCGTAATCGGTAAATAATCAACCTTGACCTGCTTGGCTTCAATCAGTTGACTAGCTCGTGAGCGAGCTAGCCGAAAAACTGCTGCAACCAATTTATCCAGTCGTAAACTCGATATAAGAATCTTCTCAAGACTAGCATCCGAGAGAACATCAACTACTACCGATTTAACGGCACATTCCTCAAAGCTAACAGGCATCCGGCTAATCTGTTCGACTTCACTCATCAGGAGCGGAACAAAACGCTTATCTAATAAGACATAGGTATGGTCTTTTTCCAGAAGAATATCACCAATATACTGGCGCTTTACTCCCAAACGATTGATTAAGGTCCCTAAAATTTGAGAATGCGTCAACGTTGCATATTTTCGCGGATAGAGAACCTCAAGCATGGACATTTCAAAATCATCCTCATCCAACATGTAATAATCTGGTGCGATAATACCACGCGAATATTCTGTAGCAATCAGATTGCGACTGCTCCAATATCTTAGCTGAAAATGAGCTGCGATAGACTTCGCTATCTCATCCTGTTTGGGATTCAAAAACGGAGTAAGTCGATAGGAATAGGTCCTGTCTGCTTGCTGACAAAAATCAATAATCTGTTCAATAAAGGCTTTTTCTTCTTTCGGAAAATGCTGGAATAATTGCTGATAGGATCGATTCATAGCTTTGTTCTAAAGTAACCAACTTAAGATTCTCGACAGGTTGTGAATCAAAAACAATACCAAAACAATGGTCCAGTCTACACCTAAAAATTGCAACTTGAAACGCTGAAAGGGCACTAATATCGGTCTGACAAGGCTGGTCAGTAAGCGTCCAATCGAACTATCATAGGCATTTGGAATCCATGAGATAAAAGCATAGGCAAGCAAGATATAGGAATAAATCTTTAATACTTCCAATAGAAATACAATAACAACTGTCATACATTCCTACCGCTTCATATCAAAATCAAAAGGGAGCTCTGACGTGTAGTGTGGAGCTGTCGAGCGAAGCTCTTCTATATTGACCGTCACTTTTGCTGGAGTCAACAGCCACATAGTATTGGATACCTTTTTCAAATTTCCTGAAAGGACAGAACGAGCTCCATCTAAATAGTCAAGACAGCGACGAGCTTGTGTTTCAGACATGTGTTGGAAATCGATTAAGATGCTCGCATCATCAATCAATAATTGCACAATCTCTGGTGCATCTTCATACTTTTTAGGGTACTTAATATCAATCGTCGATTTGCCTGTAACTGGCTTCACTACTGACTGTTCTTCTGGGTGCCTTGCGACAGGTTTTGCACTCAGCTGAGAGCGCGAAAACTTAGAACGATCTACTGGCGTTTCCACCTCATGGGTTGGCACAGGAGCCACTCTCATCTTAGAGCCCTCATTCTGTAGACCATACGCTTCTTGCTCCCTATCTTCTTCTATTTCAAAGTAATTAATTATATTTTTAAATGTATCTTTAAAAGCCACGTTTCTCTTCCTTATTTAAAAAATGCTGTTCCGATACGGACAAAGGTTGCTCCGCAAGCAATGGCCTCTGTAAAATCACTACTCATTCCCATACTGAGTTCAGCAAAAGACATATGGGGTAGATTACGGGCCGCCAATCGCTCTTGCAGTTCTTTTGCTTCTGAGAAAATACTCATCAGCTCTGCATGACTAGCTTCAAAAGGTGCCATGGTCATCAGGCCGACCACCTCCACCTTATCAAGAGGTAACAACTGCTTCAAGACCTCTTCTAAGTCTTCTACTAGAAAGCCATGTTTGCTTTCTTCTTTAGAAATATTGACTTGAAGGAAGCATTTCACGGCTTTTTTAGCGCGTTTTTGTATTTCTTGCGCTAGTTTGATGGAATCTAAAGCATGAAAATAATCAACATAGTTAATCACATCTTTGACTTTTCTTCTTTGCAGACTTCCAATCAAGTGCCAGGTGAGAGGATAGGCTGATAAAGCCTGGTATTTCTCTAAAAATCTATCAACGCGGTTTTCACCAATATGCTGAATGCCTGTAGCTACCAATTCTTTAGTAATAGAGCTGTCAACATACTTGGTGACAGCTATTACATTGACTAAATCTTGAGAACGATGCGCATCTTTTTTAGCCTGCTCAAGGGTAGCAAATACAGCATCTCTATTCTGTTGTAAACTCATCTTAACGATTTCTGAAGAACGGTGGAGTATCTAACTCATCTTCTTCTTCGTCCATCGTAAATTTCTCAACTGAAACAGTTGACTGATTTGTGTTCTCAGCTGGACGAAGAATGTTTTCGCGACGCAAGTCCCATTCACCAAAAGCTGATGCTTTTGAAGCTGCCGTTTCTGCTTGCGCTGTAGGTTGTGAAGCAGAACGACCAACTGAAGCATAATCCATGCGTTGACGCACTGGTTTTTCATTTGTGTCTTGACGAACACCCGTTGCAACAACTGTCACACGGATTTCATCTTTCATCGTTTCATCTATAGAAGTTCCAAGCCAGATATTGACACCTTGACCAGCTGCTTGATGAACAATTTCAGATGCTTCTTCCGCTTCTGTCAAGGTCATATCGTAACCCCCTGTTACATTGACAATGACATCATTTGCGCCATCAATCGTTGTTTCAAGAAGTGGTGAATAGATAGCCTTACGAGCTGCTTCTACAACACGTTCCTCACCTGAACCGATACCGATTCCCATGAGAGCATTCCCTTTGTTTTCCATGACTGTCTTCACATCAGCGAAGTCCAAGTTAATCAAACCAGGATTGGTAATTAGGTCTGTAATTCCTTGTACACCTTGGCGTAAAACATTATCTGCTTCGCTAAGTGCTTCTAAAAGTGGTGTTTTCTTATCTACGATTTCAAGGAGATTATTGTTTGAGATAATCAACAAGGTGTCAACTTGTTCACGAAGCCCTTCAATTCCTTCAATCGCAAAGCTACCGCGTTTGTTTCCTTCAAAACCGAACGGACGAGTAACAACTGCAACTGTCAAGGCACCTAAGCCTTTTGCAATACGTGCAATTACTGGTGCAGCACCTGTACCAGAACCGCCCCCCATACCTGCTGTGATGAAGACCATATCTGCACCTGTCAATACATTGGTAAGAGCTTCTTCACTTTCTTCAGCTGCCTTACGACCAACTTCAGGTTGACCTCCAGCACCGAGTCCACGAGTCAATTTAGGACCTAGTTGAATAACTGTTTCAGCTTTTGAACTGCTAAGCGCTTGAACATCTGTATTGGCTGCGATAAATTCAACACCAGAAACGCCTTCTTCAATCATGCGGTTAATAGCGTTTCCGCCGCCACCACCAACACCAATAACTTTAATGACAGCACCATGAGCTGCTGCTGCTTCAAATGAAAATGTCATAGTTTTATCACCTTTTCTTTTCTTATTCAAACATGCTTCCAAACAAACCACGAATGCGATCTGTGATCTTCACTTTTGCTTCATCCTCTTCTATCTCTGTATAAGAAGCATAAGATTGTTCCTCAACTGGTTCAGGAGTAACTTCTCTTGGAATTTCTTTTGAAACTGACTGGATAGCTGGACGAACTTTTGGTGTTTCAAAAGGAATGTCGATTGGTTTTTGACGAAGAGTTGCTTCACCATTTACAGCTGACTGAGCAATCATCTCAACTTCATCTAGGCTACCAACATATTCTACCAAACTAATCACTTGGGCAAAGGCTGGATTGCGGATACCAATCTGATTTGGTACGTATAGTTTCGTACTGACCCCAAAAATCTCTTGGGCAAGTTCCGTAATACCTGGCAATACTGCTACACCACCGACCAAAACAATCCCACCTGGTAAATCCAAGGCACGTGTTCGCTCCAAGTCTTGCTTCACACGGGTAAAGATTTGACGAAGACGAGCTGAAATGACTTCTGACAAATAACGTTCGGTCACTTCCACTGGAGCTGATTCTCCAATCACTTCAACCATGAACTTTTCTTTTTCACTCGCTTCCTGCGGATAAGCAATTCCGTAATTAAATTTCAAGTTTTCAGCAATGCTTTGAGAAGTTGTCAATACCTTAGAAATATCCTTGGTGATATAATCGCCACCTTCTTGATAAATATTGGTGTATTGCAATTCTTGACCACGCATAACCGCAACCGTTGTCTGTCCACCACCAAGATCAATGACAATGGCACCGAATTCTTTTTCACCTTCGTTGAGAACTGAACGAGTCAATGACAGCGGAGAAATGACAACATTTTCTACTTGAACACCTGCACGTTCGACTGTCTTGCGTAAGTTGTGTAAGATTGTACGCGGACCAGTATAGAGCATTCCACGCATCTCTAAACGAATCCCCATCATACCACGAGGGTCTTTAATACCTTGGAAACCGTCTACTACAAACTCTTCTGGTATAAAGGAAATAACTTCACGTTCTGGCGTCATACTCTTTGTCAAGGCAGATTTCACAACATTTTGTACATCCAAGTCTGTAATTTCTTGCGAATCTGTTGTTACTGGAATCATACCTTGAGTGGGTTCTATTTGAAGAAGGTTTGCTGGTAAGCCAACATTTACCTTATCAATGCGGATACCTGCTTTTTCCTCAGCTTGTGCAATCGCTGATTTAATCGCATTTGCCGCCACGTCAATATTGACAATAATCCCATCTTTCACGCCTGAGCTTTTGACATTGCTCACGCCAATCACATTCATTTCGCCTTCTACATACTCTGCAACCAAGACTTTAACGGAGCTTGTACCGATATCTAATCCCGTGAAAAAGCCATTTCTAGCCATCCTGTCAGTCCTCTCTTACTTCTCAAACTTTTAAGAATTTTTAGTTCCATGTTTTAAATATAGTTATTCACCCTCCATTATACCATACAATATTAAAAAATGGTGATAGAAAAGCTTTTTTCTATTATTTTTTCTATTTTGCATAGCTAAATGCACCAACCTCCATATCCACGATACTAGGGACAGAAAGTTGCTTAGCGATATTAGAATAATAGGGGAGTTTTATATCAATTTCACTGAGGGGAAGGAGCAAGGTATTCCCATCATACATAGACATCGTCAGCAAATCAGCAGTTACCTTGCTTGGTGTCAACTCAATGCTCTTGATATTGCTGAGTATGTCTGCATCAATCGGTGCTAATTGTAGCGCAAGTTCCTTAACTAAAGCTTTATCTACTAGGTTAATAGAGGTGTAGCGTTCCGGTAACGCTTCGTTTGTAATCACTGTTTCTGAGATATCTCCACTAGATAGGACCAGACGATAGTTATCCGCTTCTTTTAAATACCCCACTTCCATGAACTCTTCCACTCGAATCGTAAAGCGATTTGGAAATTGGAAAGTTATCTTATCTGATTTGACAATATTGCTACTATTTTTGATATTGGCTTCAATATTTTTTGTTTGTAACAGAGTTGTCAAGGCGTAGTCTTTTTCAGAAATCTTACTGTAAGCAAGAACGGTTTCCCAATCGAGCAGTTGATTTCCAACGACCTCAATCTTCTTTTCTTTACTCAAGGGACTGATAAAATAGACCGCAAGCAAGATACCAATGAGAGCTGTTGCAATGATTGGACTTGCTTGTAGCAGGAGCTTGCGTGAAATCGGAGTAGGTACAGCTTCTCGTTTTGACTCTGACCTCTGAAAAATATGAATGCTATCAAAATCTTTTCTCTTCTCTCCTTTTTCTTTTTGGGTAGCTTCAAGAGGACGACTAGGAGCTACTGCTGTAGACTTTTCTCCCTCTTTTTCTGATTCAGTCTCTTTTTGGCTCGCCAAATAAGCCTGATGTCGTTCTTTCCATTGGGCAAGAAAATCACTTTCTGCTTCCATTTCAATCTCGGTTTCAGTCTCGACTTCAGGTGCTTGTTCTTCTACTTGGCTTTTCGCTTCTTCTTGCGCTGCCTGTTTGACTTCTTCCAAGGGATCCTTTTCTGTCATTCTATGCCTTTCTATCTATATCTGCTTTCAATAATTGATAAAAATGATCAATGGTTTGAATTTCCGTCGAATGCCTCATTCGCTCGATATAGCTTTCTTTTTCCTCCAATAACTGCTCCACTGCTTCCAACAAGTTTTCAAGTGTAAGCATGCTTTCGTCCAATTGTTTAGCATAGCCTTTCTCTTCAAAATAACGAGCATTTTCTAGCTGATCTCCACGGCTAGCTTGACGTCCCAAAGGAACAATCAGATGTAGCTTTTGCATGGCAACCAATTCAAAAATTGTATTTGAGCCACCGCGAGTAATAACCACATCAGCTTCATTCATCAAGGGTTGGTACAAATCCGTCACATAGTCTACTCGATACAATCTCCTTGATAATTGATTGAGGCTCGTATCCCCGGTTAAATTGATAATATTGAACCGCTCAATCAGGGTAGCTTGATGCTGACTAATCAAATCATTAAAAATCTTAGCACCACCCGAACCACCTACAAAGAGCAAGGTTGGCACATTTTCATCGAATTGGCTGATAATTTCAGGGAGCTGAATGGGAGTGATATTGTTTACAGGAGCTACTTTTGTCACGGCCCCCACATGTTTGACCTTATCTAACGCAGCGCTCTGCTCAAAAGTACTATACATGGTTGTTGCAAACTTGTAGGCAATTTTATTGGCCAATCCCATGGATAGATCCGACTCATGAACAAAAACAGGAATCCCTAATAGGCGAGACGCGATAACTGGCGGAACCGATACAAACCCACCTTTTGAAAAGAGAGCCTGCGGACGAATCGCCAATAAAATCGCAAGGGATTGGGCAATTCCCCACGCCACCTTAAAGATATCTAGCAGATTTTGCCAAGAAAAATAGCGGCGCAATTTCCCTGTTGCAATCCCATGAAACTGAACATCTAGTCCTGATTGAACCAGCTGTTGGTATTCAATGCCTTGGCGATCACCGATGTAATGTACTTCCCATCCGTCTTTAAGAAATCGCGGAATCAACAGGAGGTTCAAGGTCACATGACCGACTGTCCCTCCCCCTGTAAAGACTATTTTTTTCATGTATTATTTATTTCCCTTCAATTCCCCAATCGTCTTGAGAAAACTATCGCCACGGACTTCAAAATTGGCATACATATCCCAGCTCGCATTGGCAGGACTGAGAAGGACAATATCTCCCACTGTCGCTAGTTGATAAGCCTTTCTAGTGGCATCTGCTATGTCTTGAGCATCCGTATAAGGCACAGCAGCTTTATCAGCTGCACGTTTGACGCGAGAGGCAGACTCTCCCAAGATGACCATGTGTTTTAAGCCCACCAAATCCGGCACCAGTTCGTCAAATTCATTACCACGGTCAAGCCCGCCCGCAATCAAAATAACCCTGGCATTGTCAAAACCTGACAAGGCTTTTTGAGTAGCCAAGATGTTGGTAGATTTGCTGTCATTATAGAAAGTCACACCCTCCATTTGACCTGCGTATTGCAAACGGTGTTTGACCCCGGAGAAAGTAGAAAGAGCCTCTTTAATTGCTTGATTATCAACACCCCTGATCTTGGCAACTGCAATAGCAGCAAGGGCATTTTCAACATTGTGGCTACCTGGTACACCTATGTCACTAGCAGCCATTATTCTCTCACCCTTAAAGTAGAGCTGACCGTCTGCTAGATAGGCACCCTCAACAGGTTCTTGCGTTGAAATCGGAACCACTTGTGCCTTGGTCTTTTCGGCTAGTGACCTTGCAATCGCTTGATTCATATTGAGGATGACAAAATCATCTCCCGTCATCTGCTCTTGAATCCGCCATTTGGCTGCCACGTATTCTTCAAACGAACCGTGATAGTCGATATGGGTCGGCATCAGATTGGTCACAACTGCAATATGAGGACAAAAAGCTTCTATTCCCATAAGTTGAAAAGAAGATAATTCCATAACCAGTACATCCGTCGCCCTTGCATCTTGGGCAATAGATGAGGCAGGAAATCCAATATTTCCACATAATTTAGCTGACTGTTGACCTTGATTGAGAACTTCCGCAATCATAGTCGTAGTCGTCGTTTTCCCATTTGATCCAGTGATACCGATAATCGGAGCCTCTGAAACAAGGTAAGCCAACTCTACCTCAGTCCAGACAGGTATCTCTTTTTCAAGCGCCCTTTGTACCATAGGATTATCGTAGCGAATCCCTGGATTCTTCACAAGTAGGGCAAAGTCTTCCTCTAACAATTCCAACGGATGACTACCACAAATCACACGGATTCCCGCTTCCAAAAGAGCCTGAGCTGTTGGATTTTCTTCAAAAGGTTTGCCATCATTAACGGTCACGATTGCTCCCAATCGATCCAGCAAGCGCGCCGCTGCCTCCCCAGACTTAGCAAGCCCTAGGACTAAGACTTTTTTATTTTCAAATCGTTTTATCTGCTGCATATTCCTACCATACTTTCTATACCTAGCCTATCTATTTTACCGTGAATACGCTCCTTTTTCAAGCGAAAGAAAGGGCTGGTTCAAATGATATACTCCCCTTATAGTAGACAGTGAAAAAACAAAAATTCACTAGACACTATAAGGGGAGTTTTCGTATGTCTAAAAGAAGTCCAAAATCAGTAGAAGAAAAATGTGAAATCCTTCAGTTGTATCTGAGCCATAAGCAGTCCCTCAGTCAATTAACGAAAACCTACCAAGTGTCTGATTATACTATCAGACACTGGATGAAGCGATATGAAAGCGACG
>NZ_SPOZ01000060.1 GCF_004569635.1 Streptococcus sp. LYSM12
TGCCTCTAGTGCAACACCCGAATCTTCCAAAGATGAGGGCGATGCCATCCAACAACCCAAGGTTGTGACAGAAGAGAGTGATGCGGAAGTAGAACTCAAACAGAAATATGGAGAACCTGTTGCGGTCAGTGGACAAGAACAGCTCTACCGTGTGGATGAGACCCATTTTGTGACCCACATTGGTAGTGACATCAAGACCTATGTGGACCAAGACGGAGTAGAAGTCCCTGTTGACTTGTCCCTGTATTCTTATCATGCGGACGGCCACCACTACTATCTTCCCAAGGAATCTCCAGTAGGAGTCGTCTTACCCAGTAGGGTCGAGGAAGAGACTCCCATTGATATTATTCACAAAGATGAAAAGATCTCCCTCTACCCTTTGGATAAGACCTATGATCAAGCCACCGTTGAAAAGAATGCGATTTTATATAACAATGTCGAAGGCAAGACCGATGTCCAGTATACGGTTCAATCCAATGGAGTCAAAGAAGAAATCGTCCTTGCCGAGTGGGGAGGCAAGAACCGCTTTACCTACGGTCTTGATGCAGGACGCTATGACGTCAGCCTTGAAAATAATCAAGTATTGGTTCGTGAGAAAGGTAAATCGAGGGTTCTCTTTGTCTTGACCGCCCCTCTCATGGTGGACGCAGCTGGTGCGACCAGCCAAGATGTGACCCTAGAGTTGAGTGAAAAATCTGGGAAATACCAAGTGACCGTCATCGCAGGCAAAGACTGGCTTTCGTCCAAAGAGCGCCAGTACCCTGTAAGGATTGACCCGACCGTGACCGTGCCGCGGGAACAGATTCTCAACTCCGTGACCAGTACCGTCCATGGTCGTTACCTTGGTCTTGGTTATGGCTATGTCGGTTACCTAGACGTTGATATGATTGGGATGACAGGTGTTCCAGGTGTCCGTGATATTGGACGCTCTCGGATCTATTTCAAAATCAACTATGACTTTAAACAGAACATTCCTTCCGAGGCTCGTATTGATAGTGCCACCCTCAATCTTTATCAATATACCTCCCCTGGTAACACGGGGACACAGTTTGGTGCCTACCGTTTAACGGAAGATTTTGATATCCATACGATTACGTGGGACTCTTCTGTGACGCTCGGTCGTGAGATTGCGGGTGAGCATGCGATTAGTGCCAAAGCGACCCCAGCTGAAAACTACAAGAAAATGCACCGCTTTGATATCCGTGAGACCGTAAACGGCTGGGTTCAAGGGCTCTATCCCAACTATGGGCTGGTCGTCGCAGCGACCGACGAGGGTGCAGATGGCGGGGCTTTCTATACGACAGAGGCTACTGCTGAAAATGCGGGTCAGATTGGCTTTACTCCAGACAAGGCGCCCAGCCTTACCAT
>NZ_SPOZ01000061.1 GCF_004569635.1 Streptococcus sp. LYSM12
ACCATCCAGTGGTCAGTGCCCGACCCTGTCGATATGAATTATGGGCTGGGTCAGACCACGATTAACCTGCGGACCATGGTCAAGACCGATAAGCAGGGCAAACTCCAGTTCCAAGGGGTCTTTGCGGATGGTTTAACAACGCCTGGTGCTACTGTTACTTACAATTTGAGTGATGCGGCTAAGGGATATACAGGGAATAACACAGCCAGCTATTCCTACAAGTATCCCAATACCAGTCCCTTTGAATCTGCCTTTGAAGCAGGGACCACCAAGTACCGAGACAAGCTCTCCAACTGGCAGACTGTTCATCCTTTTACCGATCCAGCCCTCAACACCCTCTATACCATCGATGCCGAAAGTCGAAAGGACGACCAGACCAGTGGGAAGAAGACCAGTGACAGCTTCCTGATTTACAAGGTCACCCAGTACGATACCTTACCGAAAATTGCGGCCTACTACGGTGTCCCCCTCAATCAAATTGCCTATGACAACCGCATTCAGGATATGTTGGTGGTGAAAAACAATACCCTCTTTATCCGCAATCCGAGAAAGAATGCCAATAAACCCTATAATCCACCAGCCTTGAATGATAAGGTGAAAGCAGATGTGGACATGCTTCTCATGGGACGGGGTCTTCATTGTGAGTTTGGCTTTGAACCCATTAACCTCAACACAGGGAACTTCTATCTGGAGCGGGTGGATGTGTCCATCCCTGATATTGATGGCGACTTTGAGATTGCCCGCACCTACAATTCCAAGGCGGCAGGCATCAATAGTCTCTTTGGTCGTGGCTGGAGTTTTGCCTTTAACGAGCAGCTTTCAAGTGATGAAAACCAAACCATCTACTATACCCGCGCAGACGGCTCTATTCTCACATTTACCAAAGATGGCGATAGCTACAAGGCACCAGCAGGCTATTACCTAACCCTCCAAGTCAAGACCGTTGACACCAAGGAGGGCGACTTTGGCGGTGAAGAAAAAGAAAAGTACGAGGTCAAAGAGTACCGCATTACCGATACAGAACATCAAGAAAAAGTCTTTAATTTCCACGGTCTCTTAACCAGTCAGACAGATGAAAAAGGCAACAAGACAACCTTTGATTATAATGAGAACTACCAGCTCACCAAGGTGACCTCGCCAACCGGTCTCGTTTATAGCCTGACCTACAATGAAGCAGGCTACATCGGTGCTGTACAAGTTCCAAATGGCTCCACGCTTACCTACGACTACGATGAGAATGGCCATCTCATCACCTATACCGATGCCATGGGGGTTCCGACCCGCTACGAGTACGATGACAGGGGACGAATGACGGCTTGGGTTGACGGCAATGGCAC
>NZ_SPOZ01000062.1 GCF_004569635.1 Streptococcus sp. LYSM12
GCTTGGGTTGACGGCAATGGCACCAAGGTTATTCAAAATGAGTATGATGACGAGAACCGGGTGACCAAGCAGACCGACGGAACAGGAGCGGTCTCAACCTTAGCTTATAGCGATGGTCAGACCATCACCACCGATGCCAATGGCAACCAAACAGTTTACACCTACGATGACCACTACCGCACAACAGGGATTACCTACCCAGACGGCACCAGCATCACTAAGACATACGATGCGAATAACCGTCTGGCCAGCGAGACCAATGAGCTGGGTCACACCACTCGCTACACCTATGATGCCAACGGAAATACCTTGTCTGAAACTCGTTTTGACGGTGTCGTTAAGACTTCTACTTATGATGATAAGAACAACCTCTTGTCTGTCACGGACTTTGGTGGCGACACCACTACCAACGAGTACGATAGTAAGAGTAACCTGACAAAGACCACTCTTCCAGATGGCACAGTTCTGTCTTATACGCATGACAAGCAAGGTCGTATCTTGTCTACGACAGATGCACTAGGCGCAAAGACAACCTTTGCCTACGAGGGGGCTAATCTGGTGACCATTACCAACCCACTTGGCGGCGTGTCTACCTTAACCTACAATGCCCACAACCAAGTGACAGGGCTTACCAACCCTCGTGGTGGCACGACAACTTTCACTTATGATGCGGAAGGGCGTAAGACGAGTGAACGAGACGCAGATGGTGTAGGAACCACCCAGACCTTTGACCAGGCGGGTCAAGTCACAGGTGTAACAGAGGGGAATGGTAATACAACGACATTTACCTATGATGCCTTTGGTCGCAAGATAGGGGCTTCCAATGGCGAGGGAGGCAACTACAGCTATACCTATGATGGTGTGGGGAATCAGTTGTCTGTGACAGACGCAGAAGGGCATACCACCCGCTACACCTACGACAGCCGTGGTCGTCTCTTGACAGAAACCGATGCGACAGGTAAGACAATTACCTTTGTCCGTGATGCCTTGGGTCGTGTTCTCGAACGCACCAACGAAGCAGGTCATACCAACAGTTTGACCTATGATGATCGCTATCATGCCATCAAGACCATTACGGATGCTTTGGGGCAAGTCACGGAACATACTTATGATGACTCAGGTTATCTGACGCAAGTGACCTATCCAATCGGAACACAGACCCATACCACTTATGATAGTATGGGACGTGTCCTATCTTACACCGATGAAGCCGATCAAACGGTTTCTTATACCTATGATGAAGTCGGAAACAAACTGACGGAAACCAAGGGAGGTCAGACAACCAGTTATACCTATGACAAGTCTGGCAATGTGACAGCTATTACCTATCCAGA
>NZ_SPOZ01000063.1 GCF_004569635.1 Streptococcus sp. LYSM12
CTTCCCACTATGACCCAGTCGGTCAAGTAACCAAGCGAACTATCAATGGCAAGCGGGAGACCAGTTATAGCTACGACCCCAATGGCAACCTCCTCGAGGAAACCAATCCCCTGGGGCAAGTGACCAAACGGACCTATGATGCCCTTAATCGCTTGACCAGTGAGAGTGATACCGCAGGTCAACTCAACCTCTACAGCTATGACCATGACAACCATGTGACCAAGGTTATGAATGAAGCGGGTGGTCAAGCCACCATGACCTATGACGGCAATGGGAATCTAACCAGTGTCTTATCTGGTAGTGAGCGCATCAAGAGCTATAGCTATGACCTGAAAGACCAGTTGATTTCAGCTACTCAAGGGTTAGGTGACCAGGCGTCAACCTCCACCTATACCTATGACGCTGTGGGGAATATGACCTCTATCACCAACGGCAATGGTAAGGTCACGACTTACACCTATGACCAACTCTCCAATGTCATTGAGCGGATGACTGCTCTTGGCGACAAGGAAACCTACAGCTACAACATCAATCACCAACTTGAGAAAGTCACCAAAGCCGATGGAGAGACCATCACCTATGACTACAACAAGCTGGATCAACTGCTCACCGTAGACTATTCTAAGAAAGAAGACGGTCACGTCCTCTATACCTATGATGTGGACGGCCGCCGTGTGTCTATGAGTGACCTGACAGGGACTACTCATTACGAGACCAACCTGGAGGGTGAAATCATCGGTGTTCGTCAGGGCGATGGCAGTCTCATTCAGTACGACTATGATGACTTTGGCAATATCAGCCAGATGACCTATCCAGACGGAAGCACCGTTTCCTACACCTATGATGAGCTGGACCGCTTGACCTCTGTGACGGATGTCAAAGGGCTCAAAACGACCTATACCTACAGCGAAGCAGGGGATATGACCGAAGTCAAACGTGGGGATGGGACCAAGAGCTTCTTGACCTATGACAGGGCGCACCGTGTGACAGACCTCCGTCATGTGGACAAGAAGAACAAGCTGATTTCTAGCTACACCTACGAGTACGACGATGGGAATTACATCACCAAGGAAACCATCACACAGGACGGCGAAACCATTATTCAAGCCTACACCTATGACAGCCTGGGACAAGTAGAGACCATGACGGTCTCTGATAAGGCTGGCAAAGAGCTGTCCAAGCTCACCTATACCTACGACTTGGCTGGAAACAAGCTGACTAGTACAGAAGAAGTGGACGGTAAGGAAGAAAAGACTACCTATACTTATGATGACAATAACCGCTTGACCCAGTTGGAGAACAAGGACGGCACTACCA
>NZ_SPOZ01000064.1 GCF_004569635.1 Streptococcus sp. LYSM12
AAACCCTTGTCCAAGCCTATACCTACGATACCCTCGGTCAAATCGAGACCATGACAGTATCTGACAAGGCTGGTAAGGAACTGTCTACGCTCTCTTACACCTACGACTTGGCTGGAAACAAGCTGACCAGCACCGAAGCCACCGATGGTAAGGAAGACAAGACCACCTTTACTTACGATGATAACAACCGCCTGACCCAGTTGGAGAACAAGGACGGTGTGACCACCTACACTTACGATAAGAACGGCAACCGGATTTCTTCTAAGAAGAAGGATGAGAAGTTAGACTACCTCTACGACACGGAGAACCGTCTCCTTGCGGTCAAGGACAAGGAGGGTCTTTTGATGGCGGCTCTCTATGATGGGGACGACAACAGGGTATTTACCGCCAGCCGTAAAGAGGGCAAGCATACCTATCAACTCTTCAACCGCGAGGAGAAGAAGAAATCTCCCTATACTTCTCCAAATGGGGAGGAGCACAGCCTCTTCTGGTATGGCTTTAGTCAGAATGTGCTTCAGGCACTCTCAAGCTTCCCACAGACCGTTGGGACTATTTGGCATGAGATTTTCGACGATGTCTCTACCGCCTACCACCAGAAAGTGGCGAAAGACAGGGCGGGTAGTGAGGGACTGGTGGTCAACCCACCAGACCTAGGAAATCTTCCTGGTGAGGGCGACGTGACCTATGCCAGTCAAGTCAAGGAAGTTCTTATCCCTTATACCACACGGGAGGATACCTTTAACTACTACGAAGAGCGCAACTATGTCAATGATGTCAATCGGGCACATACCGAAGTTCTCCAGACCTATGACCGTGAGTTAAACGCCAAGGAAACCTACACCTATGGTCAGGGTAGAACGTCTTACCTGAATCATGAAACAGGCGACCATTACAACTATCTGGCCAACCAGTCTGGTTCTGTGACAGGCTTGACCAAGGAGGGACAAGCAGTAGCGTCAAGCAGCTATAGTCTTTACGGCTCAACCAAGCAGTCAACAGATGAAACAGGCAATCCATTTGCCTACAATGGGGAAGCAAGGGACATCACGGGACTTGACTACCTGCGAGCAAGATATTATGATAGCAGGGCAGGCACTTTCTTAACTGAGGATTCCTACCAAGGTGAACTGGGTGATCCCCTCAGTCAGAACCGCTATGCCTATGTCCATAATAACCCAGTCAACTACACAGACCCAAGTGGAC
>NZ_SPOZ01000065.1 GCF_004569635.1 Streptococcus sp. LYSM12
ACACGACCTAGTGGGTCGTAGGTAAAGGCTGTAGCTTGACCATTTGGATCAGTATAGAGAACTAGATTCTTATTGGCATCGTAGCCATAAGAGCTCGAATGACCGTTGGCATCTGTCATCTTAGACAGGTTGCCCAACACATCATACTCATAGGTTGAGCGGTTACCTTCTGCGTCTGTCTCCGTCACCACTCGGTTCAATGCATCATAAGTATAGGTTGTCTCCCGCTTGAGGTGGTCGACTATCTTGGTCAGATTGCCATTCTCATCGTAATGATAGGTCTTGGTCTTGCCTTCTTGGTCGGTTGAGCTTGCGACATAGCCCATGACATCATAGGTAAAGCTCTCGCTGGTTCCGTCCGCATAGGTGACCTTGGTCAGTTGGTTATCAGAGTCATAGCTGTAGGTTGTCACTTCCCCAAGACTGTTGGTCAAGGTCAAGCGATTGCCAGCCTTGTCATAGGTGTAGGACTCGTTCAGCTCTTGATTGTCTTTCTTGGTGAGAACACGGTTAGCCGCATCATAGGTGTACTCTGTGATGAGACCACTTGAGCTGGTCTGTTTGATGAGGCGATCCAAGGCATCATACTCTTGGGTAAGGGTCGTGCCGTCTGGCAGGGTGACTTCTTTCAGTTGAGCGGTCTCTGTATAGCTCATCTTGGTCACATGGCCATTGGCATCTGTCTGCTCTATCGGATATCCCAACTCATTATAGACATAAGTCGTCTTACCACCTAAAGCATCCACAATCTCTTTTGGTTGTTCCATCTGGTTGTAAGAGGTGGTGGTCGTGTTATCAAGACCGTCTGTAATACTAGCAATTTGATTTTGACCGGTATAGGTTGTTGTCGCCGTATAGCCTGCCGCATCCGTTAAGGAGTTTTGGTTCCCGTTGGCATCATAGATCATGCTTGTCTTGTGACCCAAGGCGTTGGTTGTCGCAATCAGACGACCAGCAGGGCTGTACTCATAGGTGGTTTCACGACCCAAGGCATCGAGCATGGACAGAATGTTACCCATAGCGTCAAGGGTATAGGAGACACTGGTGCCGTCTGGATAGGTAATAGCTGTCACATTGCCAGACTTGTCATAGGTATAACTGGTTGTCTGACCTCCCTTGGTTTCCGTCAGTTTGTTTCCGACTTCATCATAGGTATAAGAAACCGTTTGATCGGCTT
>NZ_SPOZ01000066.1 GCF_004569635.1 Streptococcus sp. LYSM12
GCGTTATCAATACATTTACCAACCCGAGACATGGATAAGGTTAATCCAGCTTGTCGTGCAAAGTATCGATACGCTTTAGAAGTATACTGGCTCCCACGATCGCTGTGAACCAGTGGTGTCGCACCTGGATTGAGCGCCAAAGCTTTCTTAATCGTCTTCATGACGAGCGGATAATCATTATTACGGCTAATCTCATAAGCGATGATGGAGCCATCATAGAGGTCTTTAATCGCACTGAGATAAGCTTTGGCACCAAGACCATATTGTAAATAAGTGACATCCGTACACCACTTTTGGTTGGGGGCTGTAGCTGTGAAATCACGGTTGAGAATGTTCTCTTCATAGAATTGATCACCAGCTTTTGTACAAGACTGCCTTACACGACGAATGACGGCGCTAATGCCCACTATTCTCATGAGCCTCCGAATCCGTTTCTTGTTATAATTTGTATTACACTGACGATTGATAAAAGTGGTCATGCGACGGTATCCCAGAATCCCCTTGTGACTGTGATGGCGTTTCTTAATCTGTTCCAGAAGCTTCTTATTTTCAATCTCAGAAGTCGTTTCCTTGTGGTTTAGCCATTTGTAGTAGCCTGATCGAGAGACTTTTAGGATGGAGCATAAGGTTTGAATGGAAGCCAGTAAGTTCTCTTCTTGATAGTCCTTGATGGCTTGGAACTTGTCTAAGTGTTTCCCACATCTCACCGACGGTTTTTCCGTTGGATGGCGTCCAACTTTTTTAGCAGTCCCACCTCCATTTCAAGATACTTAATCCGTTCTTCTTGTTGCTTAATTTTGAGTTGAAGCTCTTCTGCCTCGGTGAGATGAGGCTTACTATCCAGACCCTTTCCACGTCTATCAAGTAGACCTTGAGAGCCATTCTTCTCAAACTTCCGTACCCAGGAATAGACTTGTTGGTAGGAGACCCCAAATGTTTCAACAGCTGCTTGGTAGTCTTTGTCATGAGCAATGGTGTAGTTGACAATCTCCACACGTTCTTCAAAAGTGGTGTTGCGTCCTTGTTTCATACGACTGTATCCTTTACTA
>NZ_SPOZ01000067.1 GCF_004569635.1 Streptococcus sp. LYSM12
GTCAGCTTGTTTCCAGCCAAGTCGTAGGTGTAAGAGAGCGTAGACAGTTCCTTACCAGCCTTGTCAGATACTGTCATGGTCTCGATTTGACCGAGGGTATCGTAGGTATAGGCTTGGACAAGGGTTTTCCCATCTTGGGTGATCGTTTCCTTGGTGATGTAATTCCCATCGTCGTACTCGTAGGTGTAGCTAGAAATCAGCTTGTTCTTCTTATCCACATGACGGAGTTCGGTCACACGGTGTGCCTTGTCATAGGTCAGGTAGCTCTTGGTTCCTTCTCCCCGTTTGACTTCCGTCATGTCGCCTGCTTCATTGTAGCTATAGGTGGTTTTCTTACCCTTGACATCAGTCACAGAGGTCAGACGGTCCAGCTCATCATAGGTGTAGGAAACGGTGCTTCCGTCTGGATAGGTCATCTGACGGATATTGCCAAAGTCATCATAGTCGTACTGAATGACACTGCCATCGCCCTGACGAACACCGGTGATTTCACCCTCCAGGTTGGTCTCGTAATGAGTAGTCCCTGTCAGGTCACTCATAGACACACGGCGACCGTCCGCATCATAGGTATAGAGGACTTGACCGTCTTCTTTCTTAGAATAGTCTACGGTGAGCAGTTGATCCAGCTTGTTGTAGTCATAGGTGATGGTCTCTCCATCGGCTTTGGTGACTTTCTCAAGTTGGTTGTTGATGTTGTAGCTGTAGGTTTCCTTGTCGCCAAGAGCAGTCATCCGCTCAATGACATTGGAGAGTTGGTCATAGGTGTAAGTCGTGACCTTACCATTGCCGTTGGTAATAGAGGTGACATTGCCCACACTATCATAGGTATAGGTGGAGGTTGACGCCTTGTCACCTAACCCTTGAGTAGCTGAAATCAACTGGTCTTTCAGGTCATAGCTATAGCTCTTGATGCGCTCACTACCAGATAGGACACTGGTCAGATTGCCATT
>NZ_SPOZ01000068.1 GCF_004569635.1 Streptococcus sp. LYSM12
ACCTACGACTTGGCTGGAAACAAGCTGACTAGTACAGAAGAAGTGGACGGTAAGGAAGAAAAGACTACCTATACTTATGATGACAATAACCGCTTGACCCAGTTGGAGAACAAGGACGGCACTACCACCTATACCTACGACAAGAATGGCAACCGCATTTCTTCCAAGAAGAATGACGAGAAGCTAGACTACCTCTACGACACGGAGAACCGTCTGCTTGCGGTCAAGGATAAGGATGGTCTTTTGATGGCGGCTCTCTATGATGGGGACGATAACCGCGTATTTACCGCCAGCCGTAAAGAGGGCCAGCATACCTATCCACTCTTCAAACGCGAGGAGAAGAAGAAATCTCCCTATACTGCACCAGCTGGTGAGGAGAATAGTATCTTCTGGTATGGTTTCAGTCAGAATGTTCTACAGTCGCTCTCTACCTTGCCACAAACTATCGGGACCATTTGGCACGATATCTTTGACGATGTATCCACCGCCTACCACCAGAAAGTGGCGAAAGACAGGGCCAATGATGAGGGGCTTGTCATCAACCCACCAGACCTAGGAAATCTTCCTGGTGAGGGCGACGTGACCTATGCCAGTCAAGTCAAGGAAGTTCTTATCCCTTATACCACACGGGAGGATACCTTTAACTACTACGAAGAGCGCAACTATGTCAATGATGTCAATCGGGCACATACCGAAGTTCTCCAGACCTATGACCGTGAGTTAAACGCCAAGGAAACCTACACCTATGGTCAGGGTAGAACGTCTTACCTGAATCATGAAACAGGCGACCATTACAACTATCTGGCCAACCAGTCTGGTTCTGTGACAGGTTTGACCAAGGAGGGAGAAGCAGTAGCCTCCACCAGCTACACTCTTT
>NZ_SPOZ01000069.1 GCF_004569635.1 Streptococcus sp. LYSM12
GCCTCAATGAAAGTATGGGCATTTGGCAATACTTTTCTGAGGTGTTTTTTGATGTGAGCCCATGTTTTCTCGATGGGATTGTACTCAGGTGAGTACGGAGGAAGTGGTAAAATTCTATGCCCCTGCTCCTTAGACAAGACCTTTAGCCTGCTCATTCTATGAAACTTTGCATTATCCATAATGATAACTGATGGCGTCTCCAAAGTGGGTAGTAAGAATTTTTGGAACCAAGCTTCGAAAAAATCACTAGTCATAGTATCTTTATAAGTCATCGGAGCTATAAGCTCACCATTTATGAGACCTGCAACTAAAGATATCCGCTGGTATCTTCTTCCAGAGACCTTACCTTTTATCAACTGACCTTTCAAGGAGCGACCATATTCTCGATAAAAATACGTCTCAAACCCTGTCTCATCAATATAAACAGGAGTCAGGTTCCCTAAATTATTAAATTCTTTAAGAAACAGGGCTACTTTTTCAGGGTCTTGTTCGTGGTAGGTAGAGCTCTTTTTTTTCGAGTATATCCCATGGATTTGAGAGCGTAATGAATAGCGGTTGGGTGACAGCCGAATGCAGAAGCTATTTCAGTCAAATAAGCATCTGGATGAGTTTTAAGATAGTTCTTTAATTTATCTCTATCAACTTTTCTTGGCTTAGTTCCTTTAACTTGGTGATTAAGATCGCCTGTTTTTTCTTTTAGTTTTAGCCATTGATAAATGGTGTTGCGTGAGATTTGGAAAACAGCAGATGCTTCAGAAATACTACCAGTTTTGTCACAGTATGCGAGGACTTTTTTACGAAAATCTAGTGAATATGCCATAAAAACATGATATCACAAATGTACTGTTTTTACTTCATTTT
>NZ_SPOZ01000006.1 GCF_004569635.1 Streptococcus sp. LYSM12
GAAACCAAGTATAGCTACGACGAAGCAGGTAACCTTGAGAAACTGACCAGTCCGTCAGGCGCGACCACAACCTTTAACTATACAACTCTCGACCAGCTTAAGACCATTACCAGTCCGACCGGTCGAGCGCTTGCTTCCCACTATGACCCAGTCGGTCAAGTAACCAAGCGAACTATCAACGGCAAGCGGGAGACCAGTTATAGCTACGACCCCAATGGCAACCTCCTCGAGGAAACCAATCCCCTGGGGCAAGTGACCAAGCGGACCTATGATGCCCTTAATCGCTTGACCAGTGAGAGTGATACCGCAGGTCAACTCAACCTCTACAGCTATGACCATGACAACCATGTGACCAAGGTCATGAATGAAGCGGGTGGTCAAGCCACCAGGACCTATGACGGCAATGGGAATCTAACCAGTGTCTTATCTGGTAGTGAGCGCATCAAGAGCTATAGCTATGACCTGAAAGACCAGTTGATTTCAGCCACTCAAGGGTCAGGGAACCAGGCGTCAACCTCCACCTATACCTATGATAGTGTGGGCAATGTCACTTCTATTACCAACGGCAATGGTAAGGTCACGACCTACACCTATGACCAACTCTCCAATGTCATTGAGCGGATGACTGCTCTTGGCGACAAGGAAACCTACAGCTACAACATCAATCACCAGCTTGAGAAAGTCACCAAAGCCGATGGAGAGACCATCACCTATGACTACAACAAGCTGGATCAACTGCTCACCGTAGACTATTCTAAGAAAGAAGACGGTCAAGTCCTCTATACCTATGATGCGGACGGCCGCCGTGTGTCTATGAGTGATCTGACAGGGACTACTCATTACGAGACCAACCTGGAGGGTGAAATCACCGGTGTTCGTCAGGGCGATGGCAGTCTTATTCAGTACGACTATGATGACTTTGGCAATATCCGTCAGATGACCTATCCAGACGGAAGCACCGTTTCCTACACCTATGACGAGCTGGACCGCTTGACCTCTGTGACGGATGTCAACGGGCTCAAAACGACCTATACCTACAACGAAGCAGGGGATATAACCGAAGTCAAACGTGGGGATGGGACCAAGAGCTTCTTGACCTATGACAAGGCACACCGTGTGACCGAACTCCGTCATGTGGACAAGAAGAACAAGCTGATTTCTAGCTATGCCTATGAGTACGACGATGGCAGCTACATCACCAAGGAAACCATCACACAGGACGGCGAAACCATTATTCAAGCCTACAGCTATGATAGCCTGGGACAAGTAGAGACCATGACGGTCTCCGACAAGGCAGGAAAAGAACTGTCCACTCTCACCTATACCTATGACCTGGCTGGAAACAAGCTGACCAGCACCGAAGCCACCGATGGTAAGGAAGACAAGACCACCTTTAGCTACGATGATAACAACCGTCTGATCAAGTTGGAGAACAAGGACGGTGTGACCACCTACACTTACGATAAGAACGGCAACCGGATTTCTTCTAAGAAGAAGGATGAGAAGTTAGACTACCTCTACGACACGGAGAACCGTCTGCTTGCGGTCAAGGATAAGGAGGGTCTTTTGATGGCGGCTCTTTATGATGGGGATGACAATCGAGTCTTTACCGCCAGCCGTAAAGAGGGCCAACATACCTATCCACTCTTCAAACGCGAGGAGAAGAAGAAATCTCCCTATACTTCTCCAAATGGGGAGGAACATAGCCTCTTCTGGTATGGCTTTAGTCAGAACGTTCTACAGTCGCTCTCTACCTTGCCACAAACTATCGGGACTATCTGGCATGAGATTTTTGACGATGTTTCTACTGCCTACCACAAGAAAGTGGTGAAAGACAGAGCCAATGAGGAGGGGCTTGTCATCAACCCGCCAGATTTAGGAAAACTCTCTGGTGAGGGTGATGTGACCTATGCCAGCCAAGTCAAGGAAGTTCTTATCCCTTACACCACGAGAGAAGACACATTCAACTATTATGAGGAACGCAACTATGTCAATGATGTCAATCGGGCACATACCGAAGTTCTTCAGACCTATGACCGTGAGCTGAAAGCCAGTGAGACCTATACCTATGGACAGGGTAGAACGTCTTACCTGAATCATGAAACAGGCGACCATTACAACTATCTGGCCAACCAGTCTGGTTCTGTGACAGGTTTGACCAAGGAGGGAGAAGCAGTAGCCTCCACCAGCTACACTCTTTACGGTTCTACCAAGCAGTCAACAGATGAAACAGGCAATCCATTTGCCTACAATGGGGAAGCAAGGGACATCACAGGTCTTGACTACCTGCGTGCAAGATATTATGATAGCAGGGCTGGCATTTTCTTAACCGAGGATAGCTATGCGGGTCAAGCAACAGACCCCCTCAGTCAGAACCGCTACAGCTATGTCCACAATAATCCTGTTAACTATACTGATCCAAGTGGGCATGTCGCTTCTTCTCCGTTTACCATGTTTTTAGGTGGTGGGAAACCTCGATATACTCAACCAAGACCACTGATTAACTATGAGAATGGCACCCTCTATGCGCCTAATACACCTGAAAATAAGGCTCATCAAATCCGTCAGCAACAGACAGGTGTGTATAGTTACACTTATGTCCCAACCTATGTTCCAACAGCTTCCGCTTATCAGTATATTCAGCAACAGGAATCACAAGTTAGAGCTCAAGCCCATGCTCAAGCGGTCCGGTATCGTCAGCAGCAGATTCGAAATGAGTATGCACAATCAACCGGACACTATGGTACTCCTAAAACCCGTGAAGCAGCGAACCTTTTAAGAAACTGGGGCAAGGCTCTGAAAGAGACCTACACTCATGTGTGTCAGACAGCCGAGCGTGTCGGTAAGCAGACCATGAAGTCCTTGAAGAAAGTTGATTGGAAGAAAGTAGCGATTGTTGCAACAGCTACCGTAGCAGCCGTAGCCGTAACAGTGGTGACAGCAGGAGCAGCAGCCCCGGTGATTGCAGGAATGTTGGGAGTTAGTTCTTCCGCATTAGCACTGGGAACAGTAGGGTTGGGGACAACGCTTGCGATTGGAGTAGGAATAGGAGCTGTGAGTGGAGCAGCAGGTGGAGCAACTTATGGCTTGGTAGAGGGCTCTCTATTCAATAGAGGTTCTAAGACCATTGCCAAGAATACTTGGAATGGAGCTGTGAATGGCTTTACTTCAGGAGGCTTGACGGGAGGTTTCGGCAGTGTCCTTACAGGTAGCACCGCAGGTCTTTCTAATCCTCTACTCCGTTATGGGGCGGACACTGCTTCTGAAACGGTAGTGGACACCCTTGTGGATTCTGCGACAGGTGGCAATGTTACACCAGCTAGTATTGGAACCAATCTTGTACTTAATGCGGTTTCAGAGGGGGTATCAGCTAGAACTGTCAAAGCGGATGTACCTACTAACAAGTCTAAAGCTGGAAACGTGACCATTGCAAAACCACAAACAACAGATTTTTATGTTACTCCAAATGGAACTACTTTACCGGCGACTGGTTATCGATATATGGATTCTAAACATACAATTCAAACAATGAAATCAATGCAAGCTCCTGGTGGTTACATAGGTTTTGAAAAGTTTGATTCAGCAAAACAAGTACAAGACGCATATCAAATTTCACCCACTTGGAGTAATGCAAAATTACGAGGTGAGTTTAATACTTTACAAATAATAGATAAAGTATATGTTCCTAGGGAAGCTGGAGATACTGGAAAATTATTAGAACCGCTTACTTCATACTATCCTCAACACGGTAAGGGCGGATACCCGCAATTAAAAACAGATTCAATAATTAACTTTGATAAGTTAGATATAATAGGAGACTAAAATGGAATATGAAGATGTAGAACATAGGTTATTTGAGATTATTAATCGCTACATTGGTGATGCTAAAATTCGAGAACAACTGTTGGAACAAGCTCGAGTAGCACAGTCAGTAAGGGGAGTATTATATAGCTTAGATGAACATAAAATTCAAGACTTTACAGAGGCGGACTTAAACTTTTGCAAAGATTTATTTTTCTATTTTGGATGATATTAAGGGGTAAAATAGAAATGTTTGAAAAACAAGCAGCAAATCTCATTTCAAAATTATTACCCAAAAAAGAAATTGAGAATGGTGCTGAAATAGATTTAATAGCGTCTGAAATACAGTTGATGATGGCATCTTTTGATACAAGAGTACCGTTTTTTCCGACATACCCTAGGATAATAATAGATTCATGGAATTTTGATGATGAGTTAGAACTAGAGTTATTAAGATTAAATGAGTATTATAAAAGAATAATATCTGAATGGAAGTAGTGTATACTATTATTTTTTCTAATATACTAAGAAGGTATTTTGAGGATTGTAATATGGGAGTGATAGGTTGGAATAATTATTTGAAATGCAACAAATGGACTTTTATGATTAAAATAGACTAGATGTTAGCTTTTAGAATATAAATATTAATATAAGTGTATTTCCATGGTGCTGTAGGCACTTGAGCTAGTCAGAGAGGACTTTGAAAACGCTAAGAGGTATTTACGCGTTTTCCGTCCTCTCTTGCCTAGCTCCCCGCCCATCTATGGAGGATAACTCCATAGGTGTTTTTGACATCACCATTAGAATCGCCGAAGTTGTTATGTTAAAGTACAACAAGGGAATAAAGATTGACTTACTTATTTATTCGCAAAACAGGGTAAAAATAGGTCATAAATAAATTTTTATTAGTTGCGGAATGCCATGATAGAATGGTTAGGAACTGGTGTTCATTATGCTCATACTAAAGTTTTTTAAGGCTAAGACCATTCATTAGTAGTTGATGACAAGGGATGACAGACGAGTTTGCTTTATGATAAGAACGGCAACTGCATCTCGTCTAAAAAGCATGATGAGAAGCTAGACTACCTATACGACACGGAGAACCGTCTGCTTGCGGTCAAGGACAAGGATGGTCTTTTGATGGCGGCTCTCTATGATGGGGATGATAATAGGGTATTTACCGCCAGCCGTAAAGAGGGCAAGCATACCTATCAACTCTTCAAACGCGAGGAGAAGAAGAAATCTCCTTATACTTCTCCAAATGGGGAGGAGCACAGCCTCTTCTGGTATGGCTTTAGTCAGAATGTGCTTCAGGCACTCTCAAGCTTCCCACAGACCGTTGGGACTATCTGGCATGACCTCTTTGAGGACGTCTCCACCGCCTACCACCAGAAAGTGGCGAAAGACAGGGCGGATAGTGAGGGGCTTGTCATCAACCCACCAGACCTAGGAAATGTCCCTGGTGAGGGTGATGTGACCTATGCTAGCCAAGTCAAGGAGGTTCTTATCCCTTACACCACGAGAGAAGACACATTCAACTATTATGAGGAACGCAACTATGTCAATGATGTCAATCGGGCACATACCGAAGTTCTCCAGACCTATGACCGGGAGCTAAAAGCCCGTGAGACCTATACCTATGGACAGGGTAGAGTGTCCTACCTCAACCATGAAACAGGAGACCACTATCACTACCTAAGCAACCAAGCAGGATCTGTGACTGGCTTGACCAAGGACGGAGTAGCAGTTGCTTCAAGCAGCTATAGTCTTTACGGATTAACCAAGCAGTCAACAGATGAAACAGGCAATCCATTTGCCTACAATGGGGAAGCAAGGGACATCACAGGTCTTGACTATCTGCGTGCAAGATACTATGATAGCAGGGCTGGGACGTTCTTAACCGAGGATAGCTATGCGGGTCAAGCAACAGACCCCCTCAGTCAGAACCGCTATGCCTATGTCCATAACAATCCGGTGAATTACACCGACCCGAGTGGACATGTCGCTTCTTCTCCGTTTACCATGTTTTTAGGTGGTGGGAAACCTCGATATACTCAACCAAGACCACTGATTAACTATGAGAATGGCACCCTCTATGCGCCTAATACACCTGAAAATAAGGCTCATCAAATCCGTCAGCAGCAGACAGGTGTGTATAGTTACACTTATGTCCCAACCTATGTTCCAACAGCTTCCGCTTATCAGTATATTCAGCAACAGGAATCACAAGTTAGAGCTCAAGCCCATGCTCAAGCGGTCCGATATCGTCAGCAGCAGATTCGACATGAGTATGCACAATCAACCGGACACTATGGTACTCCTAAAACCCGTGAAGCAGCGAACCTTTTAAGAAACTGGGGCAAAGCTCTGAAAGAGACTTACACTCATGTGTGTCAGACAGCCGAGCGTGTCGGTAAGCAGACCATGAAGTCCTTGAAGAAAGTTGATTGGAAGAAAGTAGCAGTCACAGCAGGAGCGATTGGTGTGGGCATTGCCCTCACTGTAGCAACAGGCGGATTGGGAGCCCCAATCGCTATGGCGATTGGAGGAGCTGCCTCAGGGGCTATCATATCTGGTTATGACGCGTACAGTTCAGGACAACGCGGTTGGGCACTAGCAGGAGCGATTGGAAAAGGCGCAGGCTTAGGAGCGATTACTGGTTTTGCGGGTGGCTCATTGATGGGAGCAGGCTCTGGTATTGCGACCAGTGTGACACAGAATATTAGCAATCAGGCAGTCCGTCAAGTAGCCAAGGCTGGTGTCGAAGCTGGTATTGAAACAGCGATTGATACAGGTCTCGATTTAGCAACGGGGAATAAGATTGCTGGTCAAACAGTAGCCATGAATTTTGCCTATAACCTCGTGAGCAACGGGGCAAGTAGTGTATCAACAAAGAAAGCGCCTAAGGTAGAAATTAATACAAGAAAGCCTAAAGTGGAAGACTTTAGAACAAAAATAGATAATCAAGTGATACCCATTGCTCATAAAGAATTGCCTAAGAGTTTAACAGAGACTTTTACAAATGGAAATTATCGTACTGTTATTACGGATGAAGATGTGATTCTATACCGGACATTTGGTGGGAATGCAGATGCATCAGGTGCATTCGCTACAACAACACCAGCTCAAAATAGAATTCAAGCGAAAATTGATACCGCTTTGAAGCCTGAGTGGAAGAACTCGAGAATGTATGAGGCAGAAATTCGAGTCCCAAAAGGCGAAGTTCTTAATATTGGGCAAGTTGCTCCTCAAAAAATCACTTCCACGGGAACTATCTTAAAAGGAGGTGCCGACCAAATTTTGTTACCTAAGGATTGGCCTTTAGAATGGATAACTGATATTCACTTAGTACCAAATTGATTGGAGAGACGATGACAAAACTTCAAGATTATGCAAATGAAATTATGTCTATTTTAAATACGAATTATTCAAAACAATTAAAATTTTCAGGGATTATTAAAGACATACATGAATTAATGACAAGAGTTTTAGAAAAAGATGGAGATGTTGTACTGGATGTTCCCTCTTTAGTAAGATGCTTTGTAGATGCTACAATGGATTTTGAAAGTCCCATCATCACATATTTGGAAAAAATAGAGGAAGAAATTAAAAAAGGAAAGCACTAGAGACTATCAGTATAGTATTGTTACAAGGACAGAATTAGTTACAACTAAGACTTAGCTGAGAATAAGATTAAAAGTCTTGAAACGAAGGACGGTCAGGAGACCAATAGCGAACTATGCCAAGAAGATTGACTGGAAGAAGGTAGCTTTACAGTAGGTGCTAATGGTGTGGGTGTTGCCCTCACGATAGCAACAGGCGGATTGGGAGCCCCAATCGCTATGGCGATTGGAGGAGCTGCCTCAGGGGCTATCATATCTGGTTATGATGCCTACAGCTCTGGCAAACGTGGTTGGGCATTAGCAGGAGCGATTACTGGTTTTGTGGGTGGCTCATTGATGGGAGCAGGCTCTGGTATTGCGACCAGTGTGACACAGAATATTAGCAATCAGGCAGTCCGTCAAGTAGCCAAGGCTGGTGTCGAAGCTGGTATTGAAACAGCGATTGATACAGGTCTCGATTTAGCAACGGGGAATAAGATTGCTGGTCAAACAGTAGCTATGAATTTTGCTTATAACCTCGTGAGCAACGGGGCAGGCAGTGTATCAACCAAGAAAGCGTCTAAGGCGAATGTTAATATTGATAAACCGAAATTAGGTAATTCTGGCTCTAATGTATCAACCCCTAAACCAGATTATAGTCAAAATAGGAAATATTGGACAAATGATGTAGGGTTTAATGGCAACAAGGTTTATCAACGAGATGACTTGATAGATCCGAACCTGACTGATAGTTTTGGTAGAACTAATGTTGAACGTATGCAAAAAGGTTTAGTTCCTATAGGATATGACGGGAGATCAATGGAATTGCATCATATGACCCAAAGATAAAGTGGTTCAATAGCTGAAGTAACCAAAACTTTCCATAGTAGTAATTATAGTGCTATTCATATTAATACAGGAGGAATACCTTCGGGAATTAATCGTAGTGAATTTGGTAAATGGCGAGGTAGCTATTGGAAGAATAGAGCAAATGATTTCATTCCGTAATACGGGTTAAAGAGAGAGAAAAAATAAAATGAATAATTATGAAAAAGCAAAATTGTTGATTATTGAAAATATAGATATGATGGATTATTTTGGTAAATGCTCTAATCATATTATAGAGCTAGCAGAGAGAACATTGGGGGTAACATATCCCAAAGATTATCGGGATTTTATTAGAAACTTTGGAGCTGGTAATTTTGGTTCTTCAGAGATTTATGGTGTTTTTAGGGAAGACTTTTTAAACTCTGGTGTACCTGACTCAGTCTGGTTAACTCTATTAGAAAGAAAAGAAATAGATTTTCCTAAGCACTTAGTAATAGTTTATGCATCAGGTAATGGAGAACTATTTTGTTTCGATTACAATCAGTTAAATTTAAATGGAGAACCTACAATTGTATCATTTATATCAAGTAGAAACGATTACAAATATGAAGTAGTATATGATAATTTTGGTGATTTTCTTTTGGATATTGTTACTAGAGAATTGACGATAAAATAGAAAAATTTGTTGTAAGTGATTATATAGTGTTTGCTTTATAATAGTAATAAAATTAAGGATTAGCATGATGTTCCGTGGTGTTGTAAGCACTTGAGCTAGTTATTGAGGACTTTGAAAACGCTGGATATGATGTATCGTTTTCCGTCCTCTCTTTCCTAGCTCCCCGCCCACCTATGGAGGAAACTCCATAGGTGTTTTTGACATCACCACGGGAATTACTTAGTTTGTTATTAAAGTACAACAAGGGAGTAAAGATTGGCTTACTTATTTATTCGTAAAACAGGATAAAAAATAGGTCATAAACAAATTTTTATTAGTTACAGAATGCCATGATAGAATGGTTAGGAACTGGTGTTCATTATGCTCATACTAAAGTTTTTTTAAGGCTAAGACCATTAGTAGTTGATGACAAGGAATGACAGGCGAGTTTGCCTTATGACAAGAACGGTAACCGCATCTCGTGTAAAAAGCATGATGAGAAGTTAGACTACATCTAAGACACGGAGAACCGTCTTTTGGCGGTCAAGGATAAGGATGGTCTTCTGATGGCGGCTCTTTACGATGGGGATGACAACCGAGTCTTTATACTCGTCAAAAATCAAACTCTGACGTCGTTACTTCATCTTGCTGAACCTCAGTTCTACCTGCGGTTTTATTGCCTTGTCAGAGTTTCATTTTTATAGAGTATCCCCGCTAGCCGTAAAGAGGGCAAGCATACCTATCAACTCTTCAAACGTGAGGAGAAGAGGAAATCTCCTTATACTTCTCCAAATGGGGAGGAGCACAGCCTCTTCTGGTATGGCTTTAGTCAGAACATTCTACAGTCGCTCTCTACCTTGCCACAGACCGTTGGTACTATCTGGCATGAGATTTTTGACGATGTTTCTACTGCTTACCACAAGAAAGTGGCTAAGGACAGGGCCAATGATGAGGGGCTTCTCATCAACCCGCCAGACTTAGGAAACCTCCCTGGTGAGGGTGAGGTGACCTACGCTTCTCAAGTGAAAGAGGTTCTTATCCCTTACACCACACGGGAGGACACATTCAACTATTATGAGGAACGCAACTATGTCAATGATGTCAATCGGGCACATACCGAAGTTCTCCAGACCTATGACCGGGAGCTAAAAGCCCGTGAGACCTACACCTACGGACAGGGACGAGAATCCTATTTCAATCATGAAACAGGAGACCACTATCACTACCTAAGCAACCAAGCAGGATCTGTGACTGGCTTGACCAAGGACGGAGTAGCAGTTGCTTCAAGCAGCTATAGTCTTTATGGCTCAACCAAGAATAGTACAGACACTACAGGCAATCCATTTGCCTACAATGGGGAAGCAAGGGACATCACAGGACTTGATTACCTGCGTGCAAGATACTATGATAGCAGGGCTGGGACGTTCTTAACCGAGGATAGCTATGCGGGTCAAGCAACAGATCCCCTCAGTCAGAACCGCTACAGCTATGTCCATAATAATCCGGTGAATTACACCGACCCGAGTGGGCATGTCCGAAAACGGGCAAACAAGACAAAACCAACAAGGAAAGCGGAAACCCTTTATCCGATTTTCCCTAGCGGTACCTCTATTGTTGACCAACAACTTATTATTGCGGATTCCCGCAAAGCTCGGGGGCTGATAGAGGCGCAGAAACGTTTTATCAAAGATACTAGGGGATACACCTATGATCCTCTTCCAGATATTTTACGAGATTCTCTAGCTCCGTCACGTTCTCCAATAGGGTATGGCTCTACTCCATTTGCGACAGTAAGTCAAGCTTATACCAATGCCGTCCTTGCGCCACCACCTAGTGCATATGAGCAAGCTGTCCAATCAGGACAATCAACCCATAATTGGGATAGCTCTAAGACGAGAGAAGCCCAGAATATTCACCGCAACTGGACGAAAGCCTTAGAAGAAACGATACGGCATGTCTGTAATCCAAAGACCACCAAGGCGAAAGATAAAGGCAGTACACCAGTTAGCTTTGGAGGTGTTGCCAGTTATGGAGTAAATCTAGGAGGTGTTGCCAGCTGGGATGGTCCATCTGGCTCAAGCTCCCGCTATCAGCCGAATGTTTCTGCTCCATCGAAAGGGAAGCAGAACGTCGAGAAAAAACTTTCTGATAAAGAATTGTCTGAAGCTATTCGACGGGCTAATCAAGGCGATTCTACAGCTCTTTCGGCTCTCCTTTGGCAACATCGTTATGCCCCAACTTATGTGGGAACTGAAGAGGGTTCAAAAGCAGGAGCTATTCTAGCTGCTGGCATTGTTGGACTAATTACGAAGAATCCTGTTTATACCCTAGCAACTTATGGCGGAGTGAATGCAGGTTTAACAAGTATCCATAGACAAGAATCGCTCGCTCATATTATTGGCAAGACCTTTATAGGAGCTGCCTCAGGCTATGCCTTAGGTAAGCTTGGTACAAAGATAGGGGCTGAAACTCTTCTAGGTCAAGCTCTTGTGGATGGGACAGGAGAAACCGCTCTTGATACCATTGTTTCAGGATTAAATGGTGAGAATATTAGTCTAGATGAGTTAGCTAGTAATTTTGCGGGCAATGTCGTAGCTAATGTCCTCTTTGGTCTAGCTGGCAGGGTGATATCTAATGTTACTGGCTCCAAAATGGGAAATGCAGTTGATGATGTTGGGGATGTATCAGAGGGATATAAAGCGCCTAAAGGAGGCGGAGGAACAACCTCAACTATTATCAAAGGAGACAAGACGATAACATTTGGTCATGGGGCAAGACATTTTGAAGATATCCCTAATATAGATGTTTCGGATGTGGAGAACGCTATTGCTGAACATGTTTCTAAAAATCCTCCAAAGATAGGAGAATCTCCTAGAGTTAAAATTAATGTAAATGGGCAAATTGTAGAATACAGGCCTTATAATTTGGGGGATGGAAGAATTAATATTGGGACATATATTCCTAAAAATGAGTGAGGAAATAGAAATGAGAGAACTATATTCTTTAGAAAAAAAATGGATTAAATTAATGCTCAAGGCTGATTTTAAAGGTAAAAAAATTATTACTGAGCAATTATCTAATGCATATGTTGTTTCGGAGGAAATAGCAAGAGGATTCGCTTCGATTAAGCTAGGAACTTTTACAAGAATACGCTATCCTTTCCCAGAACGAGTACCTATTACGATGTTAGTGTATATAGATGATTTTAAAGGATATAGACCCATAGAATTTTTATTACATGTAGTTGATGGCTATGTAGATGAACTTGAAATTTTTGATGCAGCAGGATTTGATATTGAAGATTATTCAAGTATCCCACTTGATAATATTAAGTACCAAACCTAATACAGCTTACAAAGACGGGGAACTAAGCTTATGTTAGAATGTATTCTGTGGTGCTGTTAGCGCTTGAGCTAGTCAGCGAGGATTTTGAAAACTTCTCCCTTGCCTAGCTCTCCGCCGGATAACTCCATAGGTGTTTTTGACATCATCACGGGAATTATCCAGTTTGTCATAGTAAAGTATAACCAAGGCGAAAGACAAAAGCAGTACACCAGTTAGCATTGGAGGTGGAGGCGTTGCCAGCTGGGATGGTCCCTCTGGCTCAAGCTCCCGCTATCAGCCGAATGTTTCTGCTCCATCGAAAGGGAAGCAGAACGTCGATAAAAAACTTTCTGATAAAGAATTGTCTGAAGCTATTCGACGGGCTAATCAAGGCGATTCTACAGCTTTTTTGGCTCTCCTTTGGCAACATCGTTATGCCCCAACTTATGTGGGAACTGAAGAGAGTTCAAAAGCAGGAGCTATTCTAGCTGCTGGCATTGTTGGACTAATTACGAAGAATCCTGTTTATACCCTAGCAACTTATGGCGGAGTGAATGCAGGTTTAACAAGTATCCATAGACAAGAATCGCTCGCTCATATTATTGGCAAGACCTTTATAGGAGCTGCCTCAGGCTATGCCTTAGGTAAGCTTGGTACAAAGATAGGGGCTGAAACTCTTCTAGGTCAAGCTCTTGTGGATGGGACAGGAGAAACCGCTCTTGATACCATTGTTTCAGGATTAAATGGTGAGAATATTAGTCTAGATGAGTTAGCTAGTAATTTTGCGGGCAATGTCGTAGCTAATGTCCTCTTTGGTCTAGCTGGCAGGGCGATTTCCAATATTACTGGTTCTAAAGCGGGGAATGCTGTTGATAGTGTTGAGGATGTAGCAACAGGTAGTCTAAAAACGTTTAAGCCTGGCGAGTTAGAGATTCATTATAATAAACATGGTAAACAACTCGCGAATGTTCTTAATGAGCCTAATTATACTATGGAACAGTATTTAAAGGATGCAAATAATATTATACAAAAAGGAACCTATATTCCAGAGATGAACGGTTATGTCACGAAGATAGGAGGGAGCGGAAAATCTACAAAATATGCTTTTGTTGGTTTAGATAGAGCTACCGGTAATATCACAACCTATCACGTGAAATATGCAAAACAGATTTTGAAAAAATCACCAAGTTTTGAAGTAACTCCATAGGAGGAAGAAATGCCTAGAATAAAGGAAATTATTTGGATAAGTAAAGAAATTGGAGAAGCAGATGTCATAGTTACAGATGGTAATTATGAAATTATGTGTTTTTCACATCCTTTTTATCAAGAGAAAGGCGAGGAAATAAACGGCATACTTTCAGTTTTTGAGCATTCTAACCTTATGCGAAGTCAGAAAACAGAATATGTAGTCAATCATATGGGAAATGGTAAATATTTTTTTGTTGCTCGCCTTATTGATGGTATTAAAGGAATTGTTCAAATAGGTAAAATACAAATTCATGATATTGAGGGAATACCCGAAGAAATTAAAAGAGGAGAGTACATTCAGTTTATTACTTCAAGAGTTGATTTGTGGTAGTAAAGTACGATACGGATAAGGAACAGTCTCCTTGCGGTCAAGGATAAGGAGGGCCTTCTGATGGCGGCTCTCTATGATGGGGACGATAATAGGGTATTTACCGCCAGCCGCAAGGAGGGCAAGCATACCTATCAGCTCTTCAAACGCGAGGAGAAGAAGAAATCTCCTTACACTGCCCCAAATGGGGAGGAACATAGCCTCTTCTGGTATGGCTTTAGTCAGAACGTTCTACAGTCGCTCTCTACCTTGCCACAAACTATCGGGACCATCTGGCACGATATCTTTGACGATGTATCCACCGCCTACCACCAGAAAGTGGCGAAAGACAGGGCGGGTAGTGAGGGACTGGTGGTCAACCCACCAGACCTAGGAAATCTTCCTGGTGAGGGCGACGTGACCTATGCCAGTCAAGTCAAGGAAGTTCTTATCCCTTATACCACACGGGAGGACACATTCAATTATTACGAAGAGCGCAACTATGTCAATGATGTCAATCGGGCACATACCGAGGTTCTCCAGACCTATGACCGGTAGCTAAAAGCCCGTGAGACTTACACCTACGGACAGGGTAGAGTGTCCTACCTCAATAATGAAACGGGCGACCATTACAACTATCTAAGCAACCAGTCTGGTTCTGTGACTGGCTTGACCAAGGACGGAGTAGCAGTTGCTTCAAGCAGCTATAGTCTTTACGGATTAACCAAGCAGTCAACAGATGAAACAGGCAATCCATTTGCCTACAATGGGGAAGCACGGGACATCACGGGACTTGACTACCTCAGAGCCCGCTACTATGATAGAAGGGCTGGGACTTTCTTAACTGAGGATAGCTACCAAGGTGAACTGGGGGATCCCCTCAGTCAGAACCGCTATGCCTATGTCCATAATAACCCAGTCAACTACACAGACCCAAGTGGACACTTCTGGAAGAGCATTAAGAGGGCGGCAAGCAACGCTTGGAACGGTGTGAAGAAAGCGGCAAGTAAGACTTGGAATACCGTTAAACGAGTTGCGACGAATACATGGAATTCCGTTAAGAGCGCCTATAACACAGCAGCTAGTTGGGTTGGTAACAAGGTGAATCAAGCCAAGCAGTGGGTAAGTCAGCAGTGGAATAATGTCACAAATTGGTTTGGCAATCAAGTTAACAGGGTGTACCAAGCAGGCCAACAGGTCTATCATAGTGCAAGTAGCTATACCCAAGCCCAGCACCAGCAAGTGCAGGCTCAAGTTCAAGCCCAGCGTCAACAAGCTGTTCAAAATGAGTATGCCCAAGCAACTGGTATGAAAGGCACACCGAAGAGTCGAGAAGGGAAGAACCTTCTTCGGAACTGGGGTGCTGCCCTTGCCAAGACCTTGAAGCATGTGTGTACAACAGCCAAGCGAGTTGGCAAGCAAATTGTGAAAGCTGCTAAGAAGATTGACTGGAAGAAGGTAGCTGTTACAGCAGGTGCTATTGGTGTGGGTGTTGCCCTCACGATAGCAACAGGCGGATTGGGAGCCCCAATCGCTATGGCGATTGGAGGAGCTGCCTCAGGAGCGATTATCTCTGGCTACGATGCTTACAGCTCTGGACAACGCGGCTGGGCACTAGCAGGAGCGATTGGAAAAGGCACAGGCTTAGGAGCGATTACTGGTTTTGCGGGTGGCTCATTGATGGGAGCAGGCTCAGGTATTGCGACCAGTGTGACACAGAATATTAGCAATCAGGCAGTCCGTCAAGTAGCCAAGGTTGGTGTTGAAGCTGGTATTGAAACAGCTATTGACACAGGTCTTGATGTCGCAACAGGCAATCAGCTTACTGGTCAAACAGTAGCCATGAATTTTGCTTATAATCTTGTAAGCAATGGAGCAGGTAGTGTATCTCCTAAGAAAGCCCCTAAGGCGGATGTGAATACAGCTAAACCAACGACAGGTGAAGTGTTAGATGCGGACTATATACATCAGAGACCAGTTAGAGATATAACGCCGGCTAAGTCCTCCTCGCAGAAAGTACTAAATGATGCAAGAACAGATACACCGAGACTTGAAGTATCGAGAGTTAATGTTCAAGCAGGAACATATAAAAATCAGACTAAAGCACTAAAAGGCACCGATTATCAGGCACATCATATTAATCAAGGAGCTATGATGAAGAAGACCGTTCCAAATTACAGTTATAATGATGGTGTGACTGTTCCATTGATTGGGAATATAAGAAAAGATATCGGTAGTCCTCATTATAATGCTCATGCTAGTATGGAAGATTTTTATAATCAGTATAGAAAAGGTGGAGAACTAGAATTTGAAATTCCAACAGTTAATGATTATAATATTGCAACAGAAAAGTCCCTGCGTAATGCTGGATTACAAGATAGTCAAATTAACGAGATTATGTCATCGGTTAAAGTAGAGCAAAGATACTATGGTTTAGACGAGAGTAGTGAAATACAGTTACCTGGTAGATTAAACCTACCTAGAAAGTAGTATAATGGATAAAATAATAGCAAGTATATTGAAAAGTTTAAAAGAACAAAGAGAGGAAACTGAGTTATTGATTATTCAAGTTTCAAGAAAGGAGGGAGAAAAAAGAATTAATTCAATTGAATGGGAAAATTTTTGTTTAGATTTAAGAAATGATATGTTGTTTCAATTCAAGTTATCGTATTCTCCTGAGAGTGCTAAAGGCTGGAATCAGTTTGCTCGCCATTATCGAGAGGAATTTTCTAGTTCGATAAAAGATTTTTTAAGAACTCAGTTTTTTTCAGAGGAAACAGTCATAAGTATTGGTTTTGATATGGGAAATGTTATTATATATAAGTCCATTCAACAAGAATATGGTTTTTCATTTCAATTTTATGAAGAAATGTATAATATTTATAAATCGGGGTACATTCCTGTTGGATATGAGGGAGCATATCCGAATGGAAAAATGGTGGTAATGAAACTATAAAATTTGGGTTGGGAACTTAAGTAATATCGTCTAAAGGTCTGTCCTGATGGCACCCTCTATGATGGGGATGATAACCGAGTATTTACCGCCAACCGTAAAGAGGGCAAGCATACCTATCAACTCTTCAAACGCGAGGAGAAGAAGAAATCTCCCTATACTTCTCCAAATGGGGAGGAACATAGCCTCTTCTGGTATGGCTTTAGTCAGAACGTTCTACAGTCGCTCTCTACCTTACCACAGACCGTTGGTACTATCTGGCATGAGATTTTTGACGATGTATCCACCGCCTATCACAAGAAAGTGGCTAAGGACAGAGCCAATGAGGAGGGGCTTGTCATCAACCCACCAGACTTAGGAAATCTCCCTGGCGAGGGTGAGGTGACCTATGCCAGCCGAGTCAAGGAAGTTCTTATCCCTTACACCACGAGAGAAGACACATTCAACTATTATGAAGAGCGCAACTATGTCAATGATGTCAATCGGGCACATACCGAAGTTCTCCAGACCTATGACCGGGAGCTGAAAGCCCGTGAGACCTATACCTACGGACAGGGTAGAGTGTCCTACCTCAATAATGAAACGGGCAAACACTACTACTACCTAAGCAACCAAGCAGGTTCTGTGACTGGCTTGACCAAGGACGGAGTAGCAGTTGCTTCAAGTAGCTATAGTTATAGTCTTTACGGCTCAACCAAGAATAGTACAGACACTACAGGCAATCCATTTGCCTACAATGGGGAAGCAAGGGACATCACAGGACTTGATTACCTGCGTGCAAGATACTATGATAGCAGGGCTGGGACGTTCTTAACCGAGGATAGCTATGCGGGTCAAGCAACAGACCCCCTCAGTCAGAACCGCTATGCCTATGTCCATAACAATCCAGTTAATTATACAGATCCAAGTGGACACTTCTGGAACAAGCTATGGAAAGGTGCTAAGAAATTCGGCAATAACTTGTGGAATGGTGCTAAGAAACTCTATCACAAGGTTGAGAGATTTGTAGGGAATCTCTCGAATGCGGGTCAGAATTTGGCTAGCCATTCGTTGAATAAGCTGACGGAGTTTATTTCTGGTGGAAGTCGGGGAGGTAGTCAGATACAACCTGCACGATCCTTTACAAGACCATCTATAGGAAGCCAACCCCATTCAACGTATGATTGGGTAACTGGAAAGGCATATCAGCCTCATTATACGGCTGTGAATCGTTGGCAAGAAGCACGAGTAAGTGGTCTATCTACGCATCATTGGGGAACTTCACAGACCCGAGAAGCCCAGCATATCGATCGCAACTGGACGAAAGCCCTAGAGGAAACGATACGGCATGTCTGCAATCCGAGGACAACCAAGGCAAGGGATAAGGGTTCTACCCCGAAACCGATTAGCTTTGGAGGTGGAGGTGTTGCCAGCTGGGATGGTACTTCTAGCACAAGTAATCAAGCACAAAAAAGTAGTAAAAAAGGACATGCATTTGATCCAAGCGGTCTGAAAAATCTTTCGTCAGGGAATATTCAAGCACTCGCAGGGGTAGCAGGCGTATTGGCAGGACTATTAGGAGGACCAGTGGCTGGCTTTGCGACTTATGGAGCTGTTAGCTCAGGTTTAACAAGTTATTCTAATGGTGACAAGCCATTTGATGTGGCAATGAATACAGCAGGCGGTGCTTTACAAGGTTATTTTGTTGGTAAGTATGTTGAAGCTGTATATATAGCTGCCAGTGGAGCAGTAGCTGGGTCAGGTGTGATATTGAACCAACCAAAGCAAGCTGAAAAACCCTATGGTTCCCAACCAGCTAACGGACCATTAGAACCATTGAAACCCTATGGTCCCCAACCAGCTAGTGGGAATTTGGAACCGTTAAAACCTCTTCCTAATTTAGAGAATATGACCCGTGTTGGACGTTGGATGTCACCGGAGGAATATGCTAAGATGGTGGAGACGGGGAAAGTACAGGTGTCTCCTAATGGTGATAGAACTTTTGTTTCCAATCCTGCTGATATTGAAGCATTTCAATCGGCTCCCAAGGGCTCTGTTTATATTGAATTTGATGTAGATAAAAATTATATTTTTCAAGCTGGACAAAAAAATTGGGGACAGATTGTAGCTCCAGGGTCTAAGTTCGATAGATTATTAGAGAAAAGAGGAATACCTATTTTAGACGAAATGCTTGATGCTTATAATATTGAAAAAATAGGAGAAAAATAATGTTGGAAGTAGAAAAGAAAATAGCCTTGGTTAAATCTTGGATAGAAAATCTTGAATTTAGTAGTGGTAAGTTAAATATAAAATATATTATTGATAAAAAAAATTGTCTGGAAGTTGAGATTTCTAAGTCAAATCTAATATGGAGCGTATTAGTTAATAGCCCGGATTTTGCTCCGTATAGAAATGTTTGGATTGAAGTACTTGATTTAGATAATATAGACAATTATTATATATTAAGTTGGGGAGATGATATCTCTACTATAGAAGATGATATTATAAATAAGCTAAATGAAACCATTATATTGTTGCTAAAGTAAATACAAGGCTATTCTTATAGAAAGTTTCCATATCTTACCAGAGGTAAAAGATATTATAATCATTATTTCCGTGGCGCTGTAGGCGATTGAGCTAGTCTGAGAGGACTTAGAAAACGATGGAGATGATTTAATCGTTTTCCGTCCTCTTTTTCCTAGCCCCCCGCCCACCTATGGAGGATAACTCCATAGGTGGCTTAGACATCACCACGGGTGTCATAGTAAAGCATAACCAAGGCGAAAGACAAAAGCAGTACACCAGTTAGTTTTGGAGGTGTTGCCAGTTATGGAGTAAATCTAGGAGGTGTTGCCAGCTGGGATGGTACGGCAGGTTCAAGCTCTCGCTATCAGCCAAAATCTACATCTAAACCGAAAGAGTTGACTGAGAAAGAGATAGCAGCAAGAAGAGTAGAGGGGAAAAAACTCCTCAAGATACTTGGTGGAGAGCTCAGTGGCTGGTATAGTGCCAAACGTCTTTGGACAGGGAAAGACCCTGTAACAGGAGAAATGGCGAATCGTTGGTTTGCGGCAGGCGAACTTGGTCTTGATTTGGCTAGTTATATGATTTTGTTTGCCAAAGCCGGAAAAGCTATCAAGGCAGCCCAGACAGCCGGTAAAGTGATTGATACGCTGGATAATGTCAGTGACGCATCGAAAGCCTTGAAAGCTGTGGATACTGTTGGTGATACTAAAGATGCTCTGAAAGTTGCAGAAGCTGCGGATGATGTACAGGATACGGTAAAGGGATTAAGAGGAACTAAATCAATAGATGAACTACCTCAGAATGTACAGGAAGCTTATAAGGGGTACGATGGAGTTGATTGGAAAGGAAATTATAAGGGACAAAGTACTGGGACACGTGCTGGAAAGAGATTTGATAATGATGATTTATATCTTCCAGAATTGGATTCCTCTGGTAACAAAATTACTTATAAAGAGTATGATGTGAATAATTATATTCCAGGATCAACAGGGCGTGATAGTCAAAGACTAGTTAGAGGTAGTGATGGTAGTGTTTATTATACATGGAACCACTACGATAATTTTATAAAGGTGGAGTAGTATGAATATTTTAAAGACAATTAGTGTACTTGAAAAATTGGAAATTATTTTTAATATTCAAGAAAAAGCATGTATAATTAGTCTAGATGGCAGACTGTTACAAGAAAAGAATAGTGCTATAAACTATATATGTAAGTCTTTTCAAATTGAGAGGAGAGTAACAAATTGGGCAGGTTTAAGGGATGTTCTTAGTGATTCTTATTGGATAAGTAATGATGTTATTTATGTATTTTTAACTAATCAACAATTAATTTTTCATGATAATTTGAATTTTAGGCAAATTTTACTAACAATCTTTTCTGATACTATTGATTGGTGGAATGGCGATGTTGAAAAATATGTTATTGGAGGTAAAAAAAAGTCATTCCATGTTTATTTAGTAGACTGCTAAAAGGTTTCCGTGGTGCTGTAGGCGCTTGAGCTAGTCAGAGAGGACTTTGAAAACGCTAGGATGTATTTACTCGTTTTCCGTCCTCTCTTACCTAGCTCCCCGCCCACCTATGGAGTTATCCTCCATAGGTGTTTTAGACATCACCATGGGAATTATCTAGTTTGTCATAGTAAAGTATGACAAAGGCAAAAGACAAAAGCAGTACCAACAGATAAAGGGTGGAGTATTTATGAACATAATGGTTTTGTACACATTAAGGATGATTTAGGGAGGATGAGGATAAGATTAAATCCACCAGATAGAACGACCACATATCCTCATATGCATTTTTATGATAAAAATAAGAATTTATTAGATTTAGATGGAAATATTGTAGATTTTAAATCTCCCGAGGGGCATATTCCATGGAATAATGGAGGAAATTAAATGAATCATACACAAATATTAAATGGAATCGAGCAGACGGACTATTGGGATGCACAAATTTTAGATTTTGAAATAAAGTATTTAGGAGATGAGGTAAATTTATTCATAGAGAGCCATGCATTAGAAGATGTTGAAAAATTTTGTTGGAGAATAAAATTTTTACGATGTGCCAAGGTTAATTATGAAACAGATGCTAATTGGCTTACGGAATCTCAAGGAAAAAAAACATTATGGAGAGAGAAAGATGTGAAAACTTTGAGAGGGGGACAACTTTTAGGCTACTCTGGATATGATATTCAAGTATTAAATATGGGAGATGAATTTTATAGCAGTAAGATTATCCTAGCCAATATGTCTATTAATATTGTTTGTCAGGATATTGAAGTTTCGAAAGTTTTAATTGCGGATCAGCATTTTTTCTGGGATGAGGATAACTAATAAATTAATCGCAAAAATTCTTAACTACTTTTATATAAAAGGTTTAGTAGTGAATTACTACTGTGTTTCCTCATAACATTATGTTCCGTGGTGCTGTAGGCGATTGAGCTATTCATCGAGGACTTTGAAAACGTTGGAGATTATTTAATTGTTTTCCGTCCTCCCTTGCCTAGCTCCCCGCCCACCTATGGAGGTTACACTCCATGGGTGTTTTGATATCATTCTTACAGTTATCTAGTTTGTCCTAGTTACAATATTGTAAAAGAGTAAGTTTTTCAGCTTTTCTTCGTTTCTTACATTCTAGACTCGGGATGAGCGATCTGGGAATGGTGTGTTTCACTCCTATCCCGCACAGCTCCAACAATCAGAGTAGTGACTGTTGGAGGTTGGAAATGAAGCGAATTCGTCCGCATTAGTCGTAGAGGTCAGATTGGATGCTTAAAAAGTGAACGAATATGGGTGAAGAGCTCCAGTGGGGATTTTTAGCCTGTTTCCTTGAAACAAGCAATATTTCCAATCTTCAATGGTATGATAGCCGTTGAGGTAATCAACTACTGCGCTGAGATATTTGTGCGGAGTCTGAGAAGTGTACGGGCTTTTTGGCTAGTCTTGTTGCGATGTCCCATGGGGTACATCATAGTAAGGCTGTTTTTCTTGAAGTTTTTCAGAGTGTTTAAGGGTGCAAGCTATGCTTGCACCCTTAAGTTTTGTCCATATAGATTGAATTATAGTCCTTTCGTTTCTCTTTCATTACTTCGTTAGCACGCTTTTCCATACTCTGTTACAGCCAGCAGCTTGTTACTTAGTACTATAGTCAGTCCTTTCGTTTCTCTTTCATTGCTTCGTTAGCACGCTTTTCCATACTCTGTTACAGCCAGCAGCTCGTTGTCTAATACTAAAAGTAAACTAATACTCATTTAAAGTCAAAATAGCTATTATTTACTGAAAACAAAGTCGACTACTAGTTTTTGAAACACTGTGCAATTAGGAACTACTATAGCGCATCACAATCCATAGTAGTCGTGTATTAGGTTTTCAAGTGAAAGCAAACGCAGTGAGCTAAAAGACTACTTCCGCCGCAGTGGTATCCCCGGCAATAAATACCTTGTGACTGAGGACGGGATTTTCAAAACCTTTAGCTCGAAAATGAGGAATGAAACTCCGTATCCGTCCGCAAAACTTAAGGAAGTAGTAAGAAATGCTAATTTTGATTTTAAATGAGTATAAATGACTATAAAAGACTATATTGCGCTTATTTCTTACCAAAAAGAGGGAAACAGAGAAAGGTGATGTCCCTTTTCTGTTTCCCTTTTTACTATCATTTTTTAGAGTAATCCGCGTTCACGATACCAGACATCTGGTGTCCAGGTCCATTTGCTGCCATAGCTTTCTAATAAATCAAATGCAGCTTGTGGCCCCATACTTCCTGCTGGGTAGTAGTGAAGCGGTACTTGATTTTCCTGCCAAATACGGACTACTTGGTCGATAAATTGCCAGCTCGCTTTCACCTCTTCCCAATGGCTAAAATTGGTCGAATCTCCATGTAGGACATCATAGAAGAGTTTTTCGTATGCTTCTGGTGAATTACCAAGGGCAGTTGCATTGTGACGGAAGTTGAGCTTAGCTGGAGTAAGTGTAAAGTGCGATCCAACTTCCTTACCATTGATTGTAAGAGAAAAGCCCTCGGTTGGTTGGATATAAATGGTTAGAATATTCTTTTGAGCATGTTGACCGAAAATATCATGTGCCTGCTTAAAGACAATCGTAATGCGGGTTCCTTTTTCTGTCAAACGCTTACCGGTACGGAAGAAGAATGGTACATCACGAAAGGCCTCGGTATCTACAAAGAATACCCCGCTTGCAAAGGTTTCTGTTTGAGAATTTACGGCGATATTTGGCTCTTCCAAATAGCCTACAAAGTCGTTTCCATCAATGTGCCCAGCGGTGTATTGCCCTCTGATAAAATTGCGCTTGATTTCTTCTGCGGTTTGTTGTTTCAGATGTTGGAAGACCTTGATTTTTTCAGCCCGCACGTCTGCCTCGTTAAAGCTGGCAGGCTTATCCATGGCAAGGAGGGAAAGAACTTGCAGGGCATGATTTTGAATCATGTCTTTCAAGGCTCCTGAATGGTCGTAGTAGCCCCCACGATCCTCGACCCCGATTGATTCTGCGAAGTTGATTTGGACAGATTCGATATAGTTGCGATTCCAGATATGCTCAAAAATGATATTAGCAAAGCGAACGGCAAAAATATTTTGCACCATTTCCTTTCCAAGGTAGTGGTCAATGCGGTAGATTTGTTCTTCTTCAAAGGTTTCTGACAATTCTTGATTGAGCTTTTGGGCTGTTTCTAAGCTTGTTCCGAATGGTTTTTCAATGATAAGACGTTCAAAACCTTTTCCATTGACAATTTGTTCAGATTTCAAATGTTTAGCAATGGTCCCGAAAAACTCAGGTGCCATTGATAGGAAGAAGACCTTGTTATGCTTGGTTTCATATTTTAATCCCAGTTTTTCCTGCAGTTGCTTTAAGGCAATATAGTGATCGGTATCGTTGACATCGTGGCTTTGGTAGTAAAAATGGCTGGCAAATTCATGTGCTTGGCGCGTATTGTCTGGTAAATCCCCGAGCGATTCAATCACGACTTGTTCAAAATATTCCTTGGTCCAAGGACGGCGCGCTGTACCAATCACAGCAAAGTGCTGCCCGATATGTCCAGCTTTATACAATCGAAAAAGTGAGGGATAGAGTTTGCGTTTAGCAAGATCCCCACTCGCTCCAAAAATAGTAAATAATACATGTGATGACATAGATAATTTCCAATCTGTAGAATTTAATATTAGTATATCATAAATTGTCTGAAAATTCACCTGATTTTCCAGAGGGGAAGAAGATATTTTCCCAGCTAGAAAACACGGTAAACATAGGGATTTTTGGGTTGTTCAATCTTGGTGTATTCTCTCAGTTCAAGCGTTGGGAGTGCTTGTTGGAGGGAAGTGTGATAGGTCAGTTGAATGCTTCCCTTGGCTGAAACCCAGGTATTATCTGGAAATTTTGCTGACTGACCTGTTGAGAGAAGACCGTAGACACCTGAATCAGCAATACAATGAATAATTCCAAAGCGGAAGAGAAATTGCTGATGAGCATTATCAGGATCATTGTAGACAAATCCTACCATTTCAATCTCTTTTCCAACAAATTCATTGGGAAAATCATAAATAGCTTCCATGATTTCCATGTAATTTTCACTAGTCACGTGAATGATTTCTTGTTTTAGGTAGCGATCAGCAACCTGACGCATTTGGTCTTGGTAGCTTGACTTGGTGAAGTAGGCTGAAGTGTCTGGCTTCAAGTATTGGACAGTTGTCCCTTCTTGTTCTTGAATCTCAGTATCTGCTCCCGCTGCGAGTGGGAAATGATAGCCCTTAGCAGCGACTGTTGTTGAGTCAAGATGTACTGTTGGAAAGCCCCAGGCTACAAGCAAGGGAATGAGGAGGAGAGCAATACTGCTACATTTTGCTATTTTAGTTGATAGATGGCTATGGGGTTCTAATTGCTTGACCCATATATAAAGCTGAATCAAGGCTAATACAAAGGTTAATACCATGGAGAGATAGGCCAGGTAAGAATAGTGGAGATTGATGTATTGATCGAGTTTTCCCGAAACGTAGAGATAGAGAGTCATTTCAAAGTAACCCGTTAAAATGAAGAAGCGGATCATGCTAGAAACCTCCTAATAGAAGACAGTATAAGGTGATGACGACAGATATAATCCCGATAAACTGTAGGATAAAGGCTGGTTTAAAGGAATGCTTCATCATGATGAGATTTTTAATATCAATCATGGGACCAATCACTAAAAAGGCCATAATCGGCGCAAAGCCAAATGTTGCCAGCAGGGAAGCACCAATAAAGGCATCGGCTTCTGAGCAAAGGGATAACAAAAAGGCAAGGAGCATCATCAAAAGGATTGCTGTAAATGGATTGTGGCTGATGTGGGTCAACATGCTAGTTGGAATATAGACCTGAACGAGGCTAGCAAATAAGCAACCAAACACTAAGTAGCGACCGGTATCAAAAAATTCATCGATACTCTGGATGAAGGCTTGACCTACTTTTTTCCAGGCACTTACCTGCGAAAAATCATGTGTATGTAGTGGTGCGGCCCCCTCTTTTAAAATAGAGTTCGTCTGGATAAAACCTAGAAAAATACCTAGTACAAGGGCGACCAGAATGGAGCCCAGTGCACGATAAAGAGCGAATGTAATAGAATTTCCAAAGGCAGTAAAGGTCGCAAAGAGGACGATTGGATTGATAACCGGAGCTGTTGCTAGAAAAGGAATAGCTGTGTAGGTCGGTACTTTTTTCTCTAGCAGTCGGTTGACAATCGGTACGATTCCACATTCACAAGACGGAAAAAGAAAGCCAATAAAGCTACCAAATAAGATACGAAAAAAACGGTTCTTAGGCAGGACTTTATGTACATGGTCAGGTGTGATATAGACCTCAATGAAGCCTGAAATCAAGGAACCAATGAGAACAAAAGGCAGGGCTTCAATCATAATAGAAAGAAAAATGGCTCCTGCTTGTAAGACAGAAGCTGGCAAGTGTTGTAATCCTAACATAACTATCCCTCTACTTTTCTGAAACTTTTTTCTCAGGAGTTTCTTTTTTTGCTATAGGGTTAGGAAAGTCGACTGTTTCGAGGACATCAAAAGAAGCAAATTCTTCTAACATTTTTTCTAAATCATCTTTGCGTTTGTATGTAATAGCCATGTGGCACCTCCAAATCAGTTAATACCCCTATTATACCCTTTCTGTGCTTGGGTCGCAATCATTTGCTACACCGTAAGGCTAGGCTAGTACTTCATCTTTTATTACTTCGTTTACTCGCTTTGTTGTACTCTATAGTATAGTCTGTAGCTCCTTGCCTCGTACGAAAAGCGAATTAAAAGACTGTATCTGCAGGATTTCAGACTTTCTTCCCTAATTCTTCTTCAAATCATGATATAATGAAAGTATGAAAAAGAGAATGAATGAATTAGTAGAAAAGCTCAATCAATACGCAGATGCCTATTATCGTTTGGATCAGCCACTTGTCTCAGATGCAGAGTATGACAAGCTGTATCGCGAATTGGTGGAGTTAGAAGCAACCAACCCTAAGTTAGTCTTACCAAACAGTCCCAGCCATCGTGTAGGTGGCAAGGTCTTGGATGGATTTAGTAAATACCAGCATCAGTATCCCTTATATAGTTTACAAGATGCTTTTTCTTTTGAAGAATTAGAAGCCTTTGACAGCCGTGTTCGCAAGGAATTTCCTCAAGTGACTTATATTTGCGAATTAAAAATTGACGGCTTGTCGATTTCGCTGACTTATGAAGCAGGACAGTTGGTCGTGGGAGCAACCCGTGGTGATGGAAGCATTGGCGAAAACATCACGGAAAACCTTAAGCGGGTGCAGGATATCCCACTAATCCTACCTGAGGCACTTGATATCACTGTTCGTGGGGAATGCTACATGCCAAGGGCTTCGTTTGCCAGAGTGAATCAGATTCGCCAAGAAGCAGGTGAGGTCGAATTTGCCAATCCGCGAAATGCAGCAGCAGGGACACTACGTCAATTTGATACGCGGATTGTTGCTAAGCGCGGTCTTGGAACGTTTTTATACCAAGAAGCCAGTCCTACAGAGGTGGATAGTCAGTTGCATGTACTGGAAAAACTGACGAAGTTAGGCTTTGTAACCAATCACGATTACCATTTGGCAAACACGATTGAAGAGGTTTGGCAATTTATTGAAGAATTGGCAGGTCGCAGACAAGATCTACCTTATGATATTGACGGCGTTGTGATTAAGGTCAATAATCTAGCGGTTCAAGAAGAACTAGGCTTTACAGTTAAGGCACCGCGTTGGGCCATTGCTTATAAATTTCCTGCTGAGGAAAAAGAAACGAAAATCCTTTCTGTCGATTGGACAGTCGGTCGCACAGGAGTTGTGACACCGACAGCTAATTTAACACCTGTTCAGTTAGCAGGAACAACAGTGAGTCGTGCGACCTTACATAATGTGGATTACATTGCTGAAAAAGATATCCGCCTGTATGATACGGTCATCGTGTATAAGGCTGGAGATATTATCCCAGCAGTCTTATCTGTTGTGAAAGCAAAACGTGACCAGCAAGAGCCCTTGCTTATTCCAACAGAATGCCCAAGCTGCAGTAGTGAGCTACGTCATTATGAGGAAGAGGTAGCTCTGCGCTGTATCAATCCTTTATGTCCGGCTCAACTAAAGAGTAAACTAGAACATTTTGCAAGTCGAGATGCGATGAATATTGCAGGGCTGGGTAGTTCTATTGTAGAAAAACTCTTTTCAGCCAATTTGGTTCACGATGTAGCAGACATTTATCGCCTGTCTGTAGAGGACTTGCTATCCCTAGAGGGGTTCAAAGAAAAATCTGCGACTAAGCTTTATCAGGCCATTCAAGGGTCAAAAAATAATTCAGCAGAACGTCTTTTATTTGGTCTGGGGATTCGCCACGTTGGTAGCAAGGCTAGTAAGATAGTTCTTGAAAAATTCATGACGATTCCAAGTCTTGCAGAGGCGAGTTTTGAAGAAATCTCAGCCTTAGACGGTCTTGGGACAGTGATTGCGGAGTCTTTGACTACCTATTTTGGAAGTGATGGTGCTAAAACCTTGGTAGCAGAATTAGCAACTTCAGGTGTCAACCTATCCTATCTGGGACAAGTGGCATCATCGGATGCACCCTTGGCTGGTATGACCATTGTACTGACTGGAAAATTAGAGCATCTCAAGCGAAGCGAGGTTAAGACCAAATTGGAGAGTTTAGGAGCGAATGTGGCAGGTTCGGTCTCAAAAAAAACAGATCTTGTCATCGTAGGAAGTGATGCAGGAAGTAAGTTGGCCAAGGCGCAAGCACTAGGGATTGAAGTACGAGATGAAGCCTGGTTAGAAAGTCTATAGGTGCAAAAAATGGAACAAAGAAAACGTGCTCGATTGATTTACAATCCTGTTTCTGGACAGGAAATGATGAAGAAACATATAGCAGAAGTCTTGCATATTTTAGAAAGTTTTGGATACGAAACCTCCGTCTTTCAAACAAGTCCTGAACCGGATTCTGCTAAAAATGAAGCGACCAGATCAGCTAGAGCAGGATTTGATTTGATTATTGCGGCGGGTGGCGACGGGACAATCAACGAAGTAGTCAATGGAATTGGTTTTCTCCCAGAGCGTCCCAAAATGGCGATTATCCCGACTGGAACGACCAATGATTATGCTCGCGCCTTGAAGATTCCAAGGGGAAATCCGATTGAAGCAGCCAAGGTGATTGGCAAGCAACAGACTATTCTCATGGACATCGGTTTGGCTAAAAATGAACAATTTGGAGATAATTACTTTATCAATATTGCTGCGGCTGGAACCTTGACTGAATTGACTTATAGTGTTCCAAGTCAGCTAAAGACGATTTTTGGGTATTTAGCATATGTTGTAAAAGGTGCAGAGTTATTGCCGCAGGTTCAATTTACACCAGTTCGTGTAACCCATGATGAGGGAGTATTTGAAGGGAAAATCTCGATGATTTTTGTTGCTCTGACCAACTCAATCGGCGGTTTTGAGAAAATTGTCCCAGATGCTAAATTAGACGACGGTATGTTTACACTCATCATGGTCAAGACAGGAAATCTCTTTGAAATTCTACATCTAATCCGCTTAGTAATTGACGGTGGTAAGCATGTTGATAGCCATAAGATTGAGTATATTAAGACACGCCAGCTCACAGTAGAATCCTTGGACAGCAGCAATCGGATGATGTTGAACCTTGATGGTGAATATGGAGGAGATGCTCCAGTTGAATTGATCAATCTTGCCAATCATATCGAATTTTTCGCAGATACCGACAAAGTAGCAGATGAGGCCATTACTCTTGATACGGAGGATATCAGTCGAGAAGATATGACCAAACGCTTTATTGAAGAAGCAGACAATTTGGAAGAGACTATATAAATAGGAAGAAAAGATCGTTAATCTTTTCTTTTTTATAAACATTCTTTGCGAAAAACGTTTTCAAATACTGTCTTTTCTTGACAAACGCATTTTTTAGGAGTATGCTATCATGGTATAAAAATTTTAAAGGAGAATAAAAAAATGGATGTATCTGCATTAGCTTTAGGTGTTGCCTGTTTAGGTGTTAGTGTTGGTGAGGGACTTTTGGTTGCTAGCTATCTTAGCTCAACAGCACGTCAGCCTGAATTACAAAGCAAACTAATGACAGGGGTATTCATGGGTGTTGCTTTCATTGAGGGTACTTTCTTCGTAACTCTTGCGATGACACTGTTCTTACGTGGATAAGGAATACCTCAGAATCATTAGAAAGGGGGAGTAATCGTGGAAGGAACTGCAGCTCCAACTATTACTCTAGGTCCTGTAACATTTGATGTAACCATGGTCATTGTCACAATGGTTACAATCACTCTTATATTTTTACTTGTATTTTGGGCAAGTCGCAGTATGACATTGAAACCAAAAGGAAAGCAAAATGTTTTGGAATATGTCTATGAGCTAACAATAAACTTTACTAAGGGGAATTTGGGCGATGTGGAATCAAAAAGATATTCTCTTTATTTCTTTGTTCTTTTCCTATTTCTCTTGGTTGCTAATAACCTTGGCTTGATGACCAAGTTAGAGTCATCAGAGGGTGTAAACTTTTGGACATCGCCAACTTCTAATATGGCCTATGACTTTGGACTAGCTATTATGGCGGTTGTTTTCTGCCATGTAGAGGGGATTCGCCGCCAAGGATTTAAAAACTATTTAAAAGCATTTGTTACCCCTTGGGCGATGGCTCCGATGAATATTTTGGAAGAAGTGACCAACGTAGCTTCCCTTGCACTTCGTTTATACGGAAATATCTTTGCCGGTGAAATTTTGGTAACCTTGCTGGTACAGATGTCGCAAAAAAGTGCGTTTGCTTATCCAATCGCCTTCCTATTAAATGTCATCTGGACTGGTTTTTCAGTCTTTATTTCCTGCTTGCAAGCCTATGTGTTTGTCATGTTGGTTTCGATGTATTTGAACAAAAAAATTCAAGTTGAAGGTGAATAGGAAAGGATTAGGTATTCATGATTACAGGACTAAGTATAAACAGCACTATGCTGGGTAATTTTATTCTAGTAACGGCTTCGTTTGCTGTATTGATTGTAGCAATTCGCCTCTTTGCTTGGGATAAGATTACAGGTATTTTTGAAGAACGTGCTGCTAAAATTTCAGGTGACATCGACGCTGCTGAAGAAAAATTGGCAGTAGCCACTAGCCTTGTTGACCAGAGAGAACAAGAGTTGGCACAAGGTCGCGCAGAGGGACAACAGATTGTTCAAGATGCTGTTGAACGGGCAAAATTGGAGAAAAAACGCATTTTAGAACAAGCTGAAGTAGAAATTGAAGCCTTGAAAAAGAAAGCAGATTTAGAAATTGAAGCTGAGAAGCGAGAAGTTCAAGAGAAATTGCATATTCAAGTTGCAGATTTGGCTGTTGATTTGGCTAGTAAAATTATCTTGGAAGACTTGGATCAGCAGGCACATAGTGAGTTGATTAATCGTTATCTTGATAGGCTAGGAGAAGAATAATGAATGCTAGAGAAACTGCCTTAGTGCAAAAATATGCTCAATCATTCGTTGATAAGGTATATGATCGTGAGGATGTTTGGACCATTTATGATCAAATTTCAGCTATTCTCACGGTTATCCATGATAGTAAATTGAATCGAATTCTCTTATCTGCGACGGTTTCTCAGGATGAAAAGGCAGAATTTATTCATGCCATTCGTCAATCAACGTATCGTGAAGTCAATGACCTAGTTGAAGCTGTAGCTCGGGATGGTCATGCTGATTTACTCGTTGATACACTAGAAGCTGCCTTGGTCTTTATTAGCAAGAGCAAGCAAGAATTTGATGCGCATGTTGTATCTGTTTACCCATTGACAGATGAGCAAAAAGCAAGAGTGCGTCATCTAGTGGAGAGTCGTTTTTCATTGAAAGTTCGCAATATTGTAGAAGAAATTGACAAAGAGGTACTCGGTGGTTTTATCATTACGGTCAACCACAAGGTACTTGACGCCAGTGTGCGGACGCAGTTGAAAGAAATTCGAAATAGACTTTAGAAAATAGAAAGTGGTGTTCTTTTGGTGATTAATGCACAAGAAATTAGCGCTTTACTAAAACAACAAATTGAAGGGTTTCAACCTGATTTTGACTATACAGAAACGGGAGTCGTGACCTATATTGGTGACGGAATTGCCCGTGCCCATGGTCTTGATAATGCCATGAGTGGGGAGCTACTCGTCTTTGAAAATGGCACTATCGGTATGGCCCAGAACTTGGAAACGGTGGATGTGGGGATTATTATCTTAGGTCCCTTTACTGACATTCGGGAGGGTTCTGTTGTTCGCCGTACAGGAAAAATTATGGAGGTACCAGTTGGTCAAGCCTTGATTGGTCGTGTGGTCAATCCGCTTGGACAGCCAGTGGACGGACTTGGCGACATTCGGACTAGTAAAACAAGACCGATTGAATATCCTGCACCAGGTGTTATGCAACGGAAATCCGTTAATGAGCCTTTACAGACAGGTTGGAAAGCCATTGATGCTCTCGTGCCAATCGGTCGTGGTCAGCGGGAGTTGATTATCGGAGACCGTCAGACAGGGAAAACCTCCATTGCTATCGATACAATCTTGAACCAGAAGGATCAAGATATGATTTGTATCTATGTTGCGATTGGGCAAAAAGAATCAACTGTTCGAGCCCAGGTAGAAACGCTTCGCCAGTACGGGGCGCTTGATTATACTATCGTAGTAACAGCTTCGGCTTCTCAACCGGCGCCTTTGTTATTTTTAGCACCATATGCAGGTGTTGCCATAGCAGAAGAATTCATGTATGAAGGAAAGCATGTTTTAATCGTCTACGATGATTTGTCAAAACAAGCGGTTGCCTATCGTGAATTGTCTTTACTTCTTCGTCGACCACCTGGTCGCGAGGCTTATCCAGGAGATGTCTTCTATCTGCACAGTCGCTTGTTAGAGCGTTCTGCAAAGGTATCAGATGAATTAGGTGGTGGATCGATTACAGCCCTGCCATTTATCGAAACTCAGGCAGGAGATATTTCGGCCTATATCGCAACCAACGTTATTTCAATTACAGACGGGCAAATTTTCTTGAAAGATGATTTGTTCAACTCAGGGATTCGTCCAGCGATTGATGCAGGGTCATCGGTATCTCGTGTTGGTGGTTCAGCTCAAATCAAGGCTATGAAAAAAGTAGCAGGTACGCTTCGGATTGACCTTGCATCTTATCGTGAATTGGAGGCCTTTACCCAGTTTGGTTCGGATTTAGATGCGGCAACGCAGGCGAAATTAAATCGCGGACGTCGGACAGTAGAAGTCTTGAAACAACCGCTTCACAAGCCCTTGCCTATTGAGAAACAGGTCTTGATTTTGTATGCATTGACAAATGGCTTTTTGGATTCTGTTCCAATAGATGATATTTTGAGCTTTGAAGAAGAATTGTATGCCTACTTTGACTTGCACCATGGTGATCTTTTGGATACTATTCGTATCACAAAAGATTTGCCAGATACAGATGAATTGAATGCTGCTATTCAGGAATTCAAAGATCAGTCTGTTTTTAAGTAAAGGAGAAGTGTTATGGCAGGTTCTCTCAATGAATTTAAAACAAAAATTGCCTCTACAAAGAAAACCAGTCAAATCACAGGTGCTATGCAAATGGTGTCAGCTGCCAAGTTAGCGAAATCAGAGCAGCTGGCAAAATCTTTTCAGATTTATGCTGGTAAGGTGCGGAAAATCACGACGGACTTACTCCGGGGTGAATTGATGGAAGGATCAACCAACCCAATGTTGATTCGCCGTCCAATCCAAAAATCAGGCTACATCGTCATTACTTCTGATAGTGGCTTAAAAGGCAGTTACAATGCAATGATTTTAAAAGCTGTTATGGACATGATTGAACAGGATCATGTGACTAAGGATGAGTATGAAATCATTGCGATTGGTGGCATGGGGGCAGACTTCTTTCGGGCACGTGGTATTCAGCCCATTTTTGAATTACGTGGTTTAGCAGATAATCCTAGCTTTGATGATGTTCAAAAAATTATTTCAAAATCTGTTGAGATGTATAAGAATGAAATTTTTGATGAACTGTATGTTTGTTACAATCACCATATCAACAGTTTAAGCCGTAAAGTTCGTGTACAGCAAATGCTACCTGTAGAGGACTTGGATCACAACGAGGCAGACGGATATACTGCTACCTTTGAATTAGAACCAAGTCGAGAAGCGATTTTGGGACAACTCTTGACCCAGTATGCGGAATCAACGATTTACGGTGCGATTTTAGATGCTAAGACAGCTGAAAATGCGGCAGGTATGATTGCTATGCAGACAGCTACAGACAATGCTAAATCTGTTATTGATGATTTAACCATTCGCTATAATCGTGCCCGTCAGGCAGCCATTACCCAAGAAATTACGGAGATTGTTGCAGGAGCAAGCGCTCTTGAGTAGAGAAGCAGTAGGCAAAAGCATGCGCATGCAAAGCTGTTATAATGTACAGATACCAAAAACTATCCAGTGGAGAGTTTTTAGACATTGTACGTTTTTGTATCTTGGTGTAATTGAATTCGGGCTACAACTCTTTGACAAAAAGACCAATCTCATTGGTTGCAAGCCAACCTGCTTTGATTGCCTATTTTGTCTAGGAGTTGCTTCACGCCCTTGTATCTTGATGTAATTGAATTCGGGCTACAACTCTTTGACAAAAAGACCAATCTCATTGGTTGCAAGCCAACCTGCTTTGATTGCCTATTTTGTCTAGGAGTTGCTTCACGCCCTTGTATCTTGATGTAATTGAATTCGGGCTACAACTCTTTGACAAAAAGACCAATCTCATTGGTTGCAAGCCAACCTGCTTCGATTGCCTATTTTGTCTAGGAGTTGCTTCACGCCCTTGTATCTTGATGTAATTGAACACAGCCTACGAGCTGCGTAAAAAAGAAACGCAACTGTTGCAACTTTGGTTGCTTACAGGTGTGGTTACCTTTAGGTATAGGTTTCCTGGAGTCTACAGACTCTGCGTTAACCTCCTATTTTTACCTTGCTCGTTTTACGGCTTTTGTATCTTGGTGTAATTGAATTCGGGCTACAACTCTTTAACAAAAAGACCAATCTCATTGGTTGCAAGCCAACCTGCTTCGATTGCCTATTTTGTCTAGGAGTTGCTTCACGCCCTCATATCTTAGTAAAGGAGAAAAAATGAGTTCAGGCAAAATTACGCAGGTTGTTGGACCGGTCGTTGATGTCACATTTTCGGCTGATGATAAACTTCCTGAAATTAACAATGCACTTATCGTTTATAAGAACGATGAATCAAAACAAAAAGTCGTACTTGAAGTTGCTTTAGAGCTAGGCGAAGGTGTCGTTAGAACTATTGCTATGGAATCTACAGACGGCTTGACTCGTGGAATGGAAGTGTTAGACACGGGTCGTCCAATTTCTGTGCCTGTTGGAAAAGAAACATTGGGTAGGGTCTTCAATGTTCTAGGTGATACCATTGACTTGGAAGCACCATTTGACGATACGGTAGAACGCCAGCCGATTCATAAAAAAGCTCCTACCTTTGCTGAATTGTCAACTGCGACAGAAATTTTAGAAACAGGGATTAAGGTTATTGACCTTTTGGCTCCTTATTTGAAAGGTGGTAAAGTTGGTCTCTTCGGTGGTGCCGGAGTTGGTAAAACCGTTCTTATCCAAGAATTGATTCATAATATTGCTCAAGAACATGGTGGTATTTCCGTATTTACCGGTGTGGGAGAGCGGACCCGTGAAGGAAACGACCTTTACTGGGAAATGAAAGAATCGGGTGTTATCGACAAGACAGCCATGGTGTTCGGTCAAATGAATGAGCCACCAGGAGCTCGGATGCGGGTTGCCTTGACTGGTTTGACCATTGCAGAATACTTCCGTGATGTGGAAGGTCAGGATGTCCTTTTATTTATTGATAACATTTTCCGTTTCACACAGGCTGGTTCAGAAGTGTCTGCCCTTTTGGGACGGATGCCATCAGCCGTAGGGTATCAACCGACATTAGCAACTGAAATGGGACAATTACAGGAGCGGATTACTTCAACGAAGAAAGGTTCGGTAACTTCTATTCAAGCAATCTATGTTCCAGCTGATGATTATACCGATCCAGCGCCAGCAACAGCTTTCGCACACTTGGATTCAACAACCAATTTGGAGCGGAAGTTAACCCAGTTAGGAATTTATCCAGCCGTTGATCCTCTTGCTTCTAGCTCTCGTGCTCTCGCGCCTGAAGTCGTTGGAGAAGAACATTATGCGGTTGCCATGGAAGTAAAACGCGTCTTGCAACGCTATCACGAATTGCAAGATATCATTGCAATCTTGGGAATGGATGAATTGTCTGATGATGAAAAGACCTTGGTTGGTCGTGCTCGTCGAATTCAATTCTTCTTATCACAAAATTTCAATGTTGCTGAGCAATTCACTGGTATGCCAGGTTCCTACGTACCGGTTGCAGAAACTGTGCGTGGCTTTAAGGAAATCTTGGATGGTAAACATGACAAGGTACCAGAAGATGCTTTTCGTAATGTTGGTTCGATTGATGATGTGATTGCCAAAGCAGCCAAAATGGGATTTTAGAGGTGTTTTATGGCACAAATGACAGTACAAATCGTAACGCCAGACGGTATTCGTTATGATCACCATGCGGCTTTCGTACTGGTTCGGACAACAGTAGGTGAGCTTGGGATTTATCCTGGGCACGTGGAGTTGATCGCTGTTCTGGCTATTGATGAAATTAAGGTTCGCCGAATTGATGATGAAAATCATGTCGATTGGATTGCGGTCAATGGTGGGATTATCGAAATCTCTAAAGATTTGATTACCATTGTATCGGATTCCGCAGAACGTGCACGTGATATCGATGTTAGTCGTGCGGAACGTGCGAAGTTACGCGCAGAGAAAGCTTTAGAAGAAGCACAAAGTGCCCACAATATTGACATGGAAAAACGGGCAGCCATTGCGCTTCAGCGCGCAATTAACCGAATTCGTGTTGGGAATAGGTAAGGAATGGTATCCTGGGTGGGCTACTTTGATTTAGGAGAATTGTTACTCTATATAGAATCGAAATAAAAGCCCACGAAGACGGTATCTCAGCTCTAGTCCATAAAAACTAGAGCACCTACATCTCGCTCTTTGAGTATCAAGGCTGTTTTTGTATGTTGAAAAACAAATGATACTGAATAGTAGAAAGTAATCTTGAATGGGTGTGTTGAGCTGTGGCTACCGGTTTTAATAGGTGTAAAAATCACCTTTTTCATCGTTTAATCTGTGGCTTTATTTTCGGTTTAGAGGAGGCTAGCTTTGCTAACCTTATTACCAAGCTTTTATAGTCATTTCGTTTATATTTTTATTACTTCGTTCACTCGTTTTGCCGTACTCCAGTACTACCTGTGACTCCTTGCCTAGTACTAAAAATAAACGAAACGGCTATACCATTCTCAATTTTGAAAGCTGCTGAAATGTTGAGTTCTATAGAGTATCAGAGTAGTAGATGCTCCAAAGGAAAGATACTGATAAAGAGGTCGGGAGGTTCCCGCCTCTTTTTATCGTTATGTTTATTACTTCGTTACCTCGCTTTGCCATACTTACTCTAGTACAAGCCTGCAGCTCCTTGCCTGATACTCAAAATAAGCTAAAAGACTATAATAATTTGAAACACTATTCAAGGCATCCTGTTATGGACGGGAGTGCTGGTAGTAGATTTCTAACCCTATTTGTTACTTTTCCCAGCCCAGCTCTTCTTAATCGGATTAGATTTTGGTGAGTAGGAGGAGGGGGATAAAGTTTTCCCTACAAGCCTTAGCTTGAGGACCTTTAGGATGAACTAAGGTTATCCATGACAATGATAGAAAGGATCTCTAATTCAGAGAGAAGCTATAGTTTAATCTGTGACTACTATAAAACAGTTGGATGATATATAACAGTTTGTAATGATAATGTCATGTGTTTGTTGTACTTGTTATCGTTTTTAAAATACGAAAGTTCAGGAATTTTTGGTATAATAGGACTATGTTTATTTCACTAGTTACAATTTGTAGCCATCTCTTATTCATCTATCTTGCCCATTCATTGCTGCTATCAGTCATGGATTGGTCAAAATGCTTAAAAGGGACGGCAGAAAATCAAAAGAAAATTCAGCTATTCATTGTATTTTTGGCAGTTGCCCTGGGCTACTTGGTTTCGGCGTTCTTTTTAGATGTCTTATCCATTAGTCGGGACCTAGCAGCACTATTTCGCTAGAAGATGTATGAATATCTATCAGGTTGATGGATAAGTGAAAATCTGTTAGAAAAGTCTAAGAGGAAATGGAAAATGGATAAAATTATTGTCAAAGGTGGAAAGACGCCCTTAAAAGGTCAGGTCGTTATCGAGGGAGCTAAAAATGCAGTCTTACCCCTGTTAGCAGCCACTATCTTAGCAAGCGAAGGACAGTCGCGTCTCTCTAATGTACCGATTCTATCTGATGTTTTCACCATGAATCATGTGGTAGCTGGTTTGGGTGCGCAGGTTTCATTCCACCAGGAGAAGAATGAGATTATCGTTGATGCTCGAGGTGAACTCGGTAGTGAAGCGCCCTACAAGTATGTCAATCAAATGCGGGCTTCTATCGTGGTATTAGGACCAATATTGGCACGAAATGGCTATGCTAAGGTATCGATGCCTGGTGGTTGTACCATTGGTAGTCGGCCGATTGATTTGCATCTAAAAGGTCTGGAAGCAATGGGAGCTACGATTTACCAGCGGGCAGGCTATATTGAGGCAAGGGTTGAACGTTTACAAGGAACGCATTTCTATATGGATTTCCCTAGCGTGGGCGCTACGCAAAACTTGATGATGGCAGCGACATTAGCAGAGGGAACAACTGTAATTGAAAACGCTGCGCGTGAGCCAGAAATCGTTGATCTGGCAATTTTCTTGAATAAAATGGGTGCTAAGGTTAAGGGGGCAGGTACAGAAACGATTACGATAAAAGGTGTTTCTTCCCTCCATGGAGCCGATCATCAGGTGGTTCAAGACCGTATTGAAGCAGGGACCTTTATGGTTGCGGCAGCTATGACGGGCGGAGATGTCTTGATAAAGGATGCGATTTGGGAACACAATCGCCCTTTGATTTCAAAAATGCAGGAAATGGGAGTTGAAGTGAGTGAAGAAGACGAGGGCATCCGCATTCGTTCAACGGTTGCTCGCTTAAAATCTGTAACAGTAAAGACCCTGCCGCATCCTGGTTTTCCGACAGATATGCAGGCTCAATTTACAGCCCTCATGGCAGTGGCCAAGGGGGAATCGACCATGATTGAGACGGTTTTTGAGAACAGGTTCCAACACTTGGAAGAATTACGTCGTATGGACTTACACTCAGATATTTTGCGTGATACAGCCATTATCACAGGCGGGACTCCGCTTCAAGGGGCAGAAGTCATGTCAACAGATTTGAGAGCTAGTGCTGCTTTGATTTTGTCAGGGCTTGTAGCAGAGGGTGTGACGACGGTTGGAATGCTGACACATCTTGATCGTGGTTATTATCGCTTCCATGAAAAATTAGCAGCTTTAGGAGCAGATATTGAACGAATAAAGGGAGAAAGCTAATGGATCAGAAAGAACAGCTACGTTTTGTCGCTAATCAATTTTTAATGGTTCTCTTTATTGCTTTTTTAGCGGTGATTATTTTTGCAATAGGTCTGATGGTTGGCTACGGTGTCATTGGCGATGGAGATAATATCTGGGCGATTTTATCTGCAGATAAATGGCAGGAATTGATTGGAAAGTTTACAGGAAAGTAGGAGAATCCTACTTTTTTCAATGGGAGAGAGATGGTAAGAAGAAAAACAAAAACACAGAGTATTCGTCTGGCTAGTTTTTTGGTCGCGCTTTTGTTGGCGTTGGGAGGTTATTTTTTAACAGAACAGCCAGCTTCGGTATCAAATGAGCAGGTAACAACAAGGCCAAGGGATAATGGTCTGGCTCCCTCAGAGGAGTTGGCTAGCTCCATTTTGACCGACTCGGTAAGAAAACAGTTAGGGACAGATATCGTCTATAATGGAGCGGGTGCATTTGTTGTCAATGGCAATCAGACCGCTCTTGATGCTTCTGTAGCTAGTAAACCCTATGCGGAGAATAAGATTAAGACGGCACAAGGAAAAGTGGTTCCAACAGTCGCCAATGCTCTCTTAAGCAAGACAACACGCCAGTATCAAAAGCGTGAAGAAACAGGTAATGGCTCGACCAGCTGGAGGCCGGCTGGCTGGCATCAGGTGAAAAATTTAGAAGGAGAGTACAATCACGCTATTGATAGAGGGCATTTACTGGCTTATTCCTTAGTGGGAGGCTTAAAGGGTTACGATGCCTCCACCAGCAATCCTAAGAACATAGCTGTCCAGACTGCTTGGGCCAATCAGGCCAACCGTCACGATGCGACAGGTCAAAATTATTTTGAAACGCAGATTCGTAGAGCCTTGGATAAGAACAAGCGGATCCGCTATCGCGTGACCTTAATCTATCAATCTGAAGATGATTTGGTACCTGTAGGTAGCCACTTGGAAGCAAAAGCAGCAGACGGTAGTCTTGAGTTCAACGTCTTTGTCCCCAATGTGCAACAAGGATTAACTATTGATTATAACAGCGGGCAGATTCGCCTTATTCAGTAGGAGAACAGATGAAACCAGATGTTTTTCGACGAGATAGACATCAGATATGGAATGAAAAGTGAATGCACCTCTTGATAGCTATAAGCAGATATAGCTATCAAGAGTGGAATGTAGAAACGACGAAGAGGTTAACGGAAGATTTGCCTGTGCCAAAACTCCTAGTAAGGTTAAATGATCTAAGGAAGAAGTCGGGTACTTGTGTTAGCCAACTATAAGCATAGAAACGTTGGTATTTTCTAAGAAATGCTTAAAAAGCGAGTGTTGATAATGGCTAGCTACCAGATTGAAAATAGCAATTTCTAACTCTTCACTGGGCTGGATAAGCTCGATTTATAGCAGTCTTACAATGAATAATCCTAGCAGGAAAGGCTTCAAATCCGGTTTTAGCTAACTTGATTTGAAGCCTTTTATCGCTCCCTTAGAAATAGGTATTCTTTTGGTTGCACGTATTTTATAGTCTTTTTAGTATTAGGAAACGAGCTGCAGGCTGTACTAGAGTATGGCAAAGCAAGTTAACGAAGTCATAAAAGATAAACGAAATGACTATATAATATTATTCTGCCCTCTTTTATAGCCTTTTAGTACTAGTCAATGAGCCGCAGGCTGTATTAGAGTACGGCAAAGATTAAACGAAATGACTATATAATATTATTCTGCCCTCTTTTATAGTCTTTTAGTACTAGTCAATGAGCCGCAGGCTATATTAGAGTGCGGCAAAGAGAGTGAACCAAGGAATAAAAGATAAGCTCAATGACTCTACACCCTCGTATCGAAGTGTCATTCTCGTCATCATTGCTTCTTTTAAAGCTCGTTTACAGGTTACTTGAAATTTTGTGCTATACTAGTAGGTGGGGTATGATCAATTAGGATAAAATGATTTGTTGTTAAGGAGGAAATGATATGTCTATTCAACAAGTGTTACAATCATTGGACGGTATTCAAGAATGGCAGGAAGAAACCTATAAGTATCTTCATGCTCATCCAGAACTATCGATGCAAGAAACGCAGACAGCGCAATTTATTTTCGAAACATTACAAGGTTATGGCTATCAGACACAACTGATTGGCGGTGGTGTGGTTGGTGTGTTACAAAATGGAGATGGTCCGACTGTTCTTTTTCGTGCAGATATGGATGGTCTTCCTATCAAAGAGAAAACTGGCCTGGACTATGCTTCACAGGTTGTGATGAAAGACTTAAATGGGGATATGGTTCCAGTTATGCATGCCTGTGGGCACGATGTTCATATAGTAGCTGGATTAGGAGCCGCCTGGGCTCTAGCGCTGCATCTGGATGAATGGCAGGGAACCTATATTGCCCTCTTTCAACCAGGTGAAGAGATTGCTGCGGGGGCAAAGGCCATGATAGCAGATGGTCTATTTGAGAAAATTCCACATCCGCAAGTGGCCTTAAGCCAGCATGTTCTGACGGAACCGGTAGCAGGGAAAGTAGGGACCCGCTCTGGATCATTTTTGTCCAGCGCTGCATCGCTAAGTATCACGATTTATGGTCAAGGAGCACATGGTTCGATGCCGCATTTGAGTGTCGATCCAATCGTAATCGGCTCATCCATTGTGATGAAACTACAGACCATTGTTTCTCGAGAAATGGATCCTTTCCAATTTGCGGTAGTATCTGTCGGCAGTTTTCAGGCAGGATTGAAAGCCAATATTATTCCAGATACAGCAAACTTACAGGTCAACATTCGGACCTATAATGAAAAAGTTCAACAGCAAGTGCTAGATAGTATCAAGCGGATTGTCCATGCCGAATGTGAAGCAGCTGGCTGTACAACATCCCCTAAAATAAAAGTATTTGACTATTATCCTCTGACGGAGAATGATGCTAAGATCACAGCTGAGGTGACAGAGGCCTTTGAGACCTATCTAGGTAAAGAACGGGTAGTGGCTTACCACCCTATGACTGCTTCAGAAGATTTTTCCTACATTCCACAGGCCCTTAATATTCCTTATCTCTATTGGGGATTCGGAGGTTTCACAGAAGATCAGACAAGCTATGCTAACCACAATCCAAAATTCGCACCAGCTATCCAACCGACCCTTAGAACAGGAACAGAAGCTGCCATTATTGCCGTCTTATGTTACCTTGGGAAGTGAGTGCTGGAGTCGTTTAGCTTGCCTATGTGTGCTAAATCCCCATGATTGTGGTACAATACACGTATATACTTTCTTTTGAAATGAGAATGATTATGGAAACAGGATTGAATATTATCAGCCATATTGAATCAAACATGGCTAGAATGAGTGAGATAGAGGGGAATGTTGCTAAGTTTTTTATAGCAGAGGCACACAAAGAATCTGATTTATCTGCGGAGCATGTTTGTGAAATTGTCCATGCCTCTTTATCGGCTTTGACACGGTTTTCTAAAAAATGTGGATTCAAAGGCTATCGAGAATTTATTTTTGAGTACCGAAAAAGTCAAAAACAGCTAAAAGAGAGAGTGAAGCATTTTCAAAATGAAGTGACTCCCAATATCTTTAGAGACTATGAAGAAATTATTGAAAAAACACAGTCTTTGATAGATGAGGCGCAGCTAGAGAGAATTTCTAGAATGTTGGTTACTGTTTCACGAATCTATTTGTATGGAGCTGGTTTTTCAGGCTTGGTTGCTAAAGAAGTTAAAATTCGCTTTGTTCGTTTAGGGCTAGTGACCGAAGTTATTCACGATTTGGATAATTTGGTTTGGACCAGTGGGATTATTGATTCCTCCTGTCTCGTTATTGGTTTCTCCTTATCAGGTGATTCTAGGATTGTCGTAAATGCTTTGCAAAATGCTTCGAGAATAGGAGCAAAAAGTATCCTTTTAACGAGCCAGCCCGACGGAAATAGTCATGTGGATGAGGTCGTGCAAGTCGCTTCGATGAGAAATCTTGATCAGGGAACTAGAATCTCCCCACAGTTGCCGATTTTATTTATGATTGATATTATTTATGGTTATTTTTTATCAGCCAATAAATCACAGAGGCTTGAAATTTTTAACAAGACAGTTGTTAATCATGATGATAACGATAAGGTATTACGATTGTTTCAGACAGAAGAATAGTAGTAGGCGCTATCAGTTAGTCTTCTGCTGTAAACCTATCATAGTCAGTGAAGATGTTAGAATAGGATTTAGGGGCTAGACTTGAGTCTAGCCCCTTTTTTAGAGTGCTCAGCGCGTGCTTGACTTGTATACGGGCAGGGGAAAACGAACTCTTTTTATAGCCGTTTCGTTTATTTTTAGTACTAGGCAAGGAGTCGCAGGTAGTACTGAAATACAGCAAGACGAGTTAACGAAGTAATAAAAATATAAGCTAAATGACTATATCATTGCACCTGTATTGACTGATTGCAGGTGAGGGACAGGGAAAATCGCAAGGGCTTGGTTGAAGTCCTTGCGATTTTTTTCTTAATCGAGTTCCCATGATTTCTTTTTTATAGCCGTTTCGTTTATCTTTTATTCCTTGGTTCACTCGCTTTGCCGTACTCTAGTACAGCCTGCAGCTCCTTGCCTAGTACTAAAAGCAAATGAAAAGGCTATATCTTATATGAGATTGGGCTGGAACTATTTTCAAGGGAGAGAGGATTTATCTGTAGAAGATTGAAAGTAAAAATGATTTTTTAGGAATGATTGCTTTTTAAAAAATTTTTGGTAGAATAAAATTGTAAACGTTTTCAAGAAAGGAGACGAGAAAGCATGACTGAAAAACTTACTAAGGAAAAATTTAAATCATTAGTAAAAAATGGCATCATTGTATCCTGTCAGGCCTTACCTGGAGAGCCGCTTTATACGGAAGAGGGAGGCATTATTCCCCGTTTGGCTTTAGCTGCTGAACAGGCTGGAGCTGTGGGGATTCGTGCTAATTCAATCAGAGATATTAGGGAGATAAAGGAGCACACGCATCTTCCCATTATTGGTATCATCAAGAGAGACTATCCTCCCCAAGAGCCGTTTATCACTGCAACCATGAGAGAAATTGATGAATTGGCTGCAGAGGGGGTTGATGTTATTGCATTTGATTGTACAAATAGAGAACGGTATGATGGCTTAAGTCTTACGGAATTTATCAGCCAGATAAAGACCAAATATCCTGACCAGTTATTGATGGCAGATATTAGTACCTTTGATGAGGGACTCAAAGCATTTAACCTAGGTATTGATTTTGTAGGAACGACCTTATCAGGGTATACACGTTATAGTCGACAGGCAGAAGGACCAGATTTAGAATTGATAGAGCGACTGTGCAATGTCGGAGTAGATGTCATTGCAGAAGGAAAAATTCATACAGTTGAGGATGCAAAAGCTGTTAAGGCACTCAATCCGGCAGGAATCGTAATAGGAGGGGCGATTACGCGACCAAAAGAGATTGCAGAACGGTTTATCAAAGCTATTCACGAGCCAATGTAAAGAGCTTTTGGAAAGTTGTTGGAATGCAACTGAAAGGAACTTTATAAAAAATACTGAAACAGTAATCTCTCATGTCTATTAGATTGGAGGGTGCATGTGCTAACGAATATTTCTTTGATTGCCGAGATAGGAAAACGAATTTTTTAATAGGAGGAGAAGATAGAGATGATTATCACCCATATTGAATACCTATCAACCTATATCGGGGTAAACCCGTATATGAAGTATCTGGTTGATTATTTCCAATCCATTACTTTGGAAGAAATTGCAGAAGGATCGATTTCGATTCATGAAGATAAGGTATTCGGAAATTGTTTCACTTATATAGCAGATGGCACAGCAGGTGATTTTTTTGAAACGCATCACAAATATATCGATGTTCATCTTGTTATAAAAAATGTTGAAGATATGGCTGTAACAGTTCCAGAAAAAGTAACAGTTACGCAAGCGTATGATGAGGAAAAAGATATTGAATTATATAGCGGGGAATATGAGCAAATCGTCCGATTAAATCCAGGTATTTGCTTGATTACCTTTCCTGAAGATTTACACCAGCCCAAGGTAGGTGTAAATGATTCGGAAGTTAAAAAAGTAGTTTTCAAAATCGCTATTTCATAAAGGAGAAGTATAATGAAATTTCGTAAAATGTTCAGCTCAATTTGTTTGGCAGCAACCACAGTAGCTCTTATAGGTTGTTCCTCAGGCACAAACGATACTGCCACGCCAGCAGATAAATCAGGCGAATTGTCTGGTGAGATTGTCATGTGGCATTCCTTTACACAAGGACCACGCTTGGAGTCCATTCAAAAATCTGCAGACGAATTTATGGAGAAGAATCCCAAAGTCACTATTAAAATTGAAACATTCTCTTGGAATGACTTCTACACCAAATGGACAACAGGTTTAGCGAATGGCAATGTGCCTGATGTGAGTACAGCCTTGCCTAATCAGGTAATGGAAATGGTAAACTCTGACGCGATTATTCCATTGGATGATACGATTGATAGTCTCGGTAAGGACCGTTTTAATAAAACAGCACTAGATGAGGCGAAAGTTGGTGGAAGTTATTATTCAGTTCCCCTCTACTCTCACGGTCAAGTTATGTGGGTTCGTACAGACCTCTTGAAACAACACGGTTTAGAAGTTCCAAAGACATGGGAGGAGCTCTATCAAGCAAGTAAAAAACTAAAAGAAGCTGGAGTTTATGGTGTATCCGTACCTTTTGGTACAAATGACTTTATGGGGACTCGTTTCCTAAACTTCTATGTTCGTAGCGCAGGTGGAAGTCTTCTTACAGAAGATTTGAAAGCTGATTTGACTAGTGATTTAGCTCAAGAGGGGATCAACTACTGGGTTAAGATGTATAAGGAAATTTCTCCTCAAGATTCCTTGAACTACAATGTGCTCCAACAAGCTACATTATTCTATCAAGGTCAAACAGCGTTTGACTTTAACTCGGGCTTCCATATCGGAGGGGTTCAAGCCAACAGCCCACAACTTTTGGACCATATTGATGCTTATCCGATGCCAAAAGTCAAGGTTTCTGATAAAGACTATGGTATTGAAACCTCCAATATTCCAATGGTTGTCTGGAAAAAATCTAAAGCACCTCATGTCGCAAAAGCATTCTTGGAGTACCTGTATGAAGAAGATAACTACCTTGAATTCTTAAATTCAACGCCTGTTGGTATGCTTCCTGCAGTAAGCGGTATTACAGATTTAGAAAGCTATCAATCGAATGAAACTCGTCAGAAGTTCCAACACGCTGAAGAAGTTATTTTGAATGCAGTAGCATCTGGTACAGCGATTGGTTATGAAAACGGTCCAAGTGTACAGGCAGGTTTGTTGACAAACCAACATATCATTGAACAAATGTTCCAAGATATTATCACAAATGGTACAGATTCTAAGAAAGCTGCAAAAGATGCAGAAAAACAATTGAATGACTTGTTTGAAACAGTAGCAGTAAGTGTAGAATAGAGTTCAAAGCAAGTGGACTAAGGACACTAGTTCCTTGGTCTACTTTTTAGAAAGGAGAGAAAGAATGGAAAAAGACCGGAACCTGACCCGTTGGATGTTTGTGCTTCCTGCCATGATTATTGTAGGTCTACTCTTTATCTACCCGTTTTTTTCAAGTATTTTTTATAGTTTTACGAACAAAAATTTAATCATGCCAAACTACAAGTTTGTTGGCTTTGATAACTATATTGCAGTTCTAAAAGATCCAAATTTCTTCAATGCTTTCTTTAATTCATTGAAATGGACAATCATCTCACTAGCGGGGCAAGTGCTGGTTGGTTTTGTTCTAGCACTATCACTCCACAGAGTGAAGCGATTTAAAAAAGTATATCGTACATTGTTGATTGTTCCCTGGGCTTTCCCAACGATTGTCATTGCTTTTTCATGGCAGTGGATTTTAAATGGTGTTTACGGTTATCTTCCGAATATGATTGTCAAACTGGGCTTGATGGAGATGGCACCCTCATTCTTGACGGATAGTACATGGGCATTTATTTGTCTAGTGTTTATCAACGTTTGGTTTGGTGCACCAATGATCATGGTGAACGTATTGTCTGCCTTACAAACAGTGCCCCAAGAACAATTTGAGGCAGCACGGATTGATGGCGCATCACCCTGGCAAGTATTTCGCTTTATCACTTTTCCACATATAAAAGTTGTGATTGGCTTGTTAGTTGTCTTACGTACAGTTTGGATTTTTAATAACTTTGATATTATATACCTGATTACAGGAGGTGGTCCATCCAATGCGACCATGACCTTACCAATTTTTGCTTACAACCTAGGCTGGGGAACAAAGCTTCTAGGACGAGCATCAGCTGTCACAGTCCTATTGTTCCTCTTCCTGTTAACAGTATGTTTCGTTTACTTTAAGGTTATCAGTAAGTGGGAGAAAGAAGGAAGATAATTATGAAGAAAAAATCAAACCTACTACTTGATATTGGCTCGCATATTGTACTGATTCTAGCAACCATTGTTGCCATTTTCCCCCTACTATGGATTATTGTATCCTCTGTAAAAGGAAAAGGAGAACTCACTCAATTTCCAACTCGTTTTTTCCCGGAAAATTTCACACTAGACTACTTTACTCACGTAATCAATGATCTTCATTTTATGGATAATATAAAGAACAGTTTATTGATTTCTCTGGGCTCAACTGTCGTTGCCACAATTATATCCTCTATGGCAGCTTATGGGATTGTAAGGTTCTTTCCAAAACTTGGAGCGATTATGTCACGTCTTCTAGTGACGACTTATATTTTCCCGCCTATTTTACTTGCGATTCCCTACTCTATTGCAGTTGCAAGAGCAGGTTTAGCCAATAGCTTATTTGGCTTGTCGCTCATCTATCTATCCTTTAGTGTTCCCTATGCTGTCTGGCTCTTAGTGGGATTTTTCCAAACAGTCCCTATTGGAATTGAAGAAGCAGCACGGATTGATGGTGCCAACAAATTTGTCACCTTTTATAAAGTTGTCTTACCCATTGTCGCTCCTGGTATTGTAGCAACAGCGATTTATACATTTATCAACGCTTGGAATGAGTTCTTGTATGCACTGATATTAATCAATGATACCAGTAAGATGACCGTTGCGGTAGCCTTGCGTTCTTTAAACGGTTCAGAAATTTTAGACTGGGGTGATATGATGGCGGCATCCGTTATTGTAGTCTTACCATCTATTCTATTTTTCTCTATCATTCAAAATAAAATCGCGAGCGGATTATCAGAAGGATCTGTCAAATAAAAACATCATATGGAGGTTTCACAATGAAACACAAGAAGATTTACTCTTCTCTTGGTCTGTTACTCGTGGCAGGAACGGTACTCGTCACTGTTCCGACCACGATTGTAGCAAATGCTCCCAGTATTACACAAGTAGTGGATACTCCAGTCTATCAAACAGGACCGATTGACCTGAATAAGCAGGGCTCTGATATCACTTCCAGTGTTCTAGAGAATTTTAAGTCCGATACACAAAGTATAGCAGTACGCTTTTCTTCGAATAATGCGAATGCCTTACAAGCTTTAGTGGGAATTTCCAACGCTTCTAGAGGTTTTAGAAATCATTATTTCTCTATTTTTATTCGAGATACTGGTGAAGTCGGTGTTGAAATCCGTGATGCGAAAAAAGGAATCAATTACCTGTTTGCAAGGCCTGCATCATTGTGGGGACAACACAAGGGACAAGACGCGGAAAATATGGTTGTCTTTGTTAGTAATGCAACAGAGAAAACCTACACCATGTATGTAAATGGTACGAAAGTTTTTACAGAAACAGTTGAAAATTTTCTCCCGATTACAGGTATTGGGGGACAGAATACTGTTACTCTTGGTGGTGTCAATAGAGAAGGAAAGATTGACTATGGGATGACCGGTCGTATTGAAAGTGTATCTTTCTACAATAAAGCATTTTCTCCCTCAGAAGCTCAATCGTTTACCGCATCAGCACCTCATCAACTAATCTTCCAATCAGGAGACTCAACCCAGGCAAATTACTTTAGAATTCCAGCCTTATATACATTAGATAGTGGTCGTGTTCTGGCAAGCATCGATGCACGCTACGGTGGGACACACGATTCACGAAGTAAAATCAATATTGCTACATCTTTTAGTGATAATAATGGAGAATCTTGGAGTGAGCCGAACCTTGCCATGAAATTTAATGACTATGCAGAGCAACTGGTCGAATGGCCAAGAAAGAATCAGGCCAAGAATAGTCAAATCAATGGTAGCGCTTCATTTATTGACTCTGCGCTCGTTCAAGATAAACAAACAGGGAAAGTTGTGATGTTGGCTGATGTTATGCCAGCAGGGATAGGCAACAATAATGCAGTAAAAACAGATTCAGGCTTTAAAGAAATAGACGGTCACTATTTTGTTAAATTGAAAAAAGAGGGCGACACTCACTATCAGTATTCTATCAGAGAAGACGGTCAGGTATACGATGATACAAGGGGGCAGCCAACACCTTATTCAGTCAATTCAAAATATGAGTTGTTTGAAAATGGTCAGCCATTGACCGTTGAGCAGTATTCAGTAGCCTTTAACGGTGAAAGTTTAAATGAGTTTCATAATGGAACCCTTGTTCCAATGAATATCTTTTATAAAGATTCTCTATTCAAGGTAGCTCCTACCAACTATATTGGAGTAGCTACAAGTGACGATGGAGGAGAATCATGGAGTGATTTTAAATTATTACCGCCGTTTTTAGGAGTAGATCATAATGCTACTTATTTAAGCCCTGGACAAGGATTGGCACTTAAAAATAGCAAGCGTTTAGTATTTGCTACCTATACCCGCGGAGAGTTAACCTACTTGATTACAGAGGACGCAGGGCAAACTTGGAAAAAAGCATCTGCACCTGTACCGTTTACGAATGCAACTGCAGAAGCACAAATGGTGGAACTTCGTGACGGAGTTATCCGAACGTTCTTTAGAACGACAACTGGTAAGATTGCCTACATGACAAGTTATGATGCAGGGGATACTTGGTCGGATGTTTCCTATTTAGATATAGTAAAACAAACGAATTATGGTACGCAAGTTTCTGTTATTAAGTATTCTCAGTTGATTGATGGCAAGGAAGCTGTACTACTCAGCACACCAAATTCAAGGACTGGGAGAAAAGGCGGTCAAATATGGGTCGGTCTTATGAACCCCGCAGATGATACAATCGACTGGAAATATCATTATGATGTAGACTTACCTGAGTATGGATACGCCTACTCGGCGATTACAGAATTACCGAATCATCATATTGGTGTACTATTTGAAAAGTATGATTCTTGGTCTCGTAATGAATTGCATCTAACAAACGTAGTACAGTATATCGATCTTGAAATAAATGATTTGTTAAAATAAAGGAGAAGGACAATGGTTAAATATGGTATAGTGGGGACAGGTTATTTCGGAGCAGAATTAGCACGCTATTTGCAAAAAAATGATGGGGCAACCATTACGCTAGTGTATGATCCAGATAATGCAGTAGAAGTTGCAGAAGAACTGGGTGCAAAGGTGGCTTCCTCTCTAGATGAATTGGTTTCTAGTCCGGAGGTTGACTGCGTTGTCGTAGCGACACCTAACTATCTTCATAAGGAGCCTGTCGTGAAAGCGGCACAAAATGGCAAGCATGTATTTTGTGAAAAACCGATCGCCTTGTCGTATGAAGATTGCCGTGAGATGGTTGATATCTGTAAAAAGCATGAGGTTATTTTTATGGCTGGTCACATTATGAACTTCTTTAATGGAGTTCATCATGCTAAGGAACTCATCAATGAGGGTGTGATTGGCGATGTTTTATATTGTCATACAGCACGCAATGGTTGGGAAGAGGTGCAGCCGTCTGTTTCATGGAAGAAAATTCGGGAAAAATCAGGTGGTCATCTGTACCACCATATCCATGAATTAGACTGTGTGCAGTTCATTATGGGGGGAACTCCTGAGACAGTCACGATGACTGGAGGTAACGTTGCTCATGATGGTGAGGGATTTGGTGATGAAGATGATATGATTTTAGTCAATATGGAGTTTTCAAACAAACGTTTTGCCATTTGTGAATGGGGCTCAGCCTATCGTTGGGGTGAACACTATGTTCTCATTCAGGGAACCAAAGGGGCGATTAAACTAGATATGTTTCATTGCAGAGGAACCTTAAAGGTTGACGGGAAAGAAACCTATTTCTTAGTTCATGAGTCTCAGGAAGAGGATGATGACCGGACTCGCATTTACCACAGTACAGAAATGGATGGTGCGATTGCGTACGGTAAACCGGGGAAGCGTACCCCGATGTGGCTTTCCTCTATCATTGATAAGGAAATGCGTTTCTTGCATGACGTTATGCTAGGAAAACCTGTTGGTGATGAGTATAAGAAGTTGTTGACAGGCGAGGCAGCTCTCGAAGCAATCGCTACTGCGGATGCTTGTACGGTTTCTATCAATGAGGATAGAAAAGTCAAGCTCTCAGAGATTATGAAGTAATGAAATGTTTAATAAAGGTGAATCTATGAGTAATCTAAGTAAATATTCAGGTGTTATCCCAGCGTTTTATGCTTGTTATGATGATAATGGTGACATCAGCCCAGATCGTGTGAGAACTCTAACGCAGTTCTTTATTGACAAGGGGGTGCAAGGGCTCTATGTCAATGGTTCTTCTGGGGAATGCATTTATCAAAGTGTTGCAGATCGTAAAATCATATTAGAGAATGTAATGGCGGTAGCTAAGGATAAACTAAAGATTATCGCTCATGTTGCCTGCAATAATACAAAGGATAGCGTAGAGTTGGCAAAGCATGCGGAAGAATTAGGTGTAGATGCTATTGCAGCTATTCCACCAATCTACTTCCGTTTACCAGAGCATGCAATCGCCCAATATTGGAATGATATTAGTGCAGGTGCACCAAATACAGACTTTATCATTTATAACATTCCTCAATTAGCAGGTGTCGCATTGACCCCTAGCTTGTATCGGGAAATGTTGAAGAACCCCCGCGTTATCGGGGTGAAAAATTCGTCAATGCCAGTTCAGGATATTCAAACCTTTGTATCCCTTGGAGGGGATGACTATGTTGTCTTTAATGGTCCAGATGAACAATTTATTAGCGGTCGTCTCATGGGGGCTACGGGTGGCATTGGTGGAACCTATGGAGCCATGCCTGAACTATTCTTAAAATTGAATGAACTCTTGCTCCACAAGGAATGGGAGCAAGCACAAGCATTGCAGTATCGTATCAACGACATTATCTCTCTTCTTTGCTCAGGTAAGGGACATATGTATGCTATTATCAAGGGTGTTTTGAAGTATAATGAGGGGTTGGAATTAGGCTCTGTCCGTCTACCACTCGTAGCTGCCACGGCTGAAGATGATGAGATTATTGCCCGTGCAGCAAAGCGAATAAAGGATACGATGGAAGAGTTTTGTTAAGCTCCTATTTTCCAGTGAGTAAGGTAAGAGGAGGAAGTTGGATGACTTATTACTTAGCAATTGATATTGGAGGAACTTTTATAAAATTTGGGATTCTTGATTCGAATGAACATTTTCTGGAACAAGATAAAATGGAGACCAATGCCCACAGAGGTGGACCTCATATCTTAAAAACTGTGAAAGAATTGGTAAAATGGTATCGTTCAAAATATCCATTAACAGGAGTCTGTATCTCTACCGCAGGCATGGTAGACCCTATTGAGGGAACAGTATTTTATGCTGGGCCACAAATCCCCAACTATGCAGGGACTTGTTTCAAGAAAGAGATAGAAGCGGCTTTTCATATCCCATGTGAAGTGGAGAATGATGTTAATTGTGCCGGTCTTGCTGAAAGAGTATCGGGATCTGGAAAAAACAGCAAGATTAGTGTCTGTTTAACAATCGGAACAGGTATAGGGGGCTGTTTATTACTCGACAAACAGGTATTCCATGGTCATAGCTATTCAGCTTGTGAGGTTGGTTATCTCCAGCTTTCAGAGGGCTCTTTTCAAGACCTAGCTTCAACAAGTGCATTGGTTCGATTTGTTGCCCAACAAGAGAATGACCTTGAAAGCGAATGGTCAGGATTGAGGATTTTTGAAGAAGCTAAGCTAGGAAATAAAAACTGTATTCTAGGAATAGAACGGATGGTTCACTATTTAGCAGCAGGAATTGCGAATATCTGCTACGTTGTAAATCCTGAGACGATTATTTTGGGAGGAGGTATTATGTCGCAAAAAGAATATCTCGCAAACAAAATTAGAGATGCGGGGAATGAAAAGCTCGTGCCAGCACTAGCAGAAAACCTCAATCTTGTCTTTGCCCAACACGAGAATAGTGCCGGAATGCTTGGAGCCTACTATCATTTTAGGGAAAGGATGAAGCAATAAAAGTTTCCATAAACGTTCCTGTCTTATCTCGATTTGCTCTTGTGTGAAGCTGTCTGCCCCCGTTCACCTTACAAAAGGAGGATTTCAAGCTAGATAGAGGTCATGGTGCTATCGTATATCTATCCGCGCTAGTGGTACTCTGTCCGTTTGCTAGTCGGTGGCCCATTGACTACCTATCCAATCTTAGCGGAACCTCACAGCAGTCTGCTTGCTCTGCTCGCCTCGTCGTTGCAGATTTTAAGAAAGCAAGAGCTTAAAGTGGAACGGGTTTTGGACCTATTTCTTGTATCTTTTCATGAACTGTAGTGGATAGCCCCTGGAGAGTACTAGTTTGGTACTCTCTTTCTCTATGTTCAAAGGAATGAGAATGCATGTTTTGAATTTTTTATAGTCATTTCGTTTATCTTTTATTACTTCGTTTACTCGCTTAGCCGTACTCCAGCACAGCCTGCAGCTTGTTGCCTAGTACTAAAAGTAAATAAAAAGACTATATCTTCGCTTATCCGAAGTTTCTTCGTCAGAATTTCTATTTTTATAGCCGTTGCCGGCTACGCTTGCTTACAGATACGGATGCCCTCTGGTGTGCCGAACCTCGCTATCCACGCAGGGGGTCTCACAAGGAAGTTGCAAGCAAGCTCTGTTCTTCCTCAGTGCGGTAGCTATCTGTTTCCTCCCTGCATTTCATTTGTGATGAGCCTAGCTATCCTCGCAGGGGTCTCACGACGAAGTTGCAAGCAACTTCTGTTCGGCCACTTGACGGTAGTTAGCTGGCAATTCCCTGCACTTTGTTTGGGACTAGCCTAGCTCCAAAGGTATAGTATACCTTTGGAGGTGAGAAATAGACGTTTGCAGGGCAAACGCTCCCTAGGAAGTAGGCTGAAAACCTCCACTGGAGCTTTTCACTCGTCAGATTTGCTCTTAACGCCCTCGTATCTTGGTGTAATTGAACACGGGCTAAGAGCTGTATACAAAAGAAAAAACAGTCTAAAAAAGACTGTGACCCCAAAAAATAAATGTATTTCTTAGCGGTAGCTATCTGGCTCCTCCCTGCATTTCATTTGTGATGAGCCTAGCTATCCTCGCAGGGGTCTCACTACGAAGCGTTCCGCTTCTGTTCGGCCGCCTATTTTTGCTTTGAGTTTTTTACGGGCTTTGTATTCTGCTGTATTTCTATGGTATAATAAAATTAGTGTTTAGGTGGGCGTGGGTGGCCTCTGGAAAGGAAATTTGCTAAATTGGATTATACATTTTTACTATTTGATCTTGACCATACCTTGCTAGATTTTGCAACAGGAGAAGAGCAGGCTTTAAATCAATTTTTGACAGTTATGGGAGTTGAGGATAGGACAGCTTTTAAGACCTATTATAAACCCATGAATCAGGCTATGTGGAAAGAGTTGGAACAGGGAAACATCAGCAAGACTCATCTCATCAACACGCGCTTTGCGCGTGCCTTTGCACATTTTGGACGTGAGGTAGATGGACAAAAAATGGCTCTGCTTTATCAAGAGTACATCAGCCAGCAGGGGCAAACCTTTGATGGTGCGGTCGACCTGTTGCAGCAATTACTAGAGCTGGGTTATGAGTTGTATGGAGCGACCAATGGTGTGACCTACATTCAGGAAAAACGGATGGCTTGTTCATCAATTCAATCCTTTTTCAAGGAAATCTTTATTTCAGAGCAGATGGGAACGAAAAAACCAGAGCCTCTCTTTTATGAAAAAATAGCGAAACGGATTCCAGGTTTTACGAAAGAGCGGGCTCTAATGATTGGTGATAGTTTGACAGCGGATGTTCAAGGGGGCAATAATGCGGGAATTGATACTGTTTGGTACAACCCAGCCTCTCTAAAAAATCAGACCAGTGCCCAGCCAACCTATGAGGTGAAAAACTACCAAGAATTGCTCGCCTTATTGAAGAGAAAGAAATAACAGGAGAGAAAAATGGAAGACAGGTCTTTGCACAAAATTCGCATCTTTGAACATTTTGAGATGTGATCCTTTGAAAAAGGTCGTGTTGTAGTAACGACCGAGGTGGTCGAAAAATCCTTGAACTGTTGTAATCAGATTGGTGGTTTGGTGGTGATTTCGACAGGATATGATGCAGTGACCCTCCAATCTAGTATAGCCGTTTCGTTTATTTTGAGTACTAGGCAACGAGTCGCAGGTAGTACTGGAGTACAGCAAGACGAGTGAACGAAGTAATAAAAACTAAATGATTATATCAACTATCTTGCATCAGGTAAGCCAGGGGATACCCTTGTCATTGACGGCAGATGTGTTCATGACGGACGTACGACCAAGGTGGTTGATGTGACTGTAACCAATCAGAAGCAGGAAGAAATTGTCAAAGCAACTTTCACCATGTTTGTCACCGGTAGGTATGACAAAGCCTTGCAGGATAGCGATAGAAAGTAGGTATTACATGAACAGAGTGTCTATTGTATGCTCAACAAAAATAAAAAATGGACGAGGAAAGGTCTTTGAGGAGCGAACTGGACCTTATCGAGAAAAATTGACAAGGTATAGTAGGAATATTCAAAAGGTATTGGTTAGCCTCTCCCTATTCGTTCTTGTAGCCTGTGTATCCTCTAAGGAAGAAAAGGAGGTCAAGCAATCTTCTTCGACCAGTATAGTGGCTTTTAGCACTCGTACAAGGTCACAAGTTGAAGAAACGAGCCCCTCTAGTCACTTCACACAAGAAACTCCAAAATCTGCTTCAGCGTTTACTAAGGCGAGCTTCAACGGTTCATACTATAGTGTACAGGGGAAATATGGTGAGATTATTATTGTTAATAAGAAACATCCCCTCTCAAGCGATTATGTTCCAGGTGAGGTTCCTGAAGCAGTGTCTGCCTTTCATGAGATAGTAACCAAGATGCAGTCCTTGGGCTATGCTGTTTCAACGACGAATTACAGCGGTTTTCGCTCCTATGAAACACAGGCAGATCTTTACCAATCCTATGTCGCAAAAGATGGAAAAGACAATGCAGATCGCTACTCAGCAAGAGCAGGATACAGCGAACACCAGACAGGATTAGCTTACGATGTGCTCGATAGTAGTGGAGCACTTCTAACCGAACCAGGTGCGACTCAATGGCTGGCTGAAAACGCCCATTCTTACGGTTTCATTGTCCGCTATCTACCGGGGAAAGAGGATAGCACAGGTTACATGCCAGAATCCTGGCATATCCGCTATATTGGTGAGGAAGCGAGCGATATTTACCAATCTGGTCAAACCCTAGAAGAATACTTTGATCTTCCAGGTGGCGGGTATGAGGATTAAATCGTAATATGCATGATGACAAAACTCTACAGCTTCCAATCAATTTTATGGAGAATCGTCACTTCCTTGACTTGGAAGCAAATTGAACAGATAGGTAGAACAGTAAAAAAGTCACTATCAACATGTCCTGCCTTGGAGCGATGAATTAAAACGAGTGGGTGACTTTCTTAACAAAAAAGTAGGCTAGTTCTACTTTTTTTGTTACAATACATTTAATGAATGATTTGATAAGACACAAACTAGAATTACTTCCAGATAGCCCAGGGTGTTATCTGCACAAGAACCAGTACGGTAAGATCATCTACGTTGGAAAGGCGAAAAATCTACGCAATCGCGTTCGTTCTTATTTTCGTGGGAGCCATGATACCAAGACAACGGCCTTAGTATCAGAAATTGCTGATTTTGAGTTTATCGTGACCGAGTCTAACATTGAAGCCCTGTTGTTAGAAATCAACCTGATTCAGGAAAATAAGCCGCGCTATAATATCATGCTCAAAGACGACAAGTCTTATCCCTTTATCAAGATTAGCAATGAGCGACATCCACGGCTGGTCATTACTCGTCAGGTTCTTAAGGATGGTGGACAATATTTTGGCCCCTATCCTGATGTAGGTGCTGCTAATCAGACCTTGAAACTTCTGGAGCGCCTCTATCCATTTCGGAAATGCAAGTTGCCAGAAAACAAATATTGTCTGTATTACCACTTAGGGCAATGTCTGGCGCATGGTGAACAGATGCCAAGTCGCAAGGAGTATGCCCAAATGGCAACAGAAGTTAGCCAATTTTTGACGGGGCATGATGACAAGATTGTCCACCAGCTACAGGAAAAAATGCAGGCAGCTGCTAGCAATTTAGAATTTGAAAAGGCTGCTGAATACCGCGACCTCTTGCAGTCTATTTCAACTCTTCGCGTCAAGCAAAGGGTCATGGCCAAGGACTTGCAGGATCGAGATGTATTTGGTTACCATGTCGAAAAAGGTTGGATGTGTGTACAGGTGTTTTTCGTTCGTCAAGGCAAGTTGATTGAGCGCAATGTCAATCTGTTTCCTTATTATAATGAAGCAGAAGAGGATTTCTTGACCTATCTGGGACAGTTTTATCGCAACCAACAGCATTTAATTCCCAAAGAAGTCTTCATTCCGCAGGATATTGACGAGGAAGCGGTGAAGAGTTTGGTAGATGCTAAAATTGTCAAACCCCAGCGAGGTGAGAAAAAACAGCTCTTGCAGCTTGCAACCAGGAATGCGCGTGTCAGTTTGCAGCAGAAATTTCATTTGCTAGAGAAAAATCTGGAAAAGACACAAGGAGCAGTTGAAAATATTGGTCAGCTATTAGGAATTCCGACTCCCGTTCGTATTGAGGCTTTCGATAATTCTAACATCATGGGGACTAGCCCTGTATCGGCGATGGTCGTCTTTGAAAACGGTGTTCCAAATAAAAAAGAGTACCGCAAATATAAAATCAAGACAGTAGAAGGACCAGATGATTACGCCTCAATGAGAGAAGTGTTGCATCGTCGCTATAGCCGCGTTCAGAAAGAGGGGCTAACTCCGCCAGATTTGCTTATCGTTGACGGTGGTCAAGGGCAGATTAATGTTGCAAAAGAAGTGATTGAAGAGCTTGGGATGAGCATTCCCATTGCAGGGTTACAAAAAAATGACAGGCACCAAACCCACGATTTGCTCTTTGGTAATCCTTTACAGGTAGTTCCGCTCTCGCGCAATTCGCAGGAATTCTTCCTCTTGCAACGGATTCAAGACGAAGTGCACCGCTTTGCAATTACCTTCCACCGCCAAGTGCGGTCTAAAAATTCTTTCTCTTCTAAACTGGATGGGATTGAGGGGCTCGGACCGAAACGCAAACAGGTGCTGTTGAAGCATTTCAAATCCTTGCCTAAAATCCAAGAAGCGAGCTTGCAAGAGATTGCAGAAGCAGGGATACCTTATAAAGTTGCTCAGACTGTGAAAGAAAAACTAAATGAGTCAGATCAGCATTGAAAAATTCCCCAATTCATGATAGAATAAGGGGTAAAATTGAAAGAATAGTCATAAAAAGGAGAGGTCATGGCATTTGGAGAAGAACAACACAAGAAAAATACATTCGAGAAAATAACGCTTATCGTTGTAGTTGTGATGGTTTTGGCGACCCTAGCTGGATTGATTTTGCCAGCCATTAGTGCCATTATGTAATCAGCGGGGCTGGGAGGATTCCTCTAGCCCCTCTTTTATGACGTGAATGAATAGGAAGAAATAGGTAAGAAGATGAGTATGTTTTTAGATACAGCTAAGATTAAGGTCAAGGCTGGTAAGGGTGGAGACGGTATGGTAGCGTTTCGTCGTGAGAAGTACGTGCCCAATGGTGGACCGTGGGGAGGAGACGGAGGCCGCGGTGGAGATGTAGTTTTTGTCGTAGATGAGGGCTTGCGTACTCTTATGGATTTTCGCTATAATCGCCAATTTAAGGCAGCTTCTGGTGAGAAAGGTATGACCAAGGGCATGCACGGTCGTGGAGCAGAAAATTTAGTTGTCCGTGTACCGCAGGGAACAACTATCCGCGATGCAGAAACAGGCAAGCTCATTACTGACTTGGTTGAGCATGGCCAAGAATTTATCGTGGCTCATGGTGGTCGTGGTGGTCGTGGGAATATCCGTTTTGCGACACCGAAAAATCCTGCACCTGAAATTTCGGAAAACGGTGAGCCTGGTGAAGAACGTCATCTCGAATTGGAATTAAAAGTCTTGGCAGATGTGGGCTTGGTTGGTTTTCCCTCCGTTGGAAAATCAACCTTGCTCAGTGTGATTACCGCAGCGAAACCGAAAATTGGTGCTTACCACTTTACAACCATTGTTCCAAATCTTGGAATGGTTCGTACCAAATCAGGGGAATCTTTTGCAGTCGCAGATTTACCGGGATTGATTGAGGGAGCTAGCCAAGGCGTGGGACTTGGAACCCAGTTTCTTCGCCACATCGAACGGACACGGGTAATCCTACACGTGCTTGATATGTCTGCCAGCGAAGGGCGGGATCCTTATGAAGACTACCTTGCTATCAATCATGAGCTTGAAACCTACAATCTTCGTTTGATGGAACGTCCGCAGATTATTGTAGCTAATAAAATGGATATGCCAGGTGCAGAAGAAAATCTTCGTGAATTTAAGAAAAAGTTAGCGACTAGCTACGATGAATTTGATGAACTACCACAAATCTTCCCTATTTCTGGACTAGCGCACCAAGGTCTGGAAAATCTGCTAGAAGCGACTGCTGACTTGCTTGATAAGACACCAGAATTCCTCTTGTACGATGAATCAGACTTTGAAGTCGAAGAAGCTTACTATGGCTTTAATCCAGATAAGCCAGACTTTGACATTCATCGTGCAGACGATGCTAGCTGGATTTTATCTGGCGAAAAATTAGAAAAACTCTTTACGATGACCAACTTTGATCGTGACGAATCTGTTATGAAATTCGCTCGCCAATTACGTGGCATGGGTGTGGATGAAGCCCTACGTACCCGTGGCGCCAAAGATGGGGACATCGTCCGCATCGGTACATTTGAATTTGAATTTGTGGATTGACATTGAAAGCATATCAAGTCAAGGACTGTAGCCGCTATGGCGTCCTGCTTAGTAACGTGTCTAGCTTGTCCAGTCCAGCACCATGTTACTTCGACCAGTCAGTGGTATCGCCTGTCTGGTCTGTGTGTCGTCACCAACGCTTGTGATTGTTGTTGAAGCGGTGATGATTTTTTCCACGATACCAGATGACCAACTTCACTAATACTATTGACTGGATAGAGGATCGGCTGTAAGGGATAGCGACTATGGAATAGAGATGTAAATAGGTAGAGGAGTATTGTCATCTAAAGAAAATAGGAGGTTTTAGTATGGGAGATAAACCGATATCGTATAGGGACAAGGACGGGAACTTTGTTTCAGCGGCTGATATTTGGAATGCTGAAAAACTAGAGGAACTCTTTAATAAACTCAATCCAAATCGTAAGTTTCGCTTGGAGCGTGAAAAATTGCAACAGCAAACCGAAGAATAAACAAGAGGGGGTTCCTATAGGTGTCACGTTGTATCACCTTTTGGAGCATTTAGTCCAAGGTTAGGCAGATTTTGATGTTTATAGAGATTAAATACAGTCTTTTAGTTTGCTTTTAGTAGTAGGAAGCTGCAGGCTGTACTCAGTACTACCTGCGACTCATTGCCTAGTACTAAAAATCGGCTATAAAAGCTATACTAAATGACGGTTTTAGACAGAAGAATAAAGACCACGCAAAGCGCGGTCTTTATTCTTTTTTCTCACTAGATGTTGAACTAGTCGTTGGTGCCTCTTCGCCTGTGCTTGAGTTTGGGATTGCTTCATGCAGGGTGCGATAGGTTGGTGCTTGGAACAGGTCACGGGTTGATGTATCATTGTTTTGACTATAGAGACTTGTTGACTTGTCTCCTAATTCTTTCTCAATAGTCAGCTGTGCCTTGAGAGAGTCGATATAGGAGAAGTCCTTGGTTCTTACAGTCGGTAGACCATTATCTAGGAAGCGAAGAAGGTCACCAGTCTGGATAGCATCACTAGCAGCCAGTTGGTTTTTGACACGTGTACGAATGTCTTCGACTTTTTTGAGCGTGCCCTCATCGGGATTGGTAATTTCTTCTCCTGTTGGGGTATTGTAGAGTTTGCCAGCATAGCTGGTGTACTCTGGAGTAATGAAGTTACCTGGGGTACGAAGTGCGACAATCTGCTGGTTCTCTTTTGATAAGAGGTCTTGACCGACCTGGAGGTATTTTTTAGAATCAATCCCCAGGAGATGCTCTAAGGTAGGTAGGGCATCAATTTCCCCACCGAAAGTATCAATGATTCGTCCCTTGTTCATTCCAGGAACAACAATCATATAGGGAACCCGTTGGAGCATAGCATTGTCATAGTCTGACCAAGTTTCAGGATTAGCACCGAGTAAGGGGGCAAGGCTAGGATTGCGGGAATTAGAGATTCCATAGTGGTCTCCGTAAAGGACAATGATAGATTTTTCATATAGACCAGTAGCTTTCAAATAATCAAAGAAAGCCTTGATAGAAGCATCTAAGTAATTAGCAGTAGCAAAGTAGCCGTTGATTGTTTCATCCTTGGTATCGGCTAGTGGAAATCCCATTTCATCACCTGTGAGGCTTGTAGTATAGGGATAATGGTTTGAAACAGTAATAAACTTGGTGTAAAAAGGCTGTTGTAGGTGTTCGAAGTATTGGATTGAATCGGCCAGCATGACCTTGTCATTTAAGCCATATTCAAAGGAATTTTCTGCAGTAGTTTCTGTGAAATAGGATTTATCAAAAAAGTAATTGTATCCCCACTGTTTATAGGTGTTGTTCCGATTCCAGAAACCAGCAGCATTTCCGTGAAAAACAGCTGATATATAGCCTGCTTCTTGAGCGAGGATATGGGGTGCTGCTTGCTGAGTGTTACTACCCCCATACTGTACCATGAAAGATCCTTGATTGAGCCCAAAGAGGGAGGTTTCAATCATGGTCTCTGCATCGGACGTTTTACCAGCTTTTACTTGGTTGAAGAAGTTAGAAAAGGCAAAGGTGGAATTGGAGTGATAGAGAGAGTTTAGAAAAGGTGTCACTTCATAGTCTTTTCCGTCGACATTTAGCTTATAATCAATGATAAACTGCTGTAAACTTTCCAAATGCAGATAGATGACATTTCGCCCTTTTGCCATACCAAAGTATTCATTATTGGGCTGGGCGTAGTGTTCTTGGACATATTGCTCGACAGGAGCTAGGTCCCCTGCTGATGCCTCAGACCGATCCTTGTGGACGTTATAGGTTTGGTAGGCGTTATAGCCTAGGAAAGAGGGGAGCCCCAAAGCACGGACGATATAAGTGTTTGAAAAGCCGCGTGACAATAGTTCAGGACGGTCAATTTCTGCAAGGAAGAGATTGATGGAAAAGAGCAAGCAAGAAAGAGCCGTGACTGCAAAGCTAGACCGCTTATTAAAGGGATGTGAATCGACAGGGATTTTTTTCTTGAAATAGAAATAGATTGCTCCAATAAAATCTAAGAAATAGATTAAATCCCAGATTCTCAGAGCTTTAACGGTTGTTTGTAATAAACCAGCTGCGACGCTTGAACTGGCCATCATGGTGGAAATCGAGATGTAATCAGAAAATTCTCTAAAGTAGAGGGTATTTGAAAAGAGCCATAAAAATAACAAGAAGTAGAGAAATCCTGCGATTCGATAAAACCACTTGGTCGATTTGATGTAGAGGGCAAGACCGATAAAGAGGAGACCAACAGGAAGTGGATTGATAAAGAGAATAAAATTCTGATAAAAACCTTTGGTATCTAAATTAAAGTCAATGAGGTAAGCCCATAGTGTCTTCACCCAGTAGAGCATGACCAAAATGAGAATAAAGCCAATTCTAGAACGTAAGATTTTTGATAACAGGTAACGATTTTTGTTCACAAGAAGCTTCCTTTCTAGTAATTGTATACTTCAAAAAATCTTAGTCCATTATATCATATTTTTAAAATATTCTTTCATTAGAGAAGTTTTTTGAGATATACTGCGAAATTTGTTATAATTAAGTTATGAAAGAATTGACAGTAAGTCCCATTGTAGAACGAAAAATGAAGCAAGGAATCCATGTCCTTGACGCACGTGATTTTCCTCAGCTTGGACTAGCCAACACCTTGGTCCAACTGGTGAGTCAACATGGAAGTTTTTTAGGACAAGCCTATCTTTCTTCCCAGAATAAGGGGATTGGTTGGTTGATTTCCAGAGAAAAAGTACCCGTCAATCAAGCTTTTTTCCAACACTTATTTGGTACAGCCAGAGCGAAACGTCGTGCTTTTGAAGCGTCTGATACAACGACGGCCTATCGTTTATTTAATCAAGATGGTGATGGCTTTGGCGGTATTACCATTGACCGCTATAATGATTATGCGGTCTTTTCATGGTATAATGAATATGTTTACTCCAAGAAAGAGGAGATGATTCGTGCTTTTCGGACTATTTATCCAGATATTCAAGGAGCTTATGAAAAAATTCGCTTTAAGGGAGCAGGCTATGAATCTGCCCATCTCTATGGTGAGGAGGCACCTGCCACATTCACTGTTCGTGAAAATGGCGTTGCCTATCAGGTTTTTTTAAATGTGGGCTTGATGACAGGGATTTTTCTAGACCAGCACGAGGTTAGAGGATCCTTAGTCGATGGGCTCGCAGCTGGGAAAACTCTCCTGAATATGTTTTCGTATACAGCGGCTTTCTCGGTAGCTGCTGCCATGGGTGGAGCTAGTCAGACAACTTCTGTCGACTTGGCGAAACGTTCAAAAGAATTATCAGAAGCGCATTTTAAAGTGAATGCCCTTGCTGTTGACAACCACCGTTTTCTTGTGATGGATGTCTTTGAGTATTTTAAATATGCCAAACGAAAAGGGCTTTCATATGATATCATTGTTCTTGATCCGCCGAGTTTTGCGCGCAATAAAAAGCAGACGTTTTCAGTAGCCAAGGATTATCATCGACTGATTGCCCAATCGCTTGATATTCTGAATGCAGAAGGGATTCTGATTGCGTCTACCAATGCATCAAATGTTTCTCTTGAAGCATTTAAAAAAGAAATTGAAAAGGGATTCGGTGGCTGTAAGCACCGCTATCTTGAGACCTATCGCCTTCCGAGTGATTTTGTGTCCAACCAAAAAGATGAAAGTAGTAATTACCTCAAGGTCTTTACAATACAGGTAAAAAAATGAAAATAGTAGTACCAGTCATGCCTCGTAGTCTCGAGGATGTTGCCAATATCGATTTAGATAGATTAGCAGGGGTCGATTTGATTGAGTGGCGAGCTGATTTTCTTCCAAAGGAAGAAATTTTAACGGTTGCGCCAGCTGTGTTTGAAAAGTTTGTTGGTCGTGAAGTGATCTTTACCTTGAGGACAAGCCGTGAAGGTGGCCATATTGATTTGACAAATGAAGAATATATTTATTTATTAAAGGAAATCGCCAACCTCTACCAGCCTGAATTTATCGATTTTGAATATTATTCACATAAGGAAGTGTTTGATCAAATGTTGGAGTTTCCAAATCTGGTTTTAAGCTACCATAATTTCGAAAAAACACCTGAAAATTATATGGAAATCATGTCGGAATTAACCAGCCTATCTCCTGCTGTAGTCAAGATGGCTGTAATGGCAGAGAGCGAGTAAGATGTTTTGAATGTCATGAATTACACGCGTGGATTCAAAACGCTCAATGCAGAGCAGTCCTATGCGACTATCTCCATGGGAGCTTTGGGGAAATTATCCCGTGTCGCAGGGGGGCTAACAGGTTCTTGTTGGACCTTTGCAAGTCTCGATGAGGCGAGTGCACCGGGTCAAATGTCTCTAGCCAATGTGCAGAAAATCTTAGCTGTATTGGAGGAATAGATGCGTTATTTAACAGCAGGTGAGTCTCACGGACCGCGTTTAACAGCAATTATCGAAGGTCTACCAGCGGGATTAGGTCTCACAGTGGCAGATATTGATCGCGACTTGAAACGCCGTCAAGGTGGGTACGGTCGTGGTGCTAGAATGCAGATTGAAACAGACCAAGTTGCTATCACATCTGGTGTACGTCATGGTAAGACCACAGGGGCTCCAATGACGCTTCATGTGCTAAATAAGGATCATCAAAAATGGTTGGATATTATGGCGGTTGAAGACATTGACGATAGTCTCAAGAGCAAGCGGAGAATCAAGCATCCTCGACCAGGTCATGCTGACTTGGTCGGAGGAATCAAATATCGTTTTGATGATTTGCGTAATTCCTTGGAGCGTTCAAGTGCGAGGGAAACCACGATGAGGGTGGCAGTGGGTGCTGTTGCCAAGCGCTTGTTGGAGGAGTTAAATATCAAACTTGCCAATCATGTAGTTGTCTTTGGCGGCAAAGAAATCGATATCCCTGAGGGGTTGACAGTGGAAGAAATTCAGCTACGAGCCAGCCAATCAGAGGTATCGATTGTCAATCCAGAACGTGAGAAAGAAATCAAAGACTACATTGATCAAGTAAAACGAAATGGAGATACCATCGGTGGTGTTGTTGAGACCATTGTCGGCGGTGTTCCAGTAGGTCTAGGGTCTTATGTTCAATGGGATCGCAAACTGGATGCCAAGCTCGCCCAAGCAGTTGTGTCCATCAATGCCTTTAAGGGAGTAGAATTTGGTCTAGGATTTCAGGCAGGCTACTGTAAAGGTAGCCAGGTCATGGATGAAATCATCTGGTCCAAAGAGACAGGATACCGTAGAGCAAGCAATCATCTCGGCGGCTTTGAGGGCGGTATGACGAATGGTGAGCCGATTGTGGTCCGCGGGGTAATGAAGCCGATTCCAACCCTCTACAAACCCTTAATGTCTGTTGATATTGATACTCATGAACCTTACAAGGCAACTGTAGAACGGTCGGATCCAACGGCACTACCTGCGGCAGGAGTTGTTATGGAAGCGGTCGTAGCAACAGTTCTTGCAATTGAAATTCTGGAGAAATTCCCAGCGGACAATATGGAGGAACTCAAAGAAGCAGTGGAGCAACACCGACTATTTGTAAAAGAATTTTAAGAGATGACAAGACCTCTTTTACAATTTTGGGCTTACTGCTGGGGATTTCAGTCGTCACCATCCATAGCCACGAGGATTATCGGGCGGATAGTGATAGCATTGTATGTTTATCTTTTATTACTTCGTTACCTCGCTTTGCCGTACTCTAGTACAGCCTGCAGCTCGTTGCCTAGTACTAAAAGTAAACTAAAAAACTATACAAATTACGTTTAAAAATAAAGAAGATTTGGTGCCTGCTGAGGGAATGTTTCGTATGCAGACTAGCTACCAGGTTTTCATAGATTAGGAGATTATTATGGCACAAAATATCTACGATATTGCAAACGAATTGGAACGCAGTATTCGTCAATTACCGGAATACAAGGCAGTTGAAGCAATGAAAGCTTCGCTTGATTCAGATAAAGATGCAAAAGAATTGTTGGAAAGCTACCTTTCTTTCCAACATGAGGTTCAAGAACAGTTGCAGGCGGGTCAAATGCCGGGTCTTGACTTGCAGGAGCGCTTGGAGGACTTTAATAAAAAAATCCAGGGCAATCCTCTCTTGACAGAATACTTCAGCAAGCAACAGCAACTTTCAGTTTATATCGCAGATTTAGAGAAAATCATTTTTAAACCTTTAAAGGAATTAATATAAGAAAAATGGAGAGGTCAATAATGTCATGATGTCATAGACCTCTTTTTAGGATAGATAGGGCAGAGTGTTGGTGTTGAAAATAGAGGAGAGAGGACTGGACAATCCTCTTCCTCCTCCACCTCTGTCTGGCTTTTACATATGAGATTGGATACTTGTGTTTCCACTTCCAAGAGGAGCATTTTTAAGATTTTAGGCATCAAAGTGGAGCGAGGGTGCAATCGCTCGTTTTCTGTTGAGGGATGTAAGAGAAGATGAGGGATGTTCCACTAGCTTAGCAAGTACCAAAATAGAAAGTATGATGTTTCTTCCATATCGTTTGTTGCAATGTTCAAAAAAATTGAAAAAATCTGAAAATTTACGTATAAAAATTCTTGACAATTGGATAAAAATATTTTATTATTTTAATAACCTAAAAGAAATAAGAACAGGAGAACTACGATATGTTATTGAGTTGTCAACTAACATCAACCAATCATACATATTTCTACAGCTATTTTAGATAGTGTTTGTAGACATGGTTAACATGGATACAAACACGGGAACGTTACGTTTGTATCTATGTGGCTGTGGTAGTTTTGACGATGCCTACATAGATGATACATCTAGATGGCATGTCAAGTCAGTCTGTTTTCATTTTACAGTTTGAATTGAGGGACCGTTTAGATGTAGCTAAAACGGTCCTGTTTTTATAGTCCTGGTCTTTCTATTTACGATGTATCGTCTAGTTTATAGTCCTTTTATTTATCTTTTATTGCTTCGTTCACTCGCTTTACCGTATTCTGGTATAGACAGTTGCTCGTTGTTTAGCACTAAAGCAAAGGAAAAGATGATAGGGTAAAAACTTGTATTCGTTCCAGCTTGAACTTTCCACGCTAGTCGTTCCTTGATAGCATACAGCTTGATGGGCGAAAAAGGATCCTTGAATGGAAGTCGTGAGTCGTGAATACAGGTTCCAAAGTAGGGAGGGGACGCCTAACTTACTGGAGGTCAGAAATAGAAGAGGCTTCGTTCATTTTCCTAAGGTTATCCTTTTTAGCACCTGCTAGGGAGACGATTTATTGTTACTATTTTATTTATAAAGGAGATTTCGATTATGGGGTTTAAACAGTTTTTTACAGGTTCAGTAGCCGTTCTTTCAACACTAGCACTCGTTGCTTGTAGCTCAGGCGACAAATCAGCATCATCAGATGATGAAAATGTGAAAATAGGAATTATCCAGTACGCAGAACACGATGCCCTATCATCAGCTCGTAAAGGTTTCCTAGAAGCTCTGGATAAGGCTGGATACACGGAAGGGAAAAATCTGGTTGTTGATTACCAAAATGCTCAAGGGGATCAGGCAAACCTGCAGACAATGGTTGAGCAATTAGCCGGAAAAAATGATGTAAACTTTGCCATTGCCACACCTGCTGCTCAGGCTTTATTGAGTGCTGACAATGAAACTGCCTCTCTCTTTACAGCGGTATCTGATCCAGTTGCTGCAGGTTTGGTGGATTCATTGAAAAGACCAGGAGGAAATATGACCGGAACAACAGATTCGACAGATGTTGCTGGTCAGATTGAAAAATTATTAAAAGTTGTGCCAACAGCGAAAACCATCGGTATTTTCCATAACTCAAGTGAGATAAATTCAGAAGTCCAAGCTAAGGAAGCAAAGAAGTTGCTAGAAGAAAAGGGCTTAAAGGTCGTTGTTAAAACCGTTACATCTACTAATGATGTTCAACAAGCTATTACTTCATTAGCAGGACAGGTGGATGCAATCTATCTTCCACTAGACAATACGGTTGCTTCAACTGCTTCTACCATTGGAGATGTCTTATTGAAAGCCAAAGTTCCAGCCATAGGAAGTGATGAAGCAGTCTTAGAAGCTACACTCTTTACATACGGAGTAGATTTTCATGCTATTGGTATGCAGGCTGGTGAGTTAGCGGTGAGCATCTTAAAAGGTGAGAAACCAGCAGATTTAGCAGTGAAAACACCTGAAACAGCAGCTATTGCAGTCAATGAAGAAATGGCCAAAGCAGTTGGGATTGATCCAGAAATGATTAAAGAATTAGAACAATAATGTAGGAGAAAATATATGAATAAAATCGGAAAATATTTGCTAAATGTGTCTATCATCGGTCTTAGTGCCCTTACTCTTGTAGCTTGTTCCTCTTCAGATAGTAAGAAAAATAGCAGTGATACAGTAAAAGTAGGTATTTTACAGTACATGGAGCATGACTCTTTATCCGCTGCTCGTAAAGGATTTGAGACTGAGTTGGCAGAAAATGGTTATAAGGAGGGTGAAAAAATCATCCTTGACTACCAAAATGCTCAAGGAGAACAAGCTAATCTCCAAACGATTTCAGAGCAATTAGTCGGAAATAATGATATTATCTTAGCCATTGCCACACCTGCTGCTCAAAGTTTAGCGACTATTTCAACCGATACACCGATTCTTTTCACGGCAGTAACAGATCCATTGTCTGCTGACTTGGTCAGCTCTATCAAGGAGCCAGGTGGCATGTTGACAGGAACGAGCGATCAAGCGCCAATCGATAAGCAGATTGACTTGTTAGGGCAGGCTGTGCCCAATGCGAAAACAGTTGGCATCTTGTATACAACTAGCGAACGAAACTCAGAAGTTCAAGTAGAAGAAGCAAAACCCTTGCTTGAAAAAGCAGGTTATAAAGTAATAGTGAAAGGTATTTCTAATACGAATGAAGTACAAGATGCAGCAACCAGTTTGATGAAATCGGTCGATGCGGTTTTCATTCCAACAGATAATACCGTTGCGTCAACCATGACCATGATTGGTGAACTGTCCGTTCAGTACAAGGTACCAGTTGTCGGCGGGTCGACAGATATGGTCGATGAGGGAGGCTTATTGACCTATGGTACAAATTACGAAGCTTTAGGTCGTCAGACAGCTAAGATGGCGATTAGGATTATAGAGGGAGCAGATCCAGCCCAAACGGCAGTCGAATCCCCAGCAACCGTTGACCTACATGTCAATGAAGAAATAGCTAAAAAACTAGGAATTGATACATCTAAACTATCCGTATCAAACTGAGCTAGTCACATTAAATGAAATTATCAAGCAAGGGAGTAGGATAAAAGAAACTGACTCCCCTATCAAAGGAGAACATCGTGGATCTTATATTATCAAGTATATCGCAGGGACTATTGTGGTCTATCATGGCGATTGGAGTTTATTTAACATTTCGTATTTTAGATATTGCTGATTTGACAGCAGAGGGGGCTTATCCTATGGGAGCAGCAATTTGTGCCACAGGGATTGTCAATGGCATGAATCCTCTACTTGCCACCCTGCTCGCTTTCATGGGAGGCATGTTTGCGGGTCTTATTTCAGGCTTGCTCCATACAAAGATGAAAATTCCGGCGCTGCTGACAGGGATTGTCACTTTGACGGGCTTGTACTCTATTAACTTGAAAATTCTTGGTAAGGCCAATGTAGCGCTCTTACGCCAGCAAACCCTAGTGACCCAGTTGCAGAAAATGGGCTTGACCAAAACCTATGCAGTTCTGCTAATCGGTGTGATTTTCGTCGTGCTTGTGATTGCCTTGTTGACCCTATTACTAAATACCCAGATTGGCCTAGCTCTTCGTTCAACAGGGGATAATATCCCGATGAGTGAGGCGAATGGAATCAATGTTAATAAGATGAAGATTTATGGTTATATGTTGTCCAATGGCTTGATTGCGCTTTGTGGCGCTCTCTTGACACAGAACAATGGCTATGCAGATTTGAATTCTGGGACAGGAACTATTGTTATCGGTCTTGCTTCTGTTATCATCGCAGAAGTCATCTTGCGCAATCTTCGTATTGGTTGGCGTCTGTGCTCTGTCGTTTTAGGTGCTGTTATCTATCGATTGATCATCCTAGCAATCCTTGAGATTCCTGGTATGGATGCAGATTTGGTGAAATTATTCTCTGCGACCCTGCTTGCCCTTGTACTCTTTGTACCAGAATTGCAGAAAAAATTGCAGATTCGCAGGCCAAATGTATCAGAAAAATCAGCTTAGGAGGGATTAGAAAATGACAACAATTTTATCAATTCAAGAGATTCATAAGACCTTCGAAGCAGGTACGATTAATGAAAACCATGTATTGAGAGGTATGAATTTAGATGTTCAAGAAGGAGATTTTATCTCTATCATTGGAGGAAATGGTGCGGGTAAATCAACCTTGATGAACAGTTTAGCTGGTACTTTAACCGTGGATTCGGGAGATATTTTCCTAGAAGGAAAGTCGATTAAGAATGTTCCAGCAGCAAAGCGGGCACGTGAAATCAGCCGTGTTTTCCAAGATCCCAAAATGGGGACAGCCTCTCGCTTGACCATTGAAGAAAATATGGCAGTTGCCTATCGCCGAGGTCTTTCTCGGGGTCTGAGCTGGGGAGTGAAAGACAGCGAGCGCAAGATTTTCAAAGAAGCTTTGAAAGAATTAGGCTTAGGACTTGAAAATAGGATGAAGGTGGATACGCAATTCTTATCAGGTGGACAGCGCCAGGCTTTGACCTTACTCATGGCTTCACTAGTCAAACCGAAAGTCTTGCTATTGGACGAGCATACAGCTGCCCTTGATCCAAAGACCAGCGATATGGTGATGAAGCTCACTAAAAAAATCGTTGAGAAAGATAAGTTGACGGCTCTGATGATTACTCACAATATGGAAAATGCGATTGAATATGGAAATCGCCTCATCATGCTTCATCAAGGTCGCATTATCGTTGATGTACGCGCTGAAGAAAAAGCTAATTTGACTGTCCAAAATCTCATGGATCTCTTCCAAAAAAACAGCGGACAAACATTAACAGACGATGAGATGATGTTGTAAAGGGCTTGTTGAAATCTATTAACTATTACTTTTTCCGCTAGTGATGTATCAGCTACATCATAAATAAGAGTCTAGATTCAATAGAAGTTGTGATAAAAGTGTCACAACTTCTATCTATATCGCTCCTTGTGAATAGTATTACAATAGCATGCCTACAACAATAGCGCACGTTTGCAAGTGATGAGATGTGTATAGTTAAAGGTAGACTATAAAAGCAGAAGCCTCAATGAGAAGACCTATTGGTGTTTCTACTTACAATCATTATCATTTAAAAAGTAGGAGAATTTGTCTTTATATAGCCGTTTCGTTTATTTTTAGTACTAGGCAAGGAGTCGCAGGTAGTTGAAATAGTTGATAACTATTTCAAGTGACAGATAAGAAAAGTGTAACTTTTCTCAATGGTACAGCAAGACGAGTTAACGAAGTACTAAAAATATAAACTAAATGACTATATAGTCTTTTGGTTCGCTTTTAGTACTAGGCAAGGAGCTGCAGGCTGTACGAGAGTACGGCAAAGTGAGCGAAGTCATAAAAGATAAACGAAATGACTATCATACTGATTTGAACGGAAAGAGGTAGTAGGATTTCCATGTATAAAAATAAATATATACCGACCATTAGTAGTTTGTATGTGAACTACATTTTTCAAGGGATAGCGACCATTATTGTGTCGCAAAATATGTCTATCTTACGTGAAAACTGGGGAGCAAGTATCAGTCAGATTACGCTCGTCATCAGTGCGATTGGACTCGGACGCATTTTAAGCATCAATGCTGCTGGAGTGATTTCTGATGGGCTAGGACGTAGACGTGCAGTACTGTTTGGGATTGTGTCCTATATCATTTTCTTCCTCGGTCTGCTCCTTGCTTCGAATTACATTGTAGCCTTTATCATCTCGATTTTTGCTGGATTTGGGAATGCTTTTTTGGATACTAGCACCTATCCAGTTGTTATTGAAGCCTTTGAAAACCGCAATAATAATAGTGCTTTGAGTGTCTTAAACAAGGCCTTTATCTCTATGGGACAATTTCTGTTTCCAATCATTACAAGCTTCATTTTAAGAAATGGTCATTATTTCGGTTGGACCTTTATCGTGTCAGCAATTTGCTTGCTCTTAAATTTAGTGGTTTCTCTTAAAGTCCCCTTTCCAGCGGTCGAGAAAAAGCCAGAAGTTAAGGTGCAAGCTGCTAGTGTTGAAGCTCATTGTACAGTTTGTCATAAACAGTCAAATGTTAAAGTAGAACTCGTTGCCTTACTGGTCTTTTCTTTCGTGTCTGTTTCTCTCTTTAATACCTATATCACTTGGATTCCCTCCTTTGCCCAGCAGGCGATTGGAATGGCAGAATCAGATAGCCTAGTTTTGGTGAGTGCTTATAGTATCTTCTCTTTTATTTCCGTTTTTTTCACATCTTTCATTGTTCATCGTGGAATCAATGTCCCCATGTTCATGAACTGTTGTACCACGTTGACAGGACTTGCCCTTTGGTTAATGATCGTCATGCCCAATCTTTATACGGTCATGCTTTCAACCTTTATAGTCGGCTTTTTTGCAGCAGGAGGTATCTGGCAGTTAGGTCTTGCAATCTTGCTCGAATTTTTCCCATTCAAGCGGGGCTTGATTACGAGTTACTATTCGCTGGCAACCTCTATTGCAGTTATGGGAATCCCTTATTTGACAGGGATTTTAGCAGAACACCATTTAAATAATGTTTTCATCTTGATTATTGGTTTAGCCTTTCTAGGCTCCGTCTGTTTAGTTATTGTACAGAAGCGTTATAGCCGTTTCGTTTATTTTTAGTACTAGGCAAGGAGTCGCAGGTAGTTGAAATAGTTGATAACTATTTCAAGTGACAGATAAGAAAAGTGTAACTTTTCTCAATGGTACAGCAAGATGAGTGAACGAAGTACTAAAAATATAAACTAAATGACTATAGCAAACAAATTTTCACACAGAATAGAAAGAGGTGCTTGCATGCCAGAACGTTTGTCAGGACACACCTTATTAGTTAGCTTACTTGCTACTCCAATCCGTCACAGTCTTTCTCCTAAAATGCACAATGAGGCTTATGCCAAATTGGGTCTAGACTATGCTTACTTAGCTTTTGAAGTGGGAAAGGAAGAATTAGCAGATGCTGTGCAAGGTATTCGTGCCTTAGGTATTCGTGGATCAAATATTTCCATGCCCAATAAACAGGCTATCATTCCCTACTTGGACGAATTATCACCGACAGCAGAGTTGGTCGGAGCGGTCAATACAGTTGTCAATAAAGATGGCAAAGGGCACTTGGTTGGTCACTGTACAGATGGTACAGGAGCAGTTCGTGCATTAGCAGCAGAGGGTGTTGGTGTTAAAGACCAAATCATCACCTTGGCAGGTGCTGGTGGAGCTGGGACAGCAATTGCTATTCAGCTAGGGCTTGACGGTGCAAAAGAAGTCCGTATCTTCAATATCAAGGACCACCACTATGAGCATGCTGAAAAAACAGTTGAGAAATTAAACACTCGTACTGAAACAAGAGCAAGCTTGCAGGATTTGAAAGAAACAGAGGCCCTCTATCACTCCATTGCAGAAAGCTCCATCTTTATCAATGCGACTGGTGTAGGTATGAAGCCCTTGGAAGGTCAAAAATTGATTCATGATCCAGCTGTCATTCGTCCAGACTTGGTCGTTTTTGATGTCATCTACAGCCCTGCAGAAACAGAACTGCTTCGCTTTGCTAAAGAACACGGCGCTAAAAAAGCTATCAACGGTATCGGTATGATGATGTATCAAGGAGCAGAGGCCTTTAAACTCCATACAGGAAGAGATATGCCGGTTGATGATATCCGTCAACTCTTCTTTGGAGATGAGGTGCAGTAATCGCCCATACTTGCTCGTGACATGAGCTGCTCAAAAGGTAAAAAACAATGATTGTAAGGATTTAGTTCTATCTTGGACAGGATTAAGTTCTTTTCATTTTTTGCTTTGCTTTACAGCGATGATGCCAGTCACGGGTTAAGGCTTGATTTTACATTGCGAAACTCATAGTCGTTTAGCTTTCATTTAGTAGGTTCTTCCCTTATCTTTCCCAACCTAGTTGTGTCTGCGATTTGTTGCTTATTCCTGAATCAAAACGGAAAGGCTATCATATCAATACCTCGGTGAAGATGATACAGTCATTTCGTTTATCTTTTATTACTTCGTTCACTCGCTTTGCCGCACTCTCCAGTACAGCCTGCAACTTGTTTCCTAGTACTAAAAATAAACTAAAAGGTCAGTATCCTCTTCCTCTGTCGTTCGCTCATCTTGCGGAAAATCCCTTCTACAGTTGCTTCCATTTCTGAGTTTCTTGTTCATTATCATTTCGTTTCCATTACCATGTGACAGCCTTTGATAGTGTCGAACAAAGAGAGTCCAAAATGACTGTTTTTGCAGTGAAGAATTTGCTTTTCAATAATTGTTGAAAACAGTAGGTTTGCAATGATAGGCTTATAAAGTCAGTAAAGCGTTGGATAGACTGTTGAAAGTGGGAAGAGAGGGTTAAGAATCAATGCTGTGTACGAGTGATTGGATAGTCATGTAATTTATTTTATTACTTCCTTAACTTGCTTTGTCGTAGTTTAGTACAGTCTGCAGCTCGTTGCCTATAAATGCCTATACTAGAAAATAATGAACATCTTACCTAAATTATGGTAGAATACTGACTAAGAATATCCGAATGAAGAGATAGAGGAGGGGACATTTATGACGCGTAAAGTGGGAATTATTGGATTAGGTCACGTTGGTGCAACGGTGGCACACGGCTTGATAGCACAAGGGGCTTTTGATGACTATGTCTTGATTGATACGAACGAGGCAAAGGTTGCAGCAGAAGCTATGGATTTTGCGGATGCCGCAGCCAATCTTGGTCATCATGCCAATATCATAATCAATGATTATCAGTCCTTGGCAGATGCTGATGTTGTCATTTCGGCTTTGGGGAATATCACGTTACAAGACAATCCTCACGCGGATCGCTTTGCAGAGCTTCCATTTACCGCTAAAGAAGTTCCAGTTGTTGCTCAGCAATTAAAAGCTGTTGGCTTTAAGGGAGTATTGGTGGTCATTTCAAATCCAGTAGATGTCGTGACTAGCCTTTATCAGAAATATACAGGTCTGCCCAAGGATTCTGTCATTGGGACAGGTACCTTGCTGGATACTGCAAGAATGAAGCGGACAATCGCTCAGCAATTTACAATAGATGCTCGAAGTGTACAGGGATATAATCTGGGAGAGCATGGCAATTCCCAATTCACCGCCTGGAGTCAAGTCAAGGTCAAGGGACAGGCAATTTCTGATTTTCTTAGTACAGCCGAATTGGAACGCTTGGAAAAAGCAGCGATGATGGGCGGTCATACGGTCTTTTATGCTAAAAAATACACCTCTTATGGTATTGCCAGTGCGACCATTCGTTTAGTCTTAGCCATCGTGTCAGATGCCCGTGAGGAATTGCCGGTTTCTCACTACTATGAGCCTTTAGGGACCTATCTTAGCTATCCAGCCATTGTCGGACGCGCAGGAATTGTCGAGCGGGTTCAGCTAAATTTGACAGATGACGAGGAGAAAAAATTAATCGCTTCGGCCCGTTTTATTCAGGAAAAATGTAGGACTTGTATCTGTAAATAAGGCAGCTTGATTCAGGAAGTCGTTTTTCGATTATCAAGGCATTTTTTTGAAAGAGTAGGGGTGTCTACTGAAAAAGCAAAGATGAGTAGTGGAAAACTAGTCTTAAATAGGAGTAAAGGGAATTCATACGGGCTCTTGCAGAAAGTTTTCTAGGTCTTTGGTTAGGAGTGATTGAATGTGTTTTTCGGAAAATGAGAGATACTGTTGTTTGTGATATAATAAGAAAAAATTGGGAGGGATAGCGTCATGCAGTTGAGGAAGAATGTAGGCAGACTGGTTGGAAGCTTGCGCGTGCCAGGTGATAAATCCATTAGTCATCGTTCGATCATGTTTGCTAGCCTGGCCCAAGGTGTGACCAAGGTTTATGGTATTGTACGAGGAGAAGATGTGCTCTCAACCATGCAGGTCTTTCGTGACTTGGGAGTTCAGATTGAGGATAAGGGAGATGTGATTGTGATTCAGGGGGTAGGAGTTGACGGTTTACAAGCTCCGACCAAGCCCCTTGATATGGGAAATTCTGGCACTTCTGTTCGCTTGATTGCAGGTATCTTGGCCGGTCAGGACTTCGAAGTAACAATGATTGGCGATGCCAGCCTTTCAAGACGTCCCATGGATCGCGTAACGATTCCATTATGTCAAATGGGGGTAAAGATTGCAGGTAAAACCGAGCGCGATTTGCTACCTTTGACCATGAAAGGAACCAAAGAATTAGCCAGCATTCATTATCAATTACCCGTTGCTTCAGCTCAGGTCAAGTCCGCACTCATTTTTGCTGCTCTACAAGCTCAAGGAGAATCTACCATTGTCGAAAAAGAATTGACCCGCAATCATACCGAAGATATGATTCAACAGTTTGGTGGAGACATCTGTGTCAAGGGTAAGGAAATTCGTATCAAGGGAGGACAGACCTTTACAGCGCAAGAAGTACAGGTGCCAGGTGATATTTCTAGTGCAGCTTTCTGGTTAGTGGCAGGACTCATTGTGCCGAATGCTAAGATTGTCCTTGAAAATGTTGGAATTGCTGAAACCAGGACAGGGATTTTAGAGGTTATCAAAGCTATGGGAGGCACTATCGCACTTACTCAGGTGGACGAAGTGACGAAAGCTGCAACGATTACAGTAGAAACGTCTGAGCTAGAGGGCACGGAAATTGCAGGTGATATCATTCCACGTTTGATTGATGAATTACCGATTATCGCTCTCTTGGCGACGCAGGCTAATGGGACAACCATTATCCGTGATGCAGAAGAACTCAAGGTCAAGGAAACTGACCGAATTCGGGTGGTGTCAGATACCTTAAATAGCATGGGAGCAGACATTACACCGACTGAAGATGGTATGATTATCAAAGGAAAAACACCACTTCATGGGGCAAGTGTTCATACCTGTGGCGACCATCGAATCGGCATGATGGCAGCTATTGCCAGTCTCTTGGTAAAAGATGGTGAGGTGCATTTGGAACAAGCAGAAGCAATTAATACTAGCTATCCAAGTTTCTTTGATGATTTGGAGGGATTACTAAAGGAGAAATAGTATGGCAATTCTTTTACTGGGATTTATGGGAGTAGGAAAGACAACCGTTTCTCAGCATATCAAGCGTCCTTTCTATGATATGGATACAATCATTGAAGAAAAAATCGGGATGTCCATTTCTGACTTTTTCGTTAAAGAGGGGGAGGTTGCCTTTCGGAAACTTGAATCAGAAACCTTAGAAGAACTCCTGCAGCTTGAGGGTGACCTTATCATCTCGACAGGTGGTGGTGTGGTTATTGCAGAAAGAAATCGGCTTCTCTTGCGTCAGAACCAGAAGCATAATGTATTGTTAGTCGCTTCGTTTGAGGTCTTATATGATCGGATTAAGCAGGATCACAAGTTCCAACGTCCCCTTTTTTTGAACAATTCAAAAGAGGAGTTTCGCGGTATTTATGAGCGGCGAATGGTACTGTATGAGGGGTTGTCTGATTTGGTAATCAATACAGACCACCGTATTCCAGAAGAAGTAGCAAGGATTATTCAATGTATATAGGATTTTTAGGACCACGGGGTTCCTTTACGCACCAAGTGGCACACCAGACTTTTCCAGCAGCAGAATTGGTACCTTATGACACGATTACAGAGGTTATGAAAGCTGTTGAACAACATGCGGTTGATTATTCAGTCATTCCAGTTGAAAATTCGATTGAAGGTAGTGTTCATGAAACGATTGACTACCTCTTTCATCAGGCAGACTTGCGGGCAGTAGCTGAGGTGATCCAACCGATTTTTCAACAGCTCATGGTTACTTCTCACTCAAGAGATATCCAAGTGATTTACTCTCATCCGCAAGCGTTAGCTCAAGGAAAAAAATATATTGATGCGCATTACCCGCAGGCACGGCTTGAAGCAACAGCAAGTACAGCCTATGCAGCGCGCTTTGTGGCAAGTCATCCAGACCAGCCTTTTGCTGCGATTGCACCACAAGCAGCAGCCCAGGAATATGGTCTCAACATTGTTGCGCAAGATATTCAAGAAATGAACCAGAATTACACCCGTTTTTGGGTATTGGGAAAGTCAGCACTCACCCTGCCATTGGCATCAACTGTCAGAAAATGTTCGCTGGCGCTGACCTTACCAGACAACCTACCAGGTGCTCTTTACAAGGCGATGTCAGTTTTTGCTTGGCGAGGAATTGATTTGACCAAGATTGAAAGTAGGCCCTTGAAAACGGCTCTGGGAGAGTATTTCTTCATACTTGATGTAGGCAACCCTCAACCAGAATTATTGGATTATGCCTTAAAAGAATTGACAAGCTTAGGGATTTCTTATAAGATTTTAGGAGACTATTTTATTTATCAGGCTCAATGAAAAGGGAAGTACAATGACAAGATATGAGAGCAACCTCACTCATCATGAGGAATTACGATTAGATTATTTACGGAAAAATATTCACTACCTAAATGATAGGGAGCAAAGAGAATTGGCCTATCTAGAGCGGAAATTAAAGGGCGATATTGTGCGAACATCGCATCAAGCATATCATAGAAGTCGGGCAGTAGAGCCAGAGGAATGGGCAGAAGAAGCAGAGGATTTTTATGATTTAGAGATGGATTCAGACGGAGATGTCTTACCTGCCTATCCACGTCAGAAAAAGCCCAAGACTCGTCCTATCAAGCAACCCAAGATTCGGAAGAAGAAAAAGGGGCGACTCAAACGCTTCTTTAGGTTACTCTTACTGGGCTTTATCTTATTACTTGCAGGCTTGGGCTTCATGTTTGTCAAAGGAATGAAAGGCGTTGAAACGAAGCCATTAGTTGAATCCTTTAATGGTCAGGCTACCAATAATGGGGTAAATATTCTTATCCTAGGGACAGATGGTCGGGCTGGTGAAAGCTCAGACCTGACGCGGACAGATTCGATCATGGTCTTAAATGTCAATAATAAGGATAAAAAAGCTAAGCTCGTGAGCTTCATGCGTGATACCTTGATTGATATTGACGGAGCTGATTACAAACTGAATAGCGCCTATACATTTGGAGAGCAAAATGGTCATAAGGGGGCTGAAAATGTCAGAGAAGTGCTGAAAGAAAATTTTGACATCAATATTCAATATTATGCTCTTGTTGATTTTTCAACCTTTGCAACGGCCATCGATACTCTTTTTCCAGAAGGAGTGACCATCGATGCTCAATTCGGAACAGTAGATGGTCAGCAGGTTTCATCGGTTGACATTCCAGATGATTTACATATGGAAAATGGTGTGGTACCGAATCAGACGATACCGGTTGGGGTGCAGAAAATGAACGGTACCACCCTGCTCAACTACGCTCGTTTCCGTAAAGACGATGAGGCGGATTACGGACGGACCAAACGTCAACAACAGGTGATTGCAGCTATTTTGACGCAAGCAAAAAATCCAATGAAACTCTTTTCTGGAGCCGAAGCATTTGGAAAGGTCTATGCCTTGACCTCTACTAATATTCCGCAACATTTTCTAGTGACGAGTGGTCTCTTTATCATGCTGGATGCTAAAAATGGGGTTGAACAGGCAACCATTCCTACCATTGGAGATTGGATAGATGAGTATGATATCTATGGTGGCCTAGGAATTAAGATTGATTTTGACAAATACCAGAATCGCTTGAGTGAATTGGGCTTACGTTGATACTTCTCTTTGAAAAAATATGTGAGCATGGGGATTGAACAAAAGCCTATCTCTACTTCTCAGAGTTCACATCAGCATCATAGCATAGGTTGATTGTCAACAGCTATCATGCCGTTGAAGGTTGGAAATCATGAAACCTTGTTCCCTGTTGGTTCAAGGGAATGGGTTAAAAACCTCTACTGGTAGGGCAGGTTCACTCATAGTTGTTTCCTTTTTAGGCTCCAAATCTGGCCTTTACGACTGACGCGAACGAATTCGCTTCATTTCCAACCTCCAACAGTCACTACTCTGACTGATGGAGCTGTGCGGGGTGGGAGTGAAAGGATCTATTCCCAGCCCCTTTCGGCTCAAACCTAGAAGTGGAGAAGTAAGGAAAAGCGGCTAGCTAGCACATTTTTTCTTGCTCCTTTGCCTATCCTCAATAAAGATGAAGACTGGCTGGCAAGGAAATTCCAAGACGGAATGGGTACTCAATGAAAAGCAAAAATAGTTATCCGCTAGTGCTTTAGCCGTAGACTGTTTGATGATGAAACTATTTAAAGAGTAAATGACGATGAGGATTGATGGAAATCAACCGTTAATTTAAATGCAAGAACTGTGATATAGTTGCTCAGTTTTAAGTTCTTATCTCGTCTTGCCGAACTCTTGTTATATGGGCGACTCGTTGCCTAGTGTAGTGCTTCATCAAAATTGAAAAACACTATACTAGGTTTAAGTGAGCAATTTTTGAGCTTGATTGGGCATGAAGTTTAGTCATGGAAGAAGATGCGATTTGGTGACTAGTATAGTCATTTCGTTTATCTTTTATTACTTCGTTCACTCACTTTGCCGTACTCTAGTACAGCCTGCAGCTTCTTGCCTAGTACTAAAAGCAAACGAAAAGACAATAATTTAAGATAGATCAATCGTTAGGAAAGTATAGGAATCCAGTAGGGGTGTTAGAAATAGACCAATCAAGTGAGTGACGATTAGTAGCCAAGCTTGGAAATTGAACCTTGAAGATAGTATTGAAAGATTGTGCTACGTTTTGTTGACAATGTAGCTGTGGAATAGAAAGAAGACAGATGATCAAAAAGAATGATATTGTAGAAGTAGAGATTGTGGATATGAGCCACGAGGGGCTAGGAATCGCAAAGGTAGATGGCTTGGTCTTTTTTGTGGAAAATGCCTTGCCTGGTGAGGTGGTTCAGATGCGTGTGCTCAAGGTTAATAAAAAAATTGGTTATGGAAAGGTGGAGGAACGCCTAACGACTTCACCTGACCGCAATGAAGCGATTGATGCAACCTATTTACGAACTGGGATTGCAGATTTAGGGCATTTACACTATGAGGCACAATTAGCCTTTAAAACCAAGCAAGTCAAGGATAGCCTACGCAAGATTGCAGGTATCAAGGATATAGAAGTTCCTCTTACATGTGGTATGGAGCAGCCCTTTGCTTATCGTAACAAATCCCAAGTTCCTGTCCGCCGTGTCAATGGGCAACTAGAAACGGGGTTTTTCAGGAAACACTCTCACGACTTGATACCGATTGAACATTTTTATATCCAGCATTCTGAGATTGATCAAGTGATTGTGACCGTACGTGATTTGTTACGCCGCTTTGACCTCAAACCCTATGATGAACAAGAAAAATCAGGTCTTATCCGAAACGTTATTGTCCGCCGTGGTCATTACACAGGCGAGATAATGGTCGTTTTTGTGACCACACGTTTAAAAATTTTCCGCATCGAGCAGTTGATAGAACTTTTAGTAGCACAGTTTCCACAGATTACCTCAATCGTGCAAAATATCAATGAACGCGACACCAATGTCATCTTTGGGACAGAGTTTCGCTTGCTATATGGGAAAAATGTCATCACTGACCAAATGCTAGGAAATACCTTTGAAATTTCAGCGCCGTCCTTTTATCAGGTCAATACCGAAATGGCAGAAAAACTTTATCAGACAGCCATTGATTTTGCAGATGTCACATCAGATGACCATGTAATCGATGCTTATTCTGGAATCGGAACGATTGGCCTTTCTTTTGCCAAGCATGTAAAGGCAGTCTATGGTGTAGAAGTAGTGGCTCAAGCGGTGGAAAATAGCAAAAGCAATGCGTGTCTAAATGGTATCACCAATGCCCATTTCGTCTGTGATACAGCTGAAAAGGCTATGGCCAAGTGGGTCAAAGCAGGCATTCAAGCGAGTGTCATTGTTGTAGATCCCCCACGAAAAGGCTTGACAGAAAGTTTTATCGAAGCTAGCATCCAGATGAATCCAGACAAGATTGTCTATATTTCCTGCAATGTCGCTACCCTTTCTCGTGACCTCAAACGCTACCAAGAACAAGGATATAAACTCAGCAAAATCCAACCCGTCGACCTCTTCCCTCAGACACATCATGTGGAGTGTGTTGCTCTGCTCATAAAATCCTAGAAAGGGATAATGGAAAGCCTTGATTGCAAGGCTTTTTGCTTTGGGATGGGGAAGTATCAGAGTGAGTAATTTTTTGGAGTGAGTAGGAGTGATAGCTAGAAATTATCCAATTCTATTTCCATTTACCCTGTGGGGATGTATTTGTTTCCATAGATTAGGGGCTAATGGTAATAAACGTACTCAGCTCCTTATTTTTTTATGTTCTAGAGAGGAATATAATCGTTAGGCTTTATGGCTCTATTTTATCTAATTCATTAATGTAATCATTGATTTTTATGTACATTAGTTTATTATCAAATATTTTACATAATTCTCTAGCTTCAATATAGTAATTTTTGATTTCATTTTTATCCATGATATGTTGACCAGCATTTCCTAATATAGTTAAGAGAGGGGCTAGTTGATATACTGTGCGATGTTTTTTACAATACTCGATTGTTTCTAGAGCTATTTCAATGGCTTCCATATTCCTATTTTTGACTGAATGTAAGTAATGGGCGTAATTGTATTGTACTTTTATGTAGACAAATAGATTTTTTTGATTGTCAAAATCTGTATTCTCATATATGTGTAGAAGTCTACGATAATTCTGCTCGTATTTCTCATCCTTCCCCAGTAAGGAATAGAAATTTGATAGGGTGTTCAATGAGAGTAAGAAGAGTTCAGACTGATTGTTTAACTTAGTGATAGCAGCTTCTAGTTGAGCAATAGCTTTATCTTGATTATTATTTCTATAAAATAGAATCAAAGAATGAATCCAGACTAGATATGCCTTGTCATATTCAGTTAGATATGAGTTTTTTTCAATTTCTAAATGATAGAAATATTCTAAATCAACATAATTTCTATCTTCCAGAAGTCGTTGAGAAATCCTTTTAAAGTCTATTAGTGAAGAGGTTTCAGAGAAATTCTCATTGAAGAAATAATCTACTGTGACGCCAAGTCGTTGAGAAAGCTTAAATAGTAAGTCAGCACCTGGAATAAAGATTTTTCTCTCTATTTTACTGACTTGACTTTGTTCGCATATGCCTTCTGCCAACTCTTGTTGGGTTAATTTCAATTCTTTTCTTTTAAATTTTAGTTTTTCAGCAATAATCTCCATAGCTATGTGGCCCTTTCTGTGTAATTCATATAAATAGATTATACACTATTTTTCTTTTTATCTTACCTAAAAAAGTATTTTATAAAAAGTTGCAAACAACTAAAAAAATCATAATAAAACAAATGAACCTAAAAACATTGACAAATATATTCATAGAGTGATATTATTGAAGAAAAATGGAAAGGGTTTCAAAAATGAAGAAAACTAAAAAAATTATCTCATTGCTATTACTAGGAGCGACACTCCTATTTGTGAATAACATTCCTACCGATGAGGACAGTAGCAGTAAGATTCAGTTCCTACAAATAGGGAAGATTACTGTTCAAAGCTATTCAGGAGTTGATGTCGGAAAAGCAGATTAATCAAGTTAATAGTGGTTGGAGAAAAGAGATGTTCAAAAAATATCCCTGTACGATGCAACATGATCAGTCGGATTGTGCGGCAGCAGTTGTTTCGACAGTTCTTTTATCTTACAAAAAAGAATTGTCTATTATGAAAATTCGTGAGATTATCGGAACGGATATGTATGGGACGACTGTTAGTGGGATTGTGTCTGGTCTTGAAAAGCTAAATTTTACTGTCAAAGCTGTTCGTGTTGCACAAAAAGATTTGACTTCTAAATTGACATTTCCTGCTATTCTTCAGATAAAAAATGACTTGGGACAGAACCATTTTGTGGTGCTGCATCGAATCAAGAAAAATGGTATCTTAATTGTAGCAGATCCTGCAAGGGGAATGCTTAGGGTGTCTCGTGATGAGATGGAAGAAGTCTATCAGGGAATAGCACTTTTCATGGTTCCCAATTCGGAATTTGAAAAAGGAAAATTAAAAGGGAAGGGTTTACTAGAACTATTTATCTCATTAATTTTTAGTCAAAAAGGTTTAGTAATGACAGTTATACTGGCTTCCTTTGTACTCAGTATTATCGGTATTTTATCCAGTCTTTTTTCAAAGGTTGTCATGGATGAGGTAATTCCATATGGTTTGAAAAATAGTTTGTATCTTTTCTTACTTATTTTTGGGCTAGTGTCTTTTTTACAGAGTCTACTATCTGCTTTCCGCCAACATATTTTATTATTTCTATCACGAAAAATAGATATTCCTGTTCTGATGGGATACTATGATCATATCATCCATCTGCCATACAGTTTTTTTGGTAGTAGAAGAGTAGGGGATGTCCTAACACGATTCCAAGATGCGATGACGATAAAGAATGTATTTACATCAGTGTCTATTTCGTTGATTATGGATATCACCTTATCAGTTATTAGTGCGTTCGTCTTATGGACGATTAACCAGTCCTTGTTTCTTATCCTAGTGTTAATGGTTATTGTGAATATCATTCTTATCTACTGTTTTAAAAAGCCTTATAAGAAGATTAACCACGAACAAATGGAAGCGAACGGTCTTCTAAACTCTCAGTTAATAGAATCTATTCGTAATATTGATACTATCAAATCACAACATGATGAAGAACAACGCCTAAATAAAATTGAAGAAAAATTTGTGCATACTTTAGAAATTGGATACAAAGAGGGTGTGTTACAAAATGTACAATCTACAGTCTCTTCAATGGCTTCAACGATTGGTGGATTACTGTTTATGGGTATAGGAGCATTATTTATCATTGACAGTAAGATGACGATTGGTGACCTTCTGGTATTCCAAACCTTGAGTCAATATTTTACAGAGCCTGTACAAAACTTAGTTGGTCTCCAGTTGACCTTTCAGGAGGTACAAGTTGCAGTTAGTCGCCTTCAGGAATTGATGGAAGTTGACAGAGAGGATACCAATCTTGATTACAGTGTCAGAAATTTTTCCTTACAGGATAATATTACGTTCAATCATGTGACCTTTGCGTACGGTTCACGGTTGCCTGTCATTAAAAATTTTAATTTGACGATAAAACAAGGTGAAAAAATAGCCTTTGTAGGAGAAAGCGGTGCGGGTAAAAGCACCTTAGTTCGATTATTGCTCCGTTTCATCCATCCGAGTGAAGGGAATATTCGTATCGGTCATCATGGCTTATTGGATTTGAACTATGGGGAATTACGGGAGAAAATTTCCTATATCCCTCAGACCATTGAACTATTTACTGGGACCATTATTGACAATCTGAAAATTGGTAATCCTGATGCGACCTATGAAGATATGATGCGAGTCTGTCGTATTGTGGGAATTCATGATACCATTCAGCATCTGCAAAATCGCTATGCTTCTTTTGTGGAAGAAGGTGGTCAAAATTTCTCTGGAGGTGAGAAACAGCGATTGGCTATTGCGAGGGCTTTACTTAGCAAGGCTGACTTATATATCTTCGATGAAGCAACCTCCAACTTAGACTCGTTTAGTGAACAGATTATCCAAGATTTAATCTTTAATAAGATTATTGGTAAGACAACAATTGTAGTAGCTCATCGATTATCTACCATTCTTCGATGTGATAAAATTTGTTTCCTAGAAAATGGAGCCATTGTAGAGTATGGGACTCATGAAGAATTGATGGCAAAAAATGGGAAGTATGCTCGAATGGTTGGCTTACAGAGTGTTCAGGTGAGTCAACAACTCCAGCCACAGGCAGTGTTGGATACAGAGGAGGTTACGTATGGCTAAGCTAGAGGTGAAAGATAATAAAAAACTTGTTTTGAAACAGGTCATTTGTAAAAAGATACATGGTACTAAAGTAGAAGATGTTGACCATGAACTTGATAAATTTCAACAACATTTGCAATTAGTGAAGGCACAGGTGTTTGGTCCACTCATTGTGAAGAGTTGTGGAACGGTCATTCATAATGATGGTTCCATAACAACTGATTTTGAATTTTATGTTCAAGCCCATAATGCACAACAGTATCAGAATATCTATGATACTCAGGATATTGTATCTGTTCCCCATTGCTTATATGTGCGCTTTGAAGATAGTCCAGAGAATCTTCAATTTGCTTATTCAAAATTGGAATTGTACATATATGAAAATGATATACAGACTGATGGGACAGTTTATACAGTCTATGTCAACTCTTCTCCTGAAAAATGATAGTGGATATTTTTAGACCAATAATAAGCCTATGAAACTATATAATAAATCAGAATTACGTTATTCTCGGATTTTCTTTGATAAGAAACCGCCGGCCTATGCCTTTGTTCTCATTATTTCAACTGCTCTTATTTTAGTTGGGGCACTGATTGGTGCGGCTTATATTCCAAAAAACTATATTGTAAAAGCAGGTGGGAATGCAGTTATAACAGGGACAGAGTTTCTATCAGCAGTTGCCTCAGGTAAAGTAGTAACGATGCACAAATCGGAAGGAGAAGCGGTAAAATCTGGAGAGCTCATCCTTTCCTTATCTAGTGGTCAAGAAGGATTGCAGGCTGATTCTCTAAATAAGCAATTGGAGAAGTTACATGCAAAGGAAGCCATATTTCAGAAATTTGAGCAATCATTAAACGAGAAAGTCAATCATATGGCTAACTCTGGGGAAGAACAGGAATATTATGGCAAAGTAGAATATTATCTGTCTCAATTAACTTCAGAAAGTTATAACAGCGATTCACAGTATTCTAAACTTTAAGATGAATATGTAAAGTTAAATAAGTTGATTGATACAAAAAATCAATTAGATACTGATTTACAAACGGTACAAAATGAGTTGGTTCAACTCCAGCAACAACTAGCTTCGTTGCCTATTTCAGATTTGACAACGGATACAAGCAGTAGCGGTACGTTTACTTCATCTACCGTCATTGCGACAGATGCTAGAGCCGAGTTAGAAACAAAAATACGTGAGATAACTACGAAAATCGAAACGATTAGGGCGAATATCACTGCAAAAAATAGTGAGATAGAGGGTCAGCAAAGTAGTATTAGAGATATGGAGCGTTCGTATAATGACCCTACCTCACAGGCTCATAATGTTTACGCCCAGTTAGTCAGTGAACTAGGAACCGCTCGATCGAATAATAATAAAAGTATCACAGAACTTGAGGCGAATCTCGGTATCGCAACAGGACAAGATAAGGCTCATAGTATTTTAGCCACAAGTGATGGAACATTACATTATATTGCTCCATTGAAACAGGGGCTGTCTATCCAACAAGGGCAGACTATTGCAGAAATTTCAGGGAAAGAAAAAGGTTACTATGTAGAGGCTTTTGTAGTTGCAAGCGATATTTCCCGTGTATTCAAAGATGCTAAGGTTGATGTAGCGATTACAGGTGTCAATAGTCAAAAATATGGGACTCTTAAGGGAAAAGTCAGACAGATTGATTCGGGAACAATTGTGCAAGAGACAAAAGAAGGAAATAGAAACCTCTATAAAGTGATTGTAGGTTTGGAGGACTTAACCTTAAAACATGAAAATGAGACTATCGTTCTTCAAAAGGATATGCCCGTCGAAGTTCGCATTGTATATGATAAAGAAACATATCTTGATTGGATTTTAGAGCTGTTGAGTTTTAAACAATAATTGAGTTTAAACCTTAGTTACCTTAAAATAAACACTAAGATAGAGAGAGGCTATCTTATCTTAGGGGATTAGGGACTGTAAACTAAGTTGTCTACTACTTTGTTAGGGCAATTACCTAACCATGCTTAATAATAAAGGAGAATTCTTATGGAACTCGTATTACCAAATAATTATGTAGCTATTGAACAAGACGAAATGATGTATCTTGATGGTGGAGATTGGAATAATTTTAAACGAAATATTGAAGGATTGTGGATTAGTAGTGCTGGATTAAGATTTGCAATGAGAGAGTCTGGTCTAACTAATTATGCTGGGAAAGCAATTGTGGCGAGCTATCCGATATTAATGGCCAAAGCTGCTACAATTTCCGCCCCAATCATTTGGGCAACGGGCGGAGCAGCAGCAGTTGTTGCAGCTGGGGCAGGTGTTGCCTTATGGAATATGAGATTATTCTATTAATATAAGGTATAAATAACTATATGGCGAATACTCTGATAGAGTTATTCGCCCATCGTTTTATATGACAAATAAACCACCCGCTATGCGGGTGCGCGACGAAGGTTATACCCAAAAAACTCCAAACGCGATACAATAAAGGTGTTCAAGCCTATTGTAAAGCGAGAGGAGAAAAGTATGGCACAAAAGGCACATAGTTTATCACATACAAAGTGGTTATGTAAGTACCACATTGTCTTCACACCTAAGTATAGACGAAAAATCATCTATAATCAATATCGAAGTAGTCTAGGAGAACTATTCCGACGTTTGTGTAGTTATAAAGGCGTAGAAATTATCGAAGGACATTTGATGCCTGACCATGTTCACATGTTAGTCAGCATTCCACCGCGGATAAGTGTATCAAGTTTCATGGGATACTTAAAAGGTAAAAGTGCCTTAATGATGTTTGATAAACGCGCCACCTTAAAATATAAATTTTAGAACCGCCATTTTTGGGCAGAGGGATATTACGCGAGTACGGTTGGTCTCAATAAAGCCACCATAAAGAAATACATCTAAGAGCAAGAAAAACATGATATCGCACCAGATAAGCTGAGTGTGAGAGAGTATGAAGATCCCTTTAGGGATAATAGCAAGTAGTACAACTGCCTCTTTGAGAGGCTAGTGACGAGTCAAGAGCAGTGAGGCTTGAACAAAGTGAAAGCCAGCGTCTTTAGGCGCTGGCTAGGAATGTGGGCTTATAACCCCGGTTCAAATCACCCGTTTGACGGGTGGTCATGATTTACATTGAATAGGCGGTGGTGGAATGAAAACAAAGAATATTTTTGAAAAAATTTTACTTTTTTTGGTTATTATAAGCAGTGTATTCTGTGTTAGTCCATTATTTATAAAAATGAATATAGTTGCTAACCCGCTTAATATCATCTTGCTCTTTACTCTATCTATACCTATGTTTTATATTTTATCCCAATGTTTGCACACAATCCTGCTATTCATAACATCAGTTTTTTGTAAAGCAAATCCTATATATGTATACATATTGTTAGTGATAAAGTTGTATTCTAGAATGTATCGTGGGATTTTTTTTAATCAACTGATGGGTTTTAGCCCAGGACTAGTCGTCTATGATAAAGAGACAAGGATATCTAAAAACTTTTTTATCCTCTATTACTTCCTTTATTTCATTACACTTATTGTCTACTATGTAATGTTTACTTTTATATATCCGAATGTTTCACTTTTACCACTTATTCCATTTTCAATCATAATAGCACTTATTCAAGGATTGTATAAGGCTGAAAATCAACAATTGTTTTTATTGAAATCAAAAGTGCTGACAATATTAAACTCTAGGAAGGATTGTCATTTTAAAGTGGATAATTACCAAGCTATTTGGAAATTGAAAGCACAATCTGAATTACCATTTATTGCTTTGTCCTATGTGAGTTTAGTCAAGGACTATATTCCCCTAGAGGAATATAAAAGAATTGAATTACTTGAAGATATTCGATTTAACAATATGAATCAGCAAAGAGCTTTTTATGGAATGCTGGATGTTATAAAGTTAAATTTATATCTCAGAAAATATAGTCAGAAAACTAGATATGAGGTACTGCTAGACAAAATGTTGGGAGACAAATCACATTTCTTTCTACTGAAACAGAACATAGAGGCCAGTTTAGATGGTACAAGTCCTCTATCTTTGTCGCTAGCAATTTCAGAACTTCAATTTTTAATTGAAGTTTACTCACTAAAGTAGGTATCCTAAAAACGATATGATGTAATCCACCTTTGTTTATAAAATAGAAATACAACTGTGTGTGATTATTAAAAGTTGCGAATAACCAAAAATATGGAACTCTCAAGGGAAAGGTCAGACAGATTGATTCGGGAACAATTGTGCAAGAGACAAAAGAAGGAAATAGAAACCTCTATAAAGTGATTGTAGGTTTGGAGGACCTAACCTTAAAATATGAAAATGAGACTATCGTCTTTCAAAAGGATATGCCCGTCGAAGTTCGCATTGAAGTTCGCATTGTATATGATAAAGAAACATATCTTGATTGGATTTTAGAGCTGTTGAGTTTTAAACAATAATTGAGTTTGAACCTTAGTTACCTTAAAATAAACACTAAGATAGAGAAAGGATATCTTATCTTGGGGGATTAGGGAATGTAAACTAAGTTGTCTATTACTTGTTAGGGCAATTACCTAACCATGCTTAATGATAAAGGAGAATTCTTATGGAACTCGTATTACCAAATAATTATGTTGCTCTTGATGTATCTTGATGGTGGAGAACCTCTTTCGGTTTCAGCAATAGTTACAATGGCTTTAGCAATTGGAGGAGCATCGTACTCTACAGGGTATGTATTGGGAGAAAGGGTGTACTATGCTGGATATACGAATGCAGATTATCAAAAGAATAAATGGTTGATTAGAGCCGCATTCGCTCCTGCCTTTGGAGGATTAGGAGCAATCGTTTTACTTGGGTTTGAGAATCGTTTTTATGATCTAGTTAGTGGAAAGGGTTAATGTGTTAAAAATCATAAGTATCGTTCAATGTTTTATCGTCATTTTATTATGTATTAGTTTCTTTCTTTCGAGAAGAGAATTTGATTCATTGAATGTTGTCCTTGCTTCTATCATCATATCAGAACTTGCTTTATTGGTCATGTTGTTGCAGGATAAGTTTTCCTAGCTTGTTACCTGTTGGGAGTGCCTTTTAACTACAATTTTGAAAGGGATAAAAGGTATGAATGGTACTTAATAATAAAGGAGAATTTTTGTGGAACTCGTATTACCAAATAATTATGTTGCCCTTGAACAAGACGAAATGATGTATCTTGATGGGGGATTATCTGTACCTAATGGTGCTCTAGCTTTTGGTGTTAATTCCGCCATTAACGCTACAATTGCATATTTTATGGGTGGTGGCGGAGGAATTGCTTTATTTAAGGCTGCGATAAAAGCTGTTGGTCGACAAACATTTACTAGATACCTAAGAGGAGCCTTAGTAAACTTTATAGGTGTTCAAGCTGCAAATAGAATATCTGGAAAAGTTGTTGGTTTTGTCTTAGGAACAGGAGGCTTGAGTGTCGGTGGGATGTTAGCGAGACATTTGGATTCAGGAGATAAACATCCAAATAACGGCTGGTGGGATATTACATAATTTATGTGGCAAAAATATTTTTTAATCATCATAGCTCTTATTGGAGTACTACTTGTATTACTTAGCATGTATGTCATTCCATATATTGAAAAATATAAGGAAATGGAATTACCAATCTTTTTAATTGGGGTGATTATAATACTGGGATCTTTATTTTTAATAAAAATTTTTAATAAACCTTAAGATTTCTAGAATCAACTTTGTAATACAACTGTACTGCTCTCCAAAAGTTGGACGTTCTATATTAGACTTGTTCGGAAACTCAATGAGTTCATTTTAAATCGACAGGTAAGGTAGCAACAATTTCTGCACCAATTATTTGGGCAACTGGGGGAGCAGCTGCAGTAGTAGCAGTTGGCGCTGGAGCAGCTCTTTGGAATATGCGTCTATTCTACTAGAATAAAGAGTAACATTATAGCTAAGGTGAATATACCAGTGTTTTTAGAGTATTCTAGTTAACTGTGTATATTCACTTTGTATTCATTTTTAGAGTCCTAGACAATACTTAAAGGAGAAGTTATGAAAAACAACAAGACTTTGAACCGCATCCCAAAAGTTAGACAAAAATCTAACGATTGGGGGTCTAGCATGACTGCTCCTATAACGTTTCGTAACCGCCCAATAACAAGGTATCTATCCCATCACTCCCTCCCCCAGTATACTGTTATAAAAAAACAAAACTGGAGGATTTATTATGTCACACCCCATCGTCCCATTAACTGTTCCTCAATCTCATCGCTTTGAAAAGAAAAGCAGAAACGATATTCTGATGAAAATTCGTCTCGAAAAATTGGAAGTCACATTCTTCCAATCTATCAACCCTGAAGTAATGGAAACAATCTTGGATAAGGTGCTGCATTATGACCATCCAACTCAGTGATTTAGGTCAAGTCTACTTGGTTTGCGGGAAAACGGATATGCGTCAGGGGATTGACTCTCTAGCCTATCTTGTCAAAAGTCAATTCAATCTGGATCCCTTCTCGGGACAAGTCTATCTCTTCTGCGGAGGTCGAAAAGACCGGTTCAAAGCTCTTTATTGGGACGGACAAGGATTTTGGTTATTGTATAAACGTTTTGAAAATGGGAAATTGACCTGGCCAAACAATGAAGAAGAGGTCAGGGATCTAACTTCCGAACAAGTAGACTGGCTCATGAAAGGATTTTCTATCAGTCCCAAAATAAATGTTTCAAAAAGTCGTGATTTCTATTGAAATCATGGCTTTTCTTTCGGTATAATGAAATAAAAAAGAAGGAGGCTCACTAGTATGGATGAGTTATTGGCCATTATTAAACAATAGACCTCAACGATTGAACAACTTACCAATGAGCTAACCCTCCTTCGTGAACAGGTTGAGTATCTGAGACAGAAACTTTACGGAAAATCATCAGAGAAGGTTGTGTATCAACCCAGTCATCTGAGCTTGTTTGGTGAGGAATGCCTTCCTGAAGAAGAAGCCGACTTACCCAGTTGAAACAGAGATCATCACTTATAAACGCAAGAAAGCTAAGGGAGTTCGTCAGGCTATTTTTAGTCAGTTTACTCCAGAGATAGTGCATTACGAATTGCAGGGCGAAGACTGCACTTGTCCAGACTGTCATGGTCAGATGAAGGAGATTGGCTCTACTGTTCAACGACAAGAGTTGGTCTTTATTCCTGCACAGTTAAAGCGGATTGACCATGTCCAACATGCCTATAAGTGTCAGGCGTGTAGTCAGAAGAATCTGAGCGATAAGATTATCAAGGCTCCTGTTCCTAAGGCACCTTTGGCACACAGCTTGGGTTCAGCCTCTATCATTGCCCACACCATTCACCAGAAATTCAATCTGAAGGTACCCAATTACCGACAGGAAGAGGATTGGAACAAGCTTGGCTTGCCAATCAGTCGGAAAGAAATAGCTAACTGGCATATCAAGTCTAGTCAGTATTATTTCGAACCGATTTATAACCTGTTGCACGAGAAATTACTGAAACAGCCTATTCTCCATGCGGATGAAACCTCCTATAAGGTCTTGGAAAATGATAGCCAATTGACCTTCTACTGGACCTTCTTATCTGGGAAGCATGAGAAAAAGGGAATCACCCTCTATCACCATGACAAACGACGGAGTGGCTTGGTTGTGGAGGAAGTTCTCGGGGACTATGCGGGCTACGTACATTGTGATATGTGGTCAGCCTATCGGCAGTTAGATAAAGCACAGCTAGTTGGTTGTTGGGCTCATGTCAGGAGAAAGTTTTTTGAGGCGACTCCTAAGAAGACCGACAAGACCTCCTTAGGAGCTAAGGGCTTATCCTATTGCGACCGCCTATTTGCCCTGGAGAGTGACTGGGCTGACTTGTCTACTGAGGAACGGCTACATAAACGTCAGACAGAGCTGGCTCCCTTGATGGATGAGTTCTTCGACTGGTGTCGTGAACAGTCTGTCTTGCCAGGTTCCAAATTGGGTACTGCAATGGAGTATAGTCTTAAATATGAAACTACCTTCCGAACCGTTCTCTCGGATGGTGACTTAGTCCTGTCCAACAATATGGCTGAGAGAGCAATGAAAACCTTGGTTATGGGCAGAAAAAATTGGTTGTTCTCCCAAAGTTTTGAGGGAGCCAAGTCGACAGCTGTCATTCTGAGTCTTTTGGAAACAGCCAAGAGACACGGACTTGATGCAGAGAAATATATGACCTATCTTCTAGAACACTTACCTAACGAGGAGACACTCGCAAAAAAGGAAGTTCTAGAAGCTTATTTGCCATGGGATAAAAAAATTAAGAGAGCATGTAAATAGAAAAAGGTTCCAGAGTCGACAGGACTTTGGAGCCTTTTTCTATGTACTTTGTTATTGGGCGGTTACGAAATAATGACAGAGGCCGCAATGATATCAATGCCTGGGATAGAATCCAATAGTTCTACCTGCTTCTCGTATTGTGATAGATAGCTATTGATTCGCTCTTCCAACAACTCAATCTGCTTCTGATAAAAATCATAAATCTCTAAGGACTGCTTTAACATGAAGCGATGATGGTCAGAGAAATAACCATCCAAGGCATCCAGAAGCTGTGGCACTTTCTTCTTCAAGCTGGTATAAACGGATTGATGGATAAGGCGAGAGGTGAGAGGCGTTTCATCCATCAATAGCTGAAGGAGATTACGACCAGAGAGCCCCATAATATCTTCGATATAGGTCGTTAGCTTAATATAGTCGTTTAGTCTATAAACAGTATTCTAAACTTTCATATACAGACTTTCCAGCTCTGAGTAGATTCCGAACCTTGTTTTTGAGAGTAGCCCAATATTGTTCAATCGGGTTGAGTTCAGGAGAATAGGGAGGTAATGGAAGAAAATAATGTCCCTTGCCTATGGCAAGCTTATCCAATTTCGCTTTAGGATGGAAGCTGGCATTATCCATCACAATAAGATGTGGCTCTGACAAAGAGGGTAAGAGCTGGTTATCAAACCATTTGGTAAAAAAGGCGCTCGTCATACTGT
>NZ_SPOZ01000070.1 GCF_004569635.1 Streptococcus sp. LYSM12
CTCGACCGGTCGGACTGGTAATGGTCTTGAGCTGGTCAAGGGTCGTATAGCTAAAGCGGGTGGTCGCGCCTGACGGACTGGTCAGTTTCTCAAGGTTACCTGCTTCGTCGTAGCTATACGTGGTTTCCAGGTCAAGGGCATTCTTGGCGGTCAAGAGACGACCTACCTTGTCATAGGTATAACTGTTGCTTCGATCAGACTGATCGGTTTCCTTGATCAGGTTACCCGCCACATCATAGGTATAGCTCTTGGCTAAACCTTGAGGACCAGTTTGTTTAGACAAACGTCCAAGACCGTCATAGGCATAGGTATACTCCGCTTCATTTGGAAGTGTCCGCTTGGTGGTGCGACCGTAAAGGTCATTGGTGTAGGTGGTAATATGACCATTGGCATCCGCCTCCTTGGCAAGACTCCCCGTCCCGTCATAGGCATAGGTCGTCTCTCCACCTGTTGGGCGTTTCATACTCGCCACACGATTGAGGGCATCGTAGGTATAGGTCGTGGTATGACCTTCTCCTGTGGTTTCGGTGAGGCGGTTGCCGACCGCATCATAGGTAAAGCTTTGCTTGCTTCCTGTTGGCGCAAGGGTCTCTACTACACGACCTAGTGGGTCGTAGGTAAAGGCTGTAGCTTGACCATTTGGATCAGTATAGAGAACTAGATTCTTATTGGCATCGTAGCCATAAGAGCTCGAATGACCGTTGGCATCTGTCATCTTAGACA
>NZ_SPOZ01000071.1 GCF_004569635.1 Streptococcus sp. LYSM12
TCAAATCCATACTGTTTCTCAAGGTTATTCTTGAAATCTTGAGCGGCTGAAGTTTGACCTGGGGTAAACGTCACCTCACTCGCATAGACTGTCCCACCATTTGCTTTTGGAGCTATTTCACAGAAATGTCGAATCGTTTCTTCTAGCGCCTTTGTCCAGTTGCGATTGATATTCTGGGCTTCTTTCGTTTTAGAACGTTCCCAATTATGAGTCGACAAACCACTAATACGTGCCTGATGCCAACGATTCGTAATCTCTTGAAATCCTTGCTGACCTGCTTCTAATACCCAGTTATAAGCTGAACCAACTCGCTGCACTAGCTGACCCAGTCCGCCTAGAACTTGATTGCCTAACCAACCCAATCCAGAGCCAACGGCAGTCACAGTACTTGTATACACATTCCCAACAAATTTCGCCGTCTTATTCCAGCCATCATTTACCAGCTTCTTAGTCGCATTCCATGCATTTCCTAAAGTACGTTTCCCTTTATGATAGAGTTTCTTTGTCCCATTCCACACATCATTGCCGAGTTTCTTTGCCCCATTCCATAGCTTATTCCAGATATGTCCACTTGGGTCTGTGTAGTTGACTGGGTTATTATGGACATAGGCATAGCGGTTCTGACTGAGGGGATCACCCAGTTCACCTTGGTAGGAATCCTCAGTTAAGAAAGTGCCTGCCCTGCTATCATA
>NZ_SPOZ01000072.1 GCF_004569635.1 Streptococcus sp. LYSM12
GACCGCAACAGGTTCTCCATATTTCTGTTTGAGTTCTACTTCCGCATCACTCTCTTCTGTCACAACCTTGGGTTGTTGGATGGCATCGCCCTCATCTTTGGAAGATTCGGGTGTTGCACTAGAGGCATCAGCCGTTTCCTTATTGACATTCTCAGAGCCAACAGTCTGGCTCTTGGCTTCTTCCAGTGCTTCTTGATAGGCTTGTTCAGCCTGTCCTTGCTCGATGGCCTGCTTGAGCTCTTCTGCATGGGCAATCGGAACCTGTGCTATCACAAGCGTCAGCAAGAGCAGCCAAGTCACCAGTTGTCTAACCTTTTTCATATAGAATCTCCTTTTATAGTCGTTTAGTTTATAAACAGTATTCTAAACTTTCATATACAGACTTTCCAGCTCTGAGTAGATTCCGAACCTTGTTTTTGAGAGTAGCCCAATATTGTTCAATCGGGTTAAGTTCAGGAGAATAGGGAGGTAATGGAAGAAAATAATGTCCCTTGGCTATAGCAAGCTTATCCAATTTCGCTTTAGGATGGAAGCTGGCATTATCCATTACAATAAGATGTGGCTCTGACAAAGAGGGTAAGAGCTGGTTATCAAACCATTTGGTAAAAAAGCGCTCGTCATACTTTC
>NZ_SPOZ01000073.1 GCF_004569635.1 Streptococcus sp. LYSM12
GCAAGCTTATCCAATTTCGCTTTAGGATGGAAGCTGGCATTATCCATTACAATAAGATGTGGCTCTGACAAAGAGGGTAAGAGCTGGTTATCAAACCATTTGGTAAAAAAGCGCTCGTCATACTTTCTTTGTAAATCATAGGAGCAATAATCTTATGAGCAACCAGACCTGCAACGACAGATGTGCGTTCAAAACGACGGCCTCTTATCTTGTCATAGACCTTTTCACCTCTAGGAGAGCGCCCTTGCTTTCGATAGAGATAGGTATCAATCCCTGTTTCATCAATATACACAATAGGGAACTTATCAAAGCAGGACAGCACCTCAAGATACCGGTTTACTTTCTCTTTATCTTGTTCACTATAAGTTGTCGTCTTTTTTTAAAGTGATAGCGAGCTGTTTGAGGGCTGCCCAAACAGAGGAGATACGACAGTTGAAATGTTCTGCTAGTTCTCGTAAAAAAGCATCTGGGTGCTGTTGAACATAGGCTTCCAACTGTTCTAAGGGAATTTTGCGAGACTTAGCAACACGTTTTTTCCGCTCTAGATGCCCTTGTTCTGAAAGTTGTTTTTCCCAAACGTAAAGTGTGTTTGTGCTAATGCCAAAAAGCG
>NZ_SPOZ01000074.1 GCF_004569635.1 Streptococcus sp. LYSM12
CTGCAACTTTCAGAGCATCTTTAGTATCATCAACAGTATCCACAGCTTTCAAGGCTTTCGATGCGTCACTGACATTATCCAGCGTATCAATCACTTTACCGGCTGTCTGGGCTGCCTTGATAGCTTTTCCGGCTTTGGCAAACAAAATCATATAACTAGCCAAATCAAGACCAAGTTCGCCTGCCGCAAACCAACGATTCGCCGTTTCTCCTGTTACAGGGTCTTTCCCTGTCCAAAGACGTTTGGCACTATACCAGCCACTGAGCTCTCCACCAAGTATCTTGAGGAGTTTTTTCCCCTCTGCTCTTCTTGCTGCTATCTCTTTCTCAGTCAACTCTTTCGGTTTAGATGTAGATTTTGGCTGATAGCGAGAGCTTGAACCTGCCGTACCATCCCAGCTGGCAACACCTCCAAAGCTAGCTGGTGTACTGCTTTTGTCTTTCGCCTTTGTCATACTTTACTATGACAAACTAGATAATTCCCATGGTGATGTCTAAAACACCTATGGAGGATAACTCCATAGGTGGGCG
>NZ_SPOZ01000075.1 GCF_004569635.1 Streptococcus sp. LYSM12
CTGCAAGACTGCATTTTCTTATTCATGTGGCATGCTTACTGTCGAGTTGTCTAAGTCAATGTCTATCAGCCAGTCGCCATTGTCGCGAATGGTGCATTCAAAGTCTGTCGTATAAAGAACGATACGGTAGCCATAGAGCTGTAGCAGTCTTAAGCTAGAACATCTGTACTCCTTATAGCTCGTGGGTCGAGTCAAGGGATAAAAAGCAAGCTGCAAGACTGCATTTTCTTATTCATGTGGCATGCTTACTGTCGAGTTGTCTAAGTCAATGTCTATCAGCCAGTCTCCATTGTCACGAATGGTACACTCAAAATCTGTCGTATAAAGAACGATACGGTAGCCATAGAGTTGTAGCAGTTTCGAGCTAGAACATCTGTACTCCTTATAATAGCTCATGGGTCAAGTCAAGGGATAAAAAGCAAGCTGCAAGACTGCATTTTCTTATTCATGTGGCATGCTTACTGTCGAGTTGTCTAAGTCAATGTCTATCAGCCAGTCGCCATTGTCGCGAATGGTGCATTCAAAGTCT
>NZ_SPOZ01000076.1 GCF_004569635.1 Streptococcus sp. LYSM12
GAAACCACGTATAGCTACGACGAAGCAGGTAACCTTGAGAAACTGACCAGTCCGTCAGGCGCGACCACCCGCTTTAGCTATACGACCCTTGACCAGCTCAAGACCATTACCAGTCCGACCGGTCGAGAGCTTGCTTCCCACTATGACCCAGTCGGTCAAGTAACCAAGCGTATAATCAACGGCAAGCGGGAGACCAGTTATAGCTACGACCCCAATGGGAACCTCCTCGAGGAAACCAATCCTCTGGGGCAAGTGACCAAGCGGACCTATGATGCCCTTAATCGCTTGACCAGTGAGAGTGATACCGCAGGGCAGCTCCAGCTCTACAGCTATGACCATGACAACCATGTGACCAAGGTTATGAATGAAGCGGGTGGTCAAGCCACCAGGACCTATGATGGTAATGGCAATCTGACCAGTGTCCTATCTGGTAGTGAGCGCATCAAGAGCTATAGCTATGACCTGAAAGACCAGTTGATTTCAGCTACTCAAGGGTTAGGTGACAAGGCGTCAACCTCCACCTATACCT
>NZ_SPOZ01000077.1 GCF_004569635.1 Streptococcus sp. LYSM12
AAAAAGCGCACAGGTTTCTTTTTTGCTGTGACCAGCAGTTACGTATTCTAATACTCGGTTCCTAAAATCTAAATCATATGCCATATAACTACTATACCATATACTGTTTATAAACTAAAGGAGTATAAAGATAGATACACTAGCGTCTTTTAGGGGCTTTTTTCATACGTCGTTCACTCGCTTGGCCGTACCCTCGTATAGCCTGTAGCGCGGTGCCCTTGTACCAAAGTAAGCTAAAAGACGATAATGGGGAGCTAAGGCGACAGGTCATTGAAAGGAGCCAGCTCCTCCACTATCACCTTGCCTCCTTAAAGATGATGCAGATAGCCTATGCGGTCATAAAGCCTTGTCATGTGAAAGACTTCTTTCCTCCCTCGTAGCCTGTGCATATCTCTTTTCCTTTTCATAAATAATAATAGCAAAAAGGTAGCCTCATGTAAATAGGCTACCTATGATTATGAAAGTAGATTCAACTATTCTACATCAAACTGAAAGAAGTTTCTC
>NZ_SPOZ01000078.1 GCF_004569635.1 Streptococcus sp. LYSM12
GCAAGCTTATCCAATTTCGCTTTAGGATGGAAGCTGGCATTATCCATCACAATAAGATGTGGCTCTGACAAAGAGGGTAAGAGCTGTTTATCAAACCATTTGGTAAAAAAGGCGCTCGTCATACTGTCTTTGTAAATCATAGGAGCAATAATCTTATGAGCAACCAGACCTGCAACGACAGATGTGCGTTCAAAACGACGGCCTCTTATCTTGTCATAGACCTTTTCACCTCTAGGAGAGCGCCCTTGCTTTCGATAGAGATAGGTATCAATCCCTGTTTCATCAATATACACAATAGGGAACTTATCAAAGCAGGACAGCACCTCAAGATACCGGTTTACTTTCTCTTTATCTTGTTCACTATAAGTTGTCGTCTTTTTTTAAAGTGATAGCGAGCTGTTTGAGGGCTGCCCAAACAGAGGAGATACGACAGTTGAAATGTTCTGCTAGTTCTCGTAAAAAAGCATCTGGATGCTGTTGAACATAGGCTTCCAACTG
>NZ_SPOZ01000079.1 GCF_004569635.1 Streptococcus sp. LYSM12
AGCCATCGTTGTCATCGTCTGGGTCGGTGACATCTGGGATACCGTCGCTATCTGTATCACGTTGAACCTTAATCGTAACATCTTTTTCGGCAACAGGATTTCCAGCAGCGTCTTTCACAACCACTTTAACAGGGAAGTCGCGTTCTTCTTCATCTTTGCCCCAATCGCTTACAGTTGGGGTACCAGTGATCTTGCCAGTTGCTGGGTCATAGGTCAAGCCAGTTGGTAAACCAGTTACTTCAACGCTACCATTATTTGGTTTGTTTTCTACTGGGACATCGATTGGTTCAATTGGTTGTTTTTCAATAACTGTCTTATTTTCAAGATTGCCAACGCTCGCTGCTGGTTTACTGTTTGGATCTTTAGAATCTGTACCAGCTGCCTTTTCTTGATCATCTGTGTAGCCATCGTTGTCATCGTCTGGGTCGGTGACATCTGGGATACCGTCGCTATCTGTAT
>NZ_SPOZ01000007.1 GCF_004569635.1 Streptococcus sp. LYSM12
CGTCGCTTTCATATCGCTTCATCCAGTGTCTGATAGTATAATCAGACACTTGGTAGGTTTTCGTTAATTGACTGAGGGACTGCTTATGGCTCAGATACAACTGAAGGATTTCACATTTTTCTTCTACTGATTTTGGACTTCTTTTAGACATACGAAAACTCCCCTTATAGTGTCTAGTGAATTTTTGTTTTTTCACTGTCTACTATAAGGGGAGTATATCAATATGCCCAGCCTTTTTCAATCAACTAGAACCCATTCTCTAATTCCTTTCACACCACGATATCATATTAGATGTATGGCATATCCTCTGTACTATCGTCATTTCGTTTATCGTTTATTCCCTCGTTCACTCGCTTTGCCCGTCCTCTAGTACAGCCTGCAGCTCGTTGCCTAGTGCTAAAAGACTACATAAAAAAGACCGAAACCATTCGATCTTTTCCGTATCTAGTACCAGCCATTTGCCAACCAGAATTGCTGTGCAGCCAACCATGAACCATAACGATTAGCAACATACGCATCCGCCACCCGTTCTTGGTTTTCTGCTGAATAATCACCGTTCAAATAACTATTTGTTAATTGATAACGACCATAATAGATGCCATTTTGAGCAGTGTAACTACCACCCGATTCTTTTTGAGCAATCCATTCCTTAGCTGCAGCTTCATCACCGGCGATTGTAGAAGTATCGGCAACTGGAGCCTCATTGGTTGCTGCTACCTGTATTTGAACTGGTACCTCTTGAGCTACTACCTTAGAAGATTCTGATAACGATACATTCGCCATTCCCTCTGGTAGTTTATGGAGTTCTAGTACTTGATTCACATAAATCAAATTTGGATTTTTAATCTGATTCAATGCAACCAAGTTTTCAACAGTCGTTTGGTTAGTAAGAGCAATTTGAGATAAGGTGTCCCCAGATTTTACCTTGTAAGTATCTGCACTTACGACACCGGCAACCAATAGCAAACTCATTGTGATAAGCCCTGCCATCGTTAATTTTAGTTTGTTACTTGCAAACATCATACGATATACATACTCCTTTCTTTCAATTATCTTTACATCATACAATCAAAATGTTACTCTTGTTTTGTAAAAAGATTACGAATGTTACAAATGGATTTAGTTTCAACAATAAAAGCGCTATTTCAGCGCTTTTATTGCCGTTTCGTTTATTTTTAGTACTAGGCAAGGAGTCGCAGGTAGTTGAAATAGTTGATAACTATTTCAAGTGACAGATAAGAAAAGTGTAACTTTTCTCAATGGTACAGCAAGACGAGTGAACGAAGTAATAAAAATATAAACGAAATGACTATACTGTTTTTTCACTAATTTTTCAGATAGTAAAGAAGAAGCCCTAAAATCAACATGACCCCCAAAACCAAGCTATCTGCTAGCTTCCACTCTAATATACGATACTTGGTCCGTCCGTTACCACCTTGATAACCACGTGCTTCCATGGCTGTCGCCAAGGCATCTGCCCGTTTAAAACTCGACGCAAAGAGCGGTATTAAAATAGGAATAACCGATTTTACTTTTTGAATGAGACTACCCTCTCCAAAATCAACTCCACGCGCCCGCTGCGCATTCATAATCCGTATCGTGTCATCCATCAAGGTTGGCACAAAGCGCAAGCTCATCGATAGCATCAAGCCAATTTCATGCACTGGCACCTTCAAGTAAGTCAGGGGAGCAAGTCCCGCTTCAATACCATCTGCCAAGCTGAGTGGCATGGTGGTCAAGGTCAAAAGCGTTGATAAGAAAATAATCAAGACAAAGCGAACAAAAATGATTCCTGCCTGCTGAAGCCCTTCCTCCGTCACTTTCAAAATCCAGAATTGCCATAAAATCTCACGACCACCTGTAAAAAAGACTTGGAAAAAGGTTGTAAACAAAATAATACCAATCATCGGCTTAACACCATTGATGAAAAAACTTAATTTTATCTTGGACAAATAGATAACGATTAAAACAAAGGTAAATACTAGAAGATTGGTCACCAAATTATTAGCCCAAAAGATAATCAATAAAAAAATCATCATTGCAAGGAGTTTGCTGCGTGGATCCAAGCGATGAATCACCGAATCCCCTGGAATATAACGGCCTAAAATCAACTTATCCATGCACTACTACCTCAACAAATTCGTCTATGGTAATCGGCAAGCGCTCAAAGACAAATCCTCGCCGTTCCAAATTCGCTGCAAATTTTGTGATTTTCGGGACTCCTAGCTGGATACTTTCCATAAAGTCAACTTCTTGAAATACATCTCTAGGACACCCTGAACTGACCATTTTGCCATTGGACATAATAAATACATGGTCTGCAAAATTCGCCACATCATCCATTAAATGAGTTACTAGAACAATCGTCATGCCTGATTGATGGAGTTGTTTAAAAATAGACATCAACTCTTTACGACCTGCCGGATCAAGTCCTGCTGTCGGTTCATCAAGAACTAAAACTGTCGGTTCCATAGCTAAAATACCTGCAATGGCAACCCGTCGCATTTGCCCACCAGACAATTCAAAGGGACTGCGTTCAAACAAGTCTTCTGAGATACCAACCAAGGCTAGTTTTTCACGAGCAATCGCCTCAGCCTCTTCCTTTGACACACCAAAATTCTGCGGTCCAAAAGCAACATCTTTCAAAACCGTTTCTTCAAAGACCTGACTTTCTGGAAACTGGAAAACGAGCCCAACTTTTTTACGTATCTGCTTAATATCTTTATTGATAGAGGTCGGAGTAATGCAAAAATCATCAATCAAAACTGTCCCTGATGTTGGGATATTAAGACCATTTAACAACTGTAAAATCGTTGATTTTCCTGACCCAGTATGACCAATAAGAGCCGTATACGAGCCGTCTAGAATCTCCAAATCAACACCAAAAAGCGCTCGCCCTTCAAAAGGTGTGTTCGCTTGATATGTATAGTCTACTTGTTGGAGAGTAATGCCCATAGTGTTTCTTCCAATTCCCCTTCTGTAAAATAACGTACCGGCACATCAAGCCCCTTTTCACGCAATTGCTGAACCAAGCCTACTGTAAATGGTTGATCTAACCCTAAAGTCTGCAAATCTTCACGCATAAACAATTCTGCTGGACTACTAATTGATTCAATTCGCCCTTTTTTCATGACCATCACTCGGTCACTCAAGGCTACCTCAGCCAAATCATGCGTAATGGAGATAACCGTAATCTGATACTTTTCCTTGATGTCTTTGACAATCCGAATCAACTCCAAACGCCCTGCAGGATCTAGCATGCTTGTCGCTTCATCAAGGATAATAATCTTTGGTCGCAGGGCAACCACTCCTGCAATCGCAACACGCTGTTTCTGGCCACCAGACAATCTCGCTGGTTCACGCTTTTTAAAATCCGTCATCCCGACTAATTCCAAGGCTTCTTGCACACGTTTCTCCATTTCTTCTAGGAGAATACCTTGGTTTTCTAAGCCGAAAGCAACATCATCTTCGACCGTTGCTCCAACAAACTGATTATCTGGATTTTGAAAAACCATACCAATCTGACGGCGCTTTTCCCATACATTTGCTGGTGTTAAGGCATCGCCTGTTATGATAATCTCTCCAGATTCTGCCTCCAAAAGACCATCAATCAGACGAACCGTAGTTGATTTCCCTGAACCATTATGACCGATAATGGAGAGCCATTCTCCTTGTTTCACGTGAAACGATACATCCTTTAAGGTATAGTGCTCATCTTCTTGGTCATATTTATAGCTTACATGTTTTAGTTCAATGATATTTGTCATTACGTAAAGGTATCCTTAAATAAATAAGAGGCACCCTTAAAATAATCATAACCTGAATAAAGGGTGAAAAACAGAGCAACATAGAGGGTAATTGTTCCTAACAACTGCAAGTGGAGTAAGAGAAAGATAATGGCAAACATCTGAGAAAATGTTTTGATTTTACCAGGCAAGGCCGCCGCAAGTACTGTTCCACCGTTTTCAACCAAGAGCAGACGCAGGCCAGTTACAGCCAACTCTCGGCAAATAATAATCGCCACAATCCAAGCTGGAGCAAACCCCATCTCTACTAGCATGATAAAAGCTGTCATCACCAAAATCTTATCTGCCATTGGATCGGCAAATTTTCCGAAATTGGTCACCACCCGCCATTTACGCGCCAAGTAGCCATCGAGATAATCTGTCAAGCTAGCTAAGGCAAACAGTAATGCCGCTAATATATGACTGGCTAGACTATCCCACACACTCAAAACAAGTATGAAGATAGGGATCACCAAAATACGACCGAGCGTTAAGGCGTTGGGAATATGTTCTTTTTTCATTGTAATCCTCATTGTTCAATTGTCAGAATGACGTTTCCTGACTGATTTGTCAAAGCAGTTGTATCCAACTTTTGGCCTGCAATCGTAATATCAACCCCACGAACAACACCTAGTACCAGAGTTGCTGTAGTTGTTCCTGGAGGAAGCGTTGCTGACACTGTGGGTGATTCTGGAGATAAAGTGAAACCACCTGCAATTTCTGTACCAGTTAGGCTCACCCAACTTGTTACACTTGATACGGAAAGAGCAACTGTTACGGGTTCCTTAGCCCCTTTGACTGTTACTGCTAAATCGTTCCCACCACCAGATGTTAAAAGACTTGTATCAGATACTTGACTGCTGGACGATGGGAGCGAAGAAGACGATGAGCTAGAGCTACTAGAAGATTGACTTTCTGCTTCACTCGTTGTAGTAGATTGAGAAATGACACTATACGAAGTACTTGTTTCACTAGTTCGTGCCTGATTTTGCACACGACTGTAGATGATATATGTCACAAAACATAAAATAAAAGTTGACGCAAGTAATAAATAAATGAGTGGCAAATAAGACGGGGCTTTCTTTTTCACCTTGTAACTTCTTCGCAGTTCAGACTGTAGCTCCGCCTCTTCTCCTACCTCGTAGTACATCACTAAACTATTTCGATCATAAGCATCGAGCAATACAGGGGCATCCAACTCCAACACCTCAGCATAGCGCTGCAAAAACGAACGAGTATAGGTTTTATCTGGAATATAGTCAAAATCATTGTATTCTAAAGCCTGTAAATATTTTGCCTGAATCTTCGTCATTCTCTGTAAATCAGCAAAATTCCAACCACGACTTTCCCTGGCTGCTCGCAATACCTCTCCTATACTTTTTTGTCTCATAAGTTCCTCTCTCTATCCATTAGTTTTCAATACCATATTGTACCAAAAATTTAGGGAAATTTCGATGCTAATTCACTTTTATTTTGGAAAAATGATAAAATCTGCCACATCGCATTGGCTCATAAACTGCCGTCCAATGTCTAACACTTCCTCCAGTTTCAGGCTAATCAAAAGCTCAGGAATGTCAAAAATCGATTCAGTTTCTGAAAAATGGTTCACAAAATAGCCAACTGTAAACTCTGAAGAATTGAGACCATTGATAAATTCGCCATACATCTCATTTTTGAGGATTTGGAAATGCTCCTGCGTCACATCCTCATCTCCATCAAAATTCAAAAAGGCCTTGCGTAACTGACTGGAAACAGTGATTGGCTCTGCCGTATCCCCCGTCACCACTACAAAATGGTAGCCCTGCTGAACCTCAATGTGAACGCTCAAGGAATGGTCAATTTTATTCGTTTCATAAAGGGTCTGATAGCGTTTAGAGGTTCTGCCAATTAACATGGACAGTAAAAAGGATAGACAGATCTGATAATACTGCTCTTTTCCTTTCGGAATAACATCATTTCCCCGCAAACCGATGGCCAGTTTGGGGAGACCCACCTCCCAATACTCCTTTCCATGCTCACTAACTGCCCCTTTCACGACCTGAGTAGCAATTTGCCTTTCTTCTTGTATCCCCTGATTTTCCGCTTGATCGTCACAAATCCAGCCAAAAACCTCATGAATGTCTATATCTCCCGTAACAACTAATGTCATGGCATTTGGTCGATAAAACTGCTGGAAGTTCTCCCGTAAAGTCGTAGCCGAAATCTCCTGAATGGAGTCCCTTGTCCCTGCGATGTCCTCAGCCAAAGAGGTATTGGGATAGAGGCCCTTTAAAATCCCAAGATAGAGGCGATGATCAGAATCATCTGCGTACATTTCAATTTCTTGGACAATAATTTCTTTTTCCCTCTCTACACTCTCCTCAGTAAAATGCACTTCTCTTACCATTTTCTGGAGTAATTCGAGCGGTCGACGAAGCTCCCCAGTTGTTGAAAAAAGGTAGCTTGTCTGATTAAAACTAGTATAAGCATTGGCGTTTGCACCATATACTGCAAATTCATGCAGCATGTCACCACTATCTGCTGTTTCAAATAATTTATGTTCTAAAAAATGTGCAACTCCTACTGGATAAATCCTCTTACGGTTGTCACTAGTTGTCAACTCATTGTCAACCGATCCGAACTCAACTGTCATAATAGCATACGTTTCATGGAAGTCTTTTTTAGGAATCAAAACAATTCTCAACCCATTTTCTAACCTACCTTGATAAATAGGAGTATTCAAGTAAGGATAGGTCTTTTCAATCAATTTCATCTTTACTATAGAACTCCTTCCATAAAATAAATCGCTTGTAATCGGACTAACTTTGCAGCACGACTAACATCCTCCCTTGATACTTTATTGACAGCATCTATCCATTCTGGTAAATCAAGTTGATCGTCACCAAAGATAATTTTATTGTAGGTTTGCTCAATCAGTTGACCTTGCTTATCCTGGGAAAGGATTGCAGAATGAATCAGCATCTTTTTTGTTTGCTCTAATCTTTCATCTGTAAAGTAGCCCCTTTTCATATCTAACAATTGTTTACTAATCAAGCGCATGGTCTTTTTCCGATTCTCTTTATCAATACCCGCATAAACTTTCAAAAGACCTGTAAAGATGTTTAACTGACTACCAATCGTATAAGCAAGTCCTTCCTTTTCACGAACATCTGTAAACAATTTAGAATGCGCAAATGCCCCAAAAAGACCATTAAAGACAATCAAAGGAATATGATTGACATCATTGTAAGAAATCTGTAAATGATAGGCTAACTCTAGGATTGACTGAACTGCTTCCTTGCGTTCCATTTTTTCTCTGACAATATTTGAATAAGGCGGCTGATAGGTAAATTCTAGCTTTGGGTTGCGGTAAGAAAACCGAAATTCTTTCAGACGCTTGATGACCATTTTTTTGTCAACTTCTCCTGAAATGAAGAAATCAATCCGATCCAAATGAATCATACTCTGTAAAGCCTTGTAAACTGTCTGAGCCGTTTCTTTTTCTACTAGGTCACGCTTCCCAATGCGGGGAATTTTCAAGTGCTCATCTTCAAAAAATAAGGCTGCCAATTCTACATCTGCATGATAAAAATGATCCTCAATTTCAGCATCCAAATCATTCAATAAATTGGTCTTTTCTACCTCAAACAATTTCGGATCAAATCCGTTTTTGGTTCTCAAGGGTTGAAAGATACTCGCATAAAGAAAATCAAGTAGAGGTAGGGTCAAATCTAGCCCGTCTGGCAAATAGTTGGACTTGACATAAGAGATTTTTAAATCAATAGAGTGTACTTTTCCTCTTCTTGACACACTGGTTGAAAACTGCGCTCCGTATAAGTCCGCCAAGCGTTGATGAAATAAATGAGAAGTTGGGTAGACTTGATTAGCTGTATCTAGGATATTAGAAACTAGCACCCGTCCAGCAACTGTTTTTGCATCCATTGGTGCAGTAAAACGAACCAATATCTGATTGGTCGTAAACTTCTCTGCAGGAATAAAATGAAGCTGAACACCTTCTTGTAATTTCATGTATAACCTCTCTAAAACATTCTAGCTTCAATTATACCATTTTATGATATAATTAACTGAAACGAGGTAATTTATGGACTACAAACTATATGAAGAACACATTATTTTACAAGCATTATTAAAAGAAGTGGGACTTATCCAAAGTGGAGGAGCCATTAAGAAGTTTTTGCAAGAATGTCCCGTCTTTTTTAATGGAGAGAAAGAAGAGCGTAGGCGCAAAAAGATTCGTATTGGAGATGTCATCAGCATTCCAAGCCACAATGTGACTATCACAATGATTGCACCGACTGAAGCTGAACGAAAAGAATATGAGGAAGATAAGGCTGAAAAAGAGCGCGTCACCCAGATCGTCAAACGGCTAAATGCTCAACATAAAAACAGCAAAAAGACTCCCTCTACTGCTGCCAACAAGAACAGACCAAAAAAAGTCCCTGTTCGCTTCCCTGGTACCTAAGTATGTGGCTAGAATCATTACGTTTACAACATTTCCGTAATTACCAAGAATTGGACATCAGCTTTCAGAATGGTCTAAATGTCTTTCTGGGACAAAATGCACAAGGAAAGACCAACATCCTTGAAAGTATTTATTTCCTAGCCCTAACACGCAGTCACCGGACACGTGTTGACAGGGATTTGATGCAGTTCCAACAGAAAAATCTTTCAATTAGCGGTTTACTACATCGTCAAATCGGTAAAGTTCCACTTGACATTGAGTTGACAGAAAAAGGACGAATTACCAAGGTCAATCATCTGAAACAATCTAAATTATCAGATTATATCGGTCATATGAATGTCGTTCTTTTTGCTCCCGAAGATTTACAACTGATTAAAGGTGCACCTGCTCTTAGAAGAAAATTTATCGATGTCGAATTGGGACAAATCAAGCCGATTTATTTATCGGATTTGTCCAACTACAATCATATCCTCAAACAGCGCAATACCTATCTAAAATCTGTAGATAAAATTGATGAAACCTTTCTCTCTGTCCTAGACCAACAACTGGCCGAATACGGTAGCAAGGTCATTTTACAGCGCTTAGATTTTCTCAAAAAGTTAGAATTTTTTGGGAATGCAAAAGTCAGAGAACTTTCAGAAGAGCGTGAAGAATTGACCATCCAATACCAATCTTCTATTAAGTTGACAGAAACGGACAATCTAGTTGACACTTTCTTGACGGAGTTGTCAAAATGTCGTAAACGTGATCTATTTAAAAAAAATACAGGTATCGGACCTCATCGCGATGATATTGTCTTTTTCTTAAACAGTATCAATGCTCACTACGGAAGTCAGGGACAACATCGCAGCCTTGTCCTAGCACTCAAACTAGCTGAGATTGAATTGATGAAAGAAGTTACACGTGAATCCCCTATTTTACTGCTTGACGATGTCATGAGTGAGCTTGACAACAACCGTCAAGTTAAATTACTTGAAACGATTTCACTCAATATTCAAACCTTTATTACCACAACCAGTCTTGAACACTTAGCAAAACTACCAGAAAAAGTCAAAATCTTTACTGTCAGACAAGGGAAAATTGAAGAACAATAAAAAGCTGGCTTGACCAGCTTTTTATTGTTTCATTACAAACATTTAGTGAAGACCCAAAATAGCTACCCGCTAATGATTTAGAAAGAGGCTATTGGATGTTGACTCTATTTTAAGAAAAAACTACCCACTACTACACGATTGAGGAGATTTTACAGGAAAAAATCGTAATAATGAGTACAGGCTTGCTATTTCTGATGCCGGTTGCATATTAGTAAGATTTTACAACACCCAATAAGACGGCTCCAATCACAAAACAGGCAATCCCAATGGTTAACCAGCGTATCTCCTTATGCGTCTTAGTTTCACCTAAAAAGAGAATTCCCCCAATGATAGAGATGATAACACCAAGTTGTGAGAAACTAAAGGCAATGGCAAGCCCTGCCTTAGCAGCTGCCAAGAGCATGAAGATATTTCCAATTCCCCACATAAGACCGACTAGAGCATTTCTGATGACTACAGCTTCAAACTGAATTTGGAATTTCATGAAAATAATCGCCCCTAAGACCATACCAACAGCCATAGGAAGAATGACCGCTAATGCATCAAAATGCATGATATTATTGAATAAAATCGCATAGGATAGGTAACCTGCGGTCGAGTAAGCAAGGGCGCGAAAACCTTTTCCAAACTCATGGTTCTTATTGATATGAGCCTTCTCAGTATCCTGCCTACTAGTAAAGTAAAATCCTACTACAAGGAGTAACAAGGCCAAAATTCCGAGTAAAAATTGAGCTGGTTTCGTCCATTCTCCAAAGATGATTGCACCAATCAAACTCCCAAGCACTAATTGAGCACCGCTTGATAAAGGATTGGCAACTGATACTCCCATGTATTGCATTGACCGGAACTGACCATATTGCCCCATAGACCAAAGCATGCCACCAATGATTCCAAAGACCCATAAAATGAGTGACATCTCTGGTCTAACAATCATCCAAATAATCAGCGCAAACAGGAGCGCTCCCAGTGTCATTCCAAATGTTTGTTGGTTGGGCTTACCACCAATTTTATTGCTGACAAAACCAATACTACCCCAAGCTACCATGGGGACGAGTGCATATATAATACCTTGCATCTCTTCTCCTTTACAAATATATTTACAACTTGTAAAGTAAGTTTACAAGTTGTAAAGTGTTTTACTTACTAAAATCAATGTCTAACTAGAACCGAAACCATAAATGGTTAAAACAAATCGATAACTGGTTCAAACTATAAAATCTAAAGAGGAACACATCAACCACAAATCCCTCACTAGGAGGATATACCTAATGAGGGATTGCTACTAGCTTTCATTATTTTGTGGATGAGAACACAGCCTCACAGTAGTTGGTTCCAAACTTGTTTATCATTTATTATTGAACAGAGTAGTTTGGTGCTTCATTGGTAATCTGAACATCATGTGGATGACTTTCTTTCAGACCTGCACCACTCATTTCGATGAATTGAGCATTATCATGCAATTCTTGGATAGTAGCTGCACCAACATATCCCATACCTGAACGGATACCTCCAAGCATTTGAAATACAATATCAGCTGCTGCACCTTTATAAGCCACACGACCCTCAATTCCTTCTGGAACCAACTTATTGGCTTCATTGACAGAACCTTGGAAATAGCGATCGCTTGAGCCTTTTTTCATCGCTGCAATCGAACCCATTCCACGGTAGGTTTTGAATTTACGCCCTTGGAAAATTTCCGTTTCTCCTGGGGCCTCATCTGTTCCTGCAAACATAGACCCAAGCATCACTGCATGTCCACCTGCTGCAAGTGCCTTGATAATGTCACCAGAGTACTTAATCCCACCATCTGCAATAATCGTTTTACCGTACTCACGTGCAACTTGTGCTGCATCATAAATAGCTGTTATTTGCGGTACCCCAACACCGGCGATGACACGAGTTGTACAAATCGAACCTGGTCCAATTCCAACTTTGACTACGTCAACTCCTGCATCATAGAGCGCACGAGCACCTGCTGCTGTCGCAATATTTCCTGCAATCAAGGTGCGATCTGGAAAATGAGCCCGAATTTCTGCAATCTTGCGAAGAACACCCGCCGAATGTCCGTGAGCTGTATCAATGACAATCGCATCTGCTCCTGCTTTAAAGAGGGCTTCTGCACGTTCAAAAGTATCAGAAGTCACTCCCACTGCACCAGCTACAAGGAGACGTCCAAATTCGTCCTTGGCAGCATTTGGAAATTCAATAACTTTTTCAATGTCTTTAATCGTAATTAAACCAGACAAACGACCACTTTCATCCACAAGTGGAAGCTTTTCAATACGGTGTTCTTGTAAGATACTTTCAGCTGTTTCTAAGTCAGTCCCAACAGGAGCTGTCACAAGATTTTCGCTGGTCATATTCGTTGAAATGGGTTGATTATAGTCCGAGATAAAACGCATATCACGATTTGTGATAATACCTACTAATTTGCGATTTTCCATGGTTTCAACGATTGGCACACCACTGATGCGGTAACGCCCCATTAACTCATCTGCCTCTTTAATGGTATGGTTTGGCGTAAGGAAAAATGGATCAATGATAACACCATTTTCAGAGCGTTTTACCTTGCGCACTTCATCAGCCTGTTGTTCAATTGACATGTTCTTGTGGATGACACCGAGACCACCTGCACGCGCAATCGCAATGGCCATTTTGCTTTCTGTTACAGTATCCATGGCCGCCGTAATGATTGGGATATTAAGAGTTAAATTCTTAGCCAATTTTGTTTGAAGATTGGCATCGTTTGGCAAAACATGACTTTCTGCTGGAATAAGCAATACATCATCAAAGGTAAAACCTTTTTTCAAAAATTTCGTGTCCCAATTAGACATCCACAAATTCCTCATTTCTTTTAGGTTTATGTTTCTAGCTAAACTAGCTGATTTACATTTTAAATATCATACCATTTTGAAATCATTTGTCAAATATTATTCGCCTTAAATTATAATTTTTCTTCTAAATAGGATATTAGAGGAATGGTATTCTTTTAAAAACGAACCTTTTATATTTTATATGATTGTTTTGTTCAGAAAAAGAATAAAAATCTTCTTCTTGATTTAAAGAACATCTGGGTTAATTAAAATAATTCAACCCCATGGCTGCTTTGACTTCTGACAGAGTTAGAGCAGCTACTTGACGAGCTTTTTCACTGCCTTTTTGCAACATGTTATAGACTTCGCCCATATCCTTAGCAAACTCCAAACGACGTTCCCGAATTGGACCCAATTCCCGTTCTAGAATGTCTAATAAATAGCGTTTTGTCTTGACATCTCCCAGACCACCACGCTGATAATGCTCTTTCATAGCTTCAATTTCAGCCCTATCTTCCTTGCGACCAAAAACATCTAAGTAATGGAAGACCATATTGCCCTCAATCTTACCTGGATCTTCGACCTTGATATGGTCCGGGTCTGTATACATACTCATGACTTTCTTCTTGAGTGTATCCATGTCATCTGCCAGATAAATTCCGTTATTGAGCGATTTAGACATCTTGGCATTACCATCTAGCCCAGGAAGCCGTCCAGCCCCCTCATGTGTAGGATAAATACCGTCTGGCTCTACTAGAACATCTGTTTGATAGGCATGATTAAAACTACGGACAATTTCACGTGTCTGCTCAATCATCGGTTTTTGATCAACCCCAACCGGTACATAGTTTGCCTTAAAGGCTGTAATATCCGCCGCTTGTGCAATAGGATAGACTAAAAAACCAGTCGGAATACTTTCTCCAAAACCTTTTTGAGCAATCTCAGTCTTAACGGTCGGGTTACGTTCTAAACGTCCCAATGATACCAAATTCATATAGTACATGGACAACTCAGCCAATTCTGGAATTTGACTCTGAATGAAAATGGTGGATTTTTCAGGATCTAATCCTGTAGCCAGATAATCTAATGCCACATGACCGATTGATTCTACAATCTTTTGTGGCTCTTTGGCATGGTCTGTCAAGGCCTGTTGATCGGCTAAAAAGACAAACATATCGTACGTACCTTCGTTTTGCAAACGAACACGGTTCTGCAAGCTCCCGACATAATGCCCAATATGTAATTTTCCAGTCGGACGATCTCCTGTTAAAATAACTGGTTTTATCATCATATTCTCCTTTTTCATAAATAAAGCCCACACATAGCAAAAAGCCATGCGAGGGCGTCAAAGACACGGTGCCACCTCACTTATGAGTCATCTCATCTCATTTGCATATAAGCCTAAAGCCGAATCTTTATGATTTCAGATTCCTAATCCATCAGCCCATTCATCAACCGCTATTACCTGCTTTCACCCATCACAAGCTCTCTACAAATAGCCAATTCACTACTCTTCTGATTCTTTACAATTATATACCCTAAAAAATAGAAAGTCAAGCTATTCAATAACTTGGTATGTGGTAGAATTTTTTAGAATGGGCAATTCTGTATGAAAAGGAGAACTTGTCCCCGAGTTGTAATCAAAAAACTGAACAATTTCTTGCTCAGCCCTTGACATAGATACGTTTATCCTGTATCATGAATTAAAGACTGAGTAAGAAGAGCGGTTTCTTACTCGGTAAGGCGAAAGGTGTTGACGCACCCTTCGTCTTTTTTATTCGATTAAGTTAATAAAATTATAACACACACCTACACACGGCGCAAGTATTTTCTGTCAAAAAGACAGCACAAAAAGACCTTTTTCAAAAAGGTTATTGTTGTATAACTTTATATATATCTTTTTATCTATAAATTGCGATGTTTGCCATATTTCAATCGACCAACGGATGGAATATCGTAGCTCTTATCAATCCTGTTCTGATTTTTTTTGATTTTTGTAGCACTAAGGGACTCTAAATCAAGGTACTGTTGGTAATCCTCACGCCAAGAACCAAAGAAGAGCTCTCTTAACTGTCCTTCGTAAGCCAAGACAATCATTTGACTCATTGTCTCAGCCCCCCATATTGTCCAATACATACCCCGCTTCTTCATCCGATAGGTAATTTTTCTGTGCTGGCTTTCCATCACACCAATCCCTGCATGATGGAGGCCTCTCAATTCAGCTGGTTTAGTATATTGAAAATTATTAAACAACTTTCTTTTAAAGGTTTCAAAGACTTCGAATTCCTCTTCCGTTAAAACCAATGCTTCTGTCGTATCTAAAACAGTTCGTAGCTTTCCTTTATCATGTTGCTTAATGGCTTGAAAAGCACTATCCAGAAGCTCTTCTGAATAAAGTTTGAAAAAGGACTTTAACTTTTGATTGACATGATATTTGTCCCAAAAATGCTCGTGCCGCTTCACTTTGAGCGCCTTAGCAATCTCTTTAAAAACATAAGGGGTATAGCCATGACCTCCATCTGAATTTGTAATAAGTAGAGTATACTCATCAATCTCAAAGTGATTGTAAAGATAGTCCAATACTTTTTCACGAATCAAGCGATTGTCAAGCGACACAAATTCTTTTTTATCCTGTAACTCAAAACGATTGCTCCCTACTTTCTGACTACCTGTATGTACTACAAAATGAGATAAATCGACATTTTGATTATCTAGTTCTTCTCCTCGAGCTTTGACCATCACCCCATCTCCTTCAATATAAATAACATCAACGTGCTTTTTATCAACAGGAATCTCTTCCTCAAAAAATCGATACTCTTCCCGGTCCTTGAGTAAATGATGACAAAGTTTAACCGCTTTAACGACGGTCGGTTTTGTAATCACAATATGATAAACCATCTGAATAGTCTTGACAACTTTATCATAAGGCATCATTGTAGAAAGACAGGCAATTTGATACATAAATTCCCAGGAGAACCGAACATTCTTTTTCAACCCTAATTTTTCGTCGACAGGTACAACCCACTGATTTCCCTTTTTCCATCGACGACGGCGAAAAGTAAATTCTCCAAAGGTAAAAGCAACTGTGCGCTCCATAGAATGGATACAAGTGTAACCTCTAGCCTTCATAACTGAAACCATCTGATCATCATATTTAGAGACAAACTCATAGAAATTTGTCGCATTTTGTGCAATTAGTTGTTCTTTTAAGTCTCGTTCATCAAAGATTGTCATCACATATCTCCTCTAAATTAGCTTAACGAGAACTATTTTAAAGATTTATTGACAGCTTTTCAAAATTTTTTTGATTTTGCACCAAAAAAGACCTTATCCTAAGGATAACGCCTCTAATGCTATTTGCTTTCCTGCCTCTTTCGCTCAATGGAAGTACGGACACTCTCCACAAAACCAAAACAAATAGGTAATGAAACAAGACACCCAAATCCCCAGACAATACTGTCTGCAATGAAAGAAAAGCCACCTGAGAAATGGACACCTATAGCAACCAGCAAAATAGGTAAGAATAATGCAGGGAAAAACTTTAACGCTAATAATCCAAGAACAAGCAAGAAAAACATGCTTAATCCAATAGATTGGTAAAGAATATATAGTATTATTGCTGCAATCAACCACCAAAACGTCTGAACCAATTTTTTAATGGAAACAAAAATAATCATCGTATCTCCTTTACTTTTCCCTCATAGTCTATCTTTATTTAGATTTTAATTTTCGCTGCATCTTCTCCCATTCTTGAAGAATCAATCTCTCCAGATAATCTGATGCAGACTTTGCTCTATGATAGGCCACTAATTCTTCTAGTTTCTCATAGCGGACATCATAATGTAACGAAAAGGGATAACGGCCCTTTTTATCGTAGCTATCAGGTGACTTTTGAGCCGCCTCTTTTCGTGGCTTTCTTGGACGTTGTTTAGGTGACTCCTTGTCAAAGGTTTCTTTTAGTTGGGCAAAGCGATTCTCTGTCATTAGGCTGCCCCTCCTTCCAGTACTGTTAAGATATTTTGATAGACGTACTCTATATTATCATAAAACTTCTGATGATCTTGTTTTTGTTTGTCTGTCATATAGTCACGTTGCTCAAAAACACTTTGGTTAATCACCAAACTCTTAGCCACCAGTTCTTTCTTCTGAATAGAACCTAGGTAAGCATCATCTTCCTGAACAACATCCAAAAACTGCTTACAGGTTTCTGTCACGTTGTTACCGTAATACTCAATCTTATTGCCAATAAGATAAGCTTCAGCTTTCACATAACTTTTCTTTGTGATGACCTCAACCGCTTCACTCTTAATATAGTCCACAAACTTTTTAAGAGCTAACCAGGCACGAAAGCCATTCGTTGAGGCGTCTGTAACGCCCAGCACAATATCTGAAACGGCAATAAAGTTAGCCGTTACTAAACTCTCGTCATTGTGCGTATCAATCAAGATAATGTCGAACTGTTCGGCTAACTCTTCATAATGCTCACTGAACCACATAAAAAGCTGAAGATACTTATTATTTCGACTGGATAAATCGAGTTGCTCATCAGTTAATCGCTCATCACCACGAATTAAACCAAGGTTATCGTTGATACGGCAGATTTCATACTCACCTGTTGTAAAAATATCATAGATAGTTTTATCACTCGTCACATCAAAAGAATGCGTTAAATTACATTCTCTAGCCCCATCAATCAACAAGACACGTTTCCCCATAACTCTGGACAACCAGTCTGCTTCATTGTAGGTTTGGCTACTTTTTCCGCCACCACCCTTATCCAAATTTGTTGTTTGAATCTTCATAGGCTCCTCCCTCAACCATCATTTATTAGATAAATAGTTATATAACTTTTTATATCTCTATTCTATCTTAAATAATAATGATTGTCAATAAAAAATACATAAATAGTTATATAACTTTTTGTGTATCTGTTTCTTATTAACTATCCAAAAGTGCCACCGATATTACTTCCAACATAGCTTTTCAGCTGAATTTGATTAACCGTCGTATTGAAGTTTCCGATAAAATAACAATTATCCTCTCCGTCCTTCGTTAAAACAATCAGAAATTGGACAACATCATCATTATCTGACGTCGTCACCTCTAGTTTAGAAGATTGATAATGATACTGATTCACTAGAATGACCATTGCTAATGTTTGAATCATCCCGTCTTGACTCATGGATAAGTGATTATCTAACGTCCCTTTGACCTCTGTCAGATGGTTAGCATGATGAATGGCCTTGATGGCCTCCTCAAAGGCTTTGACCACTTGTTGTTTCTGCTCCTCACTGCTTTCTGTATAAGGATGTTCCAACTTCAATTTGGCCGTTCGATAGTTCTTCTCGTCAGCCGTCTCAGGCTCAGCTACTGAAGAAGATTTAGACTCTGAAGGTCTTGTGTGTTCTGTCTGAGCATTTTCAGAGTTGTTACTGGTGAAATTTCTGTAAACAGCTATTCCTGAAAAAAGAAGTAATAAGCCAACCACTATCACAAAGATCATATTTTCTTTCATCCATTCTTTCATTGATGTATTCCTTTTTATTTTCCGAGTTTAGGCTCTTTACCGTCTGGATAAGCAAAGGTCGTGATTTCTGCTTTTTGTTGTTCTGGTGTCCAAATACGGTAATTCCATGTATAAGATTTTTTGAAATAATCTGCACCTGATAACGGCGTATTTTGTTCCACAATGAGGATAGAGCCATTTTCAAAGACATGACAGACAATTCCTGTATGGCCATAGCCACCGCCGCCATTCTGAGTCGAGAAGATAGCGCCTTTCTTAGGTGTCGTTTTAACACCATTCCCAAAGATATTAGCCCATGCAGCCGCTTGGTCTTTCCCATTTCCACTAACAGATCCTGAATGCCCCCAGAGGTGATTTCCGAGACTAATGGTTAGGTTCACACATTGACCAGCTAGATAATCATTCCCTGGATGATACCATCCAGAGGAACTGGCATAAGCCATACCAAGCGTTTTGGGATCAATAATGTATTGTTTCAAACTCTCTGGAAGATTATCTGGTCCGTAGCCCCAGGCAGTCGCATCAGATGGCACTTGACCTGTTCCATCAGTAGCACCATTTGAAGATGAATCACTACATTCTTTACTCTGATGACTGGTAAAGGTATCAGATGGACCACTATCTCCAGGTGAAGCTGTTTCGGCCTGATAGGGCTTTTCTCCATGAACACTAATCGCTTCTTTATCCAGCCACTCATATTTCTTCCCAAGTGTCTGATACATCGCCGTCAACTTCGCTTTATAATCACCAGCAGTTGCCCAGCCGCCATCCGCAATGGCTGAGAGGGTGGCTACGCCATCAGTATTATTGATAGCTTTAGTATAAAGGGTTTGGTGAGCCATAAACTCAGCCTTCCCCACAATCCCTGCATCATAGCTTGAGAACCAGGTATAGGCGCCACCTGTCCCATCGCCAACATTGGCTCCTGGTTTGGTTCCTGATAAGTCAACACTTTCTTCCCCATAGGTCGCAATCGTGACAGGAAAGTTACTCTTGCTGGAGGTTTTAACCCCTCCCATATTATGGGCTTGCCAAAACGAGGTGCCATTAGGATTGGAGAAATTAAAACCATTTTCAATCATGGTCTGTGTTATGGAGACAGACGGTAAGAAGCCGCCTGCTTTCCAAGAGAGAATATAGGCTTCTTTGTGTTCCTTGACAAAGGAATCAATGGATCCATCATCTGAAGAAATAGAGGGATTTGTTGAAGTTGAGCTGGAGACCTCTGTCATACAATTCGTTTGTGAACTACGAACAGCTCCTAGAATACCCGCTAGAATGGTAACACCCACACTCATCAGAAAGACAACAGAGACGAGTGGCAGTATTATTTTCAAAAAAACAACTTTTTTCACTTCAGCCCTCTTTCTACCATAAACCTAAAATCGTTCGGATAAGGGCATAGAAGATTAAGAAAATAATAAAGCCAACCCCTACCTTCCTCAGACTTTCTAAAAACTCTTGATCACGTGCCTTTTGAGCAGCTAAACGCTTTGAATCAGATTCCCCTTCCGAAGCAAAATAATCCCGTTCTGCTTTCATCTTAGCCTTCGTGACCAACACATACTCATCAAACGCCTGTTTTTTACGGCCAAAATAACCGAGTTGCTTGTTCTTTTGTGACATAAAACGTTCCTTTCTTTCTACTGGATACCACCATAGCGTTGTACTTCTGGAGTTAATAATTGCTGGTTAAAGACGAGATTTCCAACTCCTGCAATGTTCATAAACAACTGCCCCTTAATTAAACGTGGTAAAGTCTCTAGTTCAGATTGATTCATGGAACCTGCTAGAGCATTGGCAAGTAAGGGAATACTTGTCTCGTCTGTCTGCGCAAACACACGGTACTGCATGAGTCCAAAGATACGCTGCACCGCTGTGACGTAAGGGTCCTTATGATTTCCTGCTCCTGACTCGAATAGAATCCCTCTCAGTGAGTTAACAGATAACACAACCCCCGCAAAGTTTTCCCCCATGGAATCAATCATATCTGCTAGTAACGCCACACTGCTTTCATACTTTGGATTAATAAGAGTCTGCGCTTCACTGATATTCACAATATAATGTTCCATGTCCATCTCCGTTAGATTTGGATTCGCTTTGAGGAGTTGTTTGCAGCGCTTGCCGTTGTTGACAATATCTGCTGAGACCAAGGAGAGGACGGAAAAGATTTGGGCATTTAGCAGGTGAGGTGTCCCTTTTAGACCTGAAAAGTCAAAGGTTACCACCTGCTCCGACGAAATATCCTGAAACTCAGTCGTCCCCTCAAACATTTCGGCATTTGTGGTTAATAGTTCATTGAAAGTTTTATAAATACGATTGACCGATTTAATTTCAAGATCATCAGGATTACTCTGCGACATCAGACTACGCTTATAGTCATCCGCAAACAGAATAAAATCTGACAAAATTGGATACTCCTCATTCACCAAATCTGTCGCTTTTAACTTTTCTGGGTTCAATTTAGGGTTGCGTGCCCATAGACCTTCTTCAATATAAAACTCATTCAGCATATCCCCGAAGGTCGTTAAATCATCCCCTGTTACTTCATGATTGAGTAATTTGAAAATACTCTTGAGTTTCTGGATATGCAGGTTATACGATTTCTTCTTGTCTATTTCGCTTCCTTCTTCATTGGTTACCGTTGGGAAGACCTGGAAAATGTTGATCCGATTAGCTTCTCCTGATAAGTCTAAAATGAGCCCATATTGTTGCCTAGTTTGATCAAGGAATGTCCCGTTGGCATCAAAGTTACGAATATAGTTCCCCTTGGCATAGAGTCCGTCAGTGTGTTTTAAAAGAAAAGAGCGTTGCCCCATTTTGGGATTGCCCGAAAGAATCATAAAGGAACGCGTCCTACGATCATCCCGTTCTAGAAAGTTAAAATTAACTGCACCTTTAGTTGGGGTCCAGCCCATATAGACTCCTCGCTGGTCTTCTAGCTTGGTATGATTAAAGAAGTAGCCACCTGCTAGGTCATGCGCTCGAATGGGAATCCCACGTCTACGATTAGGCAAATCAATTTGATACTGAGCTGGTATGAATGGTGCATGGTATTCAAAATCCAACTCTCCTGAGAGAATCGTTGACTTGAAGTTAGACGTCTTATCTTTAATATCCTCTACCTTCTTAAAAAGGGCTTCTTTTGTCGAGGCTGACGAATAGTTGCGCACATACATTCCTAACATGGCGATGTTCTTCTTGGTGATCTCTCGATCCAGCTGAGTCAGATCCTTGATTTCATCTAATTCTTGTTGGTTATCAACGATTTTACTATTGCCTGTAATCCGTGTTGATTTTTCCTCAATCGCATCCTTAATTTCCTGCTTCAGCTCTTTATTATTGGCACGATACAAGGATAAGAACGAACGGGTTCCTGGAATCAACATCAGATCCGACAGCCAAAAGCAATCTAAATCTTCTGAAGGGTATTCGTAAAAATGAAGAACCGTATGATGACCATCACCACTCATCCAGGAGCGGTCGTCTTTCTTGAAATCAATATTCCCTTGTGGTTGAATATGACTGAGAAAAGCCAAATCATAACCTTGTGCTTTTAGCTGTCTCTGTCTGCGTTTTGATAATTCTGGCATGACGCTCCTCCTTACACTTTTTCATTCATATTGTTAAATTGCTTCAGGATTTGTTCCTTCTTGATTCGGGTAATGTCTTGAGGGACAAAATCATTATTGCCATAAGACTTGGCTTTACGAACCAGATCGTCTAACTCGCTTGTCGTTGGCGCAAAGAGCCATAGAATAAACTCAGTATTATAGATTTCTTGTTGGATGCTCTCTTCCACCTGAAGCTCCTGTCTGAGAATCCTCTCACGATCCAGCAATTGCAAGTAGCGACGTGAGTCAGGCAATAGCTTTGCTTTTTCTTGACGAACCAGACTCAAATGGTGACGGAGATCCATTATCTGAGTATCCGTATTGGTTGGTAGGGTCGTTGTTTCAATCTGAATATCGGTATTAAAGTCCGTTAACCATTTTTCAAAGTTATCAATAGTCCGTCTGATTTCATTGTAAGAGAGTGACCCTAAATCCTTTCCTGGAATCTCCATCAGCTGAAGATAACCATAATCGACTAATTGAATATAGGCTTGGCGATTATCAATGATGGATTTGACATCCAGTAATTCTACGCAAGAATGGAGGTCAAAATAGGCCTGATTGTCTTTCTTACTCTCTTGTTTTCGTCCTAATGATCGTCTTTCACTTGGCTTAGTTTGTGTTTGTTTAATGGCCATTAACCCTTCTCCCTTCTCTGGTAATTCAAGCTGACATAACGTTTGCGTCGTCTTCTAAAAAAGAGAAACATGCTCTGCCAATTCTTCTTCCCACCATTGGTTGGTAAAACTAAGTACAGACACACTAACGGTGTGAGCACCACAAAAGCCAGTAATTGCGGCCACTGACTGGTTGGAAAAATCCTCGTTCCAACGGATACAGCGGCTACAGCTGACCCGCCTACAAATACAATATCAGCCATTACTAATCCTATGATTTTGACTTTAGCGTAGATGTCCCGTGGGACACCGTATTTTTCATCCATTCTAATCAACTCCTTTTCATTGATACTTCCATCATAAGAGATAATGACATTGTCTGCAGTAAGCGGACAAATCAATTCCAGCTGATGGTTAAAAATCTCATTTTATATAAAAAGTTATCTATCTTTATGTACAAAAAAGCCTCAAGATTAGCCTGAGACTTGTTTCTATTAACATAGTATATACCATGTTAATACTTTGCCTTTCTTTGAAAAAACGTAAATATCAATACTGCCTATCACACTTGAGAGCTTTTTACCATATTAAAAAATGCTTCTTCTGACAAAATCATGATTGGCTGACCTGTTGATATTCGGGATAGAGTTGCTTCATACTTCTTAGAACGTTTATCTGGTTCAAAGAGATCTAATTGCTTATGACCTGCCAATAAAATATCCGTTTGGCTAGAAACATAGCCTTGAACAACAGCTCCCTGATTTTCTAAGAAGACAATCACTTCTTGCCTTGTCATCGGACGTAAACTTCCTGTAATCACAATAACCTTACCTGCCAAATCTATCATAGGGCTTACTCATCGCTTTCATCCACTTCAGCCCCTCTGATATGGGATTGGCCTTGCATCCGCTGAGCTGACTGCTGCATTTGTTGGTTCATATAGTTCATTTGGTGCATGGAGTGTTGGAGGTTTCGTTTCGCTGAAGAATCTGTTTTCGGTTTTTTAGGAGCATCCTGACTTACATTGGAAAGAGGCGTTTCTCCTGAAAGCTCTGTCGGATTACTAACACCAGAGAACGCTTCTCCTGAAGGCTCTGTAGAAGATACCGTAGGGTCTGTAATCCCGCCACCAGAGGAACCAGTTTCATCTGAGATTGTTCCAGAATTATCAAATCCTGCCGAAGCATCTGGATCATAAGGCGAAACAGGTTGAGGATAATCCTTAAAACTATGATCTTTCAATCCGCGATACACCGCATCATGGCCAGCTTGTTCTTTCTGATCAATATGATTAGCGATGCCTCCTGCAAAATCTTTGACTTTCCCAATAGCTTCTTTCCCCATCAGGTCGGCAGCACTGTACATGTTACTGAGGCCACCTTTAGCAGTATTGGCTAATCCTTGATCTCTCGTTGCATTCCAAGCCCCTCGGATACCGCCTCCAGTTACAGCTAAGCTATTGCCGAGTACCTTACTTCCTCCTGCGACCATTCCTGGCGCTTTCTTAGCCATATTCATACCAAATTGTCCTGCCCCTATGGCCAGATTTCCAGCAGCTCCAGCTCCAGTCGCAAAAGCTTGACCAGCCATCATGGCACCAATTAACTGTTGGGCCGTATCACTGTGACCTGTTGATACACCAAGCCAACGCTCAATCATCGAAACGCCTTGCATGGCCGCAAAGAAAAGACCAATATAAACGAGACAAGCCGCCAAACACTGTTCCCACATGCTTAAGCCATCAAAGAAACCACCTGAGAGCTTGGTTACTGCCGATACCGATAGGGTTGGCAAATCTCGACAAATTTCAAGAGTCACTCGCATAATCACCACTTCAAAGAAAATACCTGCCAAAGCGCCACCCATGGTTCGTAATAGCTCTTTATACTTCTTAGAGTTGGATAAGGAAGAATAGCCTTGTAGCGGTGAAATCATCGCTTGAATCACAATATCAAAGACGGATTTCACCAGTTTAATTGACATAGAAATCAACAAGACAATCAAGATGATATACTGCATAAACATCCCAATCCAATTGACCTTGTAACGCATATAAACAGGTTCAAAAGCGTTTAATTCGCCAACAACTCGATGCTCCTTAATTGTTTCAACCCCAGTCTGATTGGCGTTCAATCGATGAAGAAATAAACCTTTTAATCCTGTTTGTTGATTATCTTCTAGTTCTTGCAATAAGTCTGTATTGGATGCACCATAGGTTGCTCCAAAATCAATCCGTGTCGCAAAATCAGTAGTATCCCGCTTATCGGCACTATCCGTAATCTTATTAACAGGTGTTGAGCCTTCTTTGGGTGGTTTGATATAGCCAAAGTTATCCAGTGGAAAGAGTTCCGTTGAAAAGTCATTGTCAATCAAGACTTTAAGATCCACAATGTTGTTCTTCATCGGCTGGATGGCTAAAGAGGAATAGTGCTTACTGCCTTCTGGCGCTTCACTAGAGACCGTTTGAATGTTCATGGCATCCTGAGCAACGACAGAAGAAATGGTTGTTAGGGCCAATGGTAAGGCGGCGGTTACCATGGTGACCAGCAAGAAGTTGGTAATCACGCCTTTATACTTGACCGGTTTCGTGAAAACACCCGTGATAGCACTGACCACCAAAATCAAGGTAAATAGAGTCGTCCCAATCACCTGAAACCAGTAAAAGAATTGACCAATGACGGTGTTACTATCCCCTAAGTAGCCAAAAAGTCCAAAAAGTTTGAACATGTTATTAAAAACATGTTCCAGACTAACGGTGATGGAGTATAAGGCTTTAGCAATACTGCCTGGAATATAAGCCAAGAAAGAGAGAAAGGCTGGGGTCGAATCCAGGTAGTTGCTCCAATATTTGTAAAAAGAAGCCATCTTCTCCGCATTCTCTCCTGTAATATTCCCGTTGGTCTTGCCATTAATATCTAGAAATCCTTTTTCTAGGGCATTGACCAAATCTGAATAAGTGTCGTATGTCAACTGAAGGTACCTACTTTCTGTTTATGATACCTTCATCATAAGGGATAATGACATTCTCTGCAGTAAGCGGACAAGTCACAGGAAAACATCAAAAAAGCCTCACATATGAGACTTTTTCATTTATTTAGCTTCACCTGAGAAATCATAGAATCCACCTTCAGCAAAATGATTGCGACGTAATTCAATTATTCTAATTTTTTTACCGCCATCCGAAAGAGAAATTTGAAAATAAGCATCCGAAGTATCTAATTTTTCTTTCTTACTGCTAATTGCTATTGTAAAGTTCTCTGAGTTCTTAACTTCATCTTCCAAAGAGGTCAAAGCTCCCGAGGCAGATGATGGTAAATCTGCTTTAGAAACCATTTTAAAATATACTTTTTCACCATTCGAATTAGTAATACTACTATCTTTTTTATCAAAAGAAAGTGTATCTCCGCCACTATTAAAAAAACTTTCGTAAGCCCTTAGTTCTGCACTTCCTGTATAAGAGTTTTGAAGATCATTTTTTACAATATCTTCCGTTGACTTTTGCCCACAAGCCACAAGCATAATAAGGGCTAGTCCGAGGGTTAGGAAACCAAACCACTTTTTCATGTTCATCATCCATTCTCCTTGAGTTTTCTTGTTTTCATTATATCAGAAAACTGATTTTCAGGCAATCGTTTATACATGTTATTATATAACTTTTTGGTCATCTCGTTAGATAACATCGTCCACGAAGAAACCATCGTCATCGTCTTCCTCGTCAAAGACTGCTGCTATCGCAGCATGAGTTAAATCAGCTGAAGAAGTAAACTGAGATTGAGCGAGAGGCTTCGATTGTTGCTTTCTCGTCGCCAATTGAGGCGTTTCTCCATTTGTCCTCATACGGTCAGTCAGGGCTTGTCGCCAGTCAATAATCTTTGTAAAGGTACTTTGTGCCCCTACAGCTATATCCTGAAGATCAAGTTCTCTATGGTCGCTCTCTACTGGAATATCCGCTAAAGTCATAGAGTGATCGAACTCGTCTTGAAGGAACATGTAGCGATAAGGGAAAGCTGTCTTTTCATGTAAAAAGATTGGATCTGTCGTCACCTTGCGACCTGCATTGTCTCGATCTTTCACCCCACGTAGAATAACCGCTTCTCCTCCTTGCAATTTGGCCAACTGTGTCGGTGCCAGTAGTTCCTGCCTAGGATTTTCAATGGATACATTTGGATTGGCTTCATCTAATATATTACTTGAACGTCGCCGACGTGTAATGGTTCGTGAACCTAAATCCTTGCTAAAGCGACTATTGGTCTTATCAGAAGTAGATTTCACGTAGATTTTAAGCGAACAGTTGTCTTGAATAGTTGCAGCAGTGTTCTCACCATACTTATCAACCAGTTGTTCCAAGTTTTGAATCCAAAGGTAGTAAAGAATATTTTGGCCAAGACCAATTGAAATCTTGGTATCCATATGTGGAACGGCAGGAATATTGGTAAACTCATCAAGGATATGAAGAATCCTATTAACACACTTGCGACCATTTGAAAGAGCTAGCTCAAAATTAGCATTAAATAACTGATCCAGGAACAGCGAAACGATACTGTTATATTCTGTCCGATTGGGTGGTGTCACCAAGTAAATGATTTTGGGATTGTCTGAATAAACTAAATCAATATCTTCTTCTTGAAGAAGGTTATCCTCTTGTTTATTTAAAACCGTAACCTTGATATGATCCAGTACAGGTTTTCTCGTATACTCATCAAGTTTAATCACCTTACCACGTTTCTGATAGATTTTTTCAGCTGAGAATTGGAAAACCTTGTGACGAATACTTGAATCACCATTGTTTTTATGATCAAAATCAATAGTTACGAAGAATTGATCAGGAAGTTTTGGTGCAATCACATAATTCAGATAGCCGTCCCCATCGATAAGAACTGTCGCTGCATCCACGTGAGTAACTTGTCTTGTCATTTTACCCCAAGCTGTCTGGCTAGTGATACTGATTTTAGCCGTCTTATAAGCAAACTCATTGCGCATGGCAACGCTGGAACTTGAACGGAACTTAATTGACAGGCGACGTGGGAAACCAACCGATTCCAAATCAATAGAATTTTTAGATGTGAGTTTGGCGATATTGTCTTGCAAAAAGAGGTTAATCCCACTCATCATGCTAGAGAAGACGTTTCCTTTAGTTTCTTCTGAAGCAAAGTCAGATGACCTGAAGTTGAGGTCAGCCATATCTCTAAATTTAGAAAACTTCTCCTGATTAATCTTCCGAAGATTATCAAAGTAAACCGTGATTTTCGATTTTTTCTTAACTTGCTGATCACGGTCTGGATTCTCAACGATTTCACCAAAGTCATTAACAAAGACTTCTTCAGATCCTAAATCTGTTAGGAATTTAGCAATATTACGAACCGTTACTGTGTCCCAGGCATCCGTTTCACCATTCTTGAATGTTTCATTAGATCGGTCAATCAAAGCCATAGCAATTGCATTAAAGAGAGAAATGGAGGTATCTTCCCAGTATTTAGCATTTCCGTTACCGACACCAGGTTTCGTTTTACGATAAATAGCTTCAGCTACCGCATTAACCCTTGTCTGGGTCATCTCATAATAGCCTTTTTTAGCTGCCGCAATCGCAAGAGCTAGGGGATTGTAAGACATGGACCAGTCCATGTTTTGGAAGGAAAGGACATTGACGTCATAACCACGTCGACGCATGGTTTTATAAGATGACTGATAATGCTCACCCTTCGGATCAGCTAGAACCATAGAGGGCTGAATTTCAGCACGGCTATTGATGTCTATTGTCGTTGTGATATGTCCTTCACCTTTACCAGAGCGGATCATCCCGATACCAAGCACATTGGTAGTACTGTCATCAATGTAGTAGTCTCCTGAAGCGCTAGCATAGATACCTAATATTTTTTCTGCATTGGTCATATAGCGACTAAAGGTTCGATTTTGCCAAAGCATCTGGGATCCAAGAGTCAATCCTGCTAGATTATTTCTAGTCTCGTGCAGAACGGGTACTCCTCCCTCTCCTGGATAAATCTCTGTCTTATTTGGAATCTTCTTATACTGCCGATGAATTTCCTTAACGGTCGCAAAACGATCATCCCCTTCCTCGTTGTGATTATAATCACGATATTGTTCAAAGTTTACCCAGGCTGATCTCCAAGCAATCACTAGACCAAACAGAAAGATTGGTATTGCTAGAATGGGGGCTATTACAAACACCCTAGCATTTAATAAATTCTGAATTAACAAGCTATCTACATTGAAGGTAGCAATCTGACTACTATCCCTCAAGCTCACTACTGAAAAATAAAGGAAACGAATAGCTGCCCTCAAAACTGTTACTAAATAATTTGTTAGAATAAAGGCAATGAAATTGAATCCTATTCCCATAAAAATAAAGCTACGATAGTTTTTAAAGTAAAGCAAGGGTCTCATCTCTTTATCAAACCGTTTCCTATCTCGCTTTACAAAGGGAATCTTATAGATGAGACGAAAGATAAGATTCCCAAATAAAAGGAATACGAATGCCGGAGAAATAATCATAAGGTGCTTGATAAGATTCCATACTTGCTTACCTTTTTCTTTAATGCTTGCTTTCCAGTCAAAGTTATGACGATATTTCCAAAAATAAACTAGCTCCTCTCTCTTATCCTTGATATATTCCTTCATCACTTTTCTACCCTCGATAAGACCTTTTATCGTCTGAAAAAGATGAGACAGAGGTTTCCTAATCAATCTTATTCCCTGATAACAAAGATAGCTCAAGAAGGCAAGCAATAGAAAAGCATTGAGACGGTTAACTTTCGCTAGTTGAATCAGTGTGTAATAAATGATTTCTAACCAACTAAACATACTGTTCACCTCGCATTTCTTCTAAAAAATGGTTAATCTTCTTTCCATAGAAACTAGAAAAAAGAAAGATCTTAAATTGTAGCTGAGGGGAAGCAAGTTGATAGCGTTCCAAATAAGAACAAACGCCCTGCTCTATTCCTAGGTGAGTCGTCCATCGATGACAGCTTCGACCTTGTTTCAAATAGTTTTCAACCTGAAGTGAGTCAGCCATCAAATCATCAGACTGGTCATCTATTTGTTTTCTTGTCATAAATAATGTTCCTTTCCAATTTTGTTATGAATATACTACTAGTGTAAGAGATAATTGATTTTTCTGCGTTAAGGGGACAAGTCAAAATTAAAGATTCCCAATTCATACAATTACTGCAGATAAAAGACAGAACCTAATTTACAGATTCTGTCTTTCTTATCTTCAGTAAAATACCTCATTATCCTCTGTCTTCAGTAGCATTTTTAAAAAAACAATATTTCCTAATAGAATCAACTGGATATTTCCAATAGGAAACTAATAAAGATATAGGAACCGCTAATAGTAAGTATACGATCTTCCCCATAGGGCTTGATTGGAATAAGGCGTAAAATCCTAGATATTTACCACATAAAATATATACTGTTGAATGCCAAAAATAGACATTAATGGAATATCGTCCTATCCTTGTCAGAACTATTTTTCTTGTTGGAACAATCAATAATATCGCTAACCCTAAAATAGACGATATAAGGTACGTCAATATCCTTAAATATAGACCAGATAATGCCATAGTATCTAAAAAGGGATTTCTTCCTGTGAACAGCGGTCGTAAAAAATAAATAGCATCTAACCAAACATAACAAGATAGCAACCATCCTATGAATACCAGCCAACCGCCTGCCACGAATAATCTATTTTTCTTTAACTCCAAAAAATTCTGCCCATTAAACAATGCACCAGCTATATAGAATGGAGAAAACACAATAGCTCGAGAAAGGTATAGAAAATCACCAATATTCTTATCATAACCTGTAAAGCAAGCCAAAACAATCGTTGCAACCAGTAAATATCTCTTATTTTGATTACGCAAAATATAAAATATACCTGTGTAAATTGCTAATACAAACATGAACCACGGTAGATCTGCATCTCCCAAAATATCAAACGTTGGTTGTGAATTACCAAGGAAAACGCTAAGGAATAAGTTCAAAATTTTGAGTAAAAATCCAATACTACAATAAAACACGATCTTTTGAATTGGATTTTTGTTACTCTGAAATAGACCGGAGATAAAAATAAATAAAGGCATATGCCACGAATAAACAAATATAAACAACGTTTTTGCAACATCTGAAAAGTCTACAGCCCCTTGAATCATATGCCCTGCAACAACTGAGATAATCAAAAACATTTTTACATTATCCCAAAAAACAACCCGCTCTGTTTTCAAAATCATACCTCGTTTTTCAATAAATATTAAAAATTATTAAGCTACTATATTATATCATAAAAATACTGTCATCTATCAACATTTTTTAATATAATCTAACCTAATAAATGCCATATTACACAACAAAACCAGCAAATGATACAAAATCAAATACTGGTTTTATTTGTTTTAAGTGATTACTCTCATTCTAAAAGGGTTCATCCGCATCTATTGGTTCTGGATACTTTGAAGCTGATGAAGAAAATGCTGGCTGAAAAGGAAGCTCTTGTGCTTGTTTCCGTTTAGTAGCAGCCTCCTTGCTTTCAAGGAAAGTAATCCCATTGAACTGGTCTGGTGCAATATACTGAAACGTTCGACGTTGACCTTCTTTATTCATATACACTCGTTGAATAATTTCTCCTTTTATTAGGATAGGTGATCCTTTTGACAGACTTTGACTCATAACATCAGCTTGTTTTCCATACACTTGCACATGGAAAAAACTAGGAACTGGTTTTTTATCCTGATCAAGTTGACTTGAGTCACAAACAAAATCAAATTTGAAACTTGTATAACCATTTGTTGTTTTTCCAAGGGCATCTGCTGGAATATCCGAAACTCGCCCATAAGCAATAAATTCTTGCATAACAATGTCCTTCCAATAATCATGTACTTAGTTCGCTTTACGTTTACAAATACCCGCAAGCCCCAGTCCAGAAATCAACATTCCCCCAATGATACCAAGAATACTTCCTACATCGCCTGTCTCTGGGAGAACAGCCGATGATTGAACTGGGATATTAGAAATTGGACTTGGGCTCTCAGGAGCTTTTGGAGCTTCTGGTACCTCTGGTTCTTCTAGCGTATGAGTGATGACTTCATTTGATAAAACTGGTACTTCTGTCACATTGCCCTCTGTATCCTCAAAGGCTAAGTAATTATTAAAAGTATTAGTTACATCGCCTGTTTTGATACGTTCAAACAAAATGTCGACAGCCGCTTGAAAATCACTATCTTTTGAAACTCTTGCTAAAAAGTCTGAATTAAGGGAGACGTAGAAACGACCTGTCGCTTTATCGTAGGTTTGTTTAGCAAAGTCTTTCAAATCAGCCATACTTTCAAGAATTGTGCCGTCCGTGAGTGTGATAAGTGTGAAAGCGTAGATTTTGTAATCAAGATACTTGTCATGCTCAATATCTAAATTGTCCTCAAAATCATACTTGACAAGTTTGTCCTTGCCATTCGCAAAGACTTTTGCCCCCTGAAGAGTATAGATTGCTTTCTCCCCAATTTTCAAATCTCCACCATTGATAGAGACCCCACTAAGATTGACTACATCTTTTGAGACGGTTAAGGGACGAACATAAGTATTCAAATGGTAGTTAGTCGCTAGATTTTCTTTCAGAATAGCTTTAGGAGGGTTAGTCACTGTCTTTAAAACCAACTGTGGATTATCTAAATACTTAAACTCCTCGACTTCTACAAACGAACTTGTTCCAAATAAAGCAAATTCAACATAGGCTCCAACTTTCCCATCAACTAAGGCATACGAATCTGTCGTGTGGACATAATCAACCGTAGAAGAAGAACCTGCCATTAGGAATGTCCCTAGAGGTGCATGTTGATAGCCCTCGACAACTAAAGAACTGTCTGAACTTAAACTCTTATCAGCATTCGGCGTTAATCCTGAGCCTTCTGGATTAATATAGTGTAAGCTATTCCCTTTAAAAGAGATAGAAGCAGTTTGTCCATAGTCGACATCACCAATAACAGAAGCTAGCACTAATTTTAATGGTTCATTATCGTCTCCGAAATAGTCAAACGATAACCCTAAGCGATCGTAATTCCAATAATTGACTGCTACCCCTCCGTCAATAGTCTTCCCAATTTTAAAATGAGACTTGGAAGTATCTGTCAAGGCACTTGCACGAGTTAAAGTCACTTTAGCATTGATATTCTTTCCATCTACCGTTTTACCAACATTGCGTAAGATAAAGGAATCTCCAACTGTTGTATCTTCCACTTTGTAATAAAGTTTTACAAGACCCCGATTTTCTTCGCCTAACTTTGTCACAGTCAAACCAATAGGAGACTCCAATGCAGTGTTATCCTGCCAACCTAAAGACTGAACTGCGTGTGATTCTTTATCAAGGCTAGTTACCTTAATATTTTTATAGTAATCTAGCCCTTTGGCATTTGTGTCAAATTCACCCGTCACATATAACTTACTTCCTTCATCAGAAGCAAGATTCTTTTGTTTAAGTTCCTCTTCCTTTGCTTTTGTTTCTGCATTCTTCCTATCTACTTCTGCCTTCTCTGCCAAATAAGTAGCTACTGCCTGCTTATTTTCTGCACTAGTTGCCTCTGCTTCTGCTTTACCTGCTTGATAAGCAGCTACACTTGTACCATTCCCAAAATCAACCTGCTTCTCTTCCACTTTAGCATTTGGATAAGTTTTTGTCAGCTCTTCTACTTCTTTATTGACAGTTGAGACTGTTTTATCTGCTTCATCATGCGCTGTCTGTAAATCCTTATTCTCTGCATTGATTGCTTCTTGTTTCGCTGTCACAGCTTCAATCTCTTTTGCTTGTGTAGCATAGTCAGCATGCGCCTCTTCAGCACTTGCGACTGATTGTGGTGCTTCTTCTGTGACCGTCACTCCTGCTGTTTTAGCTGTATCAATAGCAGATGTCAACTCTTTGCTTGCAGGTTCAAGAACCGTTTGACTAGCTACCTGCCCAGTGTTAGGAGTAATTGATTCTGTAGTAACTTCGTCAGCCAATGCTAAGCTCGAGGAAAAGATTGCCATTCCTGCAATCGCAATACCCGATACAAGACCTTTTGCCCATTTTTTCTTACGGAAAAATCCGTGTCCGTTTACAGTTTGTTTTGATTGTTTAAACATAGTTCAATATCCTTTTCTTTTTATGATTTTAGTTTAACGACATTACGGTCTAAATAACTAATGAGTTTCCTTTAGAAGATTTTCTTTTTCTTTAGGAATCCTAAACCTATCAGCATGATAGTTCCAAGTAAATTTAGGAGACCACCTGCTTCTTCTCCTGTTTCAGGTAAGGTCTTCATTTCACCTGAGGCTGAAGTTAGGGTAACTGTCCCATCTGCATTTGTTGTGCCACTTATAGATTCGGCTGAGACTAGTTGAGTTGTGCCATCAGCTTGTTGTACGACTACCTGACTATTTTGAGTACCGACAACGGTTTGACCACCGTTCGTTTCAAACGGATCAAAGGTCTGATTGGGTTCTGGCATGGGAGCTGGATTCTTCGGCTCTTCGCTTGGTGATGTAGGGGTAGTCCCTCCATTTCCATTAGTTGACGGATTGGTTGCTCCAGGCGTTGTTGGATGACTATTGTTTCCGTTGTTATCAGATGGTTCTGTAGAAGTTCCTGAAGTAGAGGGATTGGTTGGCACTACTGGATCTGTTGGAGCACTGGGATTCGGTGTACTCGGGTCTGTGGGAGTGCTAGGTTCTGTCGGTGTGCTTGGTGTAGATGGATCTACTGGAACTGTCGGTTGTGTTGTCCCAGCATCAGAAGAACCAGTATCTGTAGCTGGAGGGGTCATATCCGTTGGGGGTGTGACCACTTCCGTAGATGGTGCGCTTGGATCCACCGAAGACACTTCATCAGCTGAGACTAAGCCAGCCTGAGCTAAAGCAAGTGTTGACAATGTCAGTGCAGATAAGAGTTGTTTCTTTTTCATGTTCATGTTTCCTTTTCTATTCTTTAGTTTTGAGATAGTCAGATTCTTTAGGTTCTGTCGTGATAACATAGCCATATTTAGAAGACTTAGACGTCTTAACTGAAAAACGTAATCGAATACTGGAAGCCTTGTCTCCTTCTTTTACGGATAGGACATAGGTCACTGTGTATTCTTTTGTTTTTGAGTCATAGGTCAGTTTCTCAAGAATCACTGACTGCAAGGTACCTTCTTTTGGAACAGTGTATTTGGCATCGCCATCTGACAGAAAATCCTTCAAATTTTCCTTCTTACCAGAATAATAATTCGGTAAAAAGTAGCGGCTGAAGACATCTATTTGATGTTCCTTATCCACTAAGTTTTGGGTATCTTTTAGTTCCTGATAAAGATAGGTCACTTGTTCCTTCTGTTTGGACAGTTGCGCATGTGAGATCACAGATGAAATCATCCCCCCAAGAACTAATGTTGCAAGAAGCCCCATGAGGATATAAACCTTTTTCAGAGACGGTTCTTTAGGTGCTTTCTGTTCTACTGATGGTGCAGCTATAGAATGGCTTGGGACTAACTTCTGTTGTGGCAAAACACTTGAGACTGGCTCACCTTCTTCTGGGAAAAGAGGTAGTGCTGATTCTTGAATCCTCAGGCTTTTTTTGTAAACTGGGTAAATTTGATTGACAAAATACTCTCGTTTTTCTTGATAGGTATAGGATTGAAAATCTGGCTCTGTCATGATAGATTGAATCAATGGTAAGAGTAAATTTTCATGCCTTTGGTCAATGATAAATGAGCTGGCAAAGACTTCCCCTTCTGACACGGCTTCTTTGCCTTCTAAGTGACAAATCGCAACTCTTTTCAACTGGAATTTGCCATAAGCCTCCTGTAAAGCTTGAAAAAGCAATTCTGCTTGAAGAAAGGTCATATAAGGAAGTGATTCTTCAATCGCATACTGGAAAGTATCTAAATACTGTTGATCTAGTCCTTCAATAATCCCCAAAAGCTCGCTATCATCATCTGGAGATTTCCCATCTTCCCATGTGACTTCTAGAAATAAATCATCTGTTACCACGCATTTAGGACTCTTCCTAAAAGGGATAAATGCCATTGCAGCCACCTTAACCTTTCACAAAGTTAAAGCCCCACTCAACAATGCTTGGACCAGCAGAAACCGCAATAATAGACACCGCAATAGCTACCCAGTGTTTTTTGATCGCAGCTTTTACTTCACGACCGCCAAAGCCATAGATGAGACCCGTGATCACAACAGCAGCCCCTAAGGTGACAATACCAATCCCTTGGACTTTTGTAATACCCTGTTGAGCCAAATTTTGCGTTTTGGCAAAAGGGTCATCCGCATAGGCAGTATTGGTCAGGAGTCCTGACAGAAAGAGTGAGAGACTAAGCAAATAGCCCTTGCCTTTAGATCTCACTTCATTTAACATTTTTGTCAATTCGTGTTTCATAGAAATCCTCCTTTATTTTATTGACATTATTAGTGTAAGGGATAATGACATTCTCTGCAGTAAGCGGACAAGTCACAGGAAAAAGTTTTTTCAGCTGAAAAGAGAATCCACTTCTCCTCCAATTTCCAATTGAATTTGCCGCAAATCTTTTCGATGTTGACCATCTGGTGCATCTCCCTCAACCCATAAATGAACGTTGTAGGTCTGTTTGCTTTTATCTAATGAGAGGCTTCTGGCTGAGATAGGCGCTAATACTTTTCGTTTAATTAACCGCTCTAAAGGACGAGCCCCATTTTTCACATCCGTTCCCACATCAGATAGGTATTGAATTAAACTAGGCTCATAGGAAAGTGTTAAATTCTGGCATTTCATTCGGTCTGCTATCTCAGATAGATTTTTTGCTGCGATTTTCTCAATCACATCACGTTCCAAAAGGTTGAAGATGATTTTATTTTCGATCCGATTCAAAAATTCTGGCCTAAACTCATTTTGAAGTTCGCTGTCCATCGACTTCTCAAATTGTTGTCGATCACGATCTGTCAGTTCTTTAAAGTTACCCTTCAACTCCCACTTATTGATAATCTTCATAGCGCCAATGTTCGTCGTGAGAATGACAATCACATTCTTAAAACTAATCAAACGGCCAGAACTATCCGTTAAGCGACCATCATCCAACACTTGTAAGAAGAGGTCCATCACCTCATTGTGTGCCTTTTCAATTTCATCTAGCAACAAGACGCAGTAAGGTTTCTGTTTTACGCCTTCTGTCAATTGCCCTTTTGTTCTTGTTGTACGGTTACCGATAAGCTTCGTTACATCTTCTTTCTGTTTGAACTCAGACATATCAAAACGAATCATAGCATCTTCATCATCAAAAAGTGCTTCGGCAATCGCCTTGGCTAATTCTGTCTTTCCAACACCCGTTGGCCCAAGAAAAAGAAAGGAAGAAATGGGTTTATTTTCATCTTGTAGTCCGGCCTGTGCGATGGTTACTGCATCCACAATAGCCTCGATGGCATCTTCTTGTCCCTTGACACGTGCCATTAGCTTTTCCTTAAAACCTTCCAACCGTTCCTGATTGCCTTTTAGAATCGTTGTGACAGGAATCCCTGTTTTATTCTTCAAAACTTGGGCAATATCTTCTTCAGTTACAATACTTTTTCCTTCAGATGAAGCAATCGTGGAGGCCTCATCAATTAAATCAAAGGCCTTGTCTGGTAAAAATCGATCTGTCAAATAACGAACAGATAAACGGACAGCTTGTTGAACAGCTTCAGACGAAATTTCAACTCCATGAAAGGATTCATAGATGCCTTTAGCCTGATCAATAATGGTGATGGCTTGTGGAATAGTTGGTTCGTCTACCATAATTGGCTGCATCCGACGCTCTAGAGCTCGATCCGTTTCAATATAATCATGGAACTCATCTAAGGTGGTTGCACCGATTATCTGAATATTCCCACGGGCCAAAACGGGCTTAATCACATTTCCTGCATCAAGTGCTTGGCCATCTTGACTACCTGCTCCGATAATGGTATGAAACTCATCCACAAAGAGAAGGTTATGGCCACGTGTCGCCACCATCTCCTCAATGATCTTTTTGAACTTGGTAATAAAACCGCCATTTTCTTCACTCATCAAGCTAGAAAGCTCCAGGGAACGAATGGTTAAGCCTTTCAAGGCATCTGGAACCTGGTCACGCAATATCGCAAACGTTAGTCCTTCGACAATAGCTGTTTTTCCAACGCCTGCTTCTCCTACTAGGATAGGATTGTTCTTGGTTCGTCTGAGAAGGGAGATAATGACGGCTTGAACCTCTTTATCTCGACCATAAACTTGGTAGTCATTAGATTTTTGAGCAATCTTGGCTGAGAGATTATCCGTATACTGATCTAAATAAGGAGTCTTCAGTTCATCTTCCAACTCAATCACTCCTTTCCTTAGCAGCCACAATTTGATCTGTTAGCTTCTCTTTGATAGCATCCACAAATTCACGTGGGTTAATCTCACCTTCTCCAATTTGAGAGAGAAATAATTCCCAGCCGCCTGTTGTTTCAGGGCTAGCAAATTCATTATCATAAAGGTAATGAATCAAAAGATAGGCCTTATTAGTTGGGAATAACTGCCCTGTTTTCTTATCCTTCGTCACATAGCCTCGATCCTGAATGGTTTTCAGCATAGCTCCTCTCGTTGCCTGCGTGCCTAAACCATACTTCGGTAATATCTCACTGATGAGTTGACTCTCGGTCATTCTCTTAGGTGGCTTTGTCACACCTTCAAGAATAGTAGTCTTTGTTTCTAGCTGATCTCCGACACGATAATCTGGTAACTCAACATCTCCTTTTAGTTTCTGTTGGCTGAAAGATGCCCAGCCTGAATCAAGCATTTGTCTACCTCTTGTCTTAAAGACGAGTCCTTGATTCTCTAATTCAACTGTTGTCGTTTGATAACGACAGTCTGCCGCAAACATCAAGAGAGTTCTGCGAACGACTGTTTCATAGATTAACCGTTCATCTGGTTTTAAAGTCACTAAATTAGGAATATTTTCGGTTGGAATAAGAGCATAGTGACTTGTTTTAGCCACTTTTTCTGGATTAACATAATTTTCCCTTGGCTCTAAATGAACTGGCTCAAAATGGCAGCTGATAGTGGCTTGATAGCTCTTGATGTAAGTCTTTAGATAATCAAACTCCTCCTCAGTAATAAAGCGAGTATCTGTTCGAGGATAAGACAAGTATTTTTTCAAATAGAGGCTTTCCACTATCTGTTCTGTTTTCGTCGCCGAAAATCCCCACTGCCTAGCTGCCAATCCCTGAACATCTGATAAATTAAATAGAGCTGGCGCTGCTCTTTGTTGCTCTTCTGCTTCAACTGAAAGAACGGTAGATACTGGACTTAGTTGTCGTGATGTTGCTAGGATAAGCTCACTATCTGCGTACTTTTCTTTATTTGAAAAACTAATCTCCGTTTCCTTATCTTGTAACTGTAACTTCCAATAAGTCTCTGGTCTAAAGTTTTGAATCGCTAAATCATTTTCACAGATGAGACGTACTCCAGGCGTCTGAACACGACCAACCGATAAGCTATTCCCTTTTCCTCTTGGTAGCCGTCCCTTGTTTTGAAGTTCCAAGGTTACCAGAGGAGATAAGTTCATACCGACCAACCAATCTGATTGTGCACGTGCTTCGGCTTCCAGATAATAGTTATAGGTTTCTATCGGATCTCTCAGATGTTGAAAAGCTTTCTGGAGAGCACGTGTCGTCATGGAATTGACCCACAGACGTTTGGTGACTTTGTTTTTGCCTTCAGGAATATGGGATAAAATTGAGTAAGCAATCCGTTCCCCTTCTCGATCAGAGTCCGTACCGATAATGACTTGATCCGCTGCTGTTACTTCCTGATAAATCTGCTTGAAGGTTTCTTTAGAAACTTTGTCCTGCTTTAAGGCCTGCTTAAAAGAAACATCAACCAAGGGTAACTTTTCCAAATCCCAATTATCTTTTGGCAGTCCATATTCAAACAAATGCCCTTCCGCCGCAATAATATGCACTTCATCTGAAAAATAGGGTGTTTGCTTCACAATATGCACTTTTCCTTTTTGACTAGCCGTTCCTAAACTCTCTGCGTATGCAGCAGCTTGGCTTTCTTTTTCAGCTAGAATAACTGTTACCATATCTTCTCTCCTTTTCATTGATACTTCCATCATAAGAGATAATGACATTCTCTGCATTAAGCGGACAAGTCATAGAACTTAAATCCCTTTCCAAAAATAACTGCACACTTTGTTATATAACTTTTTGTATTCTTTCATGTACATTAAAAGGCACTCTCACTTGAGAGCACCTTTTAACTTATCTACTAGGTCCTTTGGTTGGGGGCTTAGGAAAATTTGGTGCTTGTTCTCGATTTTTTCCTAATGAATAGGGTTTGGTATGGTTTTCAATATGCTTCATCATATTAGAAACAGTTTTATGAACTCGTTTCAAAGAATCAGTCAGTTGCTTATCATCTAATGCTTTTAGATTATCTGTCCAACTCGCCATGTAATCAATCGCTTTTTCAGAAGTATCTAGTCCAAAGTATTTGGACAACAAATGACTGGTCATCTCAGCTTCAAATTCCTTTTGTCCTTTCGGTAGCTCTTGATACTGATTGGCCAGCTTAGGGTTATGAAGTGTTGCATGCGCTAACTCATGAATGGTTGTCGCAATTTTTTCTCCAGGTGTATTATCTGGATTAATGAGAATGAGTTGTTCTCCTGGGTAAAAGGCCCCTTTCGCATTCCCTAAAACGTGGGCTTCATCTTTCATCATGGTAATACCAATGCCTTCCGCATAATCACATAAGCCTTCAAGTACTTCTTTCGTCTTAACTTTATCCACGTTAAAGTTGTAATGACGGTTTGGCATGGCTTTCGGATAACTTTCTGGTTTCAGCGTCGTCTGGGATAACTCAAACACCTTGTAGGTGGTAAAGCGTGGATAGCCTGTTTTAGAATCTCTCTCCTGAAATTGACGGACAGGAAGTTTACCATCTTTCACTAAAGCTTTTTCTTGTGATGTTGCTTCAGACAACTTCTTATATTTTGGATTGCCTTTATCATTTTTCACTTGATGACCGTTTTCATCTAGGACTGGAATCATCCGAACCATCAATGGCCTAAACAATGTGATTTTGGCTTTCTCCCCTGTTTTAACAGACAGCCCCTGATGAATGACTTCCTTCGTTTCGCCTGTACGCTTATTGGTATAGGTTGCCTTAGTCTGAATCACATCCTCTGGTTTTATGCCTAAAGCTTCTCCCATCGATTTCCACTGGTCGTAAGTTGCAACTGCGTTTGCGCCACGCCACTGTTCATGAATGAGAGCAACATTGCGAGGAGAAAGTTTAGGGAACTTACTCATGAAATCCATATACTCTAGTAAGTCTTTAGGAGATTGGGTATACTCTCGGATTTTTTGGAAAGCATGTTCGCTGATGTCATAGGCGGATGCACTAGTATAATCAAAAGGTTCAGCTGAAATAGTAGGAGTCTGTTGTCCCTTACTCCTTTCTTTTCCTTGGTTACTAGCAAGAAAGGTGCCTACTTCTTCCTGTTGATAAAGCCCCTCTGGTGCTTTTCCAACTCCAATTTGTTCAGCAACTCTCTCTAATTCCTCGTGAATTTGGAAATCATTGCCCCAATCACTGCCATAGGCTAAATAACCTAGCTTTTCTTCTCCCCTCATCAGAGCCAACGTCCATGGAGCTTGTACATCTTCTAAAAAATCAATTGCTTTTGGACTATGAACCGCTAACTCTAGTTGATAATCTTGACCAAATTCTTCTCTGTTCGTATAAAGCATTTGATCATTTGATTGAGGTGTCCCAACTAAGTTCCCCTCAACGGATAGATTTTCTTGAATCTGAGGAACCGAAGCAACCAGTATCTTGGTTTTATCTTCTGCCATAATTTCTTCTACTCGTTGAGCTAAATTCGTTTTTATTTTCTGATTAGGAGAATAAAAACTTCCCCTTGAATAATCCTCCTCTGGAAGCAACTCGTTTGAATTCAAACTCTGTTCATTCGCTTCAGTAGCAATTTCCTGATTCACCTCTTGGTTTTCCAGCTTAGAAAGGATTTTCTCATCGATAGCAGCTAATTCAGGTTGTCCCTCTAAGCGACGGTAGCCTAATCCTAGCAAACGTGAGATAGGTTCGGTTTCATCACCAATATCATAGCGAACATTATCTTTAATAAGTGTTCCTCCAGGTGCATACACATCAAATTTAACTTTAGTGTAGGGGATATAGGCATCCTGGTTTCCTGTTGCATCAACTGTAGCTACACTTTCTTGATGATGTTCGTAGAAGGCTCTATTCTGCTTGTAAAGCTCTTCAGCAAATGTTTGGTAATCTACAAGCTCTGTTTCCTTAAACGGAATCTGAAAACCATCTGGCCACGTTTCTGCCCACTGGAGACGTACATGATAGGTTTCACTAAAAATACGATCCTGATTCCATTCTTGATAGAAATTAGAATTTTTATCAACTAGCCCCAGCTGATCGACAGCATCGACCACAGCGCTAAAGTTTCCTTCATGATTATCAGAGAGTTCATAGTATCGCTCCCAAGCTACTTTAGACTCTTCCGGTACTTGTGTTCCAAGTTTTCTAGGATCCCCTACATTATATGCGGCATCTAATACTTGAGTGAAAAGTTCAGCTGAAAAAACATCCGTTGGAACTATTTCTTGGGATACATCAATAGCTTCTTCATACTGTTTATTCTCCAAAATTGATAGCATCTCCTGACCACCATCTTTAACATATTCCTCATTGATTGAGATTTGTTCAAGTTGTCCATCTCTTTCGCGATAAACTCCTAACACTGTTCCACTATCTATATCAGACATTTTTTCTTTCAACTCACCTTTTATTTTCATCAACGAAGCAGGAACTTGGTGAATTCCCTCATCTCTAAATAGCAAAAGTAAATCGCTATCTTCGGGATTAAGTGCCTGTGAAAGATCGAGATTATTTAACTTTTTAACAGACGATAGATCGTTAAATACGAAGGTATCTGATTCAATAATTTCAGGAAGTAAGTTAAGAACTTTTAATTTATCAGGGGTCCCTAGTGCAAACTTTAAATTCTTAAAATGACCCTTACTATTAGCAATATCATCAATAAATTGTTCAGAAAGTGAATCTACCCAATTTTCATATACTGGTGTTACTCCTGTTAAGTGCATCCAATTTTTCTTACCAAAATGAACACTAAGGACTTGTAATCCATCTTCTTGAGAAGTTTTATAAATATATCTCATTGTAGTATCCGCCACTTCTGATAAGTACCATTGTGCCGAATCTCTCATCGTATTAGCATATAAATTCAAAGTTCGCAAGTTTTTCCTAAATGCTTTATTTGACATAATTCCATCATCAGTGGTAAAATGTAAATGAACATTGGTAGGAAAAATAGGTTGGGCTTCTGGCTCAACGGGCTGCGGTGCTGTCCCTGGAGAATCTTCTCCTAAAAAACTGGAATTGCGATTCAATAGTTCGCCGCCAGTGTTAGTCTCTTGATTCATTTCAAGGGACTTTTCTTTTTCTTCTGAAATAGAAACTTCCTCTTGGATGGCTTCTACTATCTGATAAGACTGTGATTCAATACGAGACATCAACATTTCTACGTCAGATCGACTGAGAACAACTTCACCTTCTTGTTCCATCAGGTAATGATAAAAAGCATTGGGAGTTGTCACAAAACCATAAGTATAATCCTTGATACCTGCTTCATTCAAGGGGTATTCTAGCATTCGCTCTATAGACTGCGACAGATTATCGAATGTTCTAGTGCCATAATAAGAACCGAACCGTTCAGCTGAGAGACTTTCAAGTTGTTTATTTGTTGAGTATGCCGCTATAGCAAGTTCTCCAATAAATCGGGTTGAAATATCTACTCCCAATGTGCGTTGGTGAGGTTTTAAAGCTTGATATAGGGAATCTTGTTCCTCCGTACCTTTGTTTTTATACAGGTCAACGGTCTTATCATCGATAGAAGCTAATATTGGCTGAAGTGGAGCTAAAACTTCCAATCGTTTAGCGTTGATATATTTGAGGGGATGGCTATTTCCTAGATTTCCAAAGACATTGTAAAAGTACACATCTGTATCAAAGGAAATAGATATTTCTCCTGCTTTTATCCGAGCTTCTAATTGCTTCACTAATTCTTCATTTTCTTTTTTAACAAAATCATAGGTCGCAGTTTTCTGTTCACTCGCTAAGGATTCTGTATCTTGATTTTGGATCAGAGGAGAATCAGAGGATTTTAGTTCGTATTTATCAACAATTACTTTAAATGTGTCTTCATAGTGACTGAGAACCTTATCCCAAATTTCAGGAAGATTAGCTTGTAGTTTTGTTAGAAATTCCACTTTTTCCATATCCGAAAACTCTTGATCAGAAAGATAATCAAGAATACCGTCTCTATCGAGTACATGCCCGTCAAGTGAGAGATAACCTGTTGCACCATCATTGCTTGAGTCTTCAACATAGAGTTCTGCTCCAGCCATTGGATATTTTCTATCTTCAAGCATGCCATGGAATTCCTCTAAAATAGTATCCTCAGCTCCCAAGTTATGAAGTTCTTCATCATGCCACAGATAATAAGCTGTATCATCCTGTGTAATATCTGCAATGATTTCATCTACTATTGTCTGATGGTCTTCAACTGTTTCTGTCTGATCTATTTTAGAAATTAGATCAGACAGTGAGCTTTTTAGAGCATCGTTCCAATCCATCTTTTCCTGTCCATGTCGCAAATCTGGTAATGCTTCAGTAACCACCGCTCCTTTATCACGTAAAGAGCTAACAAAGTTTTGGCCAGCTTCATCATTATCCACTGCCAAGGTAATCCAATCTGCATGTTTCCCTTCCGCAAAAAATTTATTATCAATCGCCGTCTGCAAACCTTCCGCCAGCTGATCATGACTCCAACGTAGTGGCCGACCTGAGATGTCAGACTGGAGCTGTGCCAAGTGTCGACCAATAACACCTTCTTTCAGACCATCCATTGAGACCAAGCGCACATCCTGAAGATTATCTTTGTGCAATTCGTAATAGGACATCAAATCAATAGCACTTTCCGCAAAGATAAGACGGTTAGGCTGACCAATATCCACATGCAGACCTGTAATACCGTCAGAATTTCGGACAATATTCTTAGCATAACCACATTCAGGCCATTTCTCCCTGTTTTCTTCTATGCCTTGTAGCGTAGCCCCCACAATTTCACCAGAGAAATCAAAGGACTTAAAGACAACAACTGGTTCAATACTACCATTTATCTTGGCATTAGCTTGGGCTAGCACTCCTTTTTCAAGGAAGAAATCAATCGTTTCATTAGAAAGGCCCCGTTGGTCTTTTAAATAGGTTCTAGCTGCCTCAAATGGCTGTTCATAAGGCTCAAGATAATACGAAAACGGATCCTGCACTCGCTCCACAGCTGTAAATTCCTTAAAGCTACCATCATTTAAAAAGTCAATCGCCTGGTTAAAGTTCACTTCTTTCATCGTTTCCACTAATGAAATAACATCACCACCTTGATGACGTGAAAACCAGTTCCACATATTCTTATCAGGGGAAATGACCATAGAATCATGTTCTTTCCAGCGATAATCTCGTCCCGAACGAACCAATTCCATATGAAGTTCGTTCGCTACGTCTAAAATTGCTCGAGAACGAGCATGTTCTACCCTCTCTCGACGGCTTTTTCCACGTGAAGATGGGCGTTGTGTGTATTCTTCTGCCATAAAAATCCCTTTCTTTCGCTAAAAGCACTCATATTTTGGTTGATAAGGTGTTGTCTCGTGTACAACAAACAGTTCTCTTGGTAGTTGAACCAGTTCTCCTACTGAAAGACTGTCAAATTGCTCTGGATTATCCTGATAGTTTAGTTCCAACTCCAAATCACCGTTTTTTCCTTGTCCTACAAAAAGAATTTTCTTCTGACTGTCGTCCATAGCCTTAACCAACCAGTCCGCTTCAAAGTCAAACGTTTCTTTTGAGATACTTGGAAAATATAACATGGTCTTCACCTCCTTTTCTACAGTTACTTCTAGTGTAAGAGATAATGGCATTCTCTGCGTTAAGGGGACAAACCATAGGAATTTTTCAACAAAAAAAGCCATTGATAGTTGATCAATGACTCATTAACGTTGGGCTTGTCTGCGTTCTTCTTGTTCTTCACGTTCATCACTACGTGCACGTTCCATCAGTGCCTTTTTATTGGCTTGTTGTGACCGCTTGAGAGAAGCTGTCAATTGTCGCATGAAGTCTGTATTTATTCTGCTACTTCCTTGTGACTGTTGCAGTTGAGCTTTTTTAATAACTTTTCGCTCCTGTAACTGCTTAGAAACTGTTTGAGCAATTTGATTTTGATTGTCTTCAGTCGGTTGTAATTTAACATACAAGTGTTTCAACTCTGTAACCCCCTGGGCGTTGGCTATTTTCATTTCCTTAACCGCTGCTTCATCTGATAAATGTTCCATCTGATGATTCCTGTTGTTAATCTGATATTTCAGCTGAAAAATGGAGACATGCGTTTGAAGTTCCTCAATATAGGCTTGTTTGGTGATTGTAGAACCCTTCAGCAAGGTGAGAATACTATCGTCTTGAATTTGACTAACAAGCCCTATTTCTGTCCGAAATTGTCTGATAGGAAGCTGGATAGCTCCAGCAGTTGCCTTTGAAATGGGAAGAGCAACACTATCCTCAAACTGACTCTTTAAGCGTTGCTTCAGCAATTGCTCATCTTCTGAGAGCCTATAGTTCGGAGTCAATTGTAATTCTACGGCTTTTAATTCCTGAGCTATTGACTGCTTTTTGAAGTCGATAAACGGTTGATCAGAAGCTAGTGGTTGAATCTGTTCTAACAGTTTTTGACGAACCTGTAACTCTTTCTGACTAGCTTCTAACATACTAAGTTTCAGAGCATAACGGAAAGTCCCTAATTCACGACGCTCTTTTTCCGTTAGACTAGGTTTTGACTTAGCAGCATCTACCAACTCTTTTAACTCACTTGATGATAATAAGGATAGGTCTTTTAGAGTCAAGGTTTTTAGCTGAATATTTTCTGTTAGCTGACTGACATCATAAACATAATCTGACACAAATTCTGGCTTACCAATCCCCTTTCCATGCTTATCATAGGCCTCAAAGACCGGTTTTATAATTTCAAGAGGTTGTTCCCCATCACTCACAAAATAGCCCATTTTTTGCCAGGCTTCCAAACTTTTAACAACACTTGCTTCAGGAAGTTGTTCTAAGATTTTCTTCTGATTCAAACTCGAAAAGTTTTCCAAATTTTTTTCCAGCTGAACGTCTTGAATTTGAGGAGCAGCCTCTCTAAACGATCGTAAGATATTATTGGCCAAACGCTCTCTTAAATCCATCACACGACGGGCCAAGTGATGCTCTAAATCATATCCCTTTGATTCAGCTAATGCCCGAGTGGTTTTTCCATCGACTTTGCGGATTTTCTCATAGACTTGATTTTTTTCAGTGGAATAGACACCTTCATACGTTTTCAGAAATTCCCTAGTTTCTTGTAGAAATTCTTGATAAGCAGCACTACCTTCATTTTGTAAATAAGAATCAAGGTAGCGATCAAGAAAGAACTTACTGACCGCAAAATCCCTAGCATTTGATCCATAACGCCATTTTTTATTAAGAGGTAAGTGATTGTAAGCTTGTTCCAAAAAATTTTTTTCAGCCGAAGAGATAATTTTGTCTTCTTGATAAACAGAGGTCATTAAATTAGCTTTAAGATTAGCCAGCACTTGTTCTTTTCTGATAAGATTTGATCGTGTCTCCTCTTTTAAGAGTCCGTGATAAACACCACTTTTAAATCGATTGATGGTCTTCTGAGAGAAGTTGCCCTTGTACTCCATGCGACCACGTGGCCGATAAAATATTTTCTCACGATTAGATTCTACTTCAGATAAACCAAAATGGATATGAATATTGTCTGTGTTGAGGTGGATATTTCCCCACCAAAAAGCAGTGTCAGAAAGGCCTTCCTTCTGAATGAGTGTAGGCATCATATCACGCATAGCCGCTTTAATCGCCTTTTGATCAACTTGGCCAGTTGCAACATCATACAATCCCTGTTTCGCAAGAAAAGCATTATCAAACGAAATAACACCTTGCCAAAGAAGTGAGCCGTTTTGATAAGCTAATTCTAACTTATTTTTTAGGTTGGTTAATCGACGTTTCTGGAGATAGTCTGCTTCCTGAGTGAAGACTGCCGTCAGTTCCTCAGACTGTTTCTCTGTGGCATAAGAACGATTCATATAATCAATATACTCACGAAAATTCAACTGTGTTTCAGGAACTGCATCCTGAATACGAGTCATCTCATCTTCAGTCAATCCTTCAATCATTTGCCTATTCATTTCCAAGGACAATTCGTCATCAATTTTGACAGCTTCATCACGATTTGTATAATCCACATACTGAGGATTAGCCTCTGTATATTGAAGCATGAATGTAATATTAGGACTAGACGATACATTCATCACTTATGCTCCTTTCTCAATCAAAATAAACCATCTTTCCTTAATTGAACATAATCTTTGAGCAGGGGTTGAAGTTCTTCAGGTTCTACCTTAAAATCTTGAAACCACGGTCCAGATTGAGAGACATGCAACTCTTTTTTAACTTCAATAAATTGCATAGGAACTAATAAAATATTTGGCTGATTCAATTCTGAACCACTTTCACGTTCTAGGAAAGCTACGATAAAATCTTGACTACCATTTGTTCTAAATTGCCAATGTTGAGAGTTCCCATTTTTCTTTTTATGTAAGGAACTATACTTAACATCAATCGTCAAACCATCAAACCAAAAATCATAGACAGGATTATTTTTCTTAAAATATTTATTAGCATCTGTTGCTTCTGGAACATATTTTTGAAAGAGTTCTTCTGCCATTCCTCCCAGTTTTGCTGTTCTAGAACCGTACTGAATTTTATCTTGAATTTTCAAGCAGCCGCTCTTTATTAATTTCAAGTGTGCAATATGAATCGTTAATCCAGATTGCTTTACTGCCTCATGAAAATCTCCTGTTTCTAAATATATATCAACTATATCAGCCATTTTAATTATCCTTAATGTGAGTTCTTAATTGTTTGGCCACGTGCCACATCTTCTTTAATGAGGTCATCAATTCTAGCCATCAATTCATGTTGAGCTGGATCAAAACGAGAATGAACAGACTCTAAATCTTGAATATCAAAATCATCGCCTTTTGTGATGGCATGGAAATTAGTCAATTCTAAATAAAGTAGCTGATCCAATTGACGACGGATAGATTTTAAAGAACGCCTCTCATCTGAGTTGGTCAAATTTTTTTCCAGCCGAGACAATCTCTCTGAAAAATTTTGTTTATCTTCAGTTTCCAAAAAAAGTTTATAGAAAACATCAATCAACTTAACAACAGTCGCTGACTGTTTCTGACCTGGACATTCTAAACTTTCCCCTACATCTGCTAATAAGTAGGCTTTGATTTCAGAAAACTTTTGTAGTGTTTCTTCGTTAAAATAGATATTAATTCTAGTTGCCATTATTTCCCCTTTACTGTAATTTTTTGGAAGTTCCTGTTAAATAATGAATCTCATATTCTGGTTGAACGTTAAAAATATAAACATCAAAAGATACAGTATCATCTTCAACACTTTGTGCTTCTAAACGAATACCACGAGCAACTAATTCTACGTTTTTAAAAATAGGCGTTACTCTATAGCGGACACGATGTTCTGTCTCTTTTATATAATTGGCGACTAAATTTTCATAGTAAACCATTGACGATTTTTCATTTTCAAAATTGGCATTAAGCGCACGTGTACCTGTAAAAAGATTTTTCACATTTGCATTCTCACCACTCAATTGAAATCCTATTAGATGAGACCGATTATATAGATAATCTTGCTTTCCGTTGAAGTTGATTTTTTTATTTTTCCAGCCAGTTGGTTCCACAGATGAAATATCTTCACGTTCACTTGTTGGCATTAAGTCTTTACCCAACATTGCTTCAGCAACCCCCACACGATTCAAAAAATCAAGGTCACTATATTGTTCCCATGAACCATTTTTCAAGCTCAATTCTTCTGTCGTAAATTGCGCCTTATCATTAACCACTATGACTTGATGTTGACCATCAAACACTTTTGATTTTAATTCTTCATTTTGTGTTTGATGTGCATTTCCTAAGTCACTATTTTTTTCTTCAGGTGAATCCGAGATATTCAGCTGACTGGCCAAATCATTTTGCGTCAATGCACTTTTTAGAGTTTGAAAATTTTGGGGTTGCACGATAAAAATAACGATAAACAAAATACTGGTTAATAGAAATTTATTCTTCTTCATCAACGTCCTCCCGCTTCTCTTTCAGCAGCCAAAGCATTCACATCATCCATAAATCGTAACCAATCAATGGTTAATTCTTCAACAATATCTTGTTTGGCACTAGAGGCTAGTAACTTGATTTCATTTTTCAGTAGTAGTTCCAAGATGTTAGCTTGTTGTTCTTTAATATCTGCCAAAATTTCCGCAAACTTATTATCATATAAATCAAGACCATCATTTTCGACAATGCGATACAACTGAGACAGTAAAAAATCAGCAAGATTAGGATACTGGAATTTTTCAGACATCATCTCTAAGTGAACAAATAATTCATCAGGAACTTTACGTAATCTAATTTCCTTAGTCACTACTTTCTACCTCCCCTTCATATTCTAACCAGCGGGAAATATAGTCGGCATAGCGAGCCAATTGAGTTTCAAATTCTGCCAAAATGTCTGTCTGTTTTTGGGTCAAAAACAAGACATGATCTGATGTCAATTTCATATTTTCTAAATGCGCCAAGTAGTTTGCTTCGACCAAATTAAATTGATCCTTTTCAATCTTTTCACGCAAGACACGAACTAAAAAATCATTAAATGATTTTGATTTCATTCTCTTTGACTGAGCCTTTAAATAGTCAATTTCTTTGTCAGTTAATCCACGTATTTTTAACTCTGTTCTTCTCGTTACCATATAAAAATAACCATCTCCTTTCAAAAAAGAAGCAAAAAAGAAAACCTCAACCTCGCAACGTCACGAAAATAAATTTTCTACTTTTGCGGTTTTTCAAGAGCTAACCCACCTAATGTGTTCTAGCCCATGAAAAGAGCATAAGGGAAACTGTCCCACCGTACTGCTGGGAGTTGATAGTATCAACGTTTCCCGTGTCCCCAATTTTCTCGGCTACGCCTACATAAAACACACACACTTTGTGCGGTGGTAATCATCGTATACCACACGAAAACACACGCTACAGGTGTTTAAAAACATCGTTTAACACACCTTGACACACTAGCATAACACACTAAAGCACACACCTTTTTCAGGGGTTATTCAACTGAAAAATAGAGCATTTTAGCTTGATTGATTCGCTTCTTCTCGTTCTTTTTGGGCTACCTCACGTCTTGCTTTTTCCTCTTCCTTGAAGATCGCTAACTCTGTTTTGAGATCATCTAGAATGGTTTCATAAGTCTGATTGTTGTCTTTTTTTAACTGAATCTGAACGTAGACTTTACCAATTTGCTTTTGAAGATTTTCTTCAGCGACCTTTCGTTCATTTTCCAAAGAAGCAACTTTTTTCTTCGCCTCTTCCAGTTCTAAATCAATTTTATTGAGATTTTTCTTAGCCATGTTATAGCCTCCTTTATTTGATATATTTAGTATAAGGGATAATCAAATTTCCTGTGTTAAGGGGACAAATCACAGGAAAAATAAAAAGCTCCCCAATCTAAATTAGGGAGCAACCACTCTATAACTATTCTTTCAAAATCCTTTCTCTTCTTTTAGAAAAGTAGCTCTCCGACTGAGTTTGAATTTAATCTAGGTTTTATTGAGCACATTTTTGAAGAGATAGACCTTAAATAATCTCGGCTGAATAAAGATGATAAGATTTGCCAAAACAAGACTACTAATCCAAAGCGTAAAGAGACGATTGACCAAAAATTCTGTCAAAGCATGTTGCTTAATATAAGCGTTGCCAACTAGAAAGAATAAGTACATCACTCCAAGTAAAAGAGATTTTTTTATTCGTCTAACTTTTGACAACACTGCTTGGATAGCATCTACTATCACTTTTAGCAAAACTATTAACGCTAAAATATTCACCGTAAACACTTGAAACTCTCTTGACATATAATAGGTCAGCAAGCCTAACAAGGCTGATGTGAAGAGATAAAATTGATTTTTAGCTACAAATCCAATGAGCCAATTTAAGCCACAAATAAGAGATAATTTAAGACCGTTTTTGTTTAATGATTTCCATTTTTGAATATAGTTTTTCATAATATTTTCCTTTTATTATTTCATCTCTACTGTTTCAATTGGATTTGAAAACGCAAAGGTGCCATCTTTGACAGCTACTTCTTTTTTCTCTAGACTAATAATCTTAGCTTGGACTTTTTCAATATTTCGAGTTGCCGTTTCAATGGATCTATTTTTAGTTTCAATATTACTTTCGACAGTTGCAATATCCTTTTGGTTTGACTCTAAATCATCACCCGAGAGATATTCTGCTTCTTTGAGAAGTCCAGATTTCCGAGACTCGTCATCCTCAATAGAGATCTTCAATTGCTCAATAGAGTGATTCAACTTTTCAATCTGACCTTCCTGGAAAGTCTTCTCTTCTGTGATTTCTAATAAGGCAAATTCTTCACGAGAAACGCTTTTTATCTTTTCTTTTTTAAGCCTACTATTTTGAGTCGTCACATAGAATTGAACAACATTATTATTATCATTTTCTATTATCTTAGAAGGTTCCTCCTGGTCATCAGAGGAACTAGACACATCAATATCAATTGAATTAGTAACAACTGTCATATTCGTAATATCGATTGCATAGGCTCCAAAATTATCCGGTACATTTCGGATAATCACAGAAATCTTATTGTCCACAATTGGGACGATTTCCATTCTTGTATCTGTTGTTTTTTTCTGAGCATACAGGTCCCATTTGAGGCGTTTGGTATCAATACCACGATCAACTGGAGAGGTGGAATCCTTCGTTTCAAACTGAAGAACAATAATGCCTGTTTCAGGAGAATAGGTTTGGCTAGATAGTCTAATTTCCCCTGTTCCATTGACAAATGTTCGCTTTGTTTTGAGCTGTTCGTCAGTATAGGTTTGTCTTTGTGGAGAATAAATAGCTCCCAATAATAAGCTTATCCAAGCTGTAAATAATACTGAAAAAATAACTAGCTTTCGCTTAATCACGTTGTCTTGAAACCATCTATTAGTTGCGGTAAATGGTTTAGCAATTGAACTGGATTTTATAATTTCAATCCATTTTTTTAGTCTTTCTATCACATTTTTCTCCTTTCCATATTCCTTGAATCCATGCTTTACCTTCGGTATAAAGAAAGTCTGAACCACAAGATAGCCAAATAGCAAATAAAACAGCCATCCATCGAAAGGAAAAAAATGGACGACAAAGATAATAAAAGAAAGCTATTCTTGCTAAAAAGAAACTGATCCAAATGATTAGTTTTAATAAGGTTCCCAGTGCTTGCTTAAACTGCTGCTTGATAGTTGTTCTCTTTATATCTTTAAATGTCACTTCTGCTTGTTGGATTTGAGTATCTAGTTCGTTTATCTCCTTAATCAAAGTATCACGATGGTGCTTTAATTCTTCTAGTGTTTGCATTCTACTTCCTCACATTAGCCTTAAATATAATCCATTTTCTCTGGCGCTAGCTCCAGCGTCAGCCACAAAGCTTCACTTTCTGAGATATGAGTTAAGCGACCACCTTCATCATTGAAACGGAGCAAGGTAAAAATGCCATCAGGGTGTTTCCCTAAGACAACCATACCTTCAGTTGTTTGTGATCGCCATAGTTCAGTATCAATTTGAAAGGCTGTTTCTGCCCACTTACTAAGCTTAGTTTTTCGTGTCATTTAAAGCCTCCTTAATACTCTTCTCATCAGCCTCAATCTCACCTGTTTTGTCCTTAGCAGCATACAAATAAAGCTTCAATTCACCCTCTCTTATCGTAATCAATGTCGCTACTTTTTCAACCTGGTATTTCTTCACAAGATTTTGGCCATCTTCTGTTTCCACATCGATATAAAACGTCGGATAAGGACTCTTTTCTGCCGCCTCAATAACAGCTTTCTTTCCTTTCTCGCAGTAAGGACAGCCTGTCTTATGAAAGACTAAATTGGCGTTCTGATTGACCACCACATCAACATAAACTTGTTCCGTAAGGTATTTATCGTAGTCTTTGGTCACATGCTCAGTCCAAAAGGTCTGCACACCAAAAACTGCAAAGAATAACATTCCAACAACTACTAATGTACCTAAAACCAGTTTTGGTATCTTAAATCTATCATCCATTATCCTTCACCTCCCTGTATAAACTCGAACAAGTCTCCTTGAACGTAGTTCACTTTAGCCAAACGTTTAATTTCTGCTTTTAAACCTTCAAAGACCGTCATCACACCATTGAATCGTAATGGGTCAAAATGTTCATATACTCCAACTAATGGTAGCATTGGAAAATGATCCTTCTTCTCACTTTTAAGAAATTCAAGCACCTGCTTCTCCACCTCAATGACACCATCTACTCTTATCAATGCAGGTATACTGGTAATGGCCTCTCCATTCTGATAAAAAGTCAAAGCGGCATCTCCAGATTTTATCGTCCTAAACTCTGGAAAATCCTCTGTTATCTTAAAATAATAAGCCAGTGGTTCCTGTCCTAAACCTGTCAAATAGTATCCACGTACAATCTTAATATTAACCATTCCATCCCTCCTAACAAATCTTCTGAACTCTAAAAGGAGCCTGATAGTACTTCGGGTAATGAATAATCCTTTTCGTTCTCTGAACGGGTAACGGGTTATGGTAATGTACCTGCATATATTGACAAGCTAATCCCCTACTCTCAAAAATCAATAAACGCCCCTGATTATCACAAATATAGTCTCCATCTTGAAAACTAAAAATAACGTATTTCATCTATACCCCTCTCTTTCTCATTTGTTCTACAAATTCTTTGTAGTCTCTTTCTAGCTCTATATCATAACCATTGATATATCTCATTCTATGGCTACAACTAAGACATCCTAAGACAAATAATACTAATCCTAGAACAGCTAAAGCTACACTAGATACTATAATCACGTTCCACATTTATTTTCACCTCATCTTTTTTAGTTATTACTGTTGATTGGCATTACTATTTTTCCTCTCTGATTTGCTTGCCAGTATCAGAGATATAAATGTAATGGCAGTTTGCGGGTTTAGAATTTTTTCGGATAATCAACCAATATCTGCTTCAAATAAGGACACTTGTTTTGTTTGTTTAAGGCCATTTCTAACCCTTTCTATCACCGATTTAGTGAACCCTAGGTTTTCTTCAAAGAAAGCAGCAATATTGCCAAAATAAGCCTCCTGGCGCTCTTTTTTCACCTGGATAAGTGAAAGGACAATCGCTTTTACAGAAGCCAGTCTAATACCTCCACCACGGCCAGACTTAACCACAAAGAAAATCTTGTTGTCAGCTTTAAGAGATTTGAGGACCTTATCTAGTGATCGCTCAGGAATATTTAACGCTTCCCTGATCGTTTTTTTAGTCGTCTGAATAAAAGGGTCTTCAGACTGATAGAAGCCTTCTAAATAAGCCATCACATCAGCCTTCCACTCATGTAAGTGACTATGTTTACGTTCAGCACGTTTCTTTTTGAACTTATACCATCTTTGCTTGACAAATAAATCAGAGGCTTTCAAATTCTCGTTAACCCAGGCTTTACACAGAAGAATGACAAAATCTCGACTTGCAGCCTCATATTTTCCTGAGTAAGCTGAAGTAATCACTTTGAAGAACTCGTCCTGAGTGAGCGGTTCGGCCAAGTGTTCATTAAAATCATCCAAAACATTCTCACAATCGGCCTGAGAGACACCGCTAGAGAAGTTGGCTAAGGCTAGTGTGAAGAGAACGTTGTTTCGTCCCATCAAGGCTTTCGCTCCCTTAATGTTTGACTCATTCATAAGTATTTGATACCAAGGCTCATCAATCTGTTTCACACCTTCAGATCCTGAAATAACTGTTAGGTTAGGTTTCTTACTAGGAAACGGTAAATCAGACTGTTTCATAGACCAATCTAACCACTCCTGAAACGAGTACGTGTAATCTGTATGATAAAACTCGATATTGTCTGTTCGTGGCATCCGTGCAATACCAAAGTGATTACAGGTCATATCAACTGGCAAAGTTTGAGCAAAATAGTTCCTCAAGTTTTGTGAGATAGCTTTAGCCACTTTGATCACTCGAAACTGTGAATGAGCCGTCACGTAAGCTGGTGTCTCCAGCACAAAATAAGCCTGGTAGCCTTTATCTGATTTTAGAATCAGTGTTGGCATAAAACCTAAATCGATAGCAGCTGTTAAGATGTCTCCAGAAGTCATTTCTTCAGCTGAAGACGTAATATCAAAATCAATATAAAACGTGTTAATTTGTCTCAGATTATCCTCAGAGTGACCACGTGTCACTCGACGTTTATCATCACTATAAGCGCCAAAACGATAAACATTGGGTGTCCAGTGAGTAAAGCTATCCTGATTCTCTAAAATAGCTTCCATCGATGTCAGAACAAGCCCGCATGCCTTCACCATATTTTCTTTAGAACGGTAGGCAAAGACCGCTCCACGCTTTCCTTCTTCAGCTGAAGAGACTAATTTTAGGTGACTATTCTTAAATTTAGTTTTTCTTAATCCATCTTTGAGGATTAGGTTATAGATTTCCTCTATCTGTTTTACCATCTAGGTCTTCCTTATTTCTTTATGTGTCGGAAATAGACTATCTGCTCGTTTTAAAATCTCAAACTTAGTAGGAAAGTCGATTGTCTCTCTTTCCCAAAAGTAAGGCTTTCTCTTACTTGATTCATAAGCATATAACTTATCGAAAATCCATGGAGCTACCTTAGCAATTTCATATATTTCAATATATACATCACGATATGGACAGGTGATGCTTCTACAAAGATAATTGGATAATCTCATAAGCAACAGCTGTTGTCCTTGCATGATTATCATCTGAGAGACTAATTGATGGATTTCTTCCACAATATCGCTAAGATAAATGGTTTGTTGCCTCTTTTTTTGTTTATAATAGTGATAATATCCTAATACCAAAACTGAAATAGAAATTGTTATAAGAATGGTATTCATAGTAAATCCCTCCAATATCAAATCATCCTTTCTTAAAAATTGCCACTGAACCCTTTAGATTATTCAAAAAATCTTCAAAATCTGTTGTCCTCTCTTTCGTCTGCTTCAGCAAAGCATATTGGATATTTGACAATTTAGCAAGTGAGGGACTATAGTTTTCTAATTCAGCGATACAGTCTTCTATTTGTTGGTTTATTTGGTTCATTCTAGTAGTTCCTTTGGCATTAGTCTTGTTTCTTTTGCATGTTCGAGCCCTGTAATATACGCCTCAGAATCAATTTCAATTTCAATGTTAATAGTCCTACTTTTTAAATCTCCCATACGGAGCCTCTGTTCTTCTAGAACCTCAGCAGGAATCTGTACCATCAAAGCAAATTCTTCTGATGATTGAACCTGTATTTTGAAGCGTTGATCCAGTCCATCTAAGAAACCAAGCAAGTAAGACTTCTTATAATCTTTCCATCTTGCTTTTGTAATTGTAGGAAAGAGTCGTTTTAATCTATACTTCAGATATAAAATCGCTCCTTCATACACTTTGGTACACAATTCAGCATCCGAATGATACCCAAAGAAAATAATCTGAGTGATGCCATCATCAGGAAGTCTTCTCCTAATTGTCTGACACCTAAAATTTTCACCGAGAATAGCTGCAAGTTTTTCTTGCCACCAAGGCAAACGATATTCCCTCGTACCTACTGTTTCACCAATATTGTTTTTGGTCTTAGCAGTCGTCACGTCACTCATAGATAGATTATGTTTAACCATCAATTTTTGAGCCATCAGAAGAGCTGTTTGCCCTTCTTCATCATTTGGAGCATCATAAGCCAATTCAAGTAGATTTTGTACTTTAGATATAATCTTGTTATCCATCTCAATCCTCCAGTCGATACTTTCGTGGTAAATGCTAGGCATAATGTTCTGGATCATCTACCATTGCATTATAAAAAATCATATTCTTAGCGATAATTTCTTGCCATTTAGAAATTTCTTCACGATATATACAATCTAGGCCATAGAATTTTTTTGCAATAAACCGAACAGCACCAATATGATCGCCCAAGGTAATGACACACAGGACATCGTGTTCCATATCATAAACCCAGTGAGCTTTAGGATTTGTCAGGATTTTTTCAGCAAATCCTTTATCCCTTTCAAGCCAATAACGACCAGGGCGATAGTACACTTTCATTTGAGAAAGCTCATCATTAAATTCATAGAAACAGTGACTACATAAAGTCCTATTCTTATCGAGCCACCAACAGGCACCATACTCATCATCAATAAAAGGTGTTATCCAATTACAGCTACATCTTCTACAAATTCCTGTCTCTATTTCCTCATGTCTCATAACATCTCCTTTAATTAACTTTCATACTAGTAGGAAGAGAAGATTTTGGCATACAGTAACCATCCTGTAAGTCTCTTTTCAAATAAAATTCAGGACTTGTAGTTGTTACATAATCACTTCTCTTCCAGTTTCGTCGAAGACGTGTATTAAACAAAGAAACCTTTGCTTCAATCTCTTTGAACTTGAATCCTAGCTTCAAATATGTTGTAACAATTTCATGAACATGTTCCTTAGACTCCTTATTTCTAACTCTATTATGGATAGCTTGTTCTTGGTCTTCCAATATCAAGCTTTTCTGATATTGGATATACAGCACTCTCATTTTTTCGATTTTATCCTGCCAATTCAGATTATAAGGTTTACCAGAGTACTTATTTACTAAGTTCCTAACAGGCTCTTTAAACTTCAGCTGAATAGAATCGAACTCACCTAAATCAGTTAGAGGATCAACAAACCCCATTGTCTCGCTATTGATTAACTGATTATAAAATTTATTTCTAATCATTCTAGCCTCCTAGTTATACCTCATTGTAATCACCTTTTAAGACGTATTTACCAAGTTCATCTCTTCAAATAAATTCATCTGATAGAACATAACTTGTGATACCTGTTGACTTGAAATAGAATCAGCATTTTCTTCAGTTACATCTAAACTCACTTCCTGATCGTGGTCAATAACTTCATAGATTTCTAAAGTGTCAATATCCATCACAATTTCCAATCCCTTCATGGTAAAACTCCTTTCTTTATGAGATTTTAAGCGAACAAAAAGGAGAACAGATTTCTCCGTTCTCCTCATAAATACAGGATTATTTCTTATTCTAAAAACTCTTACCACTTACAATAACTTGACGACAAGCTTAGAATTATGGATAATAGAAGCTGGACATTGACAGATAGGATACTTACGATGAAACAAAAATTAAAAGATTTTGCATTTGTAACAGTTGGATCTCTTATTTCTGCTGTTGCCTTTAACAGTATGTTTGTTGACAATCACATTGCTTCTGGAGGAGTTGGGGGTCTAGCTATCAGTATGAATGCCTTATTTGGTTGGAATACCGCTAATTTTGTACTCTATGCCAATATCCCTCTCTTACTCCTTTGTTTTTTCTGTTTGGGAAAAGAAGTCTTTATTAAAACCGTCTATGGTGCCTGGATTTATCCAATTTTCATCAAGTTGACAGCAGGTTTACCAACCTTGACACACAATACACTTCTGGCAGCAATTTTTGGAGGTGCTATTCTAGGATTTGGTCTTGGATTGGTCTTCATCGGACATTCATCAACTGGTGGTACAGGCATCATTATTCAACTATTTGAAAAGTATACACCGATTCCACTTGGAACCAGCATGGCATTTGTAGATGGGATTGTCGTAGGACTTGGATTTGTCGCCTTTGATACGGATACCGTAATGTACTCAATCCTTTCTTTACTCTCCATTACATACATTGTCAATCTTGTCATGGCAGGAGCTGATTCCTCAAGGAATATCCTGATTATTTCCAAAAAACATACTAAAATCAAGGAATACATCACAAAGGTTGCTGATCGTGGTGTAACAGAACTTCCTATCATCGGTGGCTTTACCGGTCAGGAAAATCGTATGCTCATGACAACTGTTGCACGGCTCGAATATCAAAAATTAGAAACGAACATCCTTGCTATCGATGAAACAGCCTTTATTGTCGTCATGCCTGCTACCCAAGTGAGGGGAAGAGGTTTTAGTTTACAAAAGACGCATCAGAATTTGGAGAATGATATTCTCATTCCAATGTAGTTTCAATTGAAAAATTGGTTCGTTTAGAGTAGAATAAGACTAACCATAGAAAATAGGAGAATTGTATTGCTTACAGTATCAGATGTATCGCTTCGTTTTAGCGATCGAAAATTATTTGACGATGTCAACATTAAGTTTACAGCAGGAAATACCTACGGCTTGATTGGGGCCAATGGTGCCGGAAAATCAACTTTCCTTAAAATTTTAGCAGGAGATATTGAGCCTACGACTGGTCATATTTCCCTCGGACCGGATGAGCGTCTCTCTGTTCTACGCCAAAATCACTTTGACTATGAAGAGGAGCGAGTGATTGATGTCGTGATTATGGGGAATGCTCAACTTTATAGCATCATGAAAGAAAAAGATGCCATTTATATGAAAGAAGACTTTTCAGATGAAGATGGTGTCCGCGCTGCTGAACTAGAGGGGGAATTCGCTGAATTAGGTGGCTGGGAAGCAGAAAGTGAAGCCTCTCAACTCTTGCAAAATTTGAACATTGCAGAAAATCTTCATTACCAAAATATGAGCGAATTGACCAACGGAGAAAAGGTAAAAGTTCTCTTAGCCAAGGCTCTCTTTGGTAAACCAGATGTCTTGCTACTAGATGAGCCAACCAACGGTCTTGATATCCAATCCATTAACTGGCTCGAGGAATTTTTGATTGACTTTGAAAATACAGTCATTGTCGTGTCTCACGATCGTCATTTCTTGAATAAAGTATGTACACACATGGCTGACCTAGACTTTGGCAAAATCAAAATCTTCGTTGGAAACTATGATTTCTGGAAACAATCAAGCGAATTGGCTGCTAAATTGCAAGCGGATCGCAATGCCAAGGCAGAAGAGAAAATCAAGGAATTACAAGAATTCGTTGCTCGCTTTTCTGCTAATGCTTCCAAATCGAAACAAGCCACTTCACGTAAGAAAATGCTGGATAAGATTGAACTAGAAGAAATCATCCCATCCAGCCGTAAATACCCATTTATCAACTTTAAGGCCGAACGAGAAATTGGAAATGACTTAGTAACCGTTGAAAACTTGAAAATTACGATTGACGATGAGGTGATTTTAGACAATATCAGCTTTATCCTTCGTCCAGGTGATAAGACGGCCCTGATCGGTCAAAATGATATTCAAACAACAGCACTTATCCGCGCCCTCATGGGAGACATCGAGTATGAAGGGACAATCAAGTGGGGAGTGACTACCAGTCAGTCTTATCTACCAAAAGATAATAGTCGTGATTTCGCAAGCGATGAATCTATTCTTGATTGGCTCCGTCAATTTGCAAGTAAGGAAGAAGATGACAATACTTTCTTGCGTGGCTTCTTGGGACGTATGCTCTTTTCTGGTGATGAGGTTAATAAGCCTGTTAATGTTCTCTCAGGGGGAGAAAAAGTGCGCGTGATGCTCTCAAAACTCATGCTACTCAAATCAAATGTCCTTGTCCTTGACGATCCAACCAATCACCTAGATTTGGAATCAATTTCTAGTTTGAACGATGGACTAAAAGCTTTCAAAGAATCTATCATCTTTGCCAGCCATGATCATGAGTTCGTTCAAACCTTAGCCAATCATATTATCATCATTTCCAAAAATGGGGTTATTGATCGCATTGATGAAACCTATGATGAATTCTTAGAAAATCAAGAAGTACAAGCAAAAGTAAAAGAACTTTGGAAAGATTAAACGAAAAGGCGAAGTGATTCGCCTTTTCTTGCAAATAGAAGATTATAGTTATGTTCAAAAAATACTCAAAATATCTATTTTTAGGTGTCTCTTTCGCCTTACCTGTCCTTATTATCACTATTATATTAGCGCTTAAAGGAATTTGGTGGGGAAGTAAGACAACGATTTTAGCAAGCGATGCCTTTCACCAGTATGTCATTTTTAACCAAGTATTACGAAATACATTACACGGTGACGGCTCTTTATTTTATACCTTTACTAGTGGATTGGGCTTGAATTTTTATGCCCTATCTTCTTATTATTTAGGTTCTATTTTATCTCCTTTGGTCTATTTTTTCGATTTAAAAAGTATGCCTGATGCCCTCTATCTCTTTACACTTCTGAAATTTGGATTGACAGGATTGTCAACTTACTTTAGCCTCTCGACCATCTATAAAAAATTGCAACCTACTTTGGCGATATTATTATCCACTTCTTTTTCATTGATGAGTTTTTCGACGAGTCAGCTTGAAATCAATATTTGGTTGGACACCTTTATTCTTGTTCCCCTTATTCTCCTTGGACTACATCGTATCATGGAAAGGAAAGGGAGAATTCTATACTTCGTCAGTCTTGTATTATTATTTATCCAAAATTATTATTTTGGCTACATGATGGCCTTATTTTTATCTATTTGGTTTCTTGTTCAGTTATCTTGGAATTTCAAGAAAAGAATAGGTTCTCTTATTGACTTTACAGTTGTATCATTATTAGCAGGTCTATCTAGTATGGTCATATTACTCCCCAGCTATTTAGATTTAAAAACACATGGTGAACAGTTGACACAGATTGTCAACTTGCAGACAGAAAATTCTTGGTATTTAGATCTATTTGCTAAAAATTTAGTCGGAAGTTATGATACAACGAAATTTGGTGCTATTCCTATGATTTATGTAGGAATTTTTCCCCTACTGCTTGCGCTTCTTTTCTTCACTGTAAAATCGATTAAATGGCAAGTTAAAATGAGCTATGGTCTATTACTTATCATCATCATTGCTAGTTTTTATCTACAACCACTTGACCTATTTTGGCAAGGTATGCACGCGCCCAATATGTTTCTACACCGCTATGCCTGGATTTTTTCACTGGTCATCATTTACATGGCCGCAGATACATTGACACGATTGTCAAGCATTCACTTCCGTGAATATCTCATTCCTCTTCTCCTGCTATCTATTGGATTTGGAGCAACATTCTTCTTCCTCAATCGGTACGAATTTCTCACCCCTATTCATCTTTTATTATCCCTTGAATTTTTAATTGCTTATGGAATTCTGCTCTTTGCAGTCAGTAAGAACCATATCAAATGGAAGGTATTTTCAGGTATCAGCCTGGTGTTTGTTCTATTTGAAGTTAGTCTGAATACCAACTATCAGGTTGACGGTCTAGCTACTGAATGGCATTTTCCAAGCCGTGATAGTTACGAACAAAATTTGATAGACATTGACAATCTTGTAAAGTATACAAAATCTACAAATTCTGAATTTTATCGTACAGAACGGCTCTTTCCACAAACTGGAAATGACAGTATGAAGTACAACTACAATGGTATCTCTCAATTTTCTTCCATTCGTAACCGTACTTCCAGCTCAACACTAGATAAATTAGGATTCCGTTCTGATGGTACAAATCTTAACCTGCGTTACCAAAACAATACCATTATAGCAGACAGTCTCTTTGCGATCCGCTATAATATAGCAGAGGGGAAGCTAACTAAATTCGGATTTTCTCCAGTCCATTCAAGTGGTAGCTACTCTCTCTATGAAAATACCCACTCTCTTCCCTTAGCCATCTTAACCACTAATCTTTACAAAGATGTAAACTTCTCCAATCTAACCTTAGATAATCAAACAAATTTTTTAAATCAGCTAGCAGGACTTGATTTACAGTATTACTACAGCTTAGAACCTTCTAGTCACGATACTGAATCTGAGCTAAATAATCGTATAATCCTTTCTAAACCAGAAGAAGATGAGCCACCTCGTACCCAATATACAGTATTGGTTCCTGCTAACACACAATTATATGTCAATATCCCAAATATCAGCTTTGCAAGTGATAGCAATAAGAATGTGCAATTCACAATCAATAATGTCACTAAAAACTTTACCCTTGATAACACTTTCTCATTTTTTGATGCCGGGTATTTTGAACATGAACAACTTGTAACCTTGACAATAAGCTTCCCTAATAATTCCCAAGTTTCATTTGATAAGCCTCAGTTTTACCAACTTGATACCTCTGCATACCAAGTAGCTATGGATAAACTAAAGAAACAAGACGTTCAGGTAAAAACAAAGGGAAATAAGATTTACATTGATTATACATCTGACACTGATGCTTCATTACTGGTAACACTTCCCTATGATAAGGGATGGTCTGCAAGACAAGATACAAAGACTCTACCGATAAAAAAAGCTCAGAATGGCTTTATGAAAATAGGTGTCACAAAAGGCAACGGAATGATTATCCTCTCCTTTATTCCCCAAGGATTTGTGATTGGAGCTTGTTGTTTTGTAGCAGGAACCCTACTATTTATCCTCTACAACAGGATTCGCAACAATAAACATGGTACTAGAAAAAACTAGTGTCATCCTCAACGATAATCCTGCTCTTAGCAAAGGAAGTGAGAAAGAACTCAAAACACATAAGAAAGAGTTCGATTTTTACCTTATTTCCTGCATTCTAGCTTAGGGCTGAAACAGTCTATTCCCAGACCGTTTCACTCCCACCCCCGCATAGCTCCAACAGTCAGAGTAATGACTGTTGGAGGTTGGAAATAAAACCAACGAGTTCGCAGCAGTCGTAGAGGTCAGATGTGGAGTGTGAAACACGGACAAATATGAGTATAATCGTTTCGTTTATCTTTTATAACTTCGTTCACTCACTTTGCCGTGCTCTAGTACAGCCTGCAGCTCCTTGCCTAGTACTAAAAGACTATAATAGACAGGGTTGAACTATACATTTCATAATGACACTAAATTTAACAAACATAAAAAGACTTAGCCCCTGGTCAATGCTGGGAGCAAGTCCAGCGGATCATCATTTTTTCTATCCCAACTTTTGGGGCTGTGAAAACAGTCCACTTTTACCCACAAAAAAATCCCCTATAACAATAGGGGATTTTGCTTTACTCCGCCAGTAGGACTCGAACCTACGACATCATGATTAACAGTCATGCGCTACTACCAACTGAGCTATGGCGGATAAAATAGTCCGTACGGGATTCGAACCCGTGTTACCGCCGTGAAAAGGCGGTGTCTTAACCCCTTGACCAACGGACCATTCAAGCACTATCTAGTATAATATAGACTTATCCCTTTGTCAAGCTATTATTTTGCTTTTTCACTATAAAGATATGAAGAAAGGTTTATTTTCGGAAAGTGATATTTCATAAGTGAGTTGGTTTTTAATGATATAGTCATTTAGTTTATATTTTTATTACTTCGTTCACTCGTCTTGCTGTACTCCAGTACTACCTGCGACTCCTTGCCTAGTACTAAAAATAAACGAAACGACTATAATAGCGTTGGAAACAAGAATTAGCCACATTGAAATGCGAGTTTCGTGAAAATTCCAACTAGAAAATGGTTACATGCAGTTGCTTCATACGTACGGCGTATTTACTTTTTTCTATATCTTGACATTCTATCTTGTTTACGTTAAAATGAAATGGTTACTGAGCGGTTCCATAGCTCAGCTGGATAGAGCATTCGCCTTCTAAGCGAACGGTCGCAGGTTCGAATCCTGCTGGAATCATGTAAAGCCTAGCTTCTATGCTAGGCTTTTTTCTCTCCATAATTCATAATTGACATACAAGGCTGGAATCAAGACATACGCAAGCGCATATTCGAAAAATCGTGAGGAAAGGAGCGTTGAAAGGATGACTCCAAGGCTAAAACTTCCCAAAATTAGAATCGTTTCTTGTCCTCTTTTGCGAAGAATCCTATCATGCTCCACCCATCCTTTAAACCATAAATAGGCTGCATTTTTTAGATTTCCTGTCATCATCACATTAGCATAGGGAGCCCCTCGTAATTTCTGGAAAGTTCCAATTTGGATAGATGCTACAAAAGCTAGCGTAGCCATGGTAAAAAAGGGACCTACAAAAGGCGAAATCACAACTGCAAGGATAATCAGACCAGTCATCAACAAACTACTGCAAAAGTGCCATAACCACTTATCCTTTTTCAAGCCTTGCTTGATAAGATAGACAACAAATTGCCCCAACACAAAGAAAAAAATAGGATTAAAAAAACTGACCACTTGTGATATATCGCCTTTTGCCAGATAATAGGATAACATAATAACATTTCCTGATTGAATACCTGCAAATCGACCGCCCTGGGTAATATAGGTAAACGCATTCAAATATCCACTGATAAAGGTTAATGCTGTTGCAATTCGCAATCCTTCAAATACTTGATATTCCTTATTTATTGACATATAACTCCTACGTTTCACGTGAAACTATTTATGATAAGGACTTCCTTGCTGAATCATAAAAGCTCGATAGATTTGCTCAATCAAGACTAGGCGCATTAGTTGGTGAGGGAGGGTGAGAAGTCCAAAACTCATCAATACATTAGCCCGTTTTTTGACTGTTTCGTGCAAGCCCAAACTACCACCGATAATAAAGGTAATATCGGAATATCCCTTGACCATGGTAGTAGCTAGTAACTGACTAAAATCTTCCGATGTAAATTGTCGACCTTCAATAGCTAAGGCAATCACATATTCACGTTCATTTATTTTTGCTAAAATCCGTTCTGCTTCTTTTTTCAAAATAGCATCATTTTCAGCAGGACTGGCCTTATCTGGGGTCTTTTCATCTGCTAACTCAACTTTGTCGATTTTTGCAAACCGATTCAAACGCTTCATGTATTCAGCAATGCCGTCTTTTAGGTATTTTTCTTTTAATTTTCCAACTGTGATGATTTTTATTTTCATATCTTTATTGTATCATATTCAGTCCAAATGCAATCGGAAATGGTTCTTAACATAATAGATTTCAATGGAATGTCACTAAGTTATCCCCAGCCTGTGGATTGCTTTTTTTTATTTTTAAGTTATAATTAAGAAAATAGGGTTATGATAACCCTAAAATTCGAAAGGATTATCTGTATGAAAAAATTCTTAAAAGTATTACTCTTATTATTCATTGGGTTTATAGGAGGATTAGCAGGAACACTTGCCACACCTTTGCTCCAGACGAATAAGCAAGTCACTCAAATTGTTGAAACCAAAAAAGAAAATGAAGAGACAACTGTTAGTAAGGTACAGTACAATAATGAAAATTCAACAACATCAGCTGTTGAGAAAGTACAAAATGCAGTAGTATCCGTCATTAATTATCAACAACCGCGTGATAATGGCTATCGTTCTATTTTAGAAGAGAGTGGCAATTCAGATGATCTGGCTGTAGCAGGAGAAGGTTCTGGAGTTATTTATAAAAAAACAGACCAATTTGCCTATCTCGTCACCAATACCCACGTGATTGCAGGAGCTGAAAAAATTGATATTCAACTAGCTTCGGGTGAAAAAGTGGAAGGGGAGTTGATTGGTTCAGATACTTATGCAGATATTGCCGTGATTAAAATTACAGCTGATAAGGTTAAAAATGTTGCTGAATTTGCAGATTCTGACAAGATTAAGGTCGGAGAAACAGCGATTGCCATTGGTAGCCCACTCGGTAGTATCTACGCAAACACAGTAACACAAGGAATCGTTTCTAGTCTCAGCCGTACAGTCACTTCAAAAGCAGAAGATGGTCAAACTATTTCCACCAATGCCATTCAAACCGATACAGCGATTAACCCTGGAAATTCAGGCGGCCCACTAATCAATATTCAAGGACAAGTCATCGGAATTACCTCTAGTAAAATCACTTCTAGCTCCAATTCAGCAGCTGGAGTTGCTGTAGAAGGAATGGGATTTGCTATTCCAGCAAATGATGCAGTGAATATCATCAATCAACTAGAGAAAAATGGAAAAGTCATCCGTCCAGCACTGGGGATTAAAATGGCGAATTTAAGCAATCTTTCTACCACACAACGACAAAAAGCAGGTATTGAAGATGATAGCTTGAAATCAGGTATTGTGGTTCTTTCTACTCAAAAAGGCTTACCAGCAGACGGTCAATTAGAACAATATGATGTTATCACCAAAATTGATGGCGAAACAGTCGAAACAATTAGTGATTTACAAAGCGCCCTCTATAAACATACTGTTGGTGATACGATGTCCATTACCTACTCTCGCCGTGGAAAAGAAAAAACAGTTGACATCAAATTAACCAATTCAACAGAGGATCTCACAAACTAATCATCACTCACTTTACATCATTGTAAAGTGAGCCTTTTTTTGCTAAGATGGACATATGGAAGAACTACGTTATATTGCAATCACTGACATCAGCCCAAACCCTTATCAGCCACGAATTTATTTTGACCAAGAAAGGTTAGAAGAACTGGCTCAGTCTATCAGAGAAAACGGTCTAATTCAGCCTTTAATTGTCCGAAAATCAGCCATTATCGGTTACGAATTACTGGCAGGTGAAAGGAGACTGCGGGCCAGCCAATTAGCTGGTCTGACTAAGGTTCCTGTGGTTATCAAAGACCTATCTGATGATGAATTACTTTCCCAAGCCATTATTGAAAACCTACAACGCTCTGATCTGAACCCGATTGAGGAAGCGACATCCTATCAACGACTAATTGAAAAAGGCTTAACGCACGATGAAATTGCACAAATCATGGGCAAATCGCGGCCTTATATCACCAATATTCTACGCTTATTACAACTATCTGACACCTTGATTCAAGCAGTAAAAGAGGGAAAACTATCACAAGGGCACGCTAGATTATTGCTTTCTTTTAATGCAAGAGAGCAGGAGCAATGGCTTCATACCATTTTGGAAAAAGAGATGAGCGTCCGTGCCTTAGAAACTGCCTTATCAACCAAGAAAACCAAAAAGAGTCAACCTAGCAAAAATCTTTTTGTTAAAGAAGCAGAAGAAACTATCTGTCAACTCTTAGGAACAGCTGTCCAAATTCAACAGAAAAAAAATGGTAGTGGTAATCTAACTATTTCATTTAAAAACGCAGAAGAATTTGAACGAATTATCCACACCATTATAAACTAGTGTGGAAGTAGCTTTCCTATAAACAGGGTTATTCACATTCATAGATTGTCCAACTCATTAGAAAAACAAACAATTTCTAGCTTTATACACAACTTGTGGAAAACTGATATAAACAATGTGGAAAAACAATAACTTGTGGAAAACTTTATTCTTTTATGATACACTAATAGAACCAAACAATATAGAAAGAGGGGAGAAAGAGTGGAAAAAAAGCAAACATTCTGGAGACGCGTTCTTCAGTTAGCCAAAGCCAAGCTTAACCAAGGAGCCTATGATTTTTACGTCGAAAACGCTCAATTACTAGACATCTCCTCAAACCGAGCGCAAATATTTTTAGATAGTCCTTATAAACAACTCTTTTGGGATCAAAATTTAAAAGACATTATTATCACTGCAGGGTTTGAAATTTTCGACAGCCAGATTTCCATTGACTATCAGTTTACCAATGACTCTCCTCCTGAAAGAAATACCATTCATGAACCAGTAGCACAGGTGCAGGAACCCCGTCAGCAAGAGGAACAACAATCACCTCATCCAGATATCAAACCCCAATATACCTTTGCAAATTTTGTCCAAGGAATCAATAATCAAATGGCAAAGGCTGGAGCTTTAGGTGTTGCTGATAATCCAGGAATTTTCTATAATCCTCTATTTATCTACGGAGGACCTGGTTTAGGAAAAACTCACCTCTTAAATGCGATCGGAAATAAGGCTTTAGAAAATAATCCAAATGCTCGTATCAAGTATGTTTCAACCGAAACCTTTATCAACGACTTTCTCGAACATCTTCGACTAAATAAGATGGAACAATTCAAAGAAATCTATCGAAATTTAGATTTTCTACTAATCGATGACATTCAATTCTTACGAAATAAGGCATCTACTCAGGAAGAATTTTTCCATACCTTTAATGCACTTCATGATAAAAATAAACAGATTGTCTTGACCAGTGACCGTAATCCTGACTATTTAGACAATCTGGAAGAACGAATTGTCACACGCTTCAAATGGGGACTAACAACTGATATCACACCGCCAGATTTGGAAACGCGGATTGCTATTTTGCGCAATAAATGTGAAGAATACCCTTATGACTTTACAGACGATACTCTCTCCTATCTCGCTGGTCAATTTGATTCCAATGTTCGTGATTTAGAAGGTGCCTTAAAAGATATTCATCTATTAGCTAGTGTTAAAAATCTAACTGAAATCACTGTTGATGTTGCAGCAGAAGCTATTCGGGCTCGGAAACAGACAAGTCCTGTCAATACTGTTATTGCCATCGAAACCATTCAGCATGAAGTAGGAGCATTTTACGGGGTCAGCCTCAAGGAAATAAAAGGTGCAAAACGTGTACAAAATATCGTCCATGCTAGACAGGTGGCCATGTATCTTGCACGTGAAATGACCGATAACTCACTACCCAAAATCGGAAAAGAATTTGGCAATCGCGATCATACAACCGTCATGCACGCACATAATAAAATTAAAAATATGCTAGTAGATGATGAAAATCTCGAAATTGAACTCACTACTATTAAAAACAACATTCGCCACTGAGGATAACTTGGTCAAAAAATCCACAATTTTCCACAAGCTATTCACAGGGGATATTTCTAGAAAACACAGGTAATTAGCTTGTTTTCCACAGAACACACAGAACCTACTATTACTACTAATCTTATAATATATAAATAAAGGAGAATCCATGATCCAATTTTCTATAAATAAAACTGTATTTTTACAAGCTCTTACCATTACTAAACGAGCTATCAGTAGCAAAAATGCAATTCCTATTTTATCAACTTTAAAAATGGAAGTATCTACTGAGGGGATTACCTTAACAGGATCAAACGGTCAAATTTCGATTGAAAACTTTATTTCTATTCAAGATGAAAATGCTGGCTTATTGATTTCTTCACCAGGGTCAATCTTGTTGGAAGCTTCTTTCTTCATTAACGTTGTTTCAAGCCTACCAGACATTGTCTTAGATATTCATGAAATTGAGCAGCAACAAATCGTTCTAACCAGTGGTAAATCAGAGATTACCCTGAAAGGGAAAGAAGCAGAACAATATCCTAGACTTCAAGAAGTTTCAACTGCTGAGCCACTTATTCTAAAAACAAGTGTCTTAAAAGAAACTATTAACGAAACAGCCTTTGCGGCTTCAACCCAAGAAAGTCGTCCAATACTAACAGGTGTTCACTTTGTCTTAACAGAAAATAAATATTTGAAAACTGTTGCGACAGATTCCCATCGTATGAGTCAACGGAAATTAACGCTAGATAAATCTGGGGATAACTTTAATGTGGTAATTCCTAGTCGCTCATTGCGTGAATTTGTCACTGTTTTTACTGATGATATTGAAACAGTAGAAGTATTCTTTTCTAACAACCAAATGCTCTTTAGAAGTGAACATATTAGCTTCTATACTCGGTTGCTTGAAGGGACCTACCCAGACACGGATCGTTTGATTCCGACTGAATTTAATACAATAGCTATTTTTGATACAGCAAAATTACGTCAAGCCATGGAACGGGCTCGCTTACTGTCAAATGCAACCCAAAATGGCACAGTAAAGCTAGAAATTACAGGCGGGCAAGTGTCGGCCCATGTTTATTCACCAGAGGTTGGTCGGGTCAATGAAGAATTGGACACGCTTGAAGTATCAGGAGAAGATTTGGTCATTAGCTTTAATCCAACCTATCTCATCGATGCCTTGAAAGCAGCTAACAGCGAACAAATCAAAATCAGCTTTATTTCCCCTGTTCGTCCATTTACTCTTGTGCCAAATACAGAAGAGATTGATTTTATCCAACTGATTACACCGGTTCGTACCAATTAGTTTTTAGAAATGAGAAAGAAGAAGTTGAGTACTGCTCAGCTTCTTTTTTAATCAAATCAGTTGCCCTCTATCAATCGTTAAAAAGGACGATTGATACCTGATTCCCTTAAAGTAAAAAATCGGAATTGTGTAGGGGTGGAGAAAAGGGTAGTATAGTCTTTTAGTTTACTTTTAGTACTAGGCAAGAAGTGCAGGCTGTACTAGAGTTAACGAAGTAATAAAAGATAAACGAAATGACTATAAAACTTTCTTTATCTAAACCGAAAGTAGAGCTGAAGTTCAGCAAGGCGAGCGACGGAAGAGGGGGATGTTTGACGAGTACAAAGGAGTGAGGTCATTTTTTGGATATTCTGTTCCCTTTTATGTTATACTAGGGGAAAAATGAAAACGATTAGAGAGATGATTGTATATATTTTAGCGAATCCTCAAGCAGGAAATGGGCAGGCTTTTGCAATTATTAAAGATATTCGGAAGACTTATCCACAAGTGCGGATAGAGAGTTATATGACAAGAAAGAAAAACGATGAATATACGCAAATAGAAGCGATATTGTCCGTCTTTCGGAAAAATTGTGACAGGTTTCTGATTTTAGGGGGTGATGGTACCTTATCCAAGGTACTATCTGCTTGGCCAAAGGACATTGCCTTTGCCTATTATCCAACTGGTTCAGGAAATGATTTTGCGCGTGCCATAGGCATCTCATCTTGGCAACAGGTCATGAACAATTTGTTAGAAACCCAATTTGTACCTGTTTGTCTGTTAACAATTTCTAGTGGAGTTGTGGTGAATAGTCTTGACATTGGCTATCCAGCGCGTATTATCGCACATTCAGAAAATTCTGCTATCAAAAGGTGGTTCAACCAACTAAAAATTGGCAAGCTAATTTATATCTTCTTTGGTGTTCTTGGTTTATTAAATTCCTCTCAGTTATCGGCTCTTGTTGAAGCAAATGATCAGGTAATGGAGTTGGAGCATCTCTTTTTTCTTTCTATTGCCAACAACACTTATTTTGGTGGTGGAATTATGATTTGGCCGGAAGCCCGTATCACCCAGTTTCAAATGGACCTGGTGTATGTGTCAGCGACCTCTATTAGCCAGCGTATAAGAGCGCTATTAGACTTGATATTAAAACGTCACAAGAGTTCTTCAGTTTTGCATCATATGACAGCAGAAAGAGTACATCTGCGCTTACCACACAAGACTGTCGCTCAAGTAGACGGAGAATTGCAGGTAATTGATGAACTAACTATTACCTGCCAAACACGCTATTACTATCTTGGAGAGGAATAATCATGTATGAATTAAGAAGCATCGTTGAGATGAAAAAGCCCCATGCTTGCATTATCAAATCAACTGGTAAAAAAGCAAATGCCTGGGAGGTAATACGCTTAGGAGCAGATATTAAAATTCGCTGTACGAATTGCGATCATTTGGTCATGATGAGTCGGCATGATTTTGAATATAAAATGAAAAAAATTCTCGCGCAACCCGAAAATACTTGATTTATCGATGATTTAGGAAACTTTGCAACTGCCAATTGCGCTTAAAAGTGCTAGTGATTGCTGTTCAAAGAGATTATAATCTAAGAAAAAGAGAAGTAGGTGGAATCATGTCACAATTTTCAACACAACTTAAAACCATGCGTCTAGCCAAAAATCTCTCTCAAGATGCTTTAGCAGAGCAGCTCTTTATCTCTCGCCAGTCTATCTCAAAATGGGAAAATGGAGATGCTACACCGGATTTGGAAAATTTGGTGAAATTAGCAGAGGTTTTGGAAGTTAGTCTAGATAAGTTGCTGCTGGGGAAAGAGCCTGAAAAAGTAGTCTTCGTAAAGGCTGATAGAACGGATTGGCAGCTCTTAGTGGACTACTGGTGGTTACTTTTTCCTCTCGGAGGATTTTTATTATGGTTCCTCGAAAATCTTGTTACTATTTTTAATTAGGCTTGTTATGAACAAGCTTTTTTTTCACTTTTCTGCTATAATAGGTGTGATTGAAATTTTTGAATGGAGAATAATAAATGGCTTTAACAGCAGGTATCGTTGGCTTGCCAAATGTTGGAAAATCTACCCTATTTAATGCAATTACAAAAGCAGGAGCAGAAGCAGCAAATTATCCCTTTGCGACTATTGATCCGAATGTCGGAATGGTGGAGGTGCCAGATGAGCGCTTGCAAAAATTAACGGAGTTAATTACTCCTAAAAAGACTGTTCCAACTACCTTTGAATTTACAGACATTGCAGGAATTGTAAAAGGAGCTTCTAAAGGAGAAGGTCTTGGAAATAAATTCTTAGCCAATATCCGTGAAGTAGATGCCATTGTTCACGTTGTTCGTGCCTTTGATGATGAAAATGTTATGCGGGAACAAGGACGTGAGTCAGCTTTTGTTGACCCAATGGCTGATATTGAAACGATTAACTTAGAATTGATTTTGGCTGACTTGGAGAGTGTTAACAAACGTTATGCCCGTGTTGAAAAAATGGCTCGCACTCAAAAAGATAAGGATTCAGTTGCAGAATTTACTGTCTTGCAGAAAATCAAACCTGTCTTAGAAGATGGAAAATCTGCTCGTACGATTGACTTTACAGAAGAAGAACAAAAAGTTGTAAAAGGCCTCTTTCTCCTTACAACAAAACCAGTTCTTTACGTGGCGAATGTTGGTGAAGATGAAGTAGCAGATCCAGATAGTAGTGATTATGTAAAGCAAATTCGTGAATTTGCCATGACAGAAAATGCGGAGGTTGTCGTTATTTCAGCGCGTGCAGAAGAAGAAATTTCTGAACTAGATGAAGCAGATAAGGCTGAATTTTTAGAGGCAATGGGCTTAACAGAGTCAGGTGTTGATAAGCTAACACGAGCTGCCTATCACTTACTAGGCTTAGGAACCTACTTTACAGCTGGAGAAAAAGAAGTGCGAGCTTGGACCTTTAAACGTGGTATTAAAGCACCACAAGCAGCTGGAATCATTCACTCAGACTTTGAAAAAGGCTTTATCCGTGCTGTGACCATGTCATATGACGATTTGATGACCTATGGTAGCGAAAAAGCTGTCAAAGAAGCAGGACGCTTGCGCGAGGAAGGAAAAGAATATATCGTCCAAGATGGTGATATTATGGAGTTCCGCTTTAATGTATAAAGCGTGTCAGGAATAATGAAAAGGTTGGAAAATAGTTTCCAACCGTTTTAGTGTTTTTAAAAGGAGCTATTATGACAAAATTGATTGTAGGTTTAGGGAATCCTGGGACTCGTTATGAGGACACAAAGCACAATGTTGGCTTTATGTTCATCAATCGAATAGCAAAAAGAGAAAAACTTTCTTTTAGCCATGATAAGATTTTTCAGGCAGATATTGCCTCAATCTTTATCAACAGTGAAAAAGTCTACCTGGTTAAACCAACAACTTTTATGAATGAATCTGGAAAGGCTGTTCACGCCTTATTAACCTACTATGGCCTTACTAAGGAGGATTTAGTGGTTATTTATGATGATTTGGATATGGCAGTTGGGAAAGTGCGTTTTCGTCAGAAAGGGTCAGCAGGTGGTCACAATGGCATTAAGAGTATTATAAAACATCTCGGCAGTCAGGAATTTGATCGCATAAAAATTGGAATTGGTCGACCAAAGGATGGAATGACAGTCGTTCAGCATGTCTTGTCTCACTTTGATTGCAATGATCGCATTCAAATTGAGCTGACTTTGGACAGACTTGACGACTTTGTAAACATTTATTTACAGGAGAATGACGCTGAAAAGATAATGCGAAGGTACAATAACTAAGATGAATATTCTTGAATTAATCAATCAAAATAAGCAGCTTGACAAATGGCAGGCTGGTCTCAATAAATCCACTCGTCAACTGATAATGGGATTATCCGGTACTATGAAAGCCCTTGTCATGGCATCTGTCCTTGATGTGTTGAATGAAAAGTGCCTGATTGTTACCCCAACTCAGAATGAAGCTGAGAAATTAAGCCAAGAGCTCACCAATATTTTAGGGAGTGATGATGTTTACAATTTCTTTACAGATGATAACCCTGTAGCAGAATTTGTCTTTGCTTCAAATGATCGTATCCAGTCTCGTTTGGAAAGTCTCAACTTTCTTATAGATAAAAAGAAACCAGGGATTTTAGTAGCTAGTATGGCAGCTTGTAGAGTATTGCTACCAAGTCCGGCCTCCTATCAAAAAGCGATAAAAACGCTGACAGTTGGAGACGAACTTGAAATGGACAAGCTTGTAAAGAGCTTGCAAGAGATTGGCTACAAAAAGGTTTCTCGTGTCTTACATGCAGGTGAATTTAGTCAGCGTGGAGATATTCTGGATATTTTTGAAATTGCGACTGAATATCCCTATCGCCTGGAATTTTTTGGTGACGAGATTGACGGTATTCGCCAGTTTGATAGTGAGAGCCAACGATCTATTGAGAATGTAGATGATATCTTGATAAGACCTGCTTCTGATATGATTTTCTATTCAGACGACTTTTTACGTGCTGAAAAAAGGTTGACAGATAGTTTACAGAAATTACAGCAGCAGGAACAGATTTCTTATATTGAAGAAGTGCTTTCAGATGTAAGACAGTCCTATCGTCATCCAGATAGTCGGAAGTTTCTTTCATATTTTTATGAAAAAGAATGGACCTTGCTAGATTATCTTCCGAGTCATACACCTATATTTTTTGATGATTTTCATAAGATAGCAGATGCTCATGCACGTTTTGATAAAGAAGTTGCTGAGTTGTTGACACAAGATTTACAAAATGCTAAATCATTGTCAAACGTACATTACTTTGCATCAGTATATCAATCTTTTAGAAACTACAAACCTGCCACGTATTTTTCAATCTTTCAAAAGGGATTAGGAAATCTGAAATTTGATACTGTATGTCAATTTAATCAGCATTCGATGCAAGAGTTTTTTAATCATATTCCCTTATTGCAAGATGAATTGCGGCACTATGCGAAGTCTCATTATACAGTCATTATTCAAACAGAATCTGAATCTTCTTTACAGCATTTACAGAATATTTTACAGGAATATGGGATAGATTTGCCTTTTGTTCAACCCAATCAGCTACAAATGGGGCAGCAGCAGCTAACACTAGGTCAATTATCTACGGGTTTTCATTTTTTAGATGAAAAGATTGCACTTATCACCGAGCATGAGATTTTCCATAAAAAGATTAGACGAAAGGTTCGTCGGAAAAATCTTTCAAATGCTGAGCGCTTAAAAGATTATAATGAGCTATCTGTAGGAGATTATGTAGTTCACCACGTTCACGGTGTCGGTCAGTATTTGGGAATTGAAACGATTGAGGTATCGGGTATTCATCGTGATTATTTGAGTATTCAATACCAACATAATGACCGAATTTCCCTACCTGTGGAGCAAATTGATGTGTTATCCAAGTACCTAGCTTCAGACGGTAAAACGCCAAAACTCAACAAATTAAATGATGGTCGTTTCCAACGAACCAAGCAAAAGGTAGTCAAGCAGGTTGAAGATATTGCAGATGATTTGATTCGGCTCTATGCTGAACGCAGTCAATTAGTAGGTTTTGCTTTTTCGCCTGATGATAAAAATCAAGTCGAGTTTGACCAGCATTTTGCGTATGTTGAAACAGAAGACCAGCTCCGCTCCATTCAAGAGATTAAAAAAGATATGGAAAAAGCTTCTCCAATGGATCGTTTGCTAGTAGGGGATGTTGGCTTTGGTAAGACAGAGGTCGCTATGCGTGCAGCATTTAAGGCGGTTAATGACGGCAAGCAAGTAGCAATTTTAGTTCCGACGACCGTCTTGGCTCAACAACATTTTTCAACTTTTAAAAGTCGTTTCGCTGAATTTCCTATCAATATTGATGTTATGAGTCGTTTTAAGACTAAGATTGAGCAAGAAATGACGGTTGAAAAGCTTAAAAAAGGTCAAGTGGATATCATTATCGGAACGCATCGTCTGCTTTCAAAAGATGTTGAATTTTTTGATTTAGGTCTGTTAGTTATTGATGAGGAGCAGCGGTTTGGTGTTAAGCATAAGGAACGTTTGAAAGAATTGAAGACAAAAATAGATGTGCTAACCTTGACAGCAACGCCTATTCCACGAACCCTGCAAATGTCCATGTTAGGGATTCGTGATTTATCGGTCATTGAAACTCCACCTACCAATCGTTATCCTGTTCAGACCTACGTTTTGGAAACCAGTCCATCTATTATTCGCGATGCAATCTTACGAGAGATAGACAGGGATGGACAGGTTTACTACCTTTACAACAAAGTTGACACCATTGAAAAAAAAGTTTCTGAATTACGCGATTTAGTACCCGAAGCTGAAATTGGATATGTCCATGGTCAAATGTCAGAAATTCAATTAGAAAATACGCTTCTAGCTTTTATTGAAGGTGAATATGATGTATTAGTTACGACAACCATTATTGAAACAGGAGTTGATATTCCAAATGCAAATACTCTTTTTATCGAAAATGCAGACCATATGGGACTGTCAACCCTTTATCAATTAAGAGGTCGTGTCGGTCGTTCCAATCGAATTGCTTATGCCTATCTGATGTATCGACCAGACAAGAATTTGACAGAAGTTGCTGAAAAGCGTCTTGAAGCGATTAAAGGCTTTACAGAATTAGGTTCTGGCTTTAAAATTGCTATGCAGGATTTATCGATTCGAGGTGCAGGAAATATTTTAGGAGCAGCTCAGAGTGGTTTTATTGATTCTGTTGGCTATGAATTGTACTCTCAATTATTGGAAAATGCTATTCTTGAAAAACAAGGCAAACAGACTAAGCGTGAAAAAAGTAATGCAGAAATAAATCTATTTATTGATGCGTATCTACCGAGTGAGTACATTGATGATCAGCGTCAAAAAATTGAGATTTATAAGCGAATTAAGCAACTCAACAGTCGTATAGATTATGAAGAACTGCAAAATGAGTTAATGGATCGATTTGGGGAGTACCCAGATGTGGTTGCCTATCTTCTTGAAATTGGTCTTTTAAAATCCTACTTTGATCAAGTATTTGCTCAAAGAGTGGAACGAAAGCAACACCAAGTTGTGATAAGTTTTGAAGAAATATCTGGTCAAATTTTTCTAATGCAGGACTACTTTGAAGCTTTATCTGCGACGAATCTGAAAGCTCGTATTTCGGAAAATAAGGGCTGTGTGGAATTGATATTTATCATTGATCAGAAAAAAGACTATGAAATCATCGAAGAACTCTTACATTTCGCTGAAAAAATGGTCGAAATCAAGAATAGGAAGGCTCTGTAGAGTTTTAAAACCGATTAAAAAGTGATACAATAGAAAAACGAGGTGAAGACATGAGATTAGATAAATATTTAAAAGTGTCCCGTATTATCAAGCGTCGTACAGTTGCAAAAGAAGTAGCGGATAAGGGAAGAATTAAGGTAAATGGTATTTTAGCTAAATCTTCAACAGATTTAAAAGAAAATGACCAGATTGACATTCGTTTTGGAAATAAGTTGCTAGTTGTTAAGGTGCTTGAAATGAAAGATAGTACAAAAAAAGAAGATGCGCTCAAAATGTATGAAATCATCAGTGAAACAAGGATTGAAGCAGATGAAAAAATCTAACATTCTCCAAATCAACAATCAATACATTCAAAAAGAATTACAAAAAAGTCAAGCTTACCTTCAGGAAAAAAAGCAGAAAAATCGATTTATGGGTTCCATTTTGATTTTAGTTATCTTTCTTTTTGTCTTGCCAACCTACAATTTGGTTAATAGTTACCAAAATCTGCAAAAACGAGAGCAGCAGTTGAGTGATTTACAAGTCCGATACAAAGAGTTGGAAAAGCAACAGAAAATCGAATCTTCCTTAGTCAAAAAACTAGAGGATGAAGAATATGTAACGAAGTATATTCGAGCGAAACTTCAATATTCAAAGGATGGGGAATTTATTTATAATATTCCAGGATTATTACCACGATGACAGAAACTATTGTAGAAATTGTTGAAAAATTCTTAGCCTATTCTGATGAAAAACTGGAAGAACTGGCTGAGAAAAATCAAGCCTTAAAATTAAACATAGAAAACAAGGAGACCAAATACTAGGAAAGAGGAAAGATGAAAAAGCAGTTAATATGGCTTATTAGTCCAATCTTATTTGCAGCGGCACCAGTTGGAAGTACTGAAATTCCATTTGAATTGTCCAATCAGATGAATTATCAACTGAACTATAAGGAGTATAGCACAGATTTTCAAACAATTCCCTCCAATCCGAATGTCTACGAAGAGGTTGACACTTATCTTGACAAAGAGTTGACAATTCCTTTCAGGAAAATAAAGCCCAATTCCCCTTTTTCAATCATTGGTGTTGATGTCAATAGTCAGAACCAGTTGGTGTTTCAATTACAGGATAAGAGATATGTAGTGGCTGACCAGACACGTATCTATGATGATATTATAGTAGCGCATCGGGTCGTTTCAGAAAAGGCTTGGCTCAAGAAAAATGTTACTCTGTATTCCAGTCCTATCGCTAATCAAGCTAAAAAGCTAAGCCTTGATAGTAAACCTTACCAAGAGGTAACCGTGTCAGAAATTGTAGAAACTCATCTAGGATTTTTTGCCAAAATTAACTCCAAGGCCTGGGTTCATCTCAACGATTTATCTAGGTCAGATAACCGCATAGAGGCTGTTCAAGATTTATTAACAACAAAATATTCATCTAAGAATATAGCTGTCTATGTCAAAAAGTTGTCAACTGGAGAAACAGCAGGTGTCAATCAAGAGAAGATGATGTATGCAGCTAGTGTAGCCAAACTTCCCACACTATATTACGTTCAAGAAAATATCAATCGTAAGAAAATTAACTTGACAGATAGTGTAAAGTACGTCAAAGAAACAGAAGATTTTGACGGAGCCTATGAACCTGAAGGAAGTGGTTCTATCGATAAGATACCGGATAATCAGAAGTACAGAATTGATGATTTGATAGATCGTACAGCGAAAGAATCAGACAATGTGGCCAGCAATCTCCTTGGCTACTATGCCGCGGATAAGTTCGATAAGCGTTTCTATCAGGAAACAACTAGAATTGCGGGTCAAAAATGGGACATGGTGTCGCGCATGGCTTCTGCTGAGATGGCAGGCTTGATGATGGAGGCGATTTATCGTCAGAATGGCTATGTACTAGAAAGTCTTTCTGCTACGAATTTTGATGACCAGCGGATTGCAAGAGATATTGATGTCAAGGTTGCTCACAAAATTGGAGATGCTTATGATTTCAAGCATGATGTGGCTATTGTCTATGCTAAAGAACCATTTGTTCTGTCTATATTTACAGATCAGATGACTTATGATGATATTTCACAGATTGCAAATGATGTATATGGAATTTTAAAATAATGGAAGAAAAATTTTTAAAAGTGACACAAAAAGGTCGCTTTTTTGATAAACATAAGGCAGTCCTTATTGCAGTTTCAGGTGGAAAAGATTCGATGAATCTACTCCATCTTCTCTATAAATACCAAGCCATTTTTGATATACGAATTGGGATTGCTCACGTCAATCATCAGCAGCGACAAGAAGCGCTTGAGGAAGAACATTATATCAAGGAATGGGCTCAAAGACGGGAGATTCCTTTTTATGTTTCTTATTTTGAAGGAAAATTTTCCGAAGAAGCAGCCCGCACGATGCGCTATGACTTTTTTGCAGAGGTGATGAAAAAACATCAGTATACAGCATTGGTCACGGCTCATCATGCTGACGACCAGGCGGAGACGATTTTGATGCGTTTGATTCGAGGAAGTCGTTTGGTACATCTAGCAGGAATGAAGATTGTTCAACCTTTTGCAGGAGGAGAAGTGATCCGTCCTTTATTATCTTTTCGTAAGAGTGAATTGATGGATCTAGTTCATTTCGAAGATGAAAGTAATGACTCTCCGATTTACTTTAGAAATCGTGTTCGCAACAACTATCTTCCTTTATTGATGAATGAAAACCCTCAGTTTTCATCTGCTCTATTGCATGTAGGAAAAGAGGCAGACTATCTTCATCAAGCACTTAGGGAATTAACCAGTCATATTGACATCAGGAATCTGTCAGAGTTTCAAGCACAAACAGAAGCTGTTCGTTATTTTTTGTTACAGCAATATCTAGAACAGTTTCCAGAACTTCATCTAACACGGGAGCAATTTCAGCAAGTATTAGGTATCCTTGCAACCAAGGCAAATTACCAACACCATTTAAAAGGGAACTATTACCTTATAAAAGACTATCAGACTTTCATTATTACAAAAATCCAACCTAAGACGGATAGGCAAGAAGAACAATACGTGATAGAATCAGAGGGTGTTTTTCAGTATGGACGATTTATTTTTTCATTAAATGAGCCACTGGACCAACCAGACCAGATTCTTTATCTTCAAGCTAATCATCCGATTGTTTTGCGGGGGAGAACTGCTGGTGATACTATCTTACTTCATTCAATCAACAAGAAAGTACGCCGTTATTTTATTGACCAAAAAATCCCTCAAAAATTACGAAATGAGGCTGTTGTGATTGAGCAAGCTGGAAAAATTTATGGAATTGCGAATATGGTTGCCAGTGATTTGAGTAAATCAGCAAAAAGTGATATAATCAAAGCTGCATTATATATAAAAATGAAAGAGTGAATGAAATATGTTGGAAAAAGATATCAAAAAGATTCTTATTTCAGAAGAAGAAATTGTTGCAAAAAGCAAGGAATTAGGGAAGATTTTAACAGAAGATTATGCTGGAAAAACTCCCTTGTTGGTTGGTATTTTAAAAGGTTCTATTCCTTTTATGGCAGAACTTATAAAACATATCGACACTCATATTGAAATGGACTTTATGGTCGTATCTAGCTATCACGGTGGTACTGAAAGTAGTGGTACTGTCAAGATTATTAAGGACCTGGATACAGATGTTGCAGGTCGTGATGTCCTCTTTATTGAAGATATTATTGATACAGGACGCACATTGAAAGAATTGCAAGAATTGTTTGCTTTGCGACAAGCAGCTTCTATTAAAATTGCAACTCTTCTTGATAAACCAGAAGGTCGTGTGGTGGAGATTGATCCAGACTATACCTGTTTTACAATTCCAAATGAATTTGTTGTAGGATTCGGTCTAGATTATGATGAGAATTACCGCAATATTCCTTATATAGGAGTATTAAAAGAGGAAGTTTATTCAAATTAGAAAAAGGTTACTATAGTATTTATGAACAATCAAAACAACAAAGGATTTATCCGAAATCCTTTTCTTCTTATTTTAATTATTGCAACTGTCGTTACAGCCTATCAATTTTTTAAAGCAGGTAGTCAAGTTTCAACTCATGAGATTAGCTATTCACAAGTTGTAACAGAGTTAAAAGATGGTAACGTGACAGATGTTACTTATCAACCAAATGGTAGTGTTGTTGAAATTTCAGGAACTTATAAAAAGCCAAAGGTTGCAGAAAGCAAGGCTGCCGAATCGATTAAATTATTCCAAGTTTCTGCTAAGGCGAGCTATCAAAAATTTACGTCTACCATGTTACCAGCTGACTCGGCAGTAGATGATTTACAAACACTGGCAAAAGAACATGATGTAAAAGTAACTGTAAAGCCTGAAAGTTCTAATAGTTTGTGGTTAACTATCTTTATTAATATTTTTCCCTTGATTATTTTTGGTATCTTCTTTGTCATGATGATGAATCAAGGTGGCGGTGGTGCACGAGGTGCTATGAACTTTGGCCGTAACAAGGCTAAGGCGTTAGAAAAAAGTAATGTGAAAGTTCGTTTTTCTGATGTAGCTGGGGCAGAAGAAGAAAAACAGGAATTAGTAGAAGTTGTTGAATTCTTAAAAGACCCGAAGCGTTTTACTAAATTGGGAGCACGAATTCCTGCAGGTGTTCTCCTTGAAGGACCTCCAGGGACAGGTAAAACACTCCTAGCAAAAGCTGTTGCTGGAGAAGCGGGTGTTCCATTCTTTAGTATATCTGGTTCTGACTTTGTAGAGATGTTTGTCGGTGTTGGTGCTAGTCGTGTCCGTTCGCTCTTTGAAGATGCTAAGAAAGCTGCACCAGCTATCATCTTTATCGACGAAATTGATGCCGTTGGACGTCAGCGTGGCATCGGTATGGGGGGCGGAAATGATGAACGTGAGCAAACCCTCAATCAATTACTGATTGAAATGGATGGCTTTGCTGGGAACGAGGGAATCATCGTGATTGCGGCAACCAACCGTAGTGATGTATTGGATCCAGCCCTTCTTCGTCCTGGCCGGTTTGACCGTAAAGTCTTAGTTGGACGACCAGATGTAAAAGGTCGAGAGGCTATTTTGAAAGTTCATGCCAAAAACAAACCGTTGGCAGATGATGTTGATTTGAAATTAGTTGCCCAACAAACACCAGGATTTGTTGGTGCAGATTTAGAAAATGTATTGAATGAAGCAGCTCTTGTCGCTGCTCGTCAGAATAAAGTAGCGATTGATGCTTCAGATATTGATGAAGCAGAAGATCGTGTCATTGCAGGACCGTCTAAGAAAGATCGTCAGGTTTCAAAACGTGAGCGAGAAATGGTAGCCTATCATGAGGCAGGTCACACCATTGTTGGGCTTGTTCTTTCAAATGCACGTGAAGTTCATAAAGTAACTATTGTTCCTCGTGGTCGTGCAGGTGGGTATATGATAGCCTTGCCAAAAGAAGACCAAATGCTTCTATCTAAAGAAGATATGAAAGAACAATTAGCAGGTCTTATGGGTGGTCGTGTGGCAGAAGAAATTATTTTCAATGCTCAAACAACGGGAGCTGCCAATGACTTTGAGCAAGCAACTCAAATGGCACGGGCTATGGTTGCAGAATATGGAATGAGTGATAAGATGGGACCGATGCAGTATGAAGGAAATCATGCGATGTTTGGTGGCTATACGACACAAAAACATATCTCAGAGCAGACCGCTTATGAATTGGATAATGAAGTTCGCAACTTATTAAACGAAGCGCGTGAGAAAGCAGCTGAAATCATTCAAGCTAACCGTGAAACTCATAAATTGATTGCAGAGGCCTTATTGAAATATGAAACATTGGATAGTGTTCAAATCAAATCACTCTATGAAACTGGCCAAATGCCAGCAGATACTGAGCATCTTGATGAAGAAGATATCCGTCCACTTTCATACGATGAAATAAAAGAAAAAATGCAAGATGATAAATAACAACATCTTAACATTAGTAGTGAGGAAATCTCCGACGGGGAAGTCCTCACTACTTTTCATTTGTATAAAATCAGTCTCATTGTTAACTGTAGTGGATTGCAGACAAGTTATGTTCGCTCAAAAATCATTCCTATCGTTCTTGACTCATCTTGCTGAACCGTATCTACTTTTACTTTGTTTTCCAAGTTTTTTAGAACGTTTCAAACTCAGAGAACCCCCATACGTTTCAAGATTTAAGCAAAAACGAAAAAAAGTAGAAAAAAAAGAAAAAAGTTATTGACAAAGCGAAAATGAGGTGATATACTGATATAGTTGTCGCTTGAGAGAGCAGACAGGAAAGACCTTTGAAAATTAAAGAAGACGAACCAAACGTGCAGGGGTAGTTTGTAGTTG
>NZ_SPOZ01000080.1 GCF_004569635.1 Streptococcus sp. LYSM12
CAGCTGGTACAGATTCTAAAGATCCAAACAGTAAACCAATCGCAACTGTTGGTGATATAGACAACAAGACCGTTGTTGAAAAACAACCGATTGAGCCAATCGAAGTTCCAGTAACCAATGTTCCACACAATGGTAGCGTTGAAGTAACTGGCTTACCAGACGGCTTGACCTATGACCCAGCAACTGGCAAGATCACTGGTACCCCAACTGTAACTGATTGGGGCAAAGATGAAGAAGAACGCGACTTCCCTGTCAAAGTGGTTGTGAAAGACGCTGCTGGAAACCCTGTTGCCGAAAAAGATATCACAATCAAGGTTCAACGTGATACAGATAGCGACGGTATCCCAGATGTCACCGATTCAGATGATGATAACGATGGCTACACAGATGAGCAAGAAAAGGCAGCTGGTACAGATTCTAAAGATCCAAACAGTAAACCAATCGCAACTGTTGGTGA
>NZ_SPOZ01000081.1 GCF_004569635.1 Streptococcus sp. LYSM12
AAGCTGAAGTTGTAAAACCGGTGACTCACGATGTTGTTATCAGTAAGACAAACCTTGGAGGCCAAGAAATTGCGGGAGCACAAATCGAAATCCGCAAAGACGGTCAAACAGTTGAAAGTTGGACCTCTGAAGCAGACAAGTCCCATACTGTGAAATTGGAAGCAGGCGAGTATGTCTTCCATGAGGAAGTTGCACCAGCAGGATACTTGAAAGTGACAGATATTACATTTACTGTTGGCACCGACGGCAATGTGACTGTTAAAACAGATACGACTACAGCAGCCAAATCAAAAACAGAGGGTAACAAGCTTACTGTCGTCGATGAAGCTGAAGTTGTAAAACCGGTGACTCACGATGTTGTTATCAGTAAGACAAACCTTGGAGGCCAAGAAATTGCGGGAGCACAAATCGAAATCCGCAAAGACGGTCAAACAGTTGAAAGTTGGA
>NZ_SPOZ01000082.1 GCF_004569635.1 Streptococcus sp. LYSM12
ACGTGTCCCAAGACATAAGGCAATTTATCTTTTTCACTAGAATTTTAGCCCGAGTTCAATTACCCAAGATACGAGGGCGTCTAAAAATTCGTATGAAAATAGGAAATTGACGACGTGTCCCAAGACACAAGGCAATTTATCTTCTTCACTAGAATTTTAGCCCGAGTTCAATTACCCAAGATACAAGGGCGTCTAAAAATTCGTATGAAAACAGGAAATTGACGACGTGTCCCAAGACATAAGGCAATTTATCTTTTTCACTAGAATTTTAGCCCAAGTTCAATTACCCAAGATACAAGGGCGTCTAAAAATTCGTATAAAAATAGGAAATTGACGACGTGTCCCAAGACATAAGGCAATTTATCTTTTTCACTAGAATTTTAGCCCGAGTTCAATTACCCAAGATACGAGGGCGTCTAAAAATTCGTATGAAAATAGGAAATTGA
>NZ_SPOZ01000083.1 GCF_004569635.1 Streptococcus sp. LYSM12
CTCAGAGATAGTTAAGTGACGATAGCCTAGGAGATACACCTGTACCCATGCCGAACACAGCAGTTAAGCCCTAGAACGCCGGAAGTAGTTGGGGGTTGCCCCCTGTGAGATAGGGTAGTCGCTTAGCTAGAATCCGCCATAGCTCAGTTGGTAGTAGCGCATGACTGTTAATCATGATGTCGTAGGTTCGAGTCCTACTGGCGGAGTAAAGAGAAATCTTTAATTTATTTATGGTCCGTTGGTCAAGGGGTTAAGACACCGCCTTTTCACGGCGGTAACACGGGTTCGAATCCCGTACGGACTATAAAATTGGGAGGATTACCCAAGTCCGGCTGAAGGGAACGGTCTTGAAAACCGTCAGGCGTGTAAAAGCGTGCGTGGGTTCGAATCCCACATCCTCCTTAAGTATGAAGGTGTTAGGAACTCCTTATGAAAAGAG
>NZ_SPOZ01000084.1 GCF_004569635.1 Streptococcus sp. LYSM12
AAATAAGAGTCATCGTAGTCTTCTTCATTTTTGTTTATAGAATCTTGATCTATCTGAATTTCAATTATTTCAATATCTGTATATTCTTTATCATTATTAATATAAAAAGAATCTTCTTCGATATCATCTTTATTAATTAATCTTGTGACATTAACTATGACACTTCCACTAAATTCTTGTTCTATTGGTGGTGATTGTATGACTTCTTTTGTATCATCATCACGTCCCCAATAATCAAAGGATACACAACTTAAATTTATTAAATATTCTAGCTCATAAGTTATACTAACAATCTCGTCTGTAAACTCTTCATAAGTATCTAATATCTCATTGAATTCACAATTATTTATATCTAATTCTTCAATACCCTCACTTCCAATAACATACGATTCTAGATAATAATAG
>NZ_SPOZ01000085.1 GCF_004569635.1 Streptococcus sp. LYSM12
AGCCGGTGCCGTTCGGCGCCATGGTGACCTCGGCGAGTAATCAGAGCGGCAGCATTGTCGCCGATAACGGCCAGGTCTACCTCAGCGGGATGCCGCTGGCCGGTCAGGTACAGGTGAAGTGGGGAGACGGGCCGGATGCCGGCTGCGTGGCCGAGTATCGCCTGCCGCCGGAGAGCCAGCAGCAGTCGCTTAGCCAGCTCTCCGCGGTGTGCCGCTAAGGAAAGGATCATGATGACAAAATCGTTCTATTTGCTGCTGGCCGTGCTGTCGCTTGCCGTCGCCAACGCGTGCGCCGCCGACAGCACCATCTCCATCAGCGGCTACGTGCGGGATAACGCCTGCGCGGTGGCGGGAGAATCAAAGGATTTTACCGTCGACCTGCTGGAT
>NZ_SPOZ01000086.1 GCF_004569635.1 Streptococcus sp. LYSM12
GTTCCACCGTGATGCTGGCGTCGCTGGGCGCCGCCATGCTCGCCATCGGCCTGCTGGTGGGCTGGATCATCGTCCGCGACCTGTCCCGTGCCCTGGGGGCCGAGCCGGCGGACCTGGCCGCCGCCGCGCAGCGGGTGGCCGCGGGCGACCTGAGCACGGAGCTGCGCGCGCGTCCCGGCGACCAGGCCAGCGTGATGGCGGCCATGGCCGCGATGCAGAGCGCGCTCGCGGCGGTGGTCGCCACCGTGCGCAGCGGCGCGGACGGCGTGGCCACCGCCAGCCCCGAGATCGCGCAGGGCAACGCCGACCTCTCCAGTCGTACCGAGCAGCAGGCGAGCGCGCTGGAGGAAACGGCCGCATCGATGGAGGAACTCTCCAGCAC
>NZ_SPOZ01000087.1 GCF_004569635.1 Streptococcus sp. LYSM12
GTCCACTTCGCCGGCCTGGCTGAGCAGGCCCGACGATCCCACCCAGGCCAGCACTTCGCCCGTGGCGTTGTCGAGCACCACCACGGCGCCGTCCTCGACGTGGCGCCCGTGCAGCTCGCGCAGGTGCTGGTGCAGCGACTGGACGGCCATGCGCTGCAGCGGCGCGCTGAGGCTGGAGCGCACCGTGGCGGGAGCCGGCCCCTCGGTGCGCGCGAGCAGGTAGCGCGCGAAATGCGGCGCATCGCCCTCGCTCGCCGCATAGTCGCGGCGCTGCAGGGCCGCGGCCACGAACAGGTCGAGCGCGTCGCAGTCCTCCGGCCGCGGCGCCTTGCCCCCTGCGCCGCCGCCCTGCGCGGCCGGCCCCGTTCCCATGCTGTGCAG
>NZ_SPOZ01000088.1 GCF_004569635.1 Streptococcus sp. LYSM12
AGGTATAGGTGGAGGTTGACGCCTTGTCACCTAACCCTTGAGTAGCTGAAATCAACTGGTCTTTCAGGTCATAGCTATAGCTCTTGATGCGCTCACTACCAGATAGGACACTGGTCAGATTGCCATTGCCATCATAGGTCATAGTGGCTTGACCACCTGCTTCATTCATAACCTTGGTCACATGGTTGTCATGGTCATAGCTGTAGAGGTTGAGTTGACCTGCGGTATCACTCTCACTGGTCAAGCGATTAAGGGCATCATAGGTCCGCTTGGTCACTTGCCCCAGGGGATTGGTTTCCTCGAGGAGGTTGCCATTGGGGTCGTAGCTATAACTGGTCTCCCGCT
>NZ_SPOZ01000089.1 GCF_004569635.1 Streptococcus sp. LYSM12
TCTTGATGTAATTGAACTCGGGCTAAAAGCTGTGTAAAAAAGAGACGAAGCCGTTGCGAATTATGTTCGCTTACGGCTACGGCTACCTTTAGGTATAAATACTCCTAGAAGCAGAAGCTTCCTCGTCGTATTTCCTATTTTTCATTCGCTTTTTATACGCCCTTGTATCTTGATGTAATTGAACTCGGGCTAAAAGCTGTGTAAAAAAGAGACGAAGCCGTTGCGAATTATGTTCGCTTACGGCTACGGCTACCTTTAGGTATAAATACTCCTAGAAGCAGAAGCTTCCTCGTCGTATTTCCTATTTTTCATTCGCTTTTTA
>NZ_SPOZ01000008.1 GCF_004569635.1 Streptococcus sp. LYSM12
TAGGCTTCCAACTGTTCTAAGGGAATTTTGCGAGACTTAGCAACACGTTTTTTCCGCTCTAGATGCCCNTGTTNTGAAAGTTGTTTTTCCCAAACGTAAAGTGTGTTTGTGCTAATGCCAAAAAGCGCACAGGTTTCTTTTTTGCTGTGACCAGCAGTTACGTATTCTAATACTCGGTTCCTAAAATCTAAATCATATGCCATATAACTACTATACCATATACTGTTTATAAACTAAAGGAGTATATAAATCTGATTTAATTCTATTATTGACAAGCCCGATTTCTTTCTAGTCTTTCAAGCAAGGGCAGCAAATCTGCCAGGGACGGAATGACGTACGGTGTGTAGGCAGATAGACATTCCACTGTTCCTACGCCACTAGTAACTCCGACTGCTAAAGCATGGCCATTTTTCGCAAAACGCATATCATTTGGAGTGTCACCAACGACCATAATCTCCGCTGGATGGCACTCCCATAAAGTAGCGACTTTCTGTAGAAGACTTCTGTCTGGTTTGACAGGTAGACCATTATCTGAAGCTCCTAAAAAGCTAATAAAAGATGTCAACTCCAAATCGTTCATACACTTCCAAGTAGCTTGGAAAGTATCCGTCGTCACAATCCCGATGAAAATCCCCCGCTCCCTCAACTGCTGAAAGAGGGACTTCATATCTGTAAAGGTTGCTTCTTTCATATCGGCACAGGCAATTTCGTTGCCAAAATAGTTTTCTAAACGTTCGCTTAAGTCTTTCAACTCTAAATCAGGTACTACCGTTTTAACAACTGCTGCTACATCTTGAGCAATAAGATCATAGGGTTTCCAAGCAATAGCTCCCTCCGGATCAATCTGACCGTTCTTGATACCGATTGCTTCTTCCAATACAGGTAGATACTCCTCCTGTGGCTGCACACCATAGTCTGCCATAAGGCGTTCAAGAACCGGCTTGATAGCTGGTTGCCAAAGGGCAAAAAAGTCCAAGATTGTTCCGTCTTTATCAAAGAGTATTCCTTTTATCATATGTTGATTCCTAACTGCTGGCTCGCTTGCGCAAAAGTCCTAATCTGTGGCTCTTTCTTGCCTTTTGTAATCGCATTCCCATAAAAACGGAAATCGTCACCAACTTTGGTATTGGCACCAAAACGAATCCATTGGTAGAAGTCCGCTTGCAACGGGATTTGACCAGACACATGATACAGATTTTTACCGACTTGCTCCAGTTCAAGCTCCACTTTCTTACCATTGTAGAGGTAGAAAAGGATTGGCTCTTCTGCAATAGTAAGGCTCAGGTCAAATAGAAGATACTCTGCATCTTTGGGTAACGTATCTCCAAATAGAAATTCTTGCCCATCGTCAGTAGTAAATCGTGCTTCAAGCTTGCAAAAACGAGTTACATAGGCATGGCAATCTTGGAGAGCTGTCAGAAGATTTTCTACTGATAAATGCTCCATCAGCAACCAGGTGGAGGGATCTCCAGGAACTGATGGAGTCTTGGCAGTTGCATAACATTCCCCTTTTAACATGTGAGAATCACTGCCTCCAATCGCACAAATTCGGTAGCCCTCTGACCAAAGAAGGTCGGCCAAAGCAACCGCTTGTTGATTGGCCTTTCTTCCTTCTGCGTGCGGCTCCAATTCATAAGTCGGGTCATTGATAATTTCCAAGCAGTTGACGCGGTGCCATTCCAAGTCTCCAAATAACCATTTCCATTCATATAAGTAAGGATGATTTATAGAAAAAAGCCAGCCGTTGTCTTGACATTCCTTGATAAAGGTATCCATAGCGAATAGAACATTCTGCTTTTCTTTCTCCAAGATGATAGCATCTAAATTCTCCGGTCTTTTAGTTAACCCAAAAACATTGGCATGACCAAAATTAGTCGTCATCTCAATCCCAGGCATGACAAATAGCTCCGTCTTTTCCCAACCTGTATGGAGAAGATTATGCTCAGTAGCAACATAAAAATCCAATCCCTCTTCTAATACCTTAGCCGTCACACTCCCAATCAACTCTTTGCCGTCAGACAGCTGAGTATGGGTATGAAAATCCCCCCGGTACCATTTTTTCCCCTTTTGGTAGATTTTTTTCATATCAAAGTAAACATATTCAAAATCTTCATTTACCCAACTTGGACCATTGATTGCTTCTGCAACGTCGCTATCTCCAAAATCTAATTGGATATTAAATGCAAGGGGTTCTTGGTCAAAATATTTCCCATATTCTTGGTTGTAAATAGCTTCAATTGTCCATGATCCAGTAGGCATGGTACCTGGAACTCCACCAATCGTAGTCCGCTCAGGTCTGGTGCTCAAAGAAATACAGGGCTGACTATAGCTTAATTGCTTTTGGAAACGAATCTTTCCCCTACTATCCTTAATCATTAAAAGCACTAGCATGGTATAGGGATATTTTAGGTCATGATGTAGGGTAATGCCTTGACACTGAGGAGGCATGGCAAAGTGATTCTGACATACAGGTATATTCTTACTATTTAATTGAAAATGATAGGTCTGCGTCATTCCGTTCCTCGCTACTCCTTTTTCAAGGCTTTGTCAAGAGCCTTTTGCGCCGTTTCTTGAGCCTCGTTCAAGGCTTCTTTAGCTGGTATATTTTCCAATTCTACCTTGTCTGCAGCAATCTTCAAAGCATCGTAAATAGCACCACCGGTTGGATCAACTGGCAAGATAGAGCCATGTTTAGCCTGTTCAAACGGTACAAGAGCTTGTGGATTTTCTTTAATATATTCTTGGTAGTCCTGATTCTCAGTAATACCTTTGTTCACTGCTACATAACCAACCGACTTGGTCCAATGAATTTGGTTTTCAACATTAGTAAAGAATTGAATAAACTCAAAGGCACCCCTTTTCTCTTCAACTGTGGAGCTTTCTAAGATACTCATTAATAGGGCATCTGCTGCTGGTACCGATGAAGAATCCGTATCCCAAGCTGGCTGTTCCATGGCTTGTACTTTGGTAAAGTCAAGATCCGCTTGGTCACCTGATGAACCTGTGTAGCCACCTGCAGTATTGTCAAGAACATCTTCGATTGTCTTATACCAGTATTCCCAACCTTGACCTCCTGAATGAACTTTCATCGTCTGGTCATCATGAATCCATACACGGAACTGTTCCCACACTTCTATCCATTCCTGGGCATTTATCGTCACAGTCTTACCATCTTCACTAAACAGCTTGGCTCCATTACTGAGAGAAGCATCTATCAAATTATACTGTCCCCACATTGGTTCCCAGCCATATTGAAACTCCCCCGTATCTTTGATTTTTCTAGCAACATCACCCAGGTCTTGCCATGTCTTGATAGAAGCCGGATTGATATTGGCTTTCTTGAAAGCCTCTTGATTGTAATAAAGAATTTGAGTGGTACCATAAGCGGGGAGACCAAAACGTTTTCCGTCTTCAGATACAGCTTGATTTGCAAATACTTCTAGATAATTGTTTATATCAAAAGTTTCGCTTGCTTTCCCTAATGCGTCCATATCTGCCAATAGCTTTTGTTTATTCAAATTTCGAGCTGCCCTACTGTCCAATAAGACAACATCCGGTGCCTTATTTCCTGCAAGCGCTGCTTGCAGTTTGATAAACGTTTCATTGTAATCTGCTTGCGTGACAATCTTCACTTCATATTTGTCTTGTGATTGATTGTAATCTTCTACCATATCACTCCAAACATTGACAGCTGTCTTTCCGCCTGCAAACCAAAATTCTACTTCTGTTTTTCCAGCTTTCCCCTCAGGAGCTTCTGTAGAAGAAGTAGAGCTACATGCAGTTAGTGCTCCCATAGTCAAAATACCTACTGTTACAAATGAAAACAACGTTCTTTTCATGACAATCTCCTCTTTTATCCTTTCATGCCGGTTTCTCCTCCGACACCCTTTATAAACCATTTTTGTGCAACTGCAAAAATAACCAACAATGGGGCTACAATGACCGTACTAGCAGCCATAACCTTAGCCCATTCTGTACCATAGGCTCCTCCTTCAATGAAGAAACTCCGTAACCCCTGTGATACAAGATATTTTGACTGATCATTAGTAATTAACGATGGCCACATATAACTATTGTAAGCAGCAATAAAACTCATCCAACCAAAGGTACTAAAGGAGGATTTCGTCATAGGATATAAAATCTCCCAGAGCACTCGAAAATGTGCTGCACCATCCATCCACGCTGCCTCTACTAGCGCTTTAGGGATTTGCATAAAGGCCTGTCTCAGCAAAAAGATTCCAAAAATACTAATCGTACTGGATACAATTAAACCTGTTAGAGTATTTAACATCCCCCCTTTGGATAAGATAATATAACTTGGTATATAAGTAGCGGCTGTTGGTAGCATATAGGTGCTCATTATGACGGAAAAAAGGAGATGGCGGCCCTTAAATTTTAGAAATACAAGGGCATAAGCCAGCATAGCACCTGTTATCATTTGAATTACCACAATTATCAGTGAAGTCCATAAACTATTCCAAATGTAGCGTGGGATGGGCGAATGAAATAAGACTTCCAAAAAGTTCGACCATTGTGGTATCTTGGGTAGGAAAATCTTTACATCCATCACTTCTAGCTTGGTTTTTAGCGAAGATACTACCATCCAAATAAACGGAAAAGCTGTGAAAAGACCAACAAAGAGTAAGATGAGCCACTTAGCAACTATCTTCGTCGTGATTTTAAAATTGGACTGTATGTGGTTGACCATGTTTTCTCCTTAATAGTGAACCCATTTCTTAGAAGCAATAAATTGCAAATAGGACAAAAAGACTGTTATGAGAACCATTATCACAGCAACGGCAGTCGCCTGACCCATATTATACTCTTCAAAACCTAATTGATAATACATATACAATAGTGTCCTTGTACTCCCACTCGGTCCACCTTGCGTGAGAATCTGAACCTGATCATAAACTTGTAAGGAATTAACCATGGTAATAATCATCAAGAAAAAAGTCGTTGGAGAGATACTAGGTAAGGTCATATCGAAAAATTGTCGCCATGGCTTTGCCCCATCTAAGGCACTCGCCTCGTAAATATCTTTTGGAACCCTTTCAAGAGCAGAGAGATAAACTATCATAGCGTATCCCAAGCTTTTCCATACCGTTACAATGATAACTGCCAACATAGCTGTCTTGGAACTTTGCAACCAGTTTAGAGCTGGCAAATGAAACAATTTTAATAACTGATTTGCAAAACCATTTTTAGGTTCATAAATCCATGTCCATACAATGGAAATAGCCACCGTCGGAGTAATCCAAGGTGAAAAAAGAATGAACTTAAAAAAACTACCTCCTGGGATACTTTTCTGCAACAAGAGGGCGAGAAATAAGCCACCAATGATTGTTGGTACCAAGGTTCCTAGTGTAAAGACTACTGTATTAAAAAGCGCTTCATAAAAGCGAGAATCTGTCATCAGATCCCTATAATTCTCAAAGAAAACCACCTGATACTCTGGCGTCACGAAACTCCAGTCAGTAAAGCTTAACCAAGCCGTCTGGAGGATAGGATAAATCCAAAAGACAAAGAGTGGAATCAAAGCAGGCAAGATGAAGAATAGAATTGAAAAAGCATTCTTCATTGAATTATATTTAAATGACATGCAGCAATATCCTTATAAGTAAACTAAGAGACAATCCAGTTAAAAAATCCGACTACAAATACTAGTGAGCTAACACTCAGTAACATCCTTTACCATTCTCATGATAGATATTTCTTAAATACCATAAGCAAACCACAATAATGAAAGGGCTATTCTCACCTATATAACCATTTACTGTAAGTATAGCAAACAATTTTTTATGTTTTATATCGTTTTCTGTAAAAGTATTGTAAATAGTACACGAAAGAAGAATTTCCCCGCAACTAAAAGCTGTTTGGCATAGGCCTGTCCAAACCTGCTTAATAGCGCTTATTTAGAAGATATAGGTAAAACATCATGGCTTAGGCTTAAAGTATCTAATGACGTAGAGTTCTTTATGCCCACACGCATGCCCCTCTCAACAGCAGACATTTGGGACAATTCAGCTGCGCCTCCTTCCTCTTCTACTAGGTTAAAAAAAGACGCAAGCCACAAGGAATAAGTAAGCTAGAAAAAACAGTAGATACAGTCGCAATATATGGGGACGTTTTCCAACTATTCTAATCATTTTTTGAATGAACATTTGTTATAGCTAGAAAATTAGGGCATTTCATTACAGCTACTCTGCTGTGGCTATGATCCAGTATGACAGTAAAACCGTGCACTAATACCACGTCAGTATCCTTACCAAAACCAGCGGTGATGACCTTTCAGCAGGAAAAAGGGTTCTCCACCTTATTTCCCCTGTTCTCACCCCCATTGAATTGTTCTGGCCCGTTTTAGATTGAAAACATTGAAAACGTTGACCCTATCCATTTCTAAAAGCGGGAAAGAACGCGACAGGTGGAAAAACCGAGTTCGGTTTTTCCACACTTCCCACATTTTAGGTTCAGTCTGAAAGGGGCTGGGAATAGACCGCTTCAATCCCCTAAGATAGGTTTGCGCCTAAAAGTGAACAAAGCTGAGCGAAAAGCTCTAGTAGCGGTTTTTAGCCTGTCCCCTTGAAACCCAAAATGACGCTTCACTTTCAGCTTCAACACTACAATAGCCATTGAAGCATCCAACCACCGACCTGAGATATTGCTGTAAATTTTACCTGGTGGAGAGGGGACTTTTGTCCACTATGCCTCTTAAACGGAAACGTTCTGGGAGGGATAAAATAGTAAAAATAATAGACCTGACAGTCGTCGTCAGGTCTAAGCTATCTTAATGGAAGTACATCAAAAACAAAACCAAGCCGGTTTAACGAAAGGCTTGACTACTGTCTATATAGCTATCAGTATAGTGGGCCCCAGGTTAGCTCAATGTAATACTCCCCAGTCCCCTTATCATTCCCTACCCGATGTAGGTCTTGAATTTATCCTGATAGAACAGCCTTATTGTAAGCATTTCAAACACAACATACAATTTGATAATGTGGTTATCTTATTTCTGAACTGGTTTAAAATTGTTTTTCTTAGCTACTATATCACTTGGTCCTCCATCTTTCAAGATCATACAGTAGCCTAGTCCTCGCTTCCTTGCTCTTGGCAACATGGTCAGCTATCATCTTCATGTCGATTACTATTGTTAGGTTTCACGGATAATCAATTTGTTTTTTGTGATGATTTTTACCGGAGATGTGAGACTCCCATCAAGAGTTGCCTCTAATAAAAGCACTGCAGAGGTTCCCATCTGCTTGGTAGCTAATTGGACTGTGCTAAGACTGGGGACAGTGTACTGACTCATACTCAAATCACCAAAGGCAATCAGGCGTACTCGTTCTGGAATCGGGATGCCAGACTCACTCAAAGCCTTGATAGAGCCAATTCCCATGGTATCGCTAGCAATAAAAAAAGCGGTGGGGAGCTCATCTCCCAAGATTTCGATGGCTTTCTTCATCTGCTGATAGCCACTTTCAATACTGAAATCTCCTGTGAACACAAATTTTTCATTTAGAATATGGTGTGCAGTCATATAACTGTAATAAGCTTTTGTACGAGGATCTGTATAAGATGTTTCATTCTCTGACATACCCGCCAAAAAGCCGATTTCCTTATGGCCATCTTGGACAAGGTAATCTAAAATTTCATAGACAGAGCTTTTATAGTCGGCAAGGACACAGTGAATCTGTTCTTTGAGCGTATCTTGGTTAATCACAACGAGAGGTTTTCCAAGTGCCACTAATTGCTGCAGCTGTTCATCTCCAAAATAGCCAATTGCGATAATGCCATCAATCTTATTCGTTTCAGGTAATTTTTCGTTGAAGAAATTGTGAACAATTTGAAATCCCTTATTTTTCAAAGCTACTTCTACTCCCCAACGAATAGAACGTAAATAGAGGTCAGTCACACCGACTTCTTTTGTGTACCAGTGGGTCACAGCGATAGTGGCATGTTTTTGTTCAACCTTAGACGGCTGTACATCATAGTTTAGTCGCTGAGCAGCACTCCAAACTTTATCACGCGTTTCTAGACTGACCGATAAATGAGGATCGTTATTTAAAATACGTGAAACAGTCGCGTTGGATACTCCTGCTAGCCGAGCAATGTCTTTGATTGTAGCCATTCCCTCTTCCTTTCATCAACCGATTCTTTGCTTTCTATTTATTATAGTTTATTTGGTTTTAATTAGCAAACAAACTAGATTATCCAGGATTATTTTTAGTAAAATATTGATTTTTAGTAAACCCTATAGTACAATGGTTCTGAAAGCGATTACTTCGCTTGTCATTTAAATAATACTTACTGAAAATCAACAGGAAGCAAGGAAACGACGAGCTAGGTCAAACAGTATTTATCACTCCTTGCTGACAAATTAGCAGTTTGAGTTTCAAAGAGTATAAATGCCTATAGGAGGAAGAAAAATGACAGGTTTAACAGTTGTTCAAATTGTGCTGCTGACCTTATTAGCAGTGGTATGCGGACTAGATCCATATATTTCAGGATTACAGTTAAGTAAGCCTGCAATTGCTGGATTCTTGGCAGGTCTTATCATGGGAGATATTCAGACAGGTTTATTTGTCGGATCAACCTTGCAGCTAATGGTCTTGGGGGTTGGGACCTTTGGTGGTGCCTCCATTCCGGACTTCGCTTCTGGTGCCATTATCGGAACAGCCCTGGGGGTGGTGAGTGGCAAAGACTTAGAATTTGCCATCGGACTATCTGTTCCAGTCGGACTGCTCATGGTTCAGTTAGATATTTTGGCCCGTTTCTGTAATGTCTTCTTCTTGCATCGGATTGATAAACATATTGAAAACAAAGAATTTTACAAAATCAATCGTGAAGCATGGTTTAGCTTACTACCAATCGGTTTATCTCGTGCCTTTCCAGTCGCTATGCCACTCTTCTTCGGAAATCAGATGATTGAAAAAGTGACCGCATATGCTCCTGAATGGTTGATGGGAGGTCTCCGTTTAGCAGGTGCAACCTTACCAGTCGTAGGGATTGCTATCTTGCTTCGTTACCTACCCGTAAAAAAATTCATACCATTCTTGCTAATTGGTTACTTACTTGCTGCTTACTTGCACGTTCCGATGATGGGAATTGCACTATTTGGCGCAGCCTGTGCAGCACTTCACTTTAACAAATTAAACGAGTAAGGAACAAGCCCACAAATCGCTCATGTTGGAGGAAATGGAGAGGAGATAGAGGATGATGAACTCTAAGAAATTAAAGCCAACTGCAACTCTTACAGACAAACGAATAACAGAAAAAGATATTCGCAAAGCTAGCTTACGTTATATGTTTGGCGGACAGTTAGGTTGGAACTATGAGCGAATGATGAGTGTCGCTTATGTTCGCTCCATCTATCCGATCCTACATCAATTATATGGCGAAGACCCAGACACCTTACAAGAAATGCTCAAAATGGAAATGCAATTCTACAATACCAGTCCTTTTTTATCCGCGATTATCACAGGAATTGATTTGAGTTTACAAAACGAAAAAGGAGCCAAATCAAAAGATGCTATCGCCGCGGTTAAGACAGGTTTAATGGGACCCTTTGCAGCCGTCGGAGATGCTCTGTTTGGAGCTGTTATTCCAACTATTTTTGGATCATTAGCAGCTTATATGGGCCAGCAAGGAAATCCAGTTGGGGTCATCATCTGGTTAGGAGCTGCACTGGTCATCCTGTTCTTACGTTATTTTGAAATGCCTTTTGCCTTTCGTGAGGGTAAAAAATTAGTTAGCAACCTTGGAAATCTTTTAAATAATATGACAGATGCTGCAACTCTCATGGGAGTGTTGGTCATCGGTGGCTTAATTCCAACTGTCGTAAAAGTTACGGTACCTTTCGAATTGAAAATAGGAGAAAAGGTTCTAGTCTTGCAAACCGATCTGCTTGATGCTATCTTACCAAACTTGGTTCCAGTCACGTTAGTAGCTCTAGCCTACTGGTTGCTCGGACTTAAACACATGAATTCAACTCGGCTTATCTGGCTCTTTCTCATCGCATCTATTGTATGTTACAGCTTCAAAATTCTTGCCATTGGTTAACGTACAGTAGCACACAGTAATAGAAAGGTATATCTAATGTCGTATGAAAAAAGACCGAATGTGATGTTAATCGTGGTAGATCAAATGCGTGCAGATGCTCTAGCCTATAATAATATCCACAGCCTAGTTAGCACCCCTACCCTCGATATGATGGCTGCGCAAGGCTACAATTTTGAAAATGCCTATTCCCCTGTCCCTAGTTGCGTGCCCGCACGAGTCGCTCTCTTAACAGGACTGGATCAAGACCATAGTGGACGGGTCGGGTATGAAGATGAGGTCCCTTGGAATTTCAAGAATACTCTCCCTCAAACCTTTAAAGATATGGGGTATCAGACAGAATGTATCGGAAAAATGCACGTCTATCCTTCTCGTAAGCGACTCGGTTTTGATCATGTATTGCTACATGATGGCTATTTACATATTGATAGAAAGTATGATAAACCCTATGGTTCTCAGTTTGAGTATGCAAATGATTACCTAACATTTTTAAAAACAAATCTCGGACATCAAGTGGACCTAATGGATAACGGCCTGAACTGTAATTCTTGGGAAGCCAGACCCTGGCAGCACGAGGAATACCTACACCCCACTAATTGGGTCGTCAGTGAGGGCATTCGTTTTCTTGAAAAAAGGGATCCCACAGTTCCCTTTTTCCTCAAACTATCATTTGAAAAACCCCATGCTCCTCTTGATCCTCCGGAATATTATTTTAATATGTATATGGAGCGACTTCCAGAAGAACTTGACCTCCATATCGGGAATTGGGAGATGTACGACGAGCAAACTTACGATATCTATGCTCTTCATGGAAAATTAAAGGCAGATGATCACAGACGCATGCTTGCTGCTTATTTTGGTCTTATCACTCATATCGATCATCAAATTTGCCGTTTTTTAACAGCTCTCAAAGAGTTTCAGCATGATAAGGATACCATTATTTGGTTTGTGTCTGATCACGGTGACCAACTAGGAGAACATTACCTGTTTAGAAAAGGCTATCCTTATCAAGGAAGTATCCACGTACCCTCTTTCATCTATGACCCGGGTAATTTGATTGCAGCCAACCAGCATAGTATTAAGCAGCTCGTGAAACTTCAAGATATTTTCCCATCATTGTTGGATCTTGCATTAGGAAAGGAAAAAGGAGGGTTGGACGGAAAGAGTGTCAAACAGCTCTTATTTGGAAAGTATGAGGGCTGGCGGACGGATTTTCATGGAGAGCACTGCTTAGGGGAAGACTCCAGTCAGTATATTTTAACAGATAAATGGAAGTTTATCTGGTTTTCAGTTCGGGATGAGTACCAACTATTTGATATGGAAAACGATCCACATGAGATGAACAATCTCATCCATGAACGTAAATATGCCCCAGTTATTGACGAATTGCGGGCAAAATTGATAGACTATTTACAAGATAGGGAGGAGGGTTTTGTCCAACATGGAAAACTAACAGCTGTTTCCATGGAGCAGATCCGTTCAACCATATCTGCGAAACTTTAAAAAATAGAGGTAGTAATGGAATTTCAATTCATCAAAGGTGGAAGATTTCTGATGGGGACAGATGATAAGATTGGATTTAGCGGAGATTATGAAGGACCAGCTACTTCTGTTTTTGTATCCGATTTTGAAATAGCAACTACGACAGTGAGCAATCAAGACTTTGCTACCTTTGTCCAACAGACTGGCTACCAAACACTGGCTGAAAGAAAAGGAAATTCTTTTGTGTTTCACCTATTTATTGAAGAAACAAAAAGGTCGCACTATCCACATCCAGCAGGGGCCCCTTGGTGGAAAGTTGTTCCTGGTACAGACTGGGCCCATCCTTATGGACCAACAAGTAGTATCCAAGGTTTAGAAGACCATCCAGTTGTCCATATGGCCTTAGAAGATGCTTTCGCTTATTGTCGATGGGCAGGCTTACATTTACCGACAGAAGCCCAATGGGAATATGCCGCACGAGCTGGAAATACGACCACTTATCCTTGGGGTCAAGAATTGGTAGATGAAAAAGGTCACCATGCAAATACCTGGCAAGGAGCATTCCCTTGGGAAAATAGTCAAGACGACGGTTTTATTGGAACAGCTCCTGTGACATACTTTGAACCAAATCAGTTTGGTCTTTATCAAATGATTGGCAATGTATGGGAATGGTGCTGCAACCCTCGCTACACCCTTTTAGAAGATTTTAATCGTCGACCTTTTGAGCTAACAGATGAGATACTTGGAGAAGAATATGCGATTCGAGGAGGCTCTTTCTTATGTCACTCCTCTTACTGCAACCGATATAGGGTTGCAGCCAGAAATGGCTCACATATCCAATCGACAACTAGTCACCTAGGATTTCGTTGTATCAGAGAGGTAACGCATGATTAAAACACTATTGTATGCCCTCGTTATTTTGCTAGCCAATACAGTTGGGGCAGTGTCTGGAATGGGAGGCGGTATCATCATCAAACCAGCTCTCCAATTTTTTCATCTAGACTCTGCCTTATTGATCAATTTTTATTCAAGTCTTGCAGTGTTGACCATGTCCATTAGCTCTACCTGGAAACAAATCCAACAAAAACAAACAATTGATCTGCTTACCGTAGGTTTGCTAGGAATCGGATCCAGCCTGGGAGGGATAATCGGAGACCTTAGTTTTCATTATTTGAATACTGCTATTGGGAATGACAAGAGCGTTGTATTACAGATGTTCCTTATCATTGTTTCCCTCTTACTAGCCCTTTGGATATCGAGTAATAGGATAACTTATCTCATGGTAAAAGGAAGATGGTTCATGTTGCCTATTGGCCTATTTTTAGGCTTATTTTCTACCATTTTAGGAATTGGTGGTGGTCCTATCAATATTTCCTGTTTTTTATTTTTCTTTGGAATTGGTATCAGAAAAGCAACGATTTATTCTATCATCACTATCTTCTTCAGCCAAGCAGCAAAGATTGGCCAGGCTCTTTTGTCAGGAAACGTTTCAGGAATTGACAGCGGTCTTAGTCTTATCATCATCTTAGCAGCCCTCACAGGGGGATGGATTGGTGCTTCTATCAGCAACCATATTTCTGAGAAGAAAATCTTCTTCTTCTATCACATTGTCCTCCTTTTCGTCTTGACCTTAGGAATCTTTAACCTTATGTATTATGTGATACATTAGGCGCCACTAACATTTTCAGAACCCCATTTCAAAACTACTACCTATCTCCTTAGTTTAAGACAGCTACTATCTGTGGTACTGGTAAAACGAATATGCAGCAAACAGCTCCTTTCATCGCTTGCTCACCTTGACCTTACTGAACTTCTGCACTGCTTTCAATTTATTAGAGAAAGAGAGCTTTGCTATCCTTATCGTCTTTTCCTTTGTTTTTATAGTCCTTTAGTTTACATTTTTATTACTTCGTTAACTCGTCTTGCTGTACTCCAGTACTACCTGCGACTCGTTGCCTAGTACCAAAAATAAACGGAACGGCTATAGTATAGGCAACGAGCTGCAGGCTGTAGAGAGTACTGCAAAGCGAGTGAACCAAGTCATAAAAGATAAACGAAATGACTATATCTCCAAGTTTTCACCATTTTCAAGGGTCAAAGCAGTCAGATACTGATTCTATAGTAATACAGTGTTAAAATAGTATTCTCGCTATAGAAAAACACATTGAGTAATTCCGTTTAACAGAAACTCAATGTGTTTTTTCTTTATTTACGATACATCTTAAATTGTAGGTAAAGATCGTTGTAATCACCTAGGAGTTTGCGACCGAGATTGTCGTAGACTTCTAGATTTTTCAAGGTTTTTTCTGAGGGGTAGAAAGCCTCATCGTTTTTTACATCATCTGGTAGCATTTCCCTAGCCTTAGTATTTGGCGTTGCATAGCCTATGTACAAGGCATTTTGGTAGGCATTTTCAGGACGTAACATAAAGTTAATGAAAGCATAGGCTCCTTCGATATTTTTGGAGGTCTTTGGTATGACCATGTTGTCAAACCAAAGGTTAGAACCTTTTGACGGTACAACGTAGCGCAAGTTTTCATTGCCATCAAGCATTTCACTTGCTTCACCTGAGAAACTTACAGCAATCGCAGCCGCATCTTGAATCATGTAGCCCTTGATTTCATCAGATACGATAGCCTTGATGTTGGGCGTTAATTCATACAGGTAATTAGCAGCCTCTTCTAACTCGGCTTGATTGCGGGAATTTAAGCTGTAACCAAGGGTCTGAAGACCAATCCCCATGCCCTCACGGGCACCGTCCACCAACATGATGTTATCATGATACTCTTCCGACCATAAATCTTCCCATTCTTGCGGAGGATGTTCCACCATTGTTTCATTATAGACAATTCCCAGAGTTCCCCAGAAATAAGGGATTGAATACTCGTTTTTCTCATCAAAACTCAACCCAAGAAACTTAGGGTCAATATTTTCAAGACCCTTGATTTTTTTCTTGTCTAATTGAACAAGAAGATTTTCATCTAACATCTTGGCAATCATATACTCAGACGGAATGGTCAAATCATAGGTCGTTCCACCTTGTTGAATTTTGGTATACATAGCTTCATTAGAATCAAAGGTCTGGTAATCAACCTTAATCCCTGTTTCTTCTGTAAACTTCTCTAAAAGTTCGGGATTAATGTAGTCTCCCCAGTTATAGATGACTAATTTTTCTGTCGTTCCCTCCCTCGACTGGCTTTCCAGCTTGTGGCTAATCCCAAAGAGGACAAGGACAATCACGATAATTCCGATTAAAAAGGAATACAAACGTTTCATTAGTTGACCTCCTTTTCACGAGAAATGAAATAATAGCCCACCACTAATAAGATACTAAAGAGGAAGACAAGGGTTGAAAGAGCATTTATTTCAAGGGAGATTCCTTGACGGGCGCGTGAATAAATTTCTACAGAAAGGTTGGAATAACCATTTCCTGTAACGAAGAAAGTCACTGCAAAATCGTCTAAAGAATAAGTAAAAGCCATAAAATAGCCTGCAATAATGGCCGGTGTCAGGTAGGGCAACATGATTTCCTTGAGCATCTGGAACTGGCTGGCTCCCAAGTCATAAGCCGCTAGCACCATATCAGCATTCATTTCCTTAAGACGCGGCAAGACCATCAAAACCACAATCGGAATAGAAAATGCCACATGACTCAGAAGAACTGAAACAAAACCAAGTTGGAAACCAATGACAGTGAAGAGAATTAAAAAACTCGCTCCAATCATGACATCTGGCGCTACCATCAGAATATTGTTAATCGAAAGTAGCATATTTTGCCATTTTTGTTTGCTTTGGTAAATATAAATTGCACCAAAGGTACCAATAATCGTTGCAATCAAGGAACTAAGAAAGGCTAAGAGGAAGGTCTGAGCTAAAATCAACATCAACCGACTATCGCCTAACATAGATGAAAAATAGTCCACCGTAAAGCCTGTAAACCCGTTCATATCCCCACCCTTATTAAAGGCATAGGCGATTAGGTAAACAATCGGGAGATAAAGGACAAGGAAGGTAATTGTCAAATAAACTTTTCCAATTTTTTTCATTATTTCTTCCTCTCTTTCGTTAGCCACATGGTCAAGAGCATGGCTAGAATCAAAACCACGCCGATAGTTGACCCCATTCCCCAGTTTTGAGTGGTAAGGAAATGTTGCTCAATTGCTGTACCAAGCGTAATCACACGATTTCCACCGATCAGACGGGTCAGCATGAACAAGCTCAAACTTGGAATAAAGACAGCCTGTACACCGCTTCTTACCCCATTCATAGAGAGAGGAAAAATCACTTTGGTAAAGGTTTGCCAAGAATTGGCTCCCAAGTCACGGCTCGCATGGATGAGATTCTGGTCCAAATCATCAAGAGCATTAAAAATCGGCAAAATCATAAAAGGAATTTCGATATAGCTTGCAACCGTGATAAATGAAAAGTCTGTAAAAAGAATCTGCTGGGTGCCTAAGCCTAGAAAATTCAAAAATTGATTGATAGACCCGTGTTGACCAAAGATACCAATAAAAGCATAAGCTTTCAAGAGCAAGTTGACCCAGGTCGGTAAAATAATCAACATCAACCAAAGCTGCTTATGCTTTAACTGCGTGAGAAAAAAAGCAGTTGGATAGCTAATCAGCAAAGTCACAAGGGTGATAATACCTGCATAGAGAATTGAGTTCATACTCATGCGCAGATAGGTCATATTAGGAGAGTTGAAATAGGTTTGATAGTTTGAAAGCGTAAGATTGCCATCAATGTCAAAAAAGGATTTATAGACAATCATGGCAACAGGGGCTAGGACAAAAAGGAGAATCCAAAGGGCATAGGGAAGAACGACTAATCTAGAGGTTTTCTTCATTTCGTTCCTCCTCGATGGCATGAATCAAGCCATCTTCGACTTCTTCGACCTCCACATATTCTTCGATACGAGCATCAAACTCTTCTTCTGTTTCATTGAGACGCATGATATGAATATCTTCAGGTTCAAAGTCCAGTCCAATAACCTCTCCCTCAATCGCCTTACGGGTCGAGTGAATCATCCACTCGTTGCCCAAATCATCGTAGGCGATAATTTCATAGTGAACACCGCGAAAGAGCTGGGTATCAACTTTCACCTTTAATTTACCTTCATCCGGCAAGGTCAGTTGCAAATCTTCTGGACGAATGACAACCTGAACTGGCTCATTCGGTTTCATCCCACCGTCAACTGCCTCAAACCGCTTACCATTAAATTCAACTAGGTAGTCTTCAATCATTCGACCAGAAATAATATTGGATTCTCCAATAAAGGTGGCAACGAAATGGTTAATCGGCTCATCATAAATATCAACTGGCGTACCTGATTGGACAATCTCACCATCATTCATGACAAAAATCCAGTCACTCATGGCAAGCGCCTCTTCTTGGTCATGGGTAACAAAGACGAAAGTAATACCTAAACGCTGTTGCAATTCACGCAATTCGTACTGCATATCGGTTCGCAGTTTCAAGTCAAGGGCTGACAAGGGCTCATCGAGCAAGACCACCCGTGGCTCATTGATAATAGCGCGTGCGATAGCCACTCGCTGACGTTGACCGCCTGATAATTTTTGAATGGCACGTTTTTCATAGCCTCCTAAGCGAACTAACTTCAGAGCTTCTGTCACACGGTACTCAATTTCTTCCTTGGGGATTTTTCGCAATTTAAGGGGAAAGGCCACGTTTTCAAAAACAGTCATATGTGGAAAAAGCGCATATGACTGGAAGACTGTGTGAACATCACGCTTATTGGTCGGCACGTCATTCATCCGCTCACCGTCTAGATAAATGTCACCTGAAGTAGCATCTAGCAGTCCCGCAATGATATTTAAAATAGTTGATTTTCCTGAACCAGAAGCACCTAAGAGGGTGTAAAATTTCCCTTCTTCCAGCTCAAAGTTAATATCTTTTAAAACAACTGTCCCACTATCTTCAAATACTTTGGAAACGTTCTTAAATTCGATAATTGGTTTCTTCAATTCTCATAAATTCCTTCTTTATATGGATTACAGATTAAAGGCTCTGTTAGGCCTTTTCTGACTCTAAGGTATGATAACTACCCTCTATACTACCGGCTACGATAGGCTTCACCTCCCTTACTATATCGTATGATTTTTTAGTCTAGGAAATCTCCCAAAATCCGCACTTCGCGTTCTAAGGTCACTCCTGAATGTTTTTCAACTGCTTCAATGACATAAGCCACTAAATCTTCATAATCCTGCGCCGTTCCGTCTGCAACATTGACCATGAACCCTGCGTGTTTTTCGGATACTTCAATCCCACCGATTCGATAGCCTTTCAAACCTGCCTCCATGATTAATTGACCTGCAAAATAACCCATCGGGCGTTTGAAGACCGACCCGCAGGAGGGATATTCCAAGGGTTGTTTCAATTTACGCAAGTGAGTCAAGCGTTCCATTTCTTGCTTAATCATTGTATAGTTGCCAGGTTTTAGGGCAAACTTCGCTGATAGAACAATGGCCCCATTTTCCTGCAAAATAGACGAACGATAGCCAAATGTCAACTCACGTGCATCCAGCGTTTCTACATAGCCTTTCGGTGTCAAAATCTGTGCAGAAACTAGAATATGAGCAATCTCACCCCCATAGGCACCAGCATTCATAAAGACCGCACCGCCAACACTTCCAGGAATACCGCAGGCAAACTCAAAGCCTGATAGAGAATGATGCGCAGCAACCTGCGTGGTTTGAATTAAATTGGCTCCCGCTTCTGCTTCAATCGTATAACCTGATACGGTAATACTATTTAGCTTATCCATACGAATGACAAATCCACGAATCCCGCCATCTCGCACAATAATATTGCTCGAATTTCCAAGTACCATCCACGGGATATTTTCTTGATTTGCAAATTCAACAATCCGGACCAATTCATAGCGATTACGAGGAAAGGCCAGGTAGTCGACCCTGCCCCCGACCTTTGTATACGTATAGTTTTTTAGAGGCTCATCGAAACGAATATCGACTTCTGCTAACGTTTGTTTGATTTTCTCTTTCATATTTCCTACTCCCAAAGTACATTCAGTTCATTATACCAAAATTCTTATTAGAAAACGATAAAAATAAACAAAAGAATGGATTCTTTTGTTTATTTTTCGGCTTTTATTTATGGATTGGTTATCATCTTAATCGTAAACTACACGAAAGCATCAAAAGCTCCTCATACTTCTACACGTACACCTTGTCTATCGACGGTTAAAATAAAGCTCTCTCCGTCTAGTTTCAAGGCATCAATCGCTTCTTTTACCATGACTTCTTTGGCTTTTTCTACCAAAACCATAACAGTTGGTCCTGCTCCCGATAGATAGGTTGCATATACCCCCAGTTCATGTCCTAATTGGCGAATCGGATAAAATTCTTGCACCAATTTTTGACGGAAAGGCTCGTGAAATAAGTCTGATTCAATCGCTTTGCCGGCTTCCACTAAATCTCCTGTCAGCAAGGCTGCAATCGCAACATTAGCAATGGCACTTGCTGCAACAGCATTTTTCGATGAGAATTGTTTCGGTAAGACACCACGACTGTCACTGGTCCGTAAAGGATAATTGGGAATAAAGGCGATAAAACTAGCTTCTGGAAATTCTGTCACAATCTTCGACACTTTTTTATTGACATAACTGGAGATAACTAAGTTTCCAAAAATCGCAGGTGCAACATTATCAGGGTGTCCTTCAATTTCCGTTGCCAAGCTTAATTTTGCATCATCGTTCAGCTGCAAATCAGCCAGTTGATTTGCCAGTTCAATCCCTGCTACAATAACCGAACTTGAAGAGCCCAGACCACGCGCCAACGGAATATCACTGGTCATGCGAACATGGTGCGGTTGCAAGTCTGGGCATACTTTTAAGGCTGTCTTAATCAAAAGATTGTATTTATCGGACGGAACAAACTCTAAATCATGTTCGACAAACCACTCATCTTGAGCCTTTACGATGTCTATGGTCAGATATTTGGACAAGGCAATCCCCAAAGAATCAAATCCTGGTCCAATATTAGCACTCGTTGCTGGTACAATTATTTTCATCTCACTCCCCCAAAACTTTGAAGGTATTTTGAAGCTTGAAATCTGCAATCTCTGCTAATTTAGCAATTATATGTTCTAGTTGTGCCTTGCTCATACAATGAGTAAGGAGAACAAAACGTGCTTGATTGCCCTCAGACGCTTGCTGGAGAACCTGCTTAAAGGAAATATCCTCAGCATGAAACATCTCTGCTAATTGCAACAAAGTCTCACTTTTATCAGGAGCCATAAGAGAGAAATAGTATTGGCTACGCACATCGCTAGGTGCCGCAAGTTGGAGCGGACGAGCAAATTCATTAAAGGCTTTGCCGATAGTCTGGTCCTTCAAACGACGGACAATGCGGATAATATCTGCTGTTACACTAGCTGCTGTTGGTTTCTGTCCAGCCCCTGGTCCATAGTACATAGATTCACCAATACCAACTGACTCAACAAAAACAGCATTCATCACACCATTGACACTAGCCAAGGGATGATCTTTCGGCAAGAAAGTAGGAGAAACCTCAGCTGATAAACCAGAAACTGTTTCACGAATATCACCGACCAATTTGATAACATAGCCCAATTCTTGCGCCATTGCCACATCATCTGGGGAAATCCTTGAAATTCCCTTATGCTCAACATTGTCAAAATCAATGGTCATACCAAAAGCGAATTGGCTAAGAATAACAGCCTTATAAGCCGCATCAATTCCTTCTACGTCATTGGTCGGGTCAGATTCAGCATAGCCCAATTCCTGGGCTGTTTTCAACGCTTCCTCGTAGCTCCAACCCTCATCGACCATTTTAGTCATCATGAAGTTAGAAGTTCCATTCAAAACTCCGAGTATGCGGGTTACTTTGTCAGATGCAAATGAGTTTGACAAGGTTCGTAAAATTGGAATCCCACCTGCAACCGCTGCCTCATAATAAAGAGCCACACCATGCTTTGCAGCAAGTCTCCGCAATTCACTACCATGCACCGCAAGCAAATCTTTGTTGGCTGTTACGACGTGTTTGCCCACCTCTAAAGCACGGCTAATAAAAGTCTTCGCAGGCTCAATTCGTCCCATTAACTCAACGACGATTTGAATCTCATCATCTGCTAAAATCTCATCTACATTTGTCACAAAGTGGTATTGGTGTCCCGCTACTTCCAAGCGTTCCTTTTCCTTGTCATCTCGCACCAAAACCTTTGCAATTTCAATCTTATCTTGGGCAGCTTGTTGAATCTTTTCTGCATTTTCTTCCAACAAGAATGGAATTCCACTCGCTACCGTACCGAAGCCTAACAATCCAATTTTCACCGTCATATCTACTCCTTAAAAAACTATTTTTATCATTATATCAGATAATTAAAGCAGTTGGCAAAAATTTTGCTATACTAGTAGATGAAGATAAAAGGAGGTTTCTTATGCCAGCACAAAGAAGTCGTGCCAAACGAATCAATCACAAACACCACAGCCATACTACATTCCTATGGAGGATGATAGGGATTCTGTTAGTCTCCTTGCTAGCGATTGTTTTCTATCTCTATCACGATAGCATGTTAACCCTTATATATCCTAAAACTCAAGAGGATAAGACGGTCGCTACAACCTCAATCTCTACCAAGCAGGAACCAACAAGCGAAGCTAGCAAGGCAAATCAAGCAAGTAGCGAGGAGATGACATGGGAAAAACAGACAGAACCTGTAAAAATTCCAATTCTCATGTACCATGCCGTCCACATTATGGCTCCTGAAGAGGCAGCTAATGCCAATCTGATTGTTGATCCGACTACATTTGAAAGCCATCTCAAAGCATTTCAAGAAGCAGGCTACTATACGCTTACACCTGAAGAAGCTTATAAAATCCTGACGGAAAATGTTCTCCCAAAAGATAAAAAAGTCGTCTGGCTCACCTTTGATGACAGTCTATGGGATTTCTACAGTATCGCTTATCCCTTACTCAAACAATACCATATGAAAGCGACCAATAATGTCATCACAGGTACCACTGATACTCAACCAGACCATCTGACATTGGAGCAAATCAAGGAAATGCAAGAAAATGGCATGTCTTTCCAAAGCCATACAGTCAATCATCCCGATTTGGAATATAGTACACCAGAAGCTCAAAATGCTGAAGTAATAGATTCTAAGGAATATCTGGACCATAATCTTAATCAAGATACCATTGTACTTGCCTATCCTGCTGGTCGCTATTCTGAACAAACCGTCAAAACAGTTGAAAATGCCCAATACAAACTCGGAGTAACCACCAACGAAGGACTAGCTTCTGCTGCTGACGGACTCCTCACCCTCAACCGTGTCCGTATCCTACCAGTCACAACTGCGGACGGATTGCTCCAAACCATTGGACAATAGCACCTTACAACTCTCCAAAACAACAAAGGCTTAACACCGCCACTTCTTGGACCAGTGTTAAGCCTTTTTGATACTCTAAAAAATCACTATCGTCATCATTTAGCATATCTTTTATTCTTTCGTTCACTCGCTTTGCCGCACTCTCGTATAGCCTGCAGCTCCTTGTCTAGTATAAAAGCCAACTAAAAGACTATACCTGATGAGGAAGCGAGAAAGCATTCGACCAATCGAAAAAAAGGTTCAGTTTTTACCCACTTCTTCCATTCTAGGTTGGGGCTGAAACGCTCCATTCCCATACAGTTGGTGAGGCTAGATTTGGAGCTTAAAAAGTGAATAAATAGGAGTAAAGAACTCCAGTGGAGGTTTTCACTCCTATTCCCTTGTCACAACAAGAACAGCGTTTCATCTCCAACCTTTCAACGGCTATACTGCCCTTAAAGTCATCAACCCAACCACTGCGCTGAGATGTTGATGCAAACTCTGAAAAGTAAGAGTATGTGTTTTGAGTTCTCACCCACTCCCAACTTCTTGGGGATAAAGGGTAGCAAGGCTATAGCCTCCTTTAAAGGGAGGGGAAATCTAACGTTCAGTAAAGTAAGCTAGGCGAGAGAAACTGATTTTTGACGAGTAAGAGTATCTATCTTACCACTAAAGGTTTGGGATTAGACAGTTTTCCCGTCCCACCTTTCTAAACATCTGCTTCTCTAAAAATAACTTGACCATTTTCAAAACGGTCCAATCGTGCGAGGGAAACAATAGTATGACCTGCTTCTTCCAAAAGTTTACGTCCTTGCTGGAATGATTTTTCAATGACAATACCAACCGCTACTACCTCAGCACCCGCTTGCTCTATGATATCAATCAAGCCCTTAGCCGCTTCTCCATTGGCCAAGAAATCATCAACTATCAGCACACGGTCCTTTGATGTGAGAAAACGTTGAGCGATCGATACTGTACTTGTTACTTGTTTGGTAAATGAATAGACTTCTGCTGTCAAAATTCCTTCAGTCATAGTGATATTCTTTGATTTTTTCGCAAAAACCATCGGCACCTGTAAAGCTTCTGCCGTATATAGCGCAGGTGCAATACCCGAGGCTTCAATCGTCACCACTTTAGTAATGTTCTCCTGAGCAAATCGTCCAGCTAATACTTGACCGATATCTTTCATTAGTGCTATATCCACCTGATGGGTTAAAAAAGAATCCACCTTTAAAATTGATTCTCCTAAGACCTCTCCTGCAGTCTGAATTCTGGTTTCTAAAGTCTTCATATTCTCTCCTTTTCTTCATCTCTCTATTATTCTAGCTTTTTTTATACCCTTTTTCAATTCAAAATAAGAGATTGAACAGGATAAAATGGAAGAAAAAGAGAACGCGACAGGCATAAAGAGTTCGGTTTTTCCTCTTTTCAATGCTAGTTATAGTCATTTCGTTTATCTTTTATTACTTCGTTCACTCGCTTTACCGTACTCCAGTACAGCCTGCAGATCCTTGCCTAGTACTAAAAGTAAACCAAAAGACTATGCAATATCCTTTACTCAAACCATCAGATCAGAACCAGGACTAGATCTCCAGGAATTACTTTCGTCTGATCCTAAAAATAAGAGAGCAGGACAATCGAGATTTGAAAATCACGACCTTGTCCTACTCCCCTCATGCTGATGTTAAGCACTTTAATGTGAAGCGACTTCTATTTAATCATCTTGCTTTCTGCAACTTCCTTGTACCAATACGCACTTTTCTTTGGATAGCGCTCTTGAGTCTCAAAGTCAACATAGAAAAGACCATAGCGTTTCTCATAACCGTTTGACCATGAAAAGACATCCATCAAGGACCAGAGGAAATACCCTTTAACATTAGCTCCTGCAACAATGGCATCAGAAATGACACTTAAATGTTGTTTCACATAGTCAATGCGAGCATCATCATAGACTGTACCATCTACAAACGTATCCTTATACCCTAGACCATTTTCTGTAATATAAATTTTCTTATAGTTTGGATAATCTGCTTTGACCCGCATAATTTGATCGTATAATCCCTGTGGATAAATCATCCAATCCCAGTCTGTTCTTGGAATATCTACATCGAATTCTCTGCGACCAACGCCTTTAATCTGGTACTTGGATCCGCCTTTTTCTCCTTTTCCATTGTGGGTGATTTCCGTTTCGCCCTCAAAATCTCCGCGCATCCAGTCACTCATATAGTAATTGATACCTAAGAAATCATTTAAATCTTTAGCTGCTTGCAAATGCTCAAAATCTTCCTCAAGCAATTCCAGTTGCCCACCATTTACTGCCAAGATATGTCGAACACCCTGCATCGTTTCCTCTGAGTATTCTCCAAGGTAGGTAGCATCCAAGATAAAACGATTGTGGATGATATCTTCCAATTCTGCAGCCCGAACATCGGCTGGATTTTCAGGATTGTATGGATATTTGGTTGGGAGAGCGTGGACGACTCCAATCTCACCTGTATAGCCCTTATCTTTAAAAAGTTTGACTGCTCGTGCATGAGCCACCATCATATTATGGTGAGACTGAAAGACTTTTTCAAGATTGTACTGGATACCTGGAGGAAATTTTCCAACCAAATACTGACCGTCACCAATCGGTCCAATTTCATTAAAGGTCGTCCAGAAATTGACTTCGGAAAATTCTTCAAAGCAAAAGGCTGCATAGGCAACAAAATGGTCAATGGTGGTACGGTTTAGAAAATCTCCTTGTGAATGCAAAGCTTCTGGTGTATCAAAATGATGCAGGGTCACAAAGGGCTCGACATGCCGCTTGTGACATTCTGCAAATAATTGATGATAGAACTCTACACCTTTTGGATTAACCTCACCATATCCTGTTGGAAAAATGCGGGACCAGGCAATAGAGATCCGAATACCATTGACCCCAAATCTCTCTGCTAACTCCAAGTCAATGGGGTAACGATGATAAAAATCACTCGCAGGATCTGCTCGATACCAATAGTTATCTTCTAAATATTTATCCCAAGCAACTGCTCCCTTACCATCTAATTTGGTTGCACCTTCTGCTTGATAAGCTGCTGTTGCTCCTCCAAAAATAAAGTCTGTCGGTAACTGTTTGACCATTTTCCACCTCTAGTCTTCTAATTGTTTCGTGACAAAAGCTAAGGCTCCCTTGCCATCTCGGGTCAGTTTGATGTACTCTGCACCCTCTGTTTTCGCAAGGCGAATCTGCAAGGCATCCGTTTCTTGTTTTATGTCTGCATAGTTTGATGCTACCTGAGGTGCAAGAATCACAAGGTCATACTCTGGTAGAATCTCACGGTGAGATCCATAACTTCCTGCGGAAGCTTTTATAGGTACATTGTATTCTTTAGCAGCCTTTATCAAAGCATTGGCCAATAGACCACTGGTTCCACCGCCCGCACACAAGACCAAAACATTGGTTTCTTTCGTGATCGTATTATCAGAAATAGTGCGCTCAAGAATGGCATCTGCTTTTGACGTATTAAAGTTCTCTGCTACTTTTTCATGGAGCTGACTGTTTGCCTTACCTGCTTCCTCTTCTGCCAATACTTGGCGGTCATATACTTTTAAGAATGGATAATAAATGGCCACATCCACTACAACCAGTAAAACCGCAAGGACGACGGCTAGAAGTTGGAAGTTTGTCCCCATTACCAAACCAAGTGGTGCAGGAGTAGTCCATGGCAAGTTTGTAGTAAACGAATTCATTCCCAATGTATCAACGAAGAATTTGAAGAGCCAAACGTTAACGATTGGTGCCATGATAAATGGAATGAAGAAAATTGGATTTAGCACCAATGGAGCACCGAACAAAATTGGTTCATTAACACCGAAGAAAGTAGGCACTACTGATGCGCGGCCGATCGCTTTGTTACGTTTTGATTTACATAGCCACATGAACATAAATGGAACCACCAAGGTTGCCCCTGTACCACCCATAGTGACAATGAACATCTGAGTACCTGAAGTCAAGATCTTATCAGCATGCTGTCCAGCTTGAACTAAGCCCAAGTTCAATTCAGCATTGGCATATGTAACAGCCACAATCGCTGGTTCTACGATTGACGGTCCATGAATCCCTACGAACCAGAAAAAGGCAAAGGCTCCGAAAATAATTGTAATCCCAAGGTAAGAATCTGCCGCGCTAAAGAGTGGCTCAAAGAACTTACCGATTGCTTCAGCAACACCTGTACCTACTGTATTGCGAGCAAGAATATCCAAGGCATAGAGCGAAAGAATAGAGCCCGCAAATGGGAAAACATCTTTAAAGGCTTGGGCAATATTCGGCGGAACCTCTTCTGGCATGCGAATCGTCACATTGTTTTTCACACAGAATTTATAAATTGTAACTGTGATAAAAGCAGCAAGGAAAGCTGAAAGTAGTCCTTTTGTTCCGAGGAAGCCATTTGCCAAGCCTCCCTCAATACTATCAGCCGCTAGGATGAGTAAGCCACTGATTGAAGCAAGCATGCTTGAAATAAAGTTGATTTGATTTGTTCTTTCCAGGTTACGGTTAACTGAATCCGTCAACGATTTAGCAGTTGTACCAGCAACCAACATTGCCAAGATTCCCATCGTGTAACCATACGGCTTCATCAAAAGTGATACGACATTCTCCGGCCAATAAAAACCCCATGAGTTTGGCACAAAGGCAATGAGCAAAAATATACTTGAAAACAAGACAACTGGCATGCCTGCGATAAATCCATCACGAATAGCCCTAAGATAAATGTTTCGTGAAATTCTCTCAAAGAAAGGCTTAGCTTTCTCAATTTGTGTAATTAATCCATTCATTTTCTAACTCCTTTTATCCTTAACCCCGTTTATAGAGTTCAAGCATATGCGACATCATGTCTTTCAACAATAAAGTCGTCATCAAGTGATCCTGCCCATGCATCAAGGTCACACTAAACGCCAAATCATCTCCTGCTGCTTCTTTTTGCAGAAGAGAGGTTTGAGCATGATGGGCTTCTACGATGCATTCATTAGCTGCTGCAATCAACTGTTCTGCCAAATCAAAGTCACCCTGCTGTGCAGCTGTTAAGGCCTCCAATAGTTTGGATCGAGCATCTCCTGCAAAGGCAACGATTTCAAAACCAAGTAAAGTAATTTCCTCTCTATTCATTTTATTTCCTCCTTTTGATGTGTTGAATAATAGAGTTTATGATAGTAAACGCTGAACGTGAAGAACGATGTACATTTTTTCTCCCTCATTTGAACTGATTCCTAACTCCTCAGCTATCATATCATGGATCTGTGCTCCTAATGCATAGGCCTTGGGATAGGCTAGTTGCATGGTTGCTGCCATCTGTTCTAACGAGGAAGACCTATCTTTTTCTTTATCTGAATAGCGGATAAAATAGGTCAAATGAACCATCAAGCGGTCGTAAAATTTGCTATTTTCTTTCGTCCTTAAAATACCATGGGTTGCTAGCTCTCTTTCAACCAAAGATAAGACTGCCTGCAATGTTTCCACTTTTAGATTCTGATCTTCTGCTTTCTCACCTTTGGCATTAATAAAATGTAAGGCAATTCTTCCGATTTCATCTTCTGGAAAATCCTGGAGTATTTTTTGACGGAAAATAGCCAAAGCTTCTGTCGCAATCTGATATTCAATAGGATAGTCTGGCAACATATTGGGAAGCTTGCTTTCTTGATAGGTCTGATCTAAAACATCCTTATACGCACAGTAAATATGAGTTGTCAAGGTTACATAGAGATAATCTTGTATTGAATAATCGTATCGATAAGATAGTTGATCAATAGCCTGATAAGTAACTGTAATAAAGTCTAGCGGGATATCTTTTAGTAACATCAAGAAATGGTCTTTCGATTCAGAACTTTTGAGAGAAAAAACCTTTTCGATTTTGTGAGCAGTAACCAAATCTCCTTTTTTCTTCTGAAAAGCAACTCCCATTCCCATCACTACTGACTGCTCTCCCTGTTCATTTTTAACTAAAGCTGCATTATTATTTAAAGATTGTACAATCCGATACATCTACAAAATAATCTCCTTTACCCTTTTTAAATACAAAAGACCACAAATGAGATAAGGAAGTCCTCTCCCCTATTCATCTGCGGTCTTGCCTAATTTTCTTAGTTACAATCCACTCTATGCAAACTATTGGAACAATTATATCACGAAACGCTATTCTTGTAAACCTTTACATTTACGAATGTAAATGAACCCGTTTTTTCCAAGAGGAAGCTGTTGTAGCAAGCACTTCGTTCAGAGATTCAATATTCTGACGACCTTGCGTTCTCAACCAATTTCTAGCAGCCTCTTCTCCCTCTTCCATGTAGATTTGGACAGAATCCGCCCAAGTAGCACGCCCACATAAGACACCATTAAAGGCCGCTCCAGATTCGTGGGCAAATTTCAACGTTTCCTGGAAGAGAGTGGCAGACACACCTGCACTCAAATAGATATATGGTAGTGGAGTCGCCGCATCTTGTTGTTGGAAGTAAGCCGCTGCCTCTTCTTTTGTATACACGATTTCATTTCCTTGTGCAAATCCTTCAACATAGGCCATATTGACAGGCACTTCTACTTTGAGAACATCTACTCCAAAGCACTCATCAGAAAATACCCTCATTGCCTCAATAACTTTTCTCGGCTTAATCTTGGCAAACTCAGGACCATTAGTATCTTGAATCTGCTCATCATAGCTTAGAATTTCCAAGAAGAAAGGAAGACCCTCCGCTGCACATTCTGAACCCAAGCGTTCAATATAAGCGTGCTTTTGTAAATTTACATATGGGTCACCGTCTATATCATAGTATAAGAGAAATTTAATAGCATCTGCTCCCTCTTTTTTAAGGCGTTTGACAGACCACTCGACCAAACAATCAGGCAAGCGACTAGTGCTGCTTACATCGTATCCTGTCTTTTCATAAGCTAATAATAATCCTGATTGACTAGCACGGATGTGAGAAGCTGGAAGACCGTACTCTGGATCGAGCAGGATAGACGAAGAATAGGGTGTTAACTTTTCTGATACGATACTTTTTAAGACTTCCATGTCTTCAGCTGTCGGCTCTGTATCCTGGTACTTGGCCATCATTTTTTTCAGAGCTCCCCGCTGATCAAAGGCAAGGGCAGAGATAATTCCTGCTGAGTTACTGACTTTTTCTATTAAGGCATATTTTTGATTTTTTACTGTCATCTTCTTATTCCACCGATTTACTTTTTAGGCTGGGTCCTGGTACTCACCACGATTCCATTTTTCAATGAATTCATCAAAGAAAGCGCTGTCTTTTTGATCCTGATTGATGCTTTCAATTTTAGCTAATTTTTCAATCAACTGTTTGTTTTCATCCGTTGGCTGATATTCTGCTTGAATGAAAGCATCAATAATATCGCACATCAACAATTCGCCAGTCACTTTCGCACCAAAGCCAATGACATTTGCATTTAGCTCTGTCTTAGCATACAAGGCTGATGTCATATCTCGGACAAGCGCTGAACGGACACCTGGTACCTTATTTACTGCATTGTTGATACCAACACCTGTTCCACAAAGACAAATTCCTAAGTCTGCTTCGCCACTGACAACTGCTTCTCCAACCTTTTTACCAAAGATAGGATAGTGGGTTCTGACGCTATCATAAGTCCCACAGTCAAGCACTTCATAACCTTGATTTTTCAAATGATTAACCACTGCGATTTTTTCATAGGTCACGATATGATCGCATCCAACTGCAATTTTCATCTTTTTCTCCTTCATCTACGATAACATCTAACACATCTTATTTAACATATCGACGCGGATCTGGTGGCGGCCTCCGTCATAGACACCCTCTACAAATCCTCGGACGATATTTTGGGCTAAACTTTCCCCCACAATCTCACTACCAATGGTAATGATACGAGAATTATTGTGACCACGTGTCATATAGGCAGAACGTTCATCTGAAACTTCTGCTGCAATCATACCTTTGATTTTTGTCGCTGTCATAAAAGAACCAACACCGTAAGCATCAATTGCAATGCCGAGATTGCCCTCTTGTCTATTCACTTCCTGTGCAATCGCTAATGTAGTATCAACAAAGTCCTTGCCATTACTTACATCAAGTACCGAATAGCCTAGTTCAACGAGAAAATGATGAAGAACGTCTTTTAGTTTTTCCCCTGCTGGATCAGCACCGATAATAATTGTCATTGTTTTCTCCTTATGTGTCTTGTGTGTTCTTCCGGAAAAATGTTTTGCAAAACAGCTAAAAGCGACTCGCTTTTATGTTTGTATTATACACAAATCCAAACACAAAGTCAACATATTTTGTTCGTTTTTGTCGATAAACCAAACAAAAAAAGCAGAAGTTTCTTTAAACCGCTACTTTTTAAACATTATTCACTGATAACCTCTGTATAAGACGTCAAATAACGATACTGCTCTTCATCTGTCAAATGATCACTAATTACTGCTGTAACATCTTTTAATTGACAAAAAGTGGAAAAATCTTCTTTACCAATTTTACTGGAATCAATCAAGAGATATTTTTCAAGTGAATGCTTTAGAGCCAGCCGTTGAGTGTAAGATTCTGTCAGAGTAGAAGTCATAATATCATTTCCTTTAACCGCATTACCACTAAAAAACATCTTACTGAAGTGCATACTTTCTAAAACAGTGTTCGTCATCTCTCCTACAAAAGATTCAGTCACTTGTCGCCATTCTCCTCCCAATAAAAATAATTGGAAGTCTTCTGATTTTTTAGGGGATAAGGTCATAAATATAGGGAGACAGTTCGTCATCACCGTTAACTTAGAATTAGTAATCGCCTCAGCAAGACAAGCCACCGTTGTACCAGGACCTAAAAAGATAGTATCTCCCTCTTCAATCAACAAGGCTGCTTTTGCTGCAATAGAGCGCTTAGCTTCAATATTCTGAACATGCTTTTCTGAATGAGAAAACTCCCGTAGTTGAAAGGCCTTATTACTCCTAGCACCGCCATGAATCTTTGTTAAAATCCCCTTTTCTTCTAACTCACTAAAATCCCTCCTAACCGTCATATCTGTCACATTCAACAAATCGACAATCTCCGAAATGCGAATCGTTCCCTTTTTATGAACCAATCTAGTAATTTCTTCCAAACGCTCCTGCTTGTTCATCTCTTCCCCTTTTATCTTTTGCTAGTTTCATTATATCAAATTTTGATTGAAATGTTGAAAAAAACAACATAGAATGTTTGACTTTTTAGGTAAATCAGAAAAACAAAGGTAAAGAAGGAGCATCACTAACTCTCCTAATCACTTGAAGAAAAACAACCTATACTCGTCGCCAAACATCAACTTCTTCCGCTTCCCCCTGCATAAGATACACAGGATTATATCGCACAGCCAAGGAGGTTTACATTCCATTCTTGAAAGATATGAAATTTCTTCTAGAAATCGTCTCCAAAAATGGGTAGAGCAGTCAGTATACTAGTGGGTGAGATAGTATAGTTATTTCGTTTATTTTTAATACTTCGTTCACTCGTCTTGCTGTACTCCAGTACTACCTGCGACTCCTTGCCTAGTACTAAAAATAAACGAAACGGCTATAAAAGGGAAAAAGTTATATCAGTCAAGACGAAAGACCACCTTTGAAGAATTTGTAGAAAGGCAAAGACCCACTTGCAACATGGCTCTAACGAACCTGCTACTTCTATTCACATTGAAATCCCCATACTTTCTTGAACAACTAGTATCATGCTGATTTGAGGGAGCATAGGATATTCTAAACTCTCAGAAAACACAAGATATAGTCATTTCGTTTATCTTTTATTGCTTCGTTACTTCGCTTTGCCGTACTTTAGTATAGCCTGCAGCTCCTTGCCCAGTACTAAAAGCAAACGCAAAGACTGTAACTGCTGGGAAGTACTCACGAAAAAGAGGCTGGGATATAAGTCCCAGCTTTCTAATTTCATGAACCGAATGACGTTGACGTAGTGGTTGATTGCTTCAATGGCTGCTATCATGCCCTTGAAAATTGGAAATGAACTGCTGCTCCTTTTTGTTTTAAGGGAACAGGCTAAAAAGCTCCAGTGGAGCTTTTTAGTCATATTTGTTCCTGTTTCCCACTCCAAATCCGGCCTCTACGACTGATGCGAACGCATTCGCTTCATGTCCAAGCTCCAACAGTCAGAGTAGTGACCGTTGGAGCTGTGCGGGGTGGGAGTGAAACGGTCTAAGAATAGACCGTTTCAGACAGAAGCTAGAATGGAGGAAATAAGGAAAAACCAACTCTTTTTTGACCTATCGAGTTCTTTCCCACTCTCTCATCAGATTTAGTATCATCGTGTCATATTTATCACAGCGTTACCTCATCTTGCCTAACTCTAAGATATAGTCTTTTCGTTTACTTTTAGTACTAGGCAAGAAGCTGCCGGCTGTACTGGAGTACGGCAAAGCGAGGTAACGAAGTAATAAAAGATAAACGAAATGACTATAACAAGAGTCAGGGTAATAACTGTTGTTACCTGAATTTAAGAAAGAGAGCAAGATCTATTTTGGATAGTTTCAAGTTCTTGAACATTCCCTTTTTTCTAAACAGATGAAATTAGTTTTCTTTTTTTCTATTTTTCATCACAAAATAGTAAATGGCACCGACTACGGCTATTCCGAGGGCTAGTACTGCTGCAATTTGTCCAGAATTGCTTTTACTTGCAGGTGTTGCTTCCTCAGCCCTAGCTTCTTTCATCGTTTCAGAAGAAGATTTAGGCATTTTTTCTTTCTTAGTCACTGACGAAGATCCTGTACTCTTCTCTACTTTCTTACTCTTATCACCAGAAGCTGGTGTTGCTTTGGTCGCTTCTTCTTTTTTCTCAGCCTTTATCTCTGATCTAGCATTTGCTGGTTTTTCTGAAGAAGTCTGATGAACATAAGCAGGTTCTTGACTGTCTGTTTGCTCATTATGAACCACTTGTGTGATGATAGGAGCAGTCGGTTGCTCTTGTTCAACCACGTCTGGCTCTTTCTCTACTTTCGGTGGTCGCACTGTAGGCTTCCATTCTTCCTTAGTCGTGTTATCAACTGGAGTAGTGTTCGGATGAGGTTGCGGTTGGGGTGCTGGGACTTCCGTCACTGTTTTTGGCAACACGCGCACCATATACTGGGTGCTTGCCCCCCTATAGGTAAGCGTAAGGATTTGCTCCCCAATCTGGTTCTTATCATATCCTGTCACCGTGACACCTTCATCAGTCAATCTATGTTCGTCTGACTGGTTATCTGCTGTCCAAGCCTTGAACAGTCCGGCATCTAAAACCAAATCCTCACCTGCTACATATTCTGATTTAGGCAATTTTGTTACTTCTAAACCAACAACCTCTGTAGCTGGGGTATCATTTGATTTCAAGACATAGACCGTTATCGGGGTAGCCAATGGACGGCCTAGATACTTAACAGCCAAGCGTTGCTCACCATATTGATTCGCTGCAATAGGTTCAACACTAACACCAGTATGAGCCAGTGGGAGAATCTTATCAGCTTCGCCACTACCGTAGGATACTCGGATTGTAGCTCCTGCCAAGGATAAGGCTTCCCCATCTTTGTAGACCCGTTTCATTACTGGGTTTTCCCAACTTACTGTCTTGATAACTTTCTCTTCTTTCGGTACGACCACTGCCAACAGATTGCTCATGTCCATATTCTCTGCCTGTGCTCTGTAATAGAGGACAGACGGACGCTTGTCAAAAGCAATCGGATCTAGGATAAGATTACCATCTCGATCTGTTCTTGTCACCGCAATTGGCTCTAGCGCTTCATTAGAATCATAAATCCGGATTGTTGTATTAGCAGGAACGTCTTTAAATCCAAGTTGAATATGGTTATTCCCCAAATCACGCGCAAGGGCATGATGCATTGGAATATTTGGCGTTTCCATATCAAGTTTCTCATACATCTTCCAATTATAAATCCGAATCGCTTTCCATGGTGTACCATTGTCCGCAGTGATTACATGCATACGCCATTCTTGGGCAGTGATTGGCTGGTCAAGGATAATATCAGATGTATGAGCTTTATTGCCTCGAACAGCTTTCGCTAACTGCCATTCACCATTTTCATTCTTGTAATACAAGTCAAAATCTTTGGTATTCATCAACCCATCATTGACCGATTCTCCACCAGCTCCAGCATGGTCCACTACCCAACGGACAATCGTACGGGGCTGGGTCAATTTGATATCCACAGAAGCATTCGTATCTGTAATACACCACTTATCCGACAGACTAGTGATGGTACCATTTAACATACTTTCAGGGCCTTCATTTCCACCATTTTGAGGATAGCTAGTGCCTGTGACTACAGCTCCTAACACCACATTCGGTGCTGCTTCTCTTGGTAAAGTCGTGTCACGAACCGTTAATCCCCAATCAAAATCTGCAATTCCTGCTTCTGAACGAATCCCGTTCCTACCGACTGAAACAACCTTGAGACGTTGTGTAGTGCCGGTATCTTGAGCTGTCCGAGTTACTCTTGGTATATAAACAGTCGTAGAAGATGATCCTGTTAGCAATTTCCATTCATTGCCAACTTCTGCATATACTTCATAATAATCCGCATCGTCATTTCCCTTGAATTGCAAAATAGCTTCCGCATCTTGGGCATTTTTGATACTTTTCTCTTTTACCCTTATCTCAGTTGGAGTAGCAGGTGCTGTATCATTCTCTACAATAGATAGTTCACCCAACTTGAAAGAGTAGTCTTCTACAGCTCGATCATACTCAAAGGTTAGCTTGATTCCATAGATGGTCTTACCTGTCAACTTGGTTAAATCAAAACTTTCTGTTTTCCAATCTCTCCCACTTGCAGTTGGTAAGGTATAAAATTCTACATTCTTGTAGTCTGGTGTCGTTGCTAAACCAACTTTAACAATCGCTCCTTCTCCTCCTTGATACGATAGGCGAAGTGTAGAGCTAGCTGTTGTCTCCAGTTTGGTTGAGTACAACATCACATCTTGCTTGCTTGGTTGCTCAATTGCTCCTTTAAAAGCTAGGGAATTTCCACCATTATAAGCATCATCAAAATCATAATGAATGCCTAAAGGTGTTCCATCAGTTGTCACCCACCATCTCCATGTTGGCAATATCCCTGACACAGAACGATAGTTCCACTCAGAATCTTTGGATACTTTTCCATCTACAAACCACTTCTTTCCATGACCTGTATTAAATGATGTATGGAAAGTTCGCCCAACAATCGGTGTCCTATCTGCAACTAGATTAGCGATGCCATACCATTTTTTATCAGTAGGCTTATTACCTGTTGGGTTACCTTGATAACCAGTCCAAAAAATATTTTCATTTTCATGATAATCTTCACCTGTTTTTCCAAGGCTAGTAATGGTATCTGGAGAAAAGAGTCCCAAAGATAGACGGAGCTTTCCTGTATCCTTATCAATCAGAGCATTCCAGTTGATATTCGAATGATATGAGCCCCCTTGTTGCAATTCAAATCCAGCAAACACATCAAATGGATTGCGACCAATTGATGTCATATGACCAACGGTAGTATCATTTATCCGTTTTGACCAGTTAAAGTTTGCAAATACTGTATCCGCAGGATTTTTGCCATCTACAGGTTTGATATAGTAGTCATTGACCTTACTAACACCATTTACATAGTGTCTGCGACCAGAATTGGTCATGGAATCATACCAAGATACCTTGATTGGATGTCCAACTGATTCGCCATACTCCTTGATATAGAGCATAAAGTCACGAATTTTTTCTGGCAACTCAGACACTTTTTGACCGTCAGTTTCTTGGTTGATAAAATACCCATCGTAACCATAGTACTTAGCAATATCTACTAATTTACGGGCAATTGGGAAACCTCCATTCTCATCCTGCTGCATGGCTTCAACAAGACGATCCTGGTCCTCTTGGCTACTAGACCAGTTGAAGAAGAGACTTCCATAGATTGGTACACCATTTCTGTGAGCAGCATCTATCACATCAGGCGTTGGAACGAGACCATCCCAAAAGACCATAGAATCCACATATTGCCAGTAGTCAAAAGCGTAAGCCTTAAATTCTTCACCTCCGACAGAAGCATGATTCTCTGCTTTAGAATTCATATTGGACAAGGCTTGAACCTTAGCTTCGCTGCTTGCTTTTGGATTGATGATTTCTCCTTGATGCCGCTTGGCTAGCTCAACAGAACCACGATTCAAAGCATCGTCGCCTCGAGCATCTGGTTGCCAGTTTAATAAATCAGTCCAGGTATCAAACTTGACTTCCTTTGGTCGTAACTGCGTTTCCTCTGGAAAATGGACATCATCTTTGAGTGCTTCTCCACTTTCTTCTACCGGTGTAGATACAACAGTTTCAGGCTCTGATTCCGCTGGTACGGCTCTATTTTCTACTGCTGGTACAGGAGTCGGCTCAAGAGTAGGTACGACTTCATCAACTATAGGTATCTCTTCATCAGCTACTAGATTTTCAACTGATATTTCTGTTTCATCTGCAATCGTAGGGCTTTCTTCTGCTACAGTAACGACACTTGTGTCTACCTCTGTTTCTGCTACTTCTTCCGCGGAAACAACCGGTCCACCCAAAAACGCCATTCCAATCATCACAGAGCAGGCTCCTACCGCTAGTGTCCGAATACTATGAAAACACTTTTTTTCTGAATGATAGTTTTTCATCTACTTCTCCCTTTGCAAATTTCTATATTAGTATATAAGCAATGTCACAAATACCTCATTACCTTTTGAAGATTAAATCTTTCTCCCTCCTTTATATTTCAAAAGTCTAGCGAGCTTATCCTGACATATATTTACGTCCTCATTCTATCCTCTTTAAAAACAATAATCAAGGTAATTTCTCATCTTCTAAAAAAATAAGTAAAATGTATTGAAAAAGTAGAATAGTCTTCGCATTAAAGAAAAAGAGCCGTAGCTCTTCGAGGGGAAAAATGACCACTCCCAGAATACTGATTAATGCTACGCTGCAAATCTAGCATAAAAACAATGCTCTCATATAAAACTGCTCGAAAGAAACTATTTAACAATGCTTTTCTCAGAAAGCAACCAACTTTCAATCACCTATAAATGATGACTGGTATTTGTAGCAGGAGGAAAGACCTATGCTCCATGGTATAGTCAATCCTACATGAATGAACTCACACTATAGGGTATATTCAATCGCATAGCATACTGTAAAAAATAAATCGTGCTTCAGAAGTGGCTGTTCGCTTTACGTAGACTGGAACCTCCTTATTGCATCGCGCTTGAAGTTTTTAGTATAGTCAATTTCGTTTATCTTTTATTGCTTCATTAACTCACTTTACTGTACTCTAGTAAGGCCTGCAACACCTTGCCTAGTACTAAAAGCAAACGAAAAAACGATAGAACCTTTGTTATACATCCGCATAGCGGGTCGTTTATTTATAGTCATTTCATTTATCTTTTTATTACTTCGTTCCCTCATCTCGCTGTACTCCAGTACTACCTGCGACTCCTTGCCTAGTATAGTCATTTCATTTATCTCTTATTATTTCGTTAACTCGCTTTGCCGTACTCCAGTACAGCCTGCAGCTCGTTGCCTAGTACTAAAAGTAAACTAAAAGACTATACTAAAAATAAACGAAACGGCTATATCACGCACCTTGCTTAGCACAATGGTCTTAAAGCATCACAAAAAAATCCTGCCAAAAATTTTTGGCAGGATTTTTGGCAGAAAACCAACTCTTTATCAGTTTCTATCCACCACTTATGGTTCTCGAAGACTGGTAAATCAGGGCTCTGCTCTCATATTGCTACATACTTCTTATTTAAGAGTAACAATTGCACAACCTGTTAAATGTGCAATATCAAGGGGTTTGAGTTCTTAATTTGAAGTTTGGCAGGAATTTTGGCATAAAATTGAATCCAATCCTGCACTTTTGATATTTTGTGTGATTTCTTCAGAAACTGTTTTATCTAAAGCATTAAACCAGTGACTGTAAGTATTCAAAGTTGTTGATTTATCGGCATGTCCCATACGTCTGGCTACATATAAAATATCTTTTTTCAAGACATTGATTAGATAGGATGCATGGCTATGTCTGAGACCTTTTCCTGTAATTACTGGAACTCCTACCTGTTGAGCTTTCCGTTTGATGATGCGACAAATGGTTGATTTGCAAAAAGGATCTCCAAATCTTGAAATGATAAAATCTGTATCTTGATTTGCAAACTGATTTTTTCGCCAAACTTGAAGTACTTCAATAGTAATATCATCCAATTCAATAAGTCGTTCACCTGCTGGAGTCTTTGTTTGGTCTTTACGATACCAATTACCATTTTCATCTTTCTCTAAGGTTGTATGTACCTTTAGAAATTTTTTATCAAAATCAATATCCTCCCAACATAAAGATAAACCTTCGCTCACTCGTACACCTGTCATATAATATAACCAGATGGCAGTAAATCGTTGCAATTCTTCATAATCATGTAAGTCAAATGATTTGATAAATGTCTGAAACTCCGCATAGGTCCAAAATGGAGTTTCTGGATGTTTACCTCTAGGATTATCTAATGCTTTACAAGGCATATTTGAAATATAGCCAAGTCTTTCTGCATAACCCATACAAGCTTTAAACCTTGACCATAAATTTTTCGCATAGTTTTCAGAATAATTCTCTATGATATGCAATCTAAAAGCTTCGCAATCTCTAGGAGTTATTGCTTTTAATGGCTTTAAACCAAAATATTGAATAAAAAGTTTATGATGAGGAAGAGCCGTCTTATATGTCACAGACTGAACCTTTTGCTTATATGCTCTTAAATAAATTTTGTTCATATAGTTTTCAAAAGTCATATTGTAATTTTCTAAACTGACTTTGTTGGCAAATTCATATTTTATACGAACTAATTCGTCATATGCTTCTTTCATTGTTTCAAAGGTTTTACCATATTGATTTTTTCTAGCTTTCTTTTGTACCCTTTTGCCAGTTACTGGGTCGATTCCAAGATCAATCTGATAAAATATCTTTCCCTTATTATCACAATAAACACCTTTGTATTTTTTACTACTTTTTGTTGCCATTTGGATTCTCACTTTCTAAATGTTATTTAGATAGTGGAATCCCTATTAATTGTTCCACAATTTCTGCTGGTGCGATACCTAGTCTTCGATTGTCAAAGGGCGATTTACTTAATTGTACCGCATTATGGTCAACTTTGCGAGCTTCTTCAAACTTTTTTACAGCAATTTTTTTAGCTTCACGAATAATGTCTCTAGAGGTATGTTCAGGAAATCCTAAGTTCATTAAATCTTTATATGTAGCAGTTCTCATACACTTTCCTCCTTCAAATCACTAAGTTATTTTACACGCTAGATGGGATTTGAATGGTTAGTTCAATCATGGGAATTTCACCCGCTGTCCTTTTTCGATGGCAGCCTGAACGGTCAGAAGTATCATTATCATTATTTGTGTTATGGCAGATAGGTCACCATCCTATTTTTGAATAAATGATTTTCGCTCATTTCCTGGCGCATTACATTCTATTGCTCAACAAATAAATAAAGTCCCACCTAGAATTATTCAATTGTCAATGAACAAATCAGGAGGGACTATTTTAAATTATTCTTTATTCGGTGGGGAAAGTCAGTTTGCCCCAACAAATAATCTGTACTAACGTTATATAGATTTGAAAGTTTTATTATTACATCTGCCGATAAAATACGTTCTCCTCTCTCAATTTTTGAATAAGCAGAGTGGGTAAACGAAAGCTTTTCGGCAACGTATTTTTGAGTGAAATCATTGTCTTCTCTCAAATCCCTTAAACGTCGGTACATCAATCTTTCTCCTAAGGAAAAGTATAGAGGATAACTAGGAGAAATTTGATATATTGTCCTAATTGGACAATAGAAATAAAACTCCCAAACCGTTTATTTCTTTACAAATTAGACGGTTTGAGAGTAGCTTTATTATACATTATACAAAAATAAACAAGAATATGTTGGAAATTTGAACATTTATTCAATATGAATGGAAAAATCGTCTGTCTTGTATTTATCCATATTTAAAACTCTTACATATTCATCCAACTTTCTAACCGCATTTTCGTATTCTTCGATTTTATTGTCTAGCTGATTCTGTATCATTTCAATCTCAGATTCAATCTGTCCAATTGTTACATTCTGCGATAAATTCATCTTGGAACATTCATACTTAGCTAATTGCTTGGTATCTTGATTATCACTTTGTAGGTTAACAACTACTTCTGCCATCTTGTTTAAGGTGGTGTTTTTGTCTTGAAGATTTGTCAATTCAATATCTAGCTGTGCGATGTCTCCAACCAATTCATCTTTTAATTCTAGAAAGGATTTATTTTGAATGTTTAATGTCATCAATAAATTGATTTCTTCAATTTTTTGTTGAAGACTGACCAGACTTATTCGTCTCTTATAAGGTAAAGACTTATTGTCAAACGTTAGTTGGCGAATCAAGTCCCTTCCTTTCATAAATCGATTCATTTCTGAGTCCTCTTTATGATAAATGAAATAAGAAGATGTTTCTCGAATAAACACCTGATACTGCTTCTTATTTTCTTGTTCTAAGATATTAAGTTGATGATTTGGAATGAAGATTAGTCCTTCTTGTCCAATACCCATCCAAACTTTAACAAATAGACCATCTAGCACAATTTTTTCAATTTGCTCCTCCGTGATCTCAACTTCAAACTCATGTACAGCATCTCTCTTAGTTTTATACGTTTCATAAGCTTCGGTTATTTCTTCTACAGTCAATATTTCTGAAAGCTGTTGTGTCTCAAACTTTTCAAATTCTATTTTTACTTCATTATTATGAAGCACTTCAAACACATCATGTTCCTTGAAATAACTATCAAAATACGTAGTATCATAAAGATTTTTCTTTCTTAATGACTTATTTGGTATGGAAATGCAGCTTTTTCCATCAGAAAGAACAAAATCTATCGTTTTTTTCTTGCTCTTCAATTCTAATCCCAGTAACCGAGCTTTCTCAACTAAATCATCAAATGAGTTGGATCTTAGCAATAAAAATTCTAAAATCAGTTCAATCTTTTTCTTGGCAAAGTAACGTTGAAAATATTCTTTTGAATAGGGTTCTCTCTTATTCAGCTTATCTCCTTGGATGACTTGCTTCATATTTCTATCTGTCATAAAAAATCGGCTATGTTTCCTTGAGAAATCTATTTTGACATTTAGTTGCTCAGCTTTTTGCATAAAATCATTGAAATCAATTGAATGTTCCATGAGAAAAAATAACCGCTGCTTCAATTCGTATTTGTGATTAGAACGTCGATAGACCTCATAATCTCTATGAGAATAACGTTTAGGTGGAATGATTTTAGCACCCGCTACTTTAGAAATTCTATCCGAAATCATTTGTAAATTTCTTTCAAGAGCGTAGTCCCACTTCAACTTTTTTTGAGATTGGCTATTGATTGAGTTGATAATAATGTGATTATGACAATGGTCCTGATCAACATGAGTGGCAACAATGAATTTATATTGACCACCTATCAACTCTTTTATCGTTTCATAGCCAATACGATTGATTTCCTCTGGGCTTAATTTATCTTCAGGTGAGAAAGACTGAATAATATGATGAGCATGTATTTTCTGTTGCTTTTTCTCTTGTCTATCAAACCGTGAGTCGTAGAGTTGGTCATTTGAAAGAAAATTATTTTGATACATCTTCACCAGTTCCACATAGTCAGGAAAATCAAGATAATTACTCATCCCAAAATCTGAAATCAATGATAAATTCCTGGTTTTCTTAGGATCAAGAATATACTTAATCAATTGACGGCGGTATTTTTTCCCATGAACAGCATAATGCTTAGTGATGACCATAAAATTCTCTCAATCGCTGACACTTTATGTCAAAATCTTGTTGTAACTGTGTTTCTAACTCTGCTATACCGAGCTGCAATTCTTTGACTTGTTGAAGACTAAGTAGGTGGCTTTGATTTACCGAACGTGCAATCTGGTTTATATTATTTCCAATCCTACGAATTTCAAAAATCAGGTCTTGAAAACCTCTTGTATCGATTGTGATAAAATTCATACGAGGATTGAGTAAGGTTTTTCTGGCATAATGCGAAAAGTTTGGACACTGACTCTGAGCAAGATTTTTATTGAGGATAATTAATTCTTGATCACTCAAATACACCTTTTTCACATTGGTTCGATAACGATTTTCCATAATAACTTACCCCATGTACTTGTCTTTGAATGAATAGCTTAATGGAATAGTTACCTCAATTTCCTTCATCAAGTCTTTGATACAAGTCAGGATGATTTCAAGATGTTCCATAGTAACTGATTGAGACAACTTTGCCAGAACAAGTATTTCATGTACATCCCGGTAAATCTGTTCTACTTTTTGGTGCTGTAAATATTTTATCCATTCTTCAAGCTGCTGAGATGGTTGGTGGTCTATTTTCAATAATTTACCTCTAGCAAAAGGGGAAAATTGTTCATATCCCTCCTGTTCCATAAAATTTTGTATCTGTTGATACTCTTCTATTGAGAAATTGACTTCCTTACGTATCTCTCTAACTAGATTTCCCATCCTGTATCCTCCTCATTCTTTAATATCGGTATATCCCCGCCCTCGTATTAGACACGGCACTGCATAATATCTTCCTTTCAGGTCTTTGCGAGCTCAGATATTGTGTCCACAATATCCCAAAAATCATATCGCCAGCTGACCAAAACCTTCCAGTTTTGACAGCCAACGATAAGATAACTTGGTGGCTCCGCCCCCAAACCCCCAGTGAAAAATCAAGGATTGATTTTCTTAGGAATGGTATTAGGATAACAGGGATGATTTGGAAAAGGTATCACAAAATTGATATAATACTTTTATAGGAATATTTTCAAAGAGGTGCATTATGTCCAAATCATCTAAACAAATTGAAGAAGATGCTGTCGATTATTTAAAAATGGCGTTAAAAAAATCAAAACATATTAACAGAGAAATTTCTGAGGGAGATAAATAACCAATCTGGGATGGTCACATATACTTTTACAAAAATATAGAAAGACGAAATATTGATTTTTTGGAGCGAATTCCTGTTCAGTTTAAAGGTTGTGATGATTATTATAACGAAAATGTTGGATACCCTCTAAGCAGGATTAATTTGGAGCATTATCTAACTGAAGGTGGTGTGCTCTACTTTGTAGTGTACTCGAAAGACGTTAGTCCTACTGTCACTTATGCTTCACTAACACCAAAAGTCATTAAGAACGTATTGCCAGCTAGTGACAAGAAAAAAAGAATTAAGAAAAAAGAAGATATCTTTCTCCTGTTCTGGATGGCTATAATAGCGAAATTATTGATTTTACCTTATCCCGCTCTCCAAACCTCATACAAGTCAAGACCATGCTTGAGAAGGTCTTCCCTGAGGAAACTTACCCAAATACCATTCTCCATAGTGACCAAGGTTGGCAATACCAACATGAAGTCTATCACCGCTTTCTTGCAAGTAAAGGCATACATCCTTCCATGTCTCGCAAAGGGACCAGCACGGATAATGGTATGATGGAATCCTTCTTTGGTGTCTTGAAGAAAGAGATGTTTTATGGCTTTGAGAAGACTTTCAAGTCTCTGGATCAACTGGAGCAAGCTATCACCGAGTATATTTTTTACTACAACAATAAATGCATTAAAGAAAAACTAAAAGGACTTAGTCCTGTTCAGTATAGAATTAAATCCTTTCAATAATATTTTTTGTCTAACTTTTTGGGGTCAGTACAATGACTCATAAATATTTTTTTGCAAGTTCAAATACTCCATGAGATTAATAACTTTATTATTTTAGCCAACTTTACTAATCGTATAAACATTCTCCAAATTTCTCAACATCAATTGAGAAATTTGGCTTTTTCCGTTGCTCAGTTAAAGCGTCCTTTAGTTGTATATTTCCTGTTAATATCCCTTTTGAAGCATAACATTGTTTTCAATGATCGCATCCGATTGTTGACACCCATTTTAGAACCTATTCTTTGATTTTCAATAAGCGTAAACTGTTTAATGTTACAAGTAAAGTTGCTCCCATATCAGCAAATATCGCTATCCAAAGTGTTAACCAACCGGGCATGACCAAAAGTAATGCCACTAATTTAATCGCCAAAGAGAAGGTAATGTTTTGCTTGATGATTGCTAAAGCCTTACGGCTTAATTTTATTGTATATGGCAATTTACTCAAATCATCAGACATTAAGGCGATGTCAGCCGTTTCTAAAGCTGTATCAGTTCCAGCACCACCCATTGCTACACCAACGGTAGATGCCGCAAGGGCTGGAGCATCATTCACGCCATCTCCGACCATCCCCACACTTTGATGTTTTTCTCGAAGTTCTTTAATAAAATTAAGCTTATCTTCTGGAAGTAAGTCAGCTTTAATATCCGAAACACCAACTTGTTTTCCGATGGCTGTTGCCGTTCTTTGGTTATCGCCTGTTAGCATCACTGTTTCGATTCCCATATTGTTCAACTTGCCGATAACTTCTTTAGACGATTCCCTCATTTCATCGGCTACGGCAATAAACGAAAGAATTTCTTTTTCTGTTCCTAACACCATCACCGTTTTACCTTGAGTTTGCATATCGGCAATTTTTTCTTTTTTATCGCTTGAAATGCTTCCGTGTAATTCCTCAAAAAGATTTTGACTTCCCACATAATACATTTCATTATTTATTTTGGCTTTAACGCCTTTACCTGTAATGGATTGAAAATCCTCTACTGTTACTTCATTGAATTTTAATCCATTTTCTTCTGCTTTTCGCATAATCGCTGAAGCAAGAGGGTGCTGCGATCCTTTTTCAATGGCTGATGTTATGGTTATTAATTCATTTTCATTTCTACCATATGTCACAATGTCTGTTACAGCTGGAATCCCTTTGGTTAATGTTCCTGTTTTATCAAATGCTATCGCTTTTAAGTGTCCTGCTGCTTCTAAATGGATACCACCTTTAATTAATACACCATTTTTCGCTGCATTTCCTATTGCTGTAACCACAGCAACTGGAGTTGAGACTACTAAGGCACAAGGACAACCAACCACTAATACAGCTAATCCTTGATAAATCCATTGGCTCCAGTCTCCGCCAAATAATGGTGGAACTACTGCAATTAAAAGAGCTAGTATGACAATAGCTGGTGTATAGTATTTTGCAAATTTATCGACAAACGCTTGAGAGGGGGCCCGTTCTGCTTGGGCTTCTTCTACCAAGTGAATGATTTTTGAAAGAGTAGTATCTTCAACTCGTTTTGTTACTTTAACCTCAAGTAACCCTTCTTCATTCAAGGTTCCTGCAAATACTTCATCATTTGTGATTTTCGTTACTGGAACACTTTCACCTGTAATCGCAGCCTGATTTAATGTCGATGTACCTTTAACCACTATTCCATCCATTGCTAACTTTTGACCGGGCTTAACTATCATGATGTCTCCAACTTGAATCTCATCAACATGAATCATCATTTCTTCATTGCCTCGTCGAATTAACGCTTCTTTTGGGGCAATATCCATTAAAGATTCAATAGATTGACGTGCTTTATCCATTGAATAACGCTCTAATGCTTCACTAATCGCAAATAGGATAACAACGGTTGCCCCTTCACCCCATTCACCAATAATTGCAGCTCCTATAATGGCAATAGTCATAAGCGTATTCATATCGAAATTTAATCTTCTTAAATTTTTGAGACCTTTAATAAATAACGAATATCCACCGATTAAAATGGACGCTGCATAACCAATTGTCGGTAGAACATGCTCTTCACCATACTGCTCTCCTAAGAACCAGCTAACTACAAGTAAAAGAGCTGATATATATACCTTAATGTTTTCTTTCTGCTTCCAAAAAGGTTCTCCTCCTACCCTTTGTTCTTTTTCATCTCGAATTTTTAAATTTTCAAATGCTCCTGCTTTTTCTAATTCTTCAATGGTTGTCGTCCCTTTAACATAAACTTTAGATGCTCCGAAATTTACTTTCGCATCCTGAACACCGGGAAGTTCTTTAACATTATTTTCAAAAATGGCTGCACAGTTAGTACAAGTAAATCCTTGAACACGATAGGCTTTCATTTCTTTTTCAGACTGTTTTGCTTTCCCTCTAGACATTGATCTTCACCTCTTTCTTATGTGCCAATGCAATCATCATAATTTGTCTGATATACTCATCATCTAAGGAATAAAATGCAAGTTTTCCCTCTTTTCGAAACTTAACAATCCCTTGCTTATGGAGCGTTCGCAGGTGATGAGAGGTATTTGCAACCGTAACACCTATAATATTTGCAATATCACACACACACAGTTCGTCATCTTGACACAATGCATAGGTAATTTTTGCTCTATTTTTATCTGCAATAGCTTTTAACATTTGGGCAACACTAGAAATATCTACTGTCTGTAAATTACCTTGTATTCGATTGACCTTTTCTTCGTCATAACAATAAATTTCACAAGTATTTTTTTAATCATATTCTCACCTCAATATCATTCAAGTATTTGTTTGAATATAGTATAACCCTTTTCATTAATTAATTCAAGTGTTTTTTTGAATGAATAAAAAAATTCATAAAAAAAGACTTGGAGTACCCAATTCTAATAACAAAATAACCAAACTGCATAAGACTTTAAGTACATAACATTATTAGTATTGAACTTGTTGAGGAGGTGCTTTATGAATCAGCTTGAGTTTCAGCGTAATCACCTGCAAATGGACTATTACAGCGAGAGCTACCAAGATTTTGAACGTGACTTCTACCGCTACTCCAACATGAATATTCCATTGATCTTCCTGACCGATGATATCCTCAAAACAATGGCGACTTCACGTAAGAATTACTTTGTCCTGAATAAGGAAAAGTCCAAAGATAACCGCGATCACTTCTTCATATTTGAAGTAAGAACCTTAGAAGAGAATCCACTAATCTATCATTATACATATAAGAAAACAACTACATACTTAACACAAAAATAGGAACTGTTCAATTGACTGTTCCTATTTTTAATCTTCATAAAATCTAAGCTATTCTATTTTGAAAAATTTACCATCTTCGAATATTTTTCCAAAGGACCAGATGGTTTAAAACTAGGTCCCTGCCGACCAATTATTAATTTTCCTTCCCAGATTTCCTCAGGGATATTACTATCTGTTAGCTTAAACAAACTTTTTGAGTTTCCAAGTCGTTTAAAATATGCTCCAGAATAAATTGGCTCCTGATTACTGTCATTTGTGATAAAAGGGTCTTTATTCGAAATGTAAAAATCAAACTCGTTACGATCTCTCCCAAAATAAAAGATTGGTATCTCAAGCATATTATCAATTTTTCTATTATGAATATACTCACATAGATTTAAGTAGCCACTTTCTACAGTTTTAATCAAACCGAGATCTAGTTTATCTTGCTCCGATATTCTATACCCTCCTAGTACTAGATAAAAAATTAACAATGCATGGTTTCTAGTTTCTTCAATTGTTGTCCAATCATTTAAATTATGCTTATGAAAATAGCCATTTCTTAATCCTACAAAAGTTGACAATGACTCAACAATATAATAATACGTTTCGTCATCAATACCATCAGCAAGTAAATCCATATTACGTGGATAGAATTTCTGACTGTTAAAATCTCCAAAAAAACTTGTAATAGATTTAAGATTTATATTTTTAACTTTTGAACTATCATTAAGGAGTTTGTCAGAGAGTGTATCTAACGGTTTAGCTCCTGCAAATATTTTACGGTTTACAGAATCCTTTTCTATGGTATGTAAAGAGATATAGGAAAATAGAAATTGTTCAATAGATTTAAAATACCCCATGGCTATTGATGTTAAATCAATATTTTCTGCATTTTGAAGAGAGTAAAATAGTTACTCCCTTATATGCTTTCGACATTGATTATCTGAATATTCCTAAATATGTCGGTCTATCAAAGGAGCAGATTCTGGAAAACTACCGCATCCTCCTGACCTATTTGAATATCCCATGGTTTCTCGCATTGGATATGCCGGATTTCCCTAGTTCGGCTAGTGGGCTTTTCCACTTTTTCGAGGTCAAGAAGCTTTTTATGCTGGACTACCTGATCTTGATCTTTTCTGGAATGGGCACGCTATGGTTTGTACGACATCTAAATAGGAGACGAGAATCTTGGCGGCTCCTACCCTACTTCCGCCAGGGAACCCTTATTCCCCTTGCTATCCTTTTGGCTCTCCTGGTTAGCTTCGACACGCTGTTTGTGCTTTTCCATAAAGTTTTCTTTAACAATGACGCCTGGCTCTTCAATGCCACTACTGATCCTATTATCTTAGCTTTACCTGCCGAGTTCTTTATGCACAGTTTCCTCTTGGCCTTTGGATTAATCGAAGTCTTCCTAATCCTGGGGTACTTCACTACTAAATATCGAATCTCTGCCCCAAGCCGTTGATTAAAAAGGTTATGGTTCATAAGAAAAACAGGGCTCTCCATCGAAAGCATGGGAGCCCTGTTTTTATCGAAAATTTATCGATCTATGATTTTCCTTATACAGCATACTGGCTGGTCTGACCCGATTCTGGAAGGGGGTCAAACCAGCCAGTGTTTTTTCGTTCCTGCTTCGTTTTATTTCGGCTCTAATTTCAATGTCATAGCATTGATGGCAACAATAACGGTCGATAAGGACATGAGGACGGCGCCGAAGGCCGGACCCAAGGTAATGCCGATAGGAGCAAGGAGGCCAGCAGCAATTGGAATCGCGATAAAATTGTAGCCTGCTCCCCATACCAAGTTTTGTTTCATTTTACGTGTCGTCTTGTTTGCTAACTCGATAAAGGATTCAATATCCCCTGGATCAGACTGAGTAAGGATAATATCCGCAGAATCCAAAGCTACTTGCGTTCCAGCTCCGATTGCAATACCTACGTCTGCCAAGGCAAGGGAAGGTGCGTCATTGACCCCGTCTCCTACCATGATAACCGTCTTGTTTTGGTTTTTCATGGACTCGACCAGCTTGTACTTATCTTCCGGAGATTGATTGGCTTGGTATTGAATACCTAGAACTTCTGCAACTCCTTGTGCAGCTTCCTCGTTATCACCAGTAGCCATGAGTGGTTCAATTCCGTATTTTTTCAGCACCTCGATCAAGTTTCTGCTGGTTTCTTTCAGTTCATCTCCCAATGCGACAGCGCCGATTGCTTCATTATTTTCTACAAGGATACTTAAAGTAGCGCCTTTCGGAATATCCATACGCAATGCTTTTCCGTATGCCTTTTGGCTGATTAATTGATAGTGGTGGCCGTTCGCCTCCCCTTCTATTCCTGCTCCCGAAACGATTTCAATGGAGTCAAAGGAAACTGACTTAATGCCTTTCGCTTCAGCGTGGTTCACAATCGATTGGGCAATCGGGTGACTGGAGCCCGCCTCTATACCCGCCAACAAGCCTGTAATTTCTTCTTCAGAATATTTATCACTCAAAACAGTGACGTCCAAGACTTTAAATTCACCAGTTGTTAAAGTACCTGTTTTATCCAATACCATAACATCCGCTTTAGTAGTTAATTCCAAAGCTTCTCTATTTTTAACCAGTAATCCTCGGCTTGCACCCAAACTAGTACTACGTGATACTACCAAGGGAATAGCAAGACCCAAAGCATGTGGGCAGGCAATAACTAACGCAGTCACAGTAAAGATAACGGCTGTAGGTAAATCTGCAATGATCATCCAGGCTACTAGAGCGATTAAAGCTACTACAACGGCAATGTAGAACAACCAGCTAGCTACTTTGTGAGCCACATTCTCTGCTCGAGATGGTTGGCTTTGTGCTTGGCTGATTAATGTCTGAACCTGAGAAATGAAGGACTTATCGCCCGTCTGCTTTATTTCCACATAGAGGACTCCGCCACCATTGGTTGATCCACCGATGACCTCATCTCCGGGTTTTTTTTCAATTGGTTTCGATTCCCCAGTCACAAGCGCTTCGTTTACACGGGATTCTCCGCGGATAATGATACCATCAGCTGGAACATTTTCTCCTGCTTGAACACGGATAACATCTCCAATCTGAAGTTCAGACACAGGACGAGTCTCAATCGAATCGTCTTCTAAAACAACATGAGCATCTTTCGGCACCAACTCAGCCAATGCTTTTTGCGCGTCCCCTGCTTCACCCAATGCCTTCATTTCAATCCAGTGTCCTAATAACATGATTAAAATTAACGTTGTAAACTCAAAGAAGAAGTCCATGACATGTTCTCCGGTCACATATCGAGCGGCCACTGCGTAAAGACTATAGGCATAAGAAACCGTTATTCCCAAAGTAATCAAGGACATCATGCCTGGAGCTTTTGAATTAAACTCATCTTTCGCACCCATGTAGAATGGTTTTCCGCCATAAATGTATAGAATTGTTGCCAATACAGCTGCTACAACGTCTGCATAAGGAAAGATAATTTGGAAAGGCAACTGAATATCCATCATAGGCGTAATGAGTAAGATTGCAATTCCTAATGGGAGTGACTTCAAGAAAATCTCCTTAAAGCTACCGTGATGGTGGTGGGCATGCCCTCCCATTGCGCCATGATCCATTTCACTGTGATCCATATTGCTGTGATCCATCTGACTATGTTCCATTTCATTATGGTCGTGTTTTGAGTGATCCATGTCGCCGTGATTATGATGACTATGTGACGAATGTTTTTTGTTATTTCTCATTTTTAATTCCTCCTTATTATATTAGAGACTGATTTTAAAGTTTTAGAACTTTCTCATCTAACACTGCATATAATTCTCACGAAAAGGGTTCTATACTTTATCTCTAGCTACTATCTATGAATAAATGTTATTCGTACTTTATGCACTTAATACTGAATAGTTAGTTTCTGCTAAAGCAGCATTGAGCGTTTCGGTATCAATCTCTGTTTGACTTTCAAGTACTGCTTTTTTAGTCGCTAAATCAACCTCTACAGATTCAACCCCTTCAATAGCTGAAAATCTTTCTTGTACCGTGTTCGCACAACCTGCACATTTTACGCCATCTAATAAGATTTCTTTTTTCATTATTTTATTCCCCTTTTTTTATCTTCTCCTATTATATAGAATAGGTAGAAGTTTAAATCCCAGATAAGCTACGTGTTTTCTAAACAACTGCTGGTTTGAATCGTCTTAACCGTAAAGCATTGAGCAAGACCGATACGGAGCTGAAACTCACGGCGACTGCCCCGCCAACATTGGACTCATCAATGGTCCGCCAAAAATATACAAAAGACCCATCGCAACTGGAATACCTACAAGGTTGTAAGCAAAAGCCCAGAACAAGTTTTGTTTAATGTTTCGTAGCGTTGCATGACTTAAATCAATCATAGTCAATACAGCGGTTAAATCATTACGCATAAGGACAATATCAGCCGATTCAATCGCCACGTCTGTACCTGATCCAACTGCAATTCCGACATCTGCTTGAGCTAATGCGGGTGCATCGTTAATGCCGTCTCCAACCATCGCTACCTTCTTGCCTGCCTCTTGTAGTTTTTTGACTTCCTCTGCTTTATCTTCAAGTAATACTTCACTTAATACACTGTCTATACCCACTTGCTTAGCAATCGCTTTGGCTGTTCGTTTGTTATCTCCAGTAATCATGATTACTTCAACACCGCGTCTTCTAAGTTCTTTAACAGCCTTCATGGCAATCGCATTGCCCTTCTGTACACTGACAATCCACTTCTTCTACTGCGAAAGATTTTTTTATCTCTAATATTTTCTCTAGTCGATCTATATCATCGAAGCTTAAAACATGATCTTCAATGATGCTTCCTATTACATTTCCGACTTTCTTATTGCAAATACGGTTAAAAATATCTTCTGCATAATCCCTTACGGCTTCTGTCTCTTCAATATTGGCAGTGTAAATAAACTTTCTACCTTCATGCTCTGTATTTAGTACGCCTTTTCCAACTAATCGACCTAAGATCGTTTTGATAGTGGATTGTGTCCAGTCCATTTTTTCTTGCATTACGGAAATGACTTTTTTACTAGTTACTCGATCATTTGCCCAAACTACACGCATGACTTCCCATTCAGCATCTGTGATAGAAGTATTAAGTTCTATTGTGCTCATTTTCCTTTCCTCCTTGTTGTTTACGTATGTAAACGAATATGTTCAAAATAAGTTTACTATTGTAAACGAAATATGTCAAGTCTTTTTATTAAATTCTCACTTTTTGGGGTCAGTCCCTTAAAACTGAAAGTTTTAAAATGAAATTAGCCATCTACCTATACTGTGAGATGAAGGCTACGACTCATTCTGATAACTCATCGATTTCATTTGATGACAGGTTTGGAGCTGTTAGGCAAATTTGCCAAGGCTAATCATAGCCTTGCTTTAGCCCAAAAAAGACATCCAAGAGATTTCTCTTGAATGTCTGTAAACGCTGATATAATCGTAGGTCGCTTTGCTTTAAATTATACTTTTTTCTTAAACATTTGATACGAGTAGGTATTTCTTGTGAGTAATTTTCATCAAAAATTTCATATATAATCTCCCTATAATCATGGAAAAGTAGTAAAAATAGTTGTTATCCTAGTTGATTAAAAAAATCTCTGATTTCCTCATCTTTTATAAAATAATATATAATTTTCCCCTCTCTTCTAGTGTCCAAGATGTTTTGATTGGCTAGTTTACGAAGATGGTGGGAGGCAGATGCCATACTGAGATTTAATAAACAGGCTATATCGCAGACACAGAGTTCTTCGACGGCAAGGAGATAAAAGATGATATTTATCTGTTTATTATCGGTAAATTTTGATAAAATGCGAAGTGATTTTTGGACTTTTTCCTTTTCAAGGTAGTTCGTTGCGGTTGTAACATTTTGTTGATTTATAACATCCACTTGACAGATACTATCTTTTTTCATAATTTTTTTCTCCTAGCCTAACACAGCCCATAGCATGTCAAAGCTGTTGTTTTCAATCAGGATATACATCCCCAATCCTAAATAGACAACGGCAATAAACCATCTGCTATATTTTTCCAAAGTTTCTCCAACAGAAGGGACTTGTGACAATTTTTGGGCAGAAAAAACCAAGAGATAAATCATGACTAGAAAGGTCAGTAAAGCCACTATCAAATTCGATAAATTTAAGGTAGTAAAATATGGGACAAAGACACCAATATTGTCAGCACCACAACTTGCAAAAGTAATCATAGCGACTAGAAAAATCAGGTTTTTATTATCTTTGCTCAAACCTTCTTTGGCAATAGCTTCTCCATCAGAATCTCCTAAAAGCAAAACTTTGAGGCCTAGGAAAATTGGAATCAAACCGAGCAAACCTAAAATCTCTTTACTAGGAATATAATCTAAGACAAATGCAAAAAGCAAACTTAGCAATATTAGGCTAACAGAGCCTAGAAATTGTCCTAAATAGATGTTAATGATGTCTTTTCTGCTTTTTCTTTTGGCAAAAAATAACATTAGGATAATAAGTAAGTCTACGGCTGTCCCAGAATACAGGATTATTGAAGTAACAACATTTTGAATCATAAAACACCTCATTAAAATATATTTTTGAATGAATTTTAACATTAAACTTTGTAGATGTCAAAGAGGTCATAGCCTAAATTGCTACAACCGCTCCATTTTTAAATTTAAATTTGGCTCCCTTATCCTCGTTAATCATGACACTCTCAACTAGTGATTCCCATAATAATTCATCAAAATCGGTTAATACTTTCCCCAGCTTTTCTAAAGTTCCGATAAAGTCTTGCAATTCCTTATTCCTTTTAGATTTTTGCATCCTCTGGAGTTCTAGTGATTCAATATCCTGTACTATACCTTCATACTTTGAAGTCAGTTGATTATACTTTTTGAGGTACTTGTCTTGGTCTTGCCTTATAATGGCATTTTCCGAAACTAGATTTGCAACTAACTGACTGACAACTTCTGCTTCAGTTTCAAGGACCTTTATCTGTTCGTCAATTACCTCAAGGTTTCCAATGGATAGTAATACATATAGATTGTCAATAACTTCAATCCTATTATCTAATACTTGATTTACCGCTGAGATGAACCACTGTATCACCTCCTCCTCAGTAACGTGAGGGGTAGAACATTTACTAATGCCTTTGTATTTTTCGTTACATTGATAAATCACCCTTCTGTATTTGGAGGTTGAATGCCATACCTTGCTACCAAAGAAATGACCACAATCTCCGCATACAAGTTTTGAACTAAAGATTGTTGTGCTCGACTTTCTACCTTTATTTTCGAGCACTTGTTGAACTGCATCAAAGGTCTCTCTATCTACTATTGCTTCATGGTTATTCTCCACATAATACTGAGGCAACTCACCTCTGTTGATGTTCTTCTTTTTGGTCAGAAAATCAGTTGTATATGTTTTCTGTAGCAAGGCATCCCCTTTATACTTCTCATTTCTAAGCATTCGCTTGATTGTGGTTGCGTTCCAATGAGATTTGCCGCTAGGAGAAGGTATAACTTGTTCAGTCAAATCCTTTGCGATATGATATGGTGATTTTCCAATAAGAGCTTGCTGAAAGATATACCTAACAGTTTTGGCTTCATCCTGATCAACTACAATTGCCCCATCTTCACCAGCCTTAAAGCCTAAAACATTGGTATAAGGAAAATGAACCTTCCCTTCTGCGAATTGTTTCCTTAAGCCCCAAGTCACGTTCTCTGAGATACTCCGACTTTCTTCTTGTGCCAAACTAGACATGATGGTTATGAGTAGCTCACCTTTTGAATCTAATGTCCAAATGTTTTCTTTCTCAAAGTAGATTTCTACACCTACCTCTTTCAACTGCCTAACCGTAGTCAGTGAGTCTACAGTATTCCTCGCAAATCGACTAACTGATTTTGTAATAATCAAATCGATTTTGCCATCAAGTGCATCTTCCACCATTGATTTGAAACCAGTTCTTAGTTTTGTATTTGTCCCACTGATACCTTCATCAGAGTACATTTTAACAAATTCCCAATCATCCCTCCCATTAATGTATTCAGAGTAGTATCGCATCTGTGATTCATAGCTTGTTGCTTGGACTTCATGGTCAGTTGATACCCTGGCATAGCCTGCAACTCTACGCTTTTTCAAAGAGAATTCATCTGAACTTGACCTAATAATACTTGGTGTTGCCTCAATAGTAATTACTTTCTTCACTAATATCGCCCCTCTCTAATTTCTATAGGATATTTCCTTCCTTTTACTGGTATAACCCAGATGATACGTTGACCAAAATCATAATCGATGTGTTTAATATTATTTTCAACCCACTCTTTATCAGGGATAATGTCTAACTTGCTTTTAAAAGATGCCAAAAGTCGCTTTTCTCCTAACGTCCTACATGAACATGATGATGCTCCGAATCGATTTCGTGTTCGACAATAATATCGTACAGTTTTATTAACTTGTTTTGAATCCACTTTAACAATCATCAAACATCCGCATTCTGAACATGAAATTTTGTCACGAAAGATACCTTTATTTAAGTGGCTTTCTTGACTCATTAACTGATATCTTCGCTCCTTCTCATGAAGTACTAAATCAAAATATTCTTTTGTAACAATTGGCTCGTGTGCATTTTCAATGATGTACTTATTGCGTTGCCCTTTATTCCTTTTCGGATTCCTAGAGAATGCCTCACGATAGGTCTTCTGTAGGACAAGGCGACCAAAGTATGCTTCTTGCTTGAAGAATTCTCTGATACTTGCTACGGTAAATGGATTACTAAGCCTTGTTAAGACTTGTTCCTGATTGAGTTTATCAACTATCTGCTGTACCGAATCTCCATCCAGATACCATTTAAAGACTTTTCTTATAACTTTTGCCTCATTAGGTTCAATCTGATATTGTTCTCCATCCCAACGGTATCCATACATATCCTGTGGAGTGTGCGGAATCCCTTTTTCAAACTTCTTTTGGATTCGCCATCTTATATTTTCACTCAGGTTTTGAGACTCCTCTTGAGCTACTGAGGCAAGGAGGGTTAACATCAATTCTCCTTCTGAGCTAAGACTATGTTGACAGAGAATGATGAAGACGACTATCGGAAACCCTTTCATAGGCCGCAACCTTAAATCTTGGCTTGCAGGGTGATTTTATGGGTTGTATTCTTCTAACTGTTCTCAAATTAATACACTCCTTTCGCTACTATATATCACTCTAATAGAAAAAAATATCCAGTTATTAGGTCGATAATTGACTTATAAACGGTTGATATTTTTCAAGCATCAACTGCCTAAATAGTTCAAATTCCTCAATAGTGATTGCTCCATTATTTAGAAGTACCTTTGCTTGTATCATTGTTAGTTGGTAGGTCATCTCATTATTAATTTTTTTAACGTCCATATTATCCTCCTACTTTACTAGGTAGGTTTGGGAGAGATTTTTCCGCACTTTTTGAAAAAAAGGCAAAAAAAATAAAGCCTGATGTTCCCACCAGGCTTAAGACTTAATTATGATATTCTAAACCAACCAACAACTTTACCAAGTTTGACAGTTCCAGTCGCATCATAGAGTGAGCCATCTCCCATCCAGACACGTTTCACTCGGCGAGTAATACCGCCACCACCAATTTCCAGTTGGTCATTGATACCATTCTTGTTGTGGTCAGAGTAGCCATCGACATTTTGTTCCACCCCATCAATGCTTGTACCATCTGAATCGGTAATACAAATGCCAATATGACCATAAGGATGACCGTCCGTCTTAATAACATAGAAATCACCAGCTTTTGGATTTACTCCCCATGCATCTTTGATGACTGTAAAGCCATTGGATTTTGCTTTGGTTAAGCAATCAATGGCATTGGTGTAAGCCATGTCCTTGTCGGTCAACTCCTGTACAATCTTATCCACCAGACTGACGCATTGTCCTCCATAAGGGTTGGATGGAACAGCCACCTTTTGACCGACCTTGGACAATGCTGACGCAACCACTCGACTTGCAACACTGGTTGGAATAGCGGTTGTTGTCCTTGAAGCCGCATTGACCTTTAGAGTTTGTCCAACTTTTAAAATATCCGTCTTCTTCAAGCCATTTACCGCAAGAAGAGCATCAGCTGTTAAACCAAACTTCCGAGCGATTCCATAATAGGTATCGCCTTTCTGTGCTTGATAGGTCTGCTCACTATGGCCTTTGGTTGTTCCTTCTACATCCTGCTCAAGCACCCAAGACTTGATTCCATCAAGTAGATATGCTCTCTTACTGTTGGAATGGTGCACATTCTTCACTTGGAGGATTTTGTAGGTGCGCCCCTTGACCCAGTTGGCGATTTTCTGACCAGTCTGATAATGAGTCGCATGAGACAACACCCTAAGACTATCACCAACAAGATAGATTGGTTTTGAAGGAGTTCCTGAACTCCCAACGGTTGAACTGGGTGTCGAGGGAACTGTGGTCTTGACTTCAACTCCTGTTATAGCTGATATAAGAACTCTCGCAATATCCTCTTTCTTGTTCTCAAAAATCGCCATATCTTGTTCATTATCAATGAAGGCAATTTCCACCAAACGATAGGTGTATCCACGACTTGCTGCTTGGTTGGCATTATAGAGCCAATCTACCTTCTTAATGCCACGATTTTGGAAAAAACGTGAAAGAAGAGATAGGATTGCCATATCTTCCTTATCCGCTTCTAAGGAAGACTGAATCAAGACTTCTGTCCCTTTGGCACTACCATTAAAGGCATTGAAGTGCAATTCAGTAATTGAGTCGTATCCCTTTCCAATACTGGTAATACTCCGATAATCATAAACATTTTGTACGGTAATAAAATCAATCTGTTGTCCACCGTACTTAGACATTAAGTTGGCTAATTCTCGAACCTTTCCTGCTTCTGTGATACCTAGTTTGGCATTCACTGCTCCAGGATCATAGCCTGTTCGCCCTTGTCCATGACCACAAATGACTAGATGTTTTCCCATATCTTCTCACCTCTCATTGATTTGTTTTAAGATTGCTTGTAGTTTCTCAGATATTGGTAAACCAATTCGAACGGTATTTTCTAGAATACTTAACCCCTCATTACTGAGATAAAAGAAAATGACCATTGTTCGAATCGTTCCACCCTGCTTGATGATTGCAGTATCAATTAAATGACCTAGTGAAACTAAAAATAAAATGGCTATCTTTTTAAAGATGCCACGAAAACCGATACTACTTGACAATTGTTTCTCTACAACTGCCGCAAAAATTCCTGTTAGATAGTCAATAATAATGAAGACAAGTAGGGCATATAGGATACCATCCAACTCTCCAAATAGACTACCAATCAAGCCTCCAATCATGGAAAATAAAATCTTATTAAGAGTTAACAGTTCCTTCATCGGTCACCTCACTTTCTACTGAACCTTCCTGCACAATGGTAGGGTCTGACCAATCCGGTTGACCATTCTCATCAAACCGCATCAGATAAAAACATTCATAGGTATCTACTACTTCAAACTGTTCCATTACGATTTTAAATTTTAATATTGATAAACGTCCTGCGTGATTGATATATTTTAACACCCGTTTCCTCCTATTTATTTACGCTCTAGTCATTCAATATTTCATACTAATAGTCTGCCATATTTTTAAAATCAAAAAAATCACGGTTAAAAAACCGTGACCTTCTCTGAGATAATCGCAAAATTCTAGGTTTGCGTGTTTAGCGCACCCTTCGATTGCGCTAAACACGCTGGCATACTGCCCGAAAACACAAAACTCAATCGTTTTGATTTTCTCCTGGTCTCGCCACTTCGTGCCGGCGTCTGCGAACCGCGCAGACAAATGCTCGCCGAAACTCGCAAGTCAAAAAGTGATTCTTCGAACCATTTTTGACAGCCCCCTTCTATACTTATCTACTTATCGTCTTTTTTGTTTCGCAGAATAGATAATTTCAAATATCATTCCTTGGTTCTGTTGCAATTGTATGTGGAGTCGGAACTTACTACTATATCATGAGAAATGAAGATTAAAGTTGAAACAAAAAAACAGATTGTTTTAAAATGTAAATCTGTTTTTTTTGTTTGGTCTGATTTTATCACACCAATTATGTGATCAGAAAATGACCATTTTATGAACATTCAAACATTCACTTGAATATAGATGAATGTTCTGATATAATATATTCAAAAAAATATTTGAATGTAAAGGAATGATCGTATGAATAATGAAATTTGTGAAATAACTTGTATTCATGAAGACAAAGTTAATCGTGCTAAATCTAAACTAGCAAACTTTGATACTCCGTCAGTAAGTGGTTTCTTTAAAATATTGTCAGATGAAAATCGACTTAAAATTGTACATGCTTTAGTTCATGAAGATGAGCTATGTGTTTGTGATATTGCTAATATCATTGATGCTTCGGTCGCAACAACTTCACACTATCTGAACTCCTTAAAAAAATTGGGAGTAGTTGATAGTCACAAGGATGGTAAGTTAGTCTATTATTTTATTAAAAATATCAAAATCTTATGGAGCTTGGCGTAAATTTTAAAGAAGAGGTGCTAGCATGAGTGAGAAAATGACCGAAAAAACCTATCGAATAGAAGGATTAAGCTGTACAAATTGTGCAGGTAAATTTGAAAAAAATGTAAAGCAGTTGCCAGGAGTTACGAGTGCAACAGTAAACTTTGGTGCAAGTAAGATTTCAGTAGAAGGCCAAACAACAATTGAAGAACTCGAAGAAGCGGGAGCCTTCGAAAATCTTATCATTCGTGATGATCAAGAAAATGATGAACAAGTTAGATCAAAAGAGTCTTTTATTAAACGGAATATCGCTTTAATCATCTCTCTTGGTTTTATACTTGTTGCTGTGATTTCCCAACTATCATTGGGCGAAGATCATTTATTAACGAAAGCTCTTTATATATTGGCAATAATAATTGGTGGATTTGATTTATTTAAAGAAGGGTTCTCTGATTTGATCAAATTGGACTTCTCCATGGAATCTTTAATGACTATTGCAATTATTGGGGCCGCATTTATTGGAGAATGGGCCGAAGGTTCTATTGTAGTAATACTATTTGCTATTAGCGAAGCTTTGGAACGATTTTCAATGGATAAAGCAAGACAGTCGATTCGTTCTCTTATGGATATAGCTCCCAAAGAAGCTCTTATCAGGAGAAACAATGTAGAGCAATTAGTCAGTGTCGATAAAATCGATATCGACGATATTATGATCATTAAACCCGGACAAAAAATAGCCATGGATGGGCTTGTTATCAACGGTCATTCTTCAGTAAATCAAGCAGCAATAACAGGAGAATCGGTTCCTGTTGAAAAACAGTTAGATGATGAAGTGTTTGCAGGAACACTAAATGAAGAAGGTGTTCTTGAAGTCAAAGTAACAAAAAAAGTAACGGATACAACGATTGCCAAAATCATTCACTTAGTTGAAGAAGCGCAAGGAGAACGAGCTCCTGCACAAGCCTTTGTAGATAAATTTGCAAAATACTATACGCCATTCATAATTATTATGGCCCTTTTGATAGTGGTTGTTCCTCCGCTATTCTTTGGTGGTGACTGGAATAAATGGCTTTACCAAGGGTTATCCATTTTAGTTGTCGGATGTCCTTGTTCATTAGTGATCTCAACACCTGTTTCAATTGTTTCGGCTATTGGTAATGCAGCAAAAAATGGTGTTTTAGTAAAAGGCGGAGTCTATCTGGAAGAAATTGGTCATTTGAGAGCAATTGCTTTCGATAAGACTGGAACCTTAACAAAAGGAAAGCCTGTCGTAACGGATTTCATTGCAACCAGTTCTGAAACTGATATAAATTATCTATCGATTATTTCATCGTTGGAATCTCTTTCTCAACACCCATTAGCTTCTGCTATTTTAAACGAAGCGGATAAAACTAATGTGGATTACAAGTCAATACAAATCGAGGATTTCCAATCTATCACAGGTAAAGGACTTACAGGTATACATCAAAACATACGTTACTATATTGGAAGCCCTAAACTGTTTTCTGCATCAGTAATCGAAGAAACAGCGGTCAAAGTACAATACAGACAATTTCAAGAACAAGGGAAAACCGCCATGTATTTCGGTACTGACGAACAAATTTTAGGAGTAATTGCTGTCGCGGATGAAGTAAGAGATTCAAGTGCTGCCGTTATTTCTGAACTCCACAAGTTGTCAATTGAACACACTATTATGCTTACTGGTGATAATACTAAAACCGCTGAATCTATTGGTAAGCAATTAGGTGTGACTGAAATAAAAGGAGATCTAATGCCTCAAGAAAAATTAGATTCGATTAAAGCGTTGCGGACAACTTATAATAAAGTAGCAATGGTGGGCGACGGCATTAATGATGCACCAGCATTAGCTGCATCGACGGTTGGTATTGCAATGGGCGGTGCAGGAACAGATACGGCTCTCGAAACTGCTGATGTTGCTCTAATGGGCGACGATTTACAAAAATTACCATTCATTGTTAGACTTAGCCGTCAAACTCTAAAAGTAATTAAGCAAAATATCACCTTCTCATTAGGTATAAAACTATTAGCTCTACTACTAGTCATACCAGGTTGGCTAACACTATGGATTGCTATTGTAGCAGATATGGGAGCAACGCTTTTAGTAACATTAAACGGATTACGATTGATGAAAGTTAAATAACACAACAAATAAAAGAAGGCATGTTTATAAGCGTGCCTTCTTTTTATGATACATTTTTAGTTTTTTTGAACGCTAGTTATGAAGCAAACTATGCGTCATTTAAATATTAAAATGACAGTCTAACCTTATTAAGTAGGTGTTCCCATTAATACTTTGATTTCCTTAGATAATAAAAAGCTCCAGAGAAATAAAATAAGATCTTCAAATTATAAATTTCATCTCTTTAAAAATTATTATTTTGAATTTTTAAAGAGAGCTTTTATGAGCACCACCATTATAAAAGCTAAAAACAAAGCTACTACACCAACGACAATAAAAGAAGTATAATCAGCATAGCTACCATCACTAAACATTTGAAGAGTAAAAATGCTGCAATAAAGCTAATTAAAAATTGAAGCCATATCTGGTGGATATATTTTTGGAGGAGAAAAATATATCCATACATGCCTATTAAAAGTAAAGTAAAATCTATATTTTGAAGTATAGGATCTCCTTGGATGATATTTATAATTAGAGTGGTAAATGTGACTACTAAAACAATAAATATCATCCTAAAAACAGGTTTACGTGATTCAAAAAAGAAATCATACAATTAGTTGGTCGATTTCTTTTTTTATTCGGTAAATTGTTTGCCTAGTCACATTGTAGTCTGTTGCAATCTTTGAGATAGCGACCCTATTCTCAAGATCCTGAACGGTTCTGTTGCAAAGTTTTAAAGCTAAAAATCAGTGGTTGGGAAAAGGTAATTTGCCTAAAAGTGGTAATATCATCTTTTTTGACTGGGATGGTGATTCTGTTAGCGACCATGTAGGAATTGTTGAGAAAGTAGAAAATAACATTGTTTACACAATTGAAGGTAATTCAGGAGACAAAATTGCTAAACTAAGTTATGAAAAAAACAGTCCTTATATCATGGGATATGGGACACCATAATCAAATTCTTTGATACATTAAAGTACAATCTTCATGAAATAAAATAAAAAAGCTCTTATCTCCACAAATATGTTAGAGGTAAGAGCTAATTCTAATAACTGTCTTTTAATTATTAACTTCTTAATCCCTTTCCTTTATCTACTAAATAATAACAAATTGCATAAAGAACGATGATAAAAAGGATTAATATTGTAATTGAAACCATAATTGGTACATCTGTCGTTCCAAGAAATCCATAACGAAATCCTGAAATCATATAAACAATTGGATTAATTTTCGATACTGACTGCCAGAATGGCGGCAACATTGAAATGGCGTAAAATACACCACCTAAATAAGTTAATGGCTGTAAAACAAATGTTGGTACAATTGAAACATCATCATAAGATTGTGCAAAAACACCATTAATTAAGCCTGCTAATGAAAATAAAATTGCAGTCATCAATAATGTAATCACCACAATAAACCATGAATAAACATGAAGTGGAACAAAAAATAGAGAAATGACTGTAACCAATGTCCCAACTAAGATACTCCTACCCAGTCCACCAATAACAAATCCCCAAATAATAACATGTGTGGGTACAGGTGCAACTAATAGCTCTTCAATATTCTTTTGGAATTTTTGAGAAAAGAAAGATGAAGAAACATTTGCGTAAGAACTTGTGATTGCAGACATCATAATTAAACCTGGTACAATAAATTCCATATAGGAGAAGCCGCCCATATCACCAATACGACCACCAATCATTTTTCCAAAAATAACAAAATATAATGAGGTCGTAATAACAGGAGGCACTAAAGTTTGTACCCATATCCGTAGGTAACGGTTGGTTTCCTTAACTGCTAAGCTTTTAAGTGCTGTAAAGTAGAAACTAAACATTTTTCTCCTCCTTTTGATGTTTGTCTTCGGTAATTTTTAAGAACAACTCTTCCAATCTATTTGATTTATTGCGCATAGAAAGAACCTTGATATTTTGCTGATTGAGCTGCTCAAAAATATTATTAACTCCCTGATTTCGTTCAACTTCTATAGCAAGTGTTAGATCATCTTCAAAAAAGTGCTTATAACCTTTTATCACAGGCTTTTTGTCGTAGCTATCTAAATCAAAAATGAAAGTCTCATATTGTAGTTTTGATAGAAGTGCTTTCATACTTGTATTCTCAATTAGCTCACCTGATTGAATAATTCCAATGTTACGACAAAGCATCTCTGCTTCTTCTAAATAATGAGTTGTAAGAATGATTGTTGTGCCACTTTCATTTAACTCTTTTAAAAATGCCCACATTTCTCTTCTAAGCTCAATGTCCACTCCAGCAGTTGGTTCATCAAGAATTAGCAGACGTGGCTCGTGCATTAATGCTCGAGCTATCATAAGTCTTCGTTTCATCCCTCCAGATAACATACGGGCACGAACATTTCTTTTATCCCATAAATTGGACTGCTTCAAATACTTTTCACTACGTTTCAGTGCCTCTTTTCTTGAGACACCATAATATCCTGCTTGATTTACTACAATTTGTTGTACCGTTTCAAACGGATTAAAATTAAATTCCTGCGGCACAAGACCAATCTGTTGCTTTGCTCGCTCTAAATCATTATCAATATCATAATCAAAAACCTTCACTTGACCAGCAGTCTTATTAACAAGTGAGGTAATAATTCCAATTGTTGTTGATTTTCCAGCACCGTTTGGACCTAGCAGTGCGTAAAAATCTCCTTCTTCTACAGTTAAATCAATACCACGCAGCGCCTCAACACCGGTCGCATATACTTTTTTTAAGCCTTTTAAAACTAGTGCATAGCTCATTTACTCATTACCTCCTTACTTATATTTCTTTTGTCAAAAAACAAATGCAGTCAAGGTGCAACTGCATTTGCGACAAACTATTTTTTGTCTTCTTTAGCTTTAGATTCTCTTTTTTTAGCTAAAACATATAGAACCACAACAATTATAACAAAATTTACAAATATACAAATATACCAACATTTATTTGATAGTTTAATAGTTTGGCAGCGAGGAAAGCTCCCAAGATACCAGCAAGTCTTGCCAACGCTCTTTTTTCTTCTGTCATCTATTTAATCCCTTCATCATTAAATCAGTTAGAGGCGAGCATTTGGGCAATTATCTGGTAATTTTTATTTCCTCCAGATAAATTATAGACTTCTTTAAATCCTTCGTTTAACAGGATATTTTGAGCAGCATTTCCAGTTACGCCCTTATTACAATACGTGATTGTTGTTACATTTTTATCTAGCTCCGCCACTCTATCACGTATTTCTGCTAATGGAATATGGATAGCCCCTTTAACACAAGAAATTTCATATTGTTTTTTGGAACGAGTATCAATAATTTGCAGTTGTTCTCCACTTGCTTGTCGCTCAATCAATTCAGTTGGGGTCATTAAAGGTGTTCCATTGCTTATTGCATTATCTAACGCCATTCCAGTATAAAGAACGGGGTCTTTCGTTGTCGCAAATGGTGGTGCATAAGCAAGGTCTAAATGGAACAAATCTTCTGCTACTGCACCAAATGAAATTGCAGTGGCAATTACGTCAATTCGTTTATCTACACCTTGCTCTCCAATAATCTGAGCTCCAAGAATTCTCCCGCTACTTTTATCTGCTAAAGCTTTGATTGTCAGCTCTTTTCCACCTAAGTAGTCCGCATGATCTGGCTTAATATTATAAAGAATAGCTGTCTCTAATCCTTCTAATTTAGCTTCTTTTTCTGTTAAACCAGTATATGCAACCGCTAAATCAAAAACTCGAACAATACCAGTTCCTAAAATACCACGATGTTCCAGTGTTCCTCCTGTGATGATATCACCAGCAATTCTACCCATCTTATTAGCAGTTGATCCAAGTGGACGATATATTGGTTTATCTGTAATGACAGAATAGCTCTCAGAAACATCTCCTACCGCATAAATATGTGGTACCGTTGTCTGCATTTTCTTATTCACTTTAATCGCACCAGATTTTCCCAATTGAATAGTTGTCGATTGAATAAGTGAAGTATTCGGAGTAACACCAGCTGCAAGAATGACTAAATCCGATTTGATTGTTTGCTCTTGATTGGTTGCTAATTCAGTAATATAGCCATCCTTCTCTATTACTTTTGTGATTGTTGTATTCAGTTGGAGCTTAACATGATTCTTTTCAAGCTCCTTTTGGACACGATAAGCCATATCAGCATCCATTTGTTTCATGACTTGATTGCCACGTTGAATAATAGTTACCTCTATTCCTTTATGGACCAATTGCTCTGCCATTTCTAATCCAATAAAGCCTGCACCAATAATAGTAGCTTGTTGTGGCTTTTCTTTTTCAATAAATGAGTGAATGGCAGCAGCATCTTGAATAGTACGAACATGAAAAAGATTTCTATTAGCTTGCTGTGCTTTAAAAATCTCTGGCACAATCGGTTTGGCTCCTGTTGCTAAAACCAATTCATCATAGGATTCGGTTTTCTTCTCCTTTGTTTGAAGATTCTCAACCTCAAGCGTTTGAGTTTCAGGATGAATAGCTGTCACTCGATGCTCTGTAAAAATATCTACATTATAACGCTTTTTAAACCATGCAGCATTTCTAGGGGTCAACTTATCTAACTCTTCAACTTCATCTCCTATATAATAAGGAATCCCGCAAATTGAATAGGAAATATCCTTGTCTTGGTCGTAGACAACAATCTCTGCTTCCTCTGTATTTCGTCTAGCCTTTGCAGCCACACTTGTCCCAGCTGCTACTGAACCAATAATCACAATTTTCATAAAGATGCCTCATTCCTTTTTTAAGTTTGCTTAAAATATTTTTGCTTAAATTTCAATGCTACATTTACTAAACCAATCAAAACCGGAACTTCCACTAGTGGACCAATTACTGCTGCAAAGGCTTCCCCTGAATTAATACCAAATACGCCAACTGCTACCGCAATTGCTAATTCAAAATTATTGCTCGCTGCGGTAAACGATAATGAAGCTGCAATTGGATAACTGGTTCCCATACGTTTAGAAATATAGAAAAATTTCTATCTATCAATAAAAAAAATAAAATGCTTCTAATTCAATATATTGTGTAGTGCTTCTCCAGAGATTTCTTCTGCATGCCATTCTACAACCCCATAATGATTATTAGATAATTCTGCTACTTTATCAATCCATGTATTTTCATTTTGTGCTCGGACTAGTAACATTGGATTTGTTGTACCACTTGTTAACATACTGTTATTCACGACCCACCATGTATGAGCAATGCCTGCTCGATCCAAGTCTTCCTGTAGTCGCATAGATTCATAAACAGGTGTTGTTTCAGGTAAAGTGACCATGACCACTTCGGTTTCTTTTCCATCTTGCAAACGAGGTAAGAGACGTTTCACTGATTCTGGTACTTCACCAGATGTCCGCTCTACTTCTTTATGGTAGCTTTGGGTAGAATCAAGTAATAGTAATGTATGTCCTGTTGGTGCGGTATCAATAACTACCACATCACAATCGGCATCATCCACAATCTCTGCAAAAGCTCTGAATACAGCGATTTCTTGTGTACAAGGCGAACGTAAATCTTCTTCTACATAAGCAACATCATCTGGTGACATCGTTTCACGAGCCTTGCTTAATACTTCTTCTGTATAATCTGCTAATTCCTTGTCCTCATCGATATGACTCACCTTGATTTGATCGGATTCAGAAATCACAAATTGTAAATGAGCAGCTGGATCGGTTGTAGCCAAATGAACTTTCTTGCCTTTATCTGCTAAACCAGTGGCAATTGCCGCAGCAATAGTCGTTTTCCCAACGCCACCTTTACCCATTGTAAAAATCACTTTTTTATCAGATTGATGCAACTCATTCACGATGTCTTTCAATCTAGGAAATGCTCTTGGTGTGACTATTTCAGTTAAAAATTCACCTTGATTGGATTTCAACAATTGGCGTAGATTTTCAACACCAGTCACATTGTAAGAACGTAAAGGAATACTGTACTCAGGAAAAGCTTTCAAACTATCTGGCATTTGTGCCAACGCTTCTTGTTGTCCATCATAAATCAATTGAGATACTCTATCTGTTGCTTCCTCTAAGACGCCATTCACTAATAAAACTTGATTTTCAATGCCTATCTCTTGTAATTCTTTAGAAGCTCGATCTGCTTCTAAAAGTGGTGCCTTTTGTGGTCTAGTTACAAGCATTAAAGTTGTTTTTGCTCCATCAGCTAATGTAGCTACAGCATGCTCATAAATTTCCTTTTTATCACCTAAACCAGATAATTGACCTAAGCATGAAGCTCCTGTTGTATTTTCATCCATAAAATTACTCCATGCAGACGGTAACTGTAACATCCTTAACGTGTGACCTGTTGGTGCGGTATCAAAAATAATATAATCATACTTTTTCTCTGCTTCTGGATCAGTTAAAAAACCAGAAAATTCATTGAAGGCAGCAATCTCTACTGTACAAGAACCAGATAATTGTTCCTCCATATTCGCTAAAGCAGAATCAGGTAGTTTCCCTCTAAATGGTCCTACAACACTTTCTTTATAGTCATCAGCTGCTGTTACAGGATCAAAATTTGCTACAGTTAATCCCGGAACTTCTGGAATTTCTTTCCCTTTATTTGTTAATTCTGTTTGAAAAACATCTTGTAAATTACTTGCTGGATCGGTACTGACTAACATAACTTTTTTCCCACTATCTGCTAAATAAGTAGCAGTGCCACAAGCAGTCGTTGTTTTACCAACACCTCCCTTTCCTGTAAAAAATAGATACTTTGTTAATGGTAGCTGATCTGGTTGGTACAATTTCATGTTTGGTTTCCTCCTTTAAATTTAACATCATCATTCTAAGCAGTTGTTACTCTCCATTTAACCTCACAAGAACATGCAGCATTATCAATCGTATGACAAATACAGTCATCTGTGTTTTGAATGATTGTTTGAATGACACCAGATAATACTTTCATATTCTCCGCATTCAATGAATAATTGTGCCATGTCCCTGATTTTCTGGCTTGAACAATCCCTGCATTCATTAACACTTTCATGTGATGGGAAAGCGTTGGTTGTGTAAATTCAAAATGCTCTAATAAATCACATGCACAACGCTCACCACAAGAGAGCATATCCACAATTTGAACCCTTTTTGGGTCTCCTAATGCTTTAAAAACTTTTGCTGTTAATTCATAATCCATCTTTCATCCCTCCATACATAGAAGTTCTTCTATATATAGTATAGATGTTCATCCATCTATTGTCAATAGATTCTGTCTCACTTAATAAAAAAGCCTATGAGAATCTCTTCTCATAAGCTTTAGTTTCTTAGTTTTAGCAACATCCAGATGATGGAGAGCAGCAACTATTTGATTGTTCTTCTTTCTTATCCTCTGAGAAATTAACACCAGTATAGACACTAAACTCCTCATTTGACGGATAACCAGCCATTTTCACAATTTCACCATCTAATAAAACAACTGGTAGTATGTCGGCTCCTTTAGACTGTAACAACTCCCCAATTTTTTCATTTTCAACGAATGCCGCAGGGTTACCTGTTAAATTAAAACGCTCTACTTCTACACCATCGGCTTTTTCCAATGTTTGAATAATAGAGGAAACTCGAAGCAATTCTGTATCTACTCCGGGACCACAAACTCCTGTGTCACAACACATTGCTGGTTCGTACAACGATACTTTACTCATTTTACATAACTCCTTCTTTTTGTTTTGTATTCAATATCTGATGTATTAATTCTTGAAATTCTTCAATATTCTCTGTTACCAGAGAATAATATTGCCATTTGCCTTCTTTACGTGCGGTTACTACTCCCGCCTCAATTAAAACCTTCATATGATGTGATAGTGTCGGCTGAGTAAAATCAAAATTATCCAAAATATCACATGCACACTTTTCACCAGTTGAAATCATATCTAATATTTGAAGTCTATTAGGCTCTGCAATTGCCTTCATAATTTTTGATAATCCTAAATAATCCATATTCTCACCTCCACATAGAAATTCATCTATATTTAATATAGAACTTTATCTATATTTTGTCAATGAGTAAAATCAAAATTATCCAAAATATCACATGCACACTTTTCACCAGTTGAAATCATATCTAATATTTGAAGTCTATTAGGCTCTGCAATTGCCTTCATAATTTTTGATAATCCTAAATAATCTATATTCTCACCTCCACATAGAAATTCATCTATATTTAATATAGAACTTTATCTATATTTTGTCAATGAGTAAAATATGAGTTATATCCTATCGTAAATTATAAAATACCTCTTAAAGCATCTCCTGAAAGGTTCAGTTGCAAAGTTTTAAATAAAGAATAAAATCCCTTACGGTATCTATGATTTAAGCTGGGATTCCCAATAATACCTTGATTTCAGTACAGACCGAAAACTCGAAGAGAGTGCCTTCTTTCCGGGTTTTCTTATATAATCCTCGAATGGCTTCCATGCCTTTAATCGTGGTAGAGGCAGTGCGTAAACTTCGATAGAATTTATTGCGTCTCTTTACTGGACGATGGTCTTGTTCAATCAAATTATTCAGGTATTTAATGGTACGATGTTCTGTCCCTTGATAAAAGCCGTATTCTTTTAGTTTCTTAAAGGCACTTGTAATAGAGGGGGCTTTATCTGTGACTACAACCTTCGGTTCATCAAACTGCTTCACTAACCGCTTAAGAAAAGCATAGGCTGCTTGTGTGTCCCGTTTTTTACGTAACCAAATATCCAAGGTTAAACCATCTGCATCGATGGCTCGATACAAATAATGCCATTTTCCTTTAATTTTGATGTACGTTTCATCCATTTTCCATGAATAAAAGGATTTTTTATTTTTTTTCCAAATTTGATAGAGTAGTTTGCCATATTCTTGCACCCAACGATAAATCGTCGTATGAGAAACGTTAATGCCACGATCATATAAGATTTCTTGAACTTCACGATAGCTAAGGTTATAACGAAGATAGTAGCCCACGGCTACAATAATCACATCCTGCTGAAATTTCTTTCCTTTAAAAGGATTCATCGTCATTCCTCCTGCTATCTTTTTCTATTATTCTACCTTATTTGGTAGTAGATTTAAAACTTTGCAACAGAACCCTCCACTTACTTTCTTAACAGATGATATTATGCTTGCCATGGCAAAATCTCAAAAGCCCTATTTTAAGCTAAATAAGGAAAATTCGAAAGACCATCGTGACCATTATTTTATGTTCAATGTAGAACCTTCACGAGATAATAATCTAGTTAGACTATATTGTTACGATTCAACGATGACACATATTTCAAAAAACAGGCCAAAATAATTGGTCTGTTATTTGTTATTATTGCTCTCTCGCCTACCTTGTCTAAATCTCTCAATGTTTTTTTTCAACTGCTCAGTATTCAGTTTATTTTTCGCTTCTTGAATTGTCTTATCAAGATTATGTTCCTCTGTGTTTGTAATGTTTCGAGACACTTCTACGTTCTTGCTAGGCTTGAAACTTGGATCAAAAACCACATCTAGGAGTTGCTCTACTTTGGTTTGTTCAGTATCTGACATCTCTGATAGTCTATGAATCAGTCGTTTAAATTGATCCTGGTTCTGATTTTTCTTTTTAAAGAATTTCATTTTCTTCTCCTTAAATCGTAAAAAGGTAGCCCGCATAGGACTACCTGACTTATAAATCATCAATGGCTACTGAAATAGCCTGTAACTTTTTATTTTGGATTTTCTTTTCATCAATCAATTGATGAAGTTCTTCAATTTGCTTCTGACAGGCGGAAATATCCTTGTTGTTTTGTGCAATGGTATCAGCCAAGTGTTGTTTATAGTCACTTGTGATATTTACCTTCTTCGGCTGACTTTGTTTAATGGTTGATGCGAGCGTTTGTACATCTTTAGATTCTGACTCCTTTTGTTGCTGTTCAAAAGCAGCCACATAATCTACTTCTTCAATTGGTTTTTCATCCTGTTTATGGAAGAGTGCTGCGATTTTAGCTCGTTCTTCATGGGACGATGTTGATTTCACATCGTCTAGTGGCTGATCAAAATTCCATGTTTTACTCATTCTATATCCTCATTTCTGTAATTTAGGTGTAGTGTGGTTTCTTTACCAAAGGCTTGCTCTAGTGCTTCATGAAATGACAACTGACTAGATTGTTGCCGTTTAATAAAGGTGCTATACATTGCAGTTTGTAGTTGGTCACGATAGTGTTCCAATTTCTCAGTCTCACGTGAGACTTTTTCTTCTTGTCTAGCTACTTTTTCAGCCAGACGTTCAATCGCACTCATAGGGTGTCCTCCTTGTCACTTTCTAGATTATGATAGTGGACTTGATTTTGTTATCACAATTCCATAGCACGCTCTCGTTTTGGTGGAGGATGATTCTTAATGGCTTGTATATGGGCTGACTGAATAAGATTGCTTAAGGATATTTCTTTCTGTTGTTTCACAATATCATTCCAATCTGACTTTGTTTCAAGTCCCTGCAATGGTGGTAAATCTTTGGTGATTGGAAGTCCTTTATCTGACAGTTTCTGAAAAAATTCTCTTCCTGCTTCATCGTTATCAACAGCCATTGTTATGACGTTTGAATGAGTTTGAAAAAAGGTTGTCGTCTCTTGTATTGCCTGAAGATAATGGCTAAGTCTGCTTGGTTTTACTGTATCTAGAAATACCAATTTCCCCTGTTCCTCTGCTGCTAGACGCAAGGTCTGATAAGCAATCACAGAAAGTTTTAAGCCTTCCATTGAAATCAGGCGAACATCGGATAATTGCTTTTGGTGAAGCTGATAATAACTCATCATATCGATAACGGATTCACAAAAAATGAGTCGCTTGGGATTCCCAATATCGAAACTAATACCGACATGGCCATGAGATCCATTCATGATTTTCTTCAAATAACCACGTTTGTGTTTTTCTTCATTTTTGACGAGACCCTGAAAGCTTGCGGCCTGTAATCTACCATTATGGTCATAGCTTTTAAACACTAAAACTGACTCCGCTTGATAAGTAGCTTGAGCAAGCAATCCTTGTCTGCCAAAGGAATTGATAGTCTGATTACTTAGTCCACGGATGTCTTTCAAGTAAGTACGTGCTTGCTGAAAGGGTTCTTCACGCAAATAATAGTAAAACGGTTGATAAGTTTCTTCTATCACCTTAGCTTGTTCAAAATCTCCAGTTTCAAGATAAGACACAGCCTCTTTGAAAGTAACACCTGCTACTAATTGAACAAAGTCTATCACATCCCCTTGTATATCTCTTGAAAACCATTTGAAAGTATTGGTATCGGCAAAAATCCGAAAGGAATCATGGTCTGGATGTTCAAAAATTTGTCCTGATAAACGTCTGAAGGAATAACCCAGACTTTCAGCCACATCTAAAATGGCCTTTTGTTTTACTGCTTTAATTCGTGTCATCTTGTCTCCCTATCAAAAAAAGCAGAAGACTGTCTCCTGCTAGTTATTCTCGCTTGTTGTAGTTCCTTGGATCGTTGGTATGCTGGAATTGGCTCCATCTGTTGCTTCTTTCATGTCTTCCAGTTTTCCATTCCAGATGGTTACTTGATTTACCAAGAGCTTGTCGGAAACTTTGGAGTAGGATAAGATAACCGTCTTGGTTTCTGTCTGAGTGGTTCGCTGTTGTTGCTCACTCAAATCAGAAACATAGCTCACTTGATATGAAACTTCCGCAAGTGCAACATTGCTTTCTGTATTGACATAGATACTGGCTGATTCTAATCGGTAGTCAAGCATATAATCTTTATAAACTTGATTGATCGCTTTATTCTGATTTGCTTCCTCTTCCGAAAATGCCGAGTCTGTCATGTAAGGCTTGATACGAGCGTTATTTTCACCCAGCTGAACCTTGGTGAAATATTGAGTGAGAAATTCATTGACAAGCTCATCTGATAAAACAGTTGCTTTTTCTTCCTGCTTTTCCTTTGTCACAAGTTTATTTGCTTCTGCTCGTATTTGGTTCTCTGTTTGTTTTGAAACGGATTGTGAGCCAATCGTGTAGCCAATCATGACCATAAAACTGACTGCGATTAAACCTCCAACTCCAATCAGAAATCGAGCTTTCACTTTGTTTAACATGGCTTACTCCTTTATTAGTGATAGCCACATCATAACAAGATTAACTTGGAGATTTTATCACAAGAAAAAGGACTACCATTTGGTAATCCTCCATGTTAAACTATTCTATTTTTCCACCACTTCATAATAATGCTAAAAACTAGAAATAGATTTAAAGCTATAAAAAATCCAGTAAAACTCCAAATACCATTGGTGGCTAAATCTTCTGTATAGAGACCTCTCTCTGTGAAAAAGAGGTAAATTCCATAGATTTCAATAAAGACTAATCCACTGATGAGTCCTATAAGAAACAAAGCACCTGAAACTTTCACAATCTGATAAAGGACAAGCAACATTAGTCCTATTGCTACGATAATCAGGAGGCTTTGTAGAATTTGTTCCAACATCCTACACCTCTTTCTAGGGCAACTGCTTACGGTAGTAGCTAGCCTGTTCCTGGTCAAGTTCATCAAGTTGGGCAACCAAGTCAAGGTATTCCGCTTTCATTACCTCATCTAAGCTTGGAAAATCACTCTCACGACTTGTGATGATGAGTTCCAGCTGTCCAGTGATTTCACGCTTTGAATAGCTATAATCAAGTGTTTCATCTTCATACTGTTCCTTTAAAGTTTGGTAGTTTGCCCTATCTTCTGGGCTTGTAAAGCCTTGTGTCAACCATTCTTCAAGTTGATAACGCATTTCATCTAGTGTTTGGGCCATGATCTATTCTCCTTTTGTGATTTCTTGACTTCATTTTACCGCGTTCAAAAATATTTGTCAGCCTTTTTTCTTATATCTCGAGTGCTATTTGTTGCTTCATTTGGGGTGTTGTATCTTCACTAAACTTGGCCAAAGCTGCATCTATCTCCTCAATTTCTGCTTCTTTTTCAACCAAGGGAGCTAAAACATCATACTTAGCCTTTACAAGTTGATAATCTTCTTCCTTTGGAAAGACTTTTTCAACTTCTACTTTGGCTACTCGTAGCTTATCTTTTAAATCCTTTACCAGCCCTTCTGTCTTTTCTTGGTCATCTATTATATGGTCAATGGCATTACTAATCCGTTGAATGGTTCCCACGTCTGATTTCAAATCAAGAGCGACTGTATATTGGTTATCACCTACAATCGTTAAAGAGACGGTCTCTTGTAAGGGCTCACTAAGACCTCGTGTAGTCATTTTTAAGTCAAATCCTCTAAAGCTTGCAAGTGTTCTGACTTCCTTGGTCTCTGAGCGGTTATAGGTAATGAGTTTTCGCAGATAGTCCCCTGCTTCTGCACGATTATCCATTTTCTGATTATCAAATCTCATGACAAAATCTTGCGACTTTGTTGCCAAAGATTGGGCAATATCTTTATCATATTGACTCAACCGTTTTTCCATAATAGGGAGGTGCTTCTCGCTATAGGAAATGGTATGGCGATACTCGTCTTTGGAGCGATTAAAGGCTCGTTTTTGATTCTCTAAAACTGTCAGTTCATTTTCCAACTCCATTTTGAGTTTGAGATAAGGGTTCCCAGTTGCCAATGCCTTAAAGTCTGAGGCGGTCATGGTTTGTTCATCAATGTCTTCAGCTGATCTCACAGGATCTTTTGAGGTCATTATCTGGGTGATATACTTTAGCTTATTCTCCTGCGTCTGCCAGAGGTAATTGTCAAAGCTCCCTTTAGTAATATAGTGATAAATATCTACCTCCTGGTGCATGTTTCCTTGTCGAATTAGTCGTCCATTTCGCTGGACAATGTCTGAGGGCCTCCAGGGAACGTCTAAATGGTGGACAGCTTTCATGCGAGATTGGACGTTTAATCCTGTTCCCCCTTTTTCCGTAGAAGCCATGAGAATCCGTACTTCTCCACTATTGACCTTGCGTGACAGAGAGTTTTTCTTCTCATCAGTATTGGCATCATGGACAAAGGCAATTTCTTCTTTTGGTATCCCTCGATCGACAAACAAGTCCTTAAGTTCATTGTAGACATCAAACCCTTCTTCCTTACTTTTAGGGGTTCCAATATCTGAGAAAATCATCTGAGTGGCTTTGTCTCCAGCTCCATCACGGTAAATCCGCTCGACATTATCGACTACTTGAAGGATTTTCTGATTATCCGATAAGGAGTAAGTAGGGTCAATCAACCGCATATCAATAGCTAGTTTTCTGGCTTCTCCTGTGATTTTAAGCATGTTATCTCTACTTGGATCAACACTACCTGACTTGATAGCGTCTGAACGCTTTACCAGCTCTTCCAAATAGTATTTCTGAGCTTGCGTTAACTCGCTTTCCACCGCAATAATCTTAGCTTCCGGTACTGGTAAATCAAGCATGTCTGAGGTCTGAATATCGGCAGTTTCCTTGTAGATTCGCATGAGTTCAGGAAGGTTGACAAATTTCTTGAACCGTTTCTTGGGTTGGTACTTATCTCCTGTCGGGGCTAGTTCCATGGAGTTTTCGATATTCCCAAAAGCCCCAACCCAGGAGTCAAAATTTGATACCAGGTATCGTTCCAAGACATCAGGTTGAATGTAATCCATCATGGTGAAAAGTTCACTAATAGAGTTAGAAACTGGTGTTCCTGTCGCAAAAACGACATTTCTATCTCCATGCTCTGCCTGTACTTGTCTCACCTTCATCTCCATATCCACGTTCTTTTTAGAAGTTGTGTTGGTGATTCCAGCTACATTCCCAAGTCCAGTGATTGGACGGATATTCTTGAAGTGATGAGCCTCATCCACAAAAAGAAAATCAATTCCAAGGTTTTCAAACTCAATAAAGGTATCTCGCTCTAGTTTTTGGAGTTCTTCCAACTGGTGTTCTAATCCCTTAATCGAACGTTCCGCTTCTTTCACCGTGTAATCACTGTCACTTCCTAGCTTGATTTCTCGGAGTTGCTCAAGTTTGTCATTGATATAGGTGACCTGTTTTTCACGACTCATCGGTATCTTCTCAAATTGTGAATCCCCAATGACAATGGCATCATAGTCCCCTGTAATAATACGGGACACAAACTGCTTGCGTTTGGCTTTGGCAAAGTCTTTCTTAGTAGTCACATAGACTTTCTTGGTAGGGAAAAATTTCATGATTTCTTGACCAAACTGAGCAGTCAGACTAGACGGCACCACATAAAGTGGTTTATGTACCATTCCGAGTTCTTTCAGTTTGAATCCTGCCCCAAGCATGGTAAGTGTTTTACCTGAACCAACTTCATGAGCTAGTAGAGCACGTTTTTCCTCGACAATTCGTTGAATGGCATTCTTTTGGTGAGGACGTAAGGAGATATTCTGAGCAAGTCCATCAATGGTTAAATGACTACCATCATAGGACTTTGATACCGTACGATTGTAGAGCCTATTATAGGTGTCTTCAATCATTTGTTGGACTTCTGGATACTTTGCTACAAAACCTTGAAAGAGTTCTTGTAGGTGTGTTTCCTTGGCACGCAGGACCGTTGTTTTCTCTACATCCGTCACATTCTTTTTCTTATCCCCTTCGACAACTTGTTTTGTGATGGTTGGTTGATTGGAATTCAGGAGATTTTCAAAGATTTTTCGACCACTATCATAGCGTGAAGCAGGGACACCTAAACTCCTATCCGTTGCGTTGGAATAGGTGTAGGCAAACTTAGATTGGTAAGTGATAACCCCGTCAATGGGACTGACTTCTAGGACTGTCGCTACTTCTTGGTCTGACAGTTCATAGGCTTTCCCCATAAAGGTTTCTTGGGCAAATTTTCCATAAACAGCCAGAGGAATCCAGCGTGAACCGATTCGATAATCAATGTCTGCCAAAGTAATACGGGCTGGTTTGATAGCTTCTAGAAGTCCCGCATAATGTGACCAGTTAAAGTCCTGATTGTCTTGTTTGACGAATAGATCTACCACTTCTAACTTAGTGACGACATCCCCTGAAAGAAAGTCTTGGCGAGAAACATAGGTCAATTCTCCATTCAAATACTTCTCAGGATCAGGCATAATGAGGTCGCCTAACTCCTCAATCAAGGTCATCTGCGATTCAACCTGATAGATAGACATCATATAAGCGAAATCAACACCTCGTCCGTCAGCCAAGCTCGAATTTAAGGCATCAAGGGCAGTATGCACCTTTTTAACCTCTTTTTCAGGACGCACTAGAGCCTTCTCAAAGGCAAGGGATTTAGTATAGATAACAGACTTTCCACTTGGATCCAGACTTTCATCTTCCAAACTAGCAAGAAGCGAATACTTATCATCACTATCAAAAAGATTGCGGTTCACAGCACTATTCAAATACCCATAGTGTTTGACAAAGCTATCATAGGTACGATTGAGTTTGCCTAACAAGTGGTTAAAGGTCTCCTTATCATAGTCATAATAGCGTTGAATGGCAATAACTTCTTGGTAGGCATTGCGAATATCGACCATTCCTTTGATACGTGCCACTTCTTTATAAGACAATGGAGCTTCATAGAAAACTGTCTTTTTATAATACCCCTTAAACTGACCACGTTTGGCTGCATCATCGGTCACATAGACATCCAGAGCAGTGTTATCAGTCACTTCTAAGGCATTAAAGCGATCAATCTGCTTTTGAGAATGTTTGGTGTCCCATGCTTTGAAGTTGCCCTCTTCATCGACATAGTAACTGATTTCTTCCGTCTTGGTTCCGACTCGAATGCCTTTGTTATCTCGATAGTAAACTGTAGACCCCTGATAACCAAAACTGTACTGACCTAGATTTTCCCTCATTTCAGCTGGAATGGAGGTATCATTGACTTGTTTGGTCAACACATCTGGGTTAATGATGACCTCATTTCTATCAATCTCTCTTGGGGCCTTAACGTGATTTAGAGCTGTTTCAACACTTGCAATCAAGTCATCACTAGTCCCCTTAACAGAAAGTGTTCCTCCGTTAAAATTCCTGACCTCGTAGGTTCCTAGCACCTGGCTATTGTATTCTCCATCAAAATAAGGATTGAGCCAAATGCGACTATCCTTGTCATAGCGAATGGAACCTGAAAAGGCTAAATCGTCTGCCACATATCCCTTGTCTAAGTGTTTCTGGAAGAATAACATATCCGTTGTGACACTCGTTCCTGCAATGGCCTTAAAGGCAGAGTCAGGCAGTCGAACCCCACCAAGAAATTCAGTTGTCTCACGAATATCTTGTAAGATGTTTTCTGTTCGCTTATCCATAGTTCCTGTGGAAGAGATAATCGCTACTTGTCCACCATCATGAAGCAAATCAAGTGACTTTTTGACAAAGTAGTCATGAATCATGTAAGGCCTATCGTACCTATTATCCGCAATTCGTATATTGGCAAAGGGCACATTTGAAATCACCAAATCAAAACTATTGTCGTTAAAAGCCACCGTCTCAAATCCCTTAATTTCAATATGACTATTAGGATGAAGGTGTTTGGCAATAGCTCCTGTAATAGTATCTAACTCTACGCCATACAACTCACTCTTTTCTCTTAAGTGTTTTGGCATAGCCGCAAAGAAATTCCCTGTTCCCTCTCATGTCAAGCTTATGACAAAAAATCACCAATTATTAAGATAAAAAATGGAGCTTATTAGCTCCGCGAAATTCATAATTATTAGTGTTTATTAAGTTTTAATTCTATAATATTATTTTTAGGTTTATCATCAACATTTAAATATTTACTTGGTAAATTTAGCAATTCTTCAATTTCATCACTGAACAAATTTATCGATGATTCCTCAAAAATATTAGTTACATCCTGTTTGGTATAATTGTTATCTAATAGTAATTCTATACCCATCTTAAAAATATTTTCATTTAAAACATGAGGTGTATCTCCAGGTTCTTTTTTTCTCCAACCTTTACTACTAATTTGACGCATTAAATACTGAAACTGATTATTTGATATAATATCCAAATCACACGCTCTATAGAGCATAGCTTGTATAGAGACTCCCCACTTTTTCTTCAGCCTAATATAATATTCTAATTCTGTTGGATATCTTGAACAATCCTTTGAAAATGTTTCTTTTGGAAGTAAAAGAGAACTTGCAAACTTATTTGCTTGTCTCTCTCTATCTTTAAATTCATCATTAGATAGGGTTTCAATATCTTCTGTCCAAGGATGTAATAATATGTGACCTAATTCGTGTGCTAAATCGAAATTTATCCTTGCTTTACCTTTATTTCCAACAGATAACACAATAATATAGTTTTCTATACCATCAATATTTACAACTTGACTATATGCATCTATTCTTTGGTCTGCTACATTCATTCCTGTTACTATTAAGCCATTCTCTTCTAATGTATATTGTAAATCATTTATTGGATCATAGCCTAAATCCCAAAACTCTCTAAGTTTTATAGCAACATTTTCAATTTCTTCATCCTTTAAATTTTGGCTATTTATATTTATTTTTGGTAGGTTTAGAACTGGAAATTCGATGTAATTGTATAGTGCTTCATATAAAGCACCTATAAATTCAACTTTTGTAATTTCTGCTGATCTACTTTTTTTACTTGTGCTACTCAATGATCTAAAATAAGTAGTACCAGAAGTGATATTGATATTTTTCTCTTGAAAAAAATAATTAATAGGAAAATGTAATGTTTTCGATAATTTAATAACTGTTGAAAAATCAGGATTCCCTTTATTATTTTCATACAAGGATAGTGTTTGTTTGCTCAAATCTAAAGATTTTCCTAATTCAGCTAACGTCATACTTCTATATATTCTAGCTGTTTTTAATCTATCCCCATTAAATTTCGAACTCATACTTTAATCTCCTCTTAGCCATGTTTTTTTACATTTTTCTCTTTTAATCCTAGTTTAATACCTTTATTAGGTTTATTTTCTGCTATTTCAGTTAATTCATCACTAAAGTCATTTTCTAGTCTTGTTAAATTGATAAAATCAGGATTTATCAGATTCATAATAGACTCTTTCTTCGCTATATTAAATTCGTTTCCTAATAAATACCAATTCATTTCATTTATTTTATTTGCCTTATAATCATATGCAACTACATAATAAGTGAAATCACTTAAATTTATATCTAAACCAGAAAATATATTTTTAAAATCTTGTTCGTATACATCTGGATTAAAAGTTTTACCTAAATCAAAAGATATTTGCTTATTAGTATCAATTTCACTATTTAAATAATATAAGATAGATTGCATATAATGAGGAACTCTTCGATTTTTATCTTTTGGTATTCTATTCAAATTCGATATACTAGTAATACTTACTAAAGATTTGCTTTCTAAATCTAAAATAAATCTTCCTTCCCATGCATATCTTTTAAATTTATGAATTATATAATTCTCAGAAGTCAATACTTCCCTTAACTTAGTATTTATAACATCTGATTTTAATCCACCAAAACAATTATGAGTATCTAAGTTTAATTTATATTTACAATCTAAAAAATCTTGTTCTAATGCTTCGACAATGACATTAGCTATAATTTCTTTTAACTTTTTCAATTATAAACCTCCAAATTGTATTTGTCTATATTGTAGCTTATATTTTTGAAAAAGTCAATTATTTTACATTTTTCTCAAAATTTGTCCAATATTTAGTTGTAAAAGAGAGTGATTGCTCACTCCCTTTGCTACTTCCATATTATGTTCAACACTTCATTTCCTTCACAGAATACTGAGTCTATATATTTTTCCATCAATTCTCTGGTGAGTTTAGTGTTGTCTATTACTTCTTTTTCTTCTTTTGCTTTTAGTATTTTTTCTTTTATCGCTTGTATTTCTTCATCTATCAAATTTTTAGAGTCAATGAATTTTTGTCTATTCATCTTGCCTAATTTATACTTCTCAAAATTTTGCATTTTCTTAGCTTCAAGATCTTCGATAGATTTTTCCATAGGTTTAACTTTTATTTTTTCATCTTTGCTTGAATCTTCTAGACCATATTTTTCTTTTATTGCTTCAAATACTTGCTCTTCAAGGCTTCCTGCTCTTGAGTTCTTATGTTTTACATTATTACACTTACATATCCTACAAGTAAAATATGTGTGAACTCTTATGCTTCCATCTTTTCGTTTTCTTTTTGATTGAACGCATCCTAAAATGTGATTACAAGTTGGACATTTTGCAAAGCCTTGTAGTGGAGATTTTTTTCTCCATTCATAATCGGTATTTTTACCTTTCATAAATAGATTCTTCTCTTTAATCTTTTGAACTTTTTCAAAGTCTTCTTTAGATATAATAGCTTCATGATTATTCTCAACTCTTCCCCATTCTTCTTTTGGTTTAAATTTAAAAGAAGATGGATTTAACACTGACTTATCTTGCATATTAAAAGTGTAAGTTCCAGTATAATTTTCATTTGCTAATACATCTATTACATTGCCATTAGTCCAAGTTGGTCTAGGCTTTTTTGCAGTTCTAATTATTGAATATTCGAAATCAAGATTTGTTAATTCGCTCTTTCTTTTTGATGGTGTTGGAATTTTTTCTTCATTTAATATCTTAGCTATATTTCTTGAAGATATACCATCAAGTGCAAGTTTAAAAATCTTCTTTACTATCCAAGCTGTTTCTTCATCAACTATGATTTTGTGTCTATCATTAGGATCTTTCATATATCCTAAAGGTGGACTCCAAGCTAAAAACTTTCCTTGTTTTTTAAGTGTAGTCATAGATGACTTTACCTTTTCAGAAATATCTTTTGTGTAGAAATCATATAATAGTCCCTTGAATTGAATATCTAAATCTGTTCCATTTCCCTTTTCTTTGTTACTATCATAGCCATCATTTATGGCGATAAATCTTACTCCTAGGAATGGAAATATGTTTTCAAGATAATCTCCAAGTGTTATATAATCTCTCATAAATCTGGACAAGTCTTTTACAATTATCGTCTGGATGTTATTTTTCTTTACATCTTCGAGCATTCTTTGAAAGGCTGGTCTATTTTCATTTGTTCCAGAATATCCGTCATCGACATATTCTTCTCTTGTGAAGTTCTTAAATTCTTCATTCTTGTCGAGATAATCGTTTAGATATGCTCTTTGGTTTATGATACTTTCACTCTCATCAGTCTTTATCATATCTTCAACGGATAATCTAATATAAAGAGCAATCTTACTCATCGTCTGTTCCTCCTACCAAATTATCTATATTGAATTTAAAGACTATTTCAAATTCGTGTTTATCATAAACTATTATTTTTTCAATTAAGCTATGGATTAAATCACCAGGTAGCTTTTCCAAATTCTTTGAAGCATATAAATCATTTATCCATTTTGTTGATTTTAATCTTTCTTTTTTAAGCTTTGAGATATTAACTTCAATTGCTGAAATCTCATTATCAAATGTAGATATATGACTTTGAGCAATCTCTCTTCTTAATATATACTCATCTCTATCAATCTTACCTAGACTATATTCTTCATAGGCTCTTTGAATGATATTTTCTTCATTTATATTTTTTCTTTTAAGATTTTCAATATCTTTCTTAAAAGTATCTATTGCTTTATTAAATCTAGCTTTAATTCTATTAACAAATTTTGTCTTGCTAGTTGTCTTCATAATAAACTCAGAAATTTTATCGCTAATAGCCTGATCCAAATCTCTTTCCATAATGAATACTGATTTTTCGGGTTTTATACTTCCACTAAATCTTTCGTTCTGAAATGAATAGTAAAGTCTATCTTTATTTTTACCATAGATACGAGTTCTTCTATTAAGTTCTTTGCCAGTATTATTATTGATTACAAGACCCTTAAATCTGTTCTCATAGTCCCTATTTTCAAAATTGTGCATTGGCGAACTGAAAACATGATTTTTCTTTCTCTCTCGTCTTTCTCGTAAGATTCTTTCGTGAACTTCCTTAGAAATGATTGCTTCATGTGCATTCTCACAAATTATATACTGACTTTCATCTACAAAATGTTGTTTAATTCCTTTTGCAAGATTTTGTTGCTTAACTCCTTGTACTAAAGTCCCCGTATAAGCTGGGTTTGTAAGCATTTTAGAAATTGTCCCTTTATTCCATTCAGGATCATCATTTTCTCTGTAAACTCTCCCAGTTTTATAATAAATCATTCCAGGAGCATAGCCTTTTTCATTAAAATGCTTTGCTACTTCATATTGGCTTTTACCTTGAAGAGTTAAATCAAACATATCTTCAACTATAAATCTAACATTTTCATCAATTACAAGTTTTTGACCTTCTTTAGATTTTTTAATCTTATAGCCATAAGGTGGAACAGATCCAATAAAGTATCCGTTTCTTGCTCTATTGTGTTTTGAGGTCTTTATCTTAACTGAAATATCCTTAGCATACATATCGTTGATAATATTTTTAAGAGTAACCTCAAAAGATTTCTTTGAATCTGTTTCTTTGACTGTGTCTAATTTATCATTAACAGAAATAAATCTAACACCTAGAAATGGAAATACTTTATCAATCAATCTTCCCATTTCAAGGTATTCTCTTCCAAGTCTTGATAAATCTCTGATAATAATACAATTGATTCTTCTATCCCTAATATCTTGCATCATATTCTGAAATGATGGTCTTTCAAAGTTTGTCCCACTATATTCATAGTCAGTGTAAACTTCTAAAACATCTATATTTTCTTTTAATGCATATTCTTTACAAGACAGTATTTGAGTTTCTATTGAGTATGATTTTTCTCTCCACTCTTCTGTTCTTTCGTTTGATAGTCTTGTATAAATTCCGGCCTTAAAGACTTTTCTTTCTGTCTTTTCAATTTTCTTTTCAATATATCTTTTGGAAGTTCTTGCCATTATAAAACACCTCCTGCTAATTGCATTGGAGTCTTATTTTCAAGAGCATTTCCAAATACCTTATTTATTGAAATCAAATTCTTCTTTACTTCGGACTTGTTTTCACTTTCTTCTTTTATAAGGGTCTTCAGTAAGTT
>NZ_SPOZ01000090.1 GCF_004569635.1 Streptococcus sp. LYSM12
TAGCGGTTCTGACTGAGGGGGTCTGTTGCTTGACCCGCATAGCTATCCTCGGTTAAGAAAATGCCAGCCCTGCTATCATAATATCTTGCACGCAGGTAGTCAAGACCTGTGATGTCCCTTGCTTCCCCATTGTAGGCAAATGGATTGCCTGTTTCATCTGTTGACTGCTTGGTAGAACCGTAAAGAGTGTAGCTGGTGGAGGCTACTGCTTCTCCCTCCTTGGTCAAACCTGTCACAGAACCAGACTGGTTGGCCAGATAGTTGTAATGGTCGCCTGTTTCATGATTCAGGTAAGACGTTCTACCCTG
>NZ_SPOZ01000091.1 GCF_004569635.1 Streptococcus sp. LYSM12
ACAACTGGCACGCAAAGCATTAATACTATCAATCCAGAAGCGACTGCTAAGAATACCGCTAAGTCCGACATAGATGCAGCAGCTAATGCTAAAAAGGCAGAGATTGACGCTCGTCCAGACTTGACAGTTGAGGAAAAAGCAGCTGCCAAGGCGCAAGTTGATGCAGAAGTGAAGAAAGCTAAGGATGCGATCGATGCAGCAACTAGCAATGATGCTGTAGAAAGTGCTAAGACAACTGGCACGCAAAGCATTAATACTATCAATCCAGAAGCGACTGCTAAGAATACCGCTAAGTCCG
>NZ_SPOZ01000092.1 GCF_004569635.1 Streptococcus sp. LYSM12
AAGCCGATCAAACGGTTTCTTATACCTATGATGAAGTCGGAAACAAACTGACGGAAACCAAGGGAGGTCAGACAACCAGTTATACCTATGACAAGTCTGGCAATGTGACAGCTATTACCTATCCAGATGGCACCAGTGTTTCCTATACCTTAGACTCTATGGGCAATATCATCTCCATGCTCGATGCCCTGGGTCGTGAAACCCGCTATGAGTACAGCCCTGCTGGTCGTCTGATTGCGACAACCAACGCCTTGGGTCATAAGACAAGCATGACCTATGATGCCA
>NZ_SPOZ01000093.1 GCF_004569635.1 Streptococcus sp. LYSM12
ACTATGGGCTGGTCGTCGCAGCGACCGACGAGGGTGCAGATGGCGGGGCTTTCTATACGACAGAGGCTACTGCTGAAAATGCGGGTCAGATTGGCTTTACTCCAGACAAGGCGCCCAGCCTTACCATCCAGTGGTCAGTGCCCGACCCTGTCGATATGAATTATGGGCTGGGTCAGACCACGATTAACCTGCGGACCATGGTCAAGACCGATAAGCAGGGCAAACTCCAGTTCCAAGGGGTCTTTGCGG
>NZ_SPOZ01000094.1 GCF_004569635.1 Streptococcus sp. LYSM12
CATGATGAACCAGTCACATGTAGTCAATCTAGTGAACTGTTTTTCACGCATCACGAACCAGCCACCTGTGTTCAATCTAGTGTACTGTTTTTTACGCATCATGAAGCAGCGACCTGCATTCAGTCCAGTGGACTGTTTTTTCACTCATGATGAACCAGTCACATGTAGTCAATCTAGTGAACTGTTTTTCACGCATCACGAACCAGCCACCTGTGTTCAATCTAGTGTACTGTTTTTTACGCATCAT
>NZ_SPOZ01000095.1 GCF_004569635.1 Streptococcus sp. LYSM12
AAAGAACAAGCTGTTCAGGATTATCTTGATGGAAAGGAATCAACCTATGACATCTGTCAACGGTATGAAATTTCGTCTCGTTCTGTTCTCTCAAGATGGATAAAAGAGTATACTAGTAGTAAAGGATACAGTCGTATGAAACAAGGACGCAACACCACTTTTGAAGAACGTGTGGAGATTGTCAACTACACCATTGCTCATGACAAAGACTACCAAGCAGCTGTTGAAACATTTGGGGTCTCC
>NZ_SPOZ01000096.1 GCF_004569635.1 Streptococcus sp. LYSM12
TGATGGTCTGACCATCGCTATAAGCTAAGGTTGAGACCGCTCCTGTTCCGTCGGTCTGCTTGGTCACCCGGTTCTCGTCATCATACTCATTTTGAATAACCTTGGTGCCATTGCCGTCAACCCAAGCCGTCATTCGTCCCCTGTCATCGTACTCGTAGCGGGTCGGAACCCCCATGGCATCGGTATAGGTGATGAGATGGCCATTCTCATCGTAGTCGTAGGTAAGCGTGG
>NZ_SPOZ01000097.1 GCF_004569635.1 Streptococcus sp. LYSM12
TGGTAGTGCCGTCCTTGTTCTCCAACTGGGTCAAGCGGTTATTGTCATCATAAGTATAGGTAGTCTTTTCTTCCTTACCGTCCACTTCTTCTGTACTAGTCAGCTTGTTTCCAGCCAAGTCGTAGGTGTAAGAGAGCGTAGACAGTTCCTTACCAGCCTTGTCAGATACTGTCATGGTCTCGATTTGACCGAGGGTATCGTAGGTATAGGCTTGGACAAGGGTTT
>NZ_SPOZ01000098.1 GCF_004569635.1 Streptococcus sp. LYSM12
GTGGTACAGATACTGTCAACGGTGAGGAAGTCACAGGTACATGGATTATTGTGACACCAGCAGACGGTGGTGAAGCAACACGTACCTTTGTGTCAGACGGTAAGAACGGCACAAATGGTCAAGACGGTGCTCAAGGTGAAAAGGGTGAAAGTGGCAAATCTCCAACTGTTACAACCGAGCGTGGTACAGATACTGTCAACGGTGAGGAAGTCACAGGTAC
>NZ_SPOZ01000009.1 GCF_004569635.1 Streptococcus sp. LYSM12
ACAAATTACATTGATTATTACAATAATAAACGTATCAAAATAAAACTAAAAGGACTTAGTCCTGTACAATATAGAACTAAATCCTTTACTTAAAATATTATGTCCAACTTTTGGGGGTCAGTACATTTGTTGTTCTTTTTATTAAATGTCAGTCAAAGAATTAGCAAATTATACACGGATAGGAAGTATTTAATGCTGATAGATGGTTTTGGGATTTTATTAATCATGATATTATCCTTGGGTGGTAAAGTATCATCCTTTGTTTGTAATTCCTTATTATTAACCTTTGAAGATTTGAGAAATCCAATTGTACTCGATATTATCAATAAAGAGGTACCTGATGACTATAAAACTACGACCTACTCTATCAATGCGATAGTGAATTCGATAGGAGAAATCATTGCCGGAATCATTTTTGGAGTTCTAGCATAAATGTATGGAATATCTATTATGTTTCTAGGCTTGGTGGTTAGTATGGTTTTATATAGTCAGCTGTCGAAATAGAATCAGGTCAAATGTCAGGGAATGAAGGATTTTTAGTGGTTTGATAAATAGAGTTAGCGACGCTTGAGTTATCCTTGCTCTTCTGATATTGATAGGAGATTTCTATCCTAGAGTTTGCATAGGGAGTCGATTGGAACGGTAAAGATAAGTTTTCATCTGCTTGATAAGATCTCATCATAGGAGTAGAAGGTCAAGTGCTGGTAGAAACGTCTGTTGTCATTTCGATGACCGCGTTCGAACTTACCATTATGTCTCGGAGTTCGAGAACGAATCAACTTGTGCTCAATGCCGAGTTCCTGACAAAGTAGGTCGAACAGGTGAATTTGTTTGGTTTCCTTGAAATGGGTAAACTCAAAACCATTATCCGTCTGAATGATTTTTGGTTTGTAGCCAAAGTATTTTATGGCCATTTTGAGGAAGAGAACAGTTGAGTGAGATGACTGTTCCTTAAAGGGGTAGATAAATCGTTCCCGACTAGCCTCGTCAATGACGGTATACTGGTAGAACTTGTCAGGTAATTGACCTGTGTAGCAGTGAGTAGGCACGTATTTAACATCCATCTGCCACTTAACTCCAAGCTCAGTCGGGGTGTCATAGGGTTTGGGAACATAGGTTTTTCCTTTTGATTTAGGGGGTTAAAGAATTCCATTTTTCTCAAGATGCGAAAGAGAGAACAAGGGTGCTGATCATACCCTTTGTTGGTTTTGAGCTTGTAGAAGATGTCGATGAGGGGAGCCTTTGGATTTCTTTTGATGCAGTTTTTAATCCAAGTGATTTTTTCTTTGGTGTGGCTCTTTGGATGGGGAGTTTTTTGGTCTGTGAAACCGATCTTTCAGCGATTCTTTCGTGCCACATCAAATCGCTTTTGGTAGGTTTTCACCGCGTGGTAACGTGTTTCGAGTGTATGTAGTAAATATCTAAGATTTTGTGGTATACTGGTTTTTTTGATTTTTGAGGTCTCACATCTATTGTAACGCTACAGAATTATATAAAATTTTCTGAATTTTCTATTGATTTTTTTTTACAAAAATGCTATACTACACTCCAATAAGTAAAACGGTTACATTTTTACTTATTGGGTGATGCATCTAGACTTAGCCGAATACTTATTTGTTTATAGTATCTAAAATATGAAGTAGAGGTAAAAATTTATGGAAAAAGATGATCTTCAAAATGAACTTAAATCGCTTGGATTAGAAGTATTAGAAATTAGCACAGACACTATGTTAGAGGAATTTGGTGCCTCTAGAGGTGGAAATGGCTGCTGCTCAGTGATTATTGCTACTTAAGCTGTCAGTTTGATGTAGCCTTGGTGAGTCTAGATGTATTGCTTTTATGGTTAGGAGTTTATATGTATTATCGACAATCAAATTATTCTAGTGAATTGCTGAAGAATATTCTGGATGAAAGTACTGCTCGAGAAACTATTGAAACTGTGCTGGAAGATGAAGAATTTCGCTTTTGTATATACACGGTTTCCAAGTCATTGTATAGAGATATTATTTCTGGTAATAGATCACAGGAAGTTATAGAATCGCTACGAAGTTATTTAATTCGTATGTCTAGTAGGGCAGTAGCTCATGGTGCCATGGGAGTAATTTCTTACTCTGGGTTCGAAAATATAAAGTTAAGAATTTATCTATCTTTAAAATGGTTGACAGAATTTCAAAAGTTAGTTGCTTTGAATCAAAATGAGAATTCAATTTTAAAGTTCTATCTAAATTCGAATATTTTTCAAAGGACAGCCAGCCAATTGATAAAAAATTTTTTTAATAGTGCTACTAAGAAGATTGAAAAAATTCAATTAGATAGTAATGGAGTAATTGGTAAGATATTGTTACTGATAAAAGATAAAGGAGGTATTAGTTATAGGGAACTTTACCAACAATTCCAGTCAGTCGGTAATGCGCATAAAATAATTGAATATTTGATAGAGAAAGAGATATTAATTAGTGAGGTTTATTTTGTTTCAAGGGATACAGCTGATTTAACGAAGCTATATAAATATAGAGAGTTCTATAATATGTCTGAGAATGAACTGACTGATGTTGTAAAAAGTTTAGAATCACTTGATAAGATAAAAGATGTTAACTACGGTAAATTAATAGAAGGTATAGAACTCCTTTCGAAACAATTAGATAAATTATCGTTTAATATAAGCTTGAAGGAGAAGTTTATATTCGAAAATGTAAAAAGTATTTTTTCTTTTGATAACAATATGCATAAACTTGATTCTAAACAGTTAGAATTTCTTAGGTATATGAATGTATTCACTCATTCGTTTCACAGAATTAAAAAATTTGAAAGTTTATTTTATGAAAAATTTGGAAAATATTGCGAAGTTAAATTAGCAACATTACAAGAAATGAATATGATTGAGGAGATATACATGGATGGCTATGTTCAATCTAATTTATTTGATTGTGATGAATATTTGGAGTATTGGATTAATAGACTTGGGGGCAAGGATGTAGATGAAATAGTGCTAGAAGACGATGATATTAGAACTATTGTAAATTCTTTAAAAAAATTTATAGATGGAGAGTTTCATCAATTCTATTATGATATGAAATATCGTTTGTATGATAGCGGGGTATATTTACCGCCAGTTACCTTTGCTTTTCCAAGTGGAAGTTATTTTGAAAAATATAATCGAAATGCAGATTATACCTATACAGAGGAAGAGTTTCTTTATTGTATAGATATGAACCTTAAGAAGTACCCAGATGTTGGTTTGCAGTTCAATGAAAAAAATAAAAGGATTTATTTACAAGAAATTCCTAATTTATCAAATAGAGTACTGGATTTAGCTGATTTATCTATTATGTTAGATGAGCGAGGTCTATGTATACGTAATGCTAAAGATGGTCATAAGATTATTCCGTGTTTTCGGAGCATGGCATCATTAGAAATTGGTACTGAGAATACTATTGGTAGATTCTTAATTGATTTTTCAAACTATATTACGATGATTCCTAGAGACTTATACATTCCTACTAATGTTAACTATCCTGTTATTCCTAGAATCAGGTTTAAAAATTATATATTATCGAAGAAGCGATGGTATTTACGAAGTACTCAAAATATGTTGGATCAAGATATTGATTCATATATTATTAAATTTATCCAAGAATATGATGTTCCAGACATTGTTTGTTTAAATTCCAATGGGGAGGATTTCCCGATTAATCTGCTGTCCACTGAGCATATAAACTTGATTAAGAAGCAGTTAAGGAAAATAAACAGGGTTGTATTAACAGAATATCTTGGCAACTTAAATAGTGATCATGATGAAGTAGAAATTATTGAAGAATGTAAAACATTAGGTTTCAGTTACAACATTAAAATTGACAATTCAAACGTTGAACAATTTAAGGACTATAAAAAGGAAATTGAATCAAAAACATTAGTATTTGATAGTGTGGATAAGATACCGAGAACCCTTGAAATAATTAAAAAATATTTTCAAAATCAGGGAGTACAGTTTAATTATACATATTATTCAGATTATTCTAAGCCATCAGTGAGACTACGATATAAAATTAGGACAAATATAGATGTTTTTCCGCTCCTTAATAATTTACAGTTAGAGAATAGCATAATATTTTGGTTTGACTCGGAATACACTTATGAGTCTGGAAGATTTGGAGGGAGCACTGGTTTTGATGATTTTTATGAGTATTCATATATTGATGGATTGTTGGCTATAAAACACTTGCAATTAAAAGACCGTAATGATGGACAATGTGTACGTGATATTTTATATTTTTTGTTTTCGATTTTTAAAAATTGGGCAGATACTGAGTCATTTCTGAAACAGTTTACTTTTACAAAAGAAAGAAGGAGAGAATATTCGTATAAATTTAGGAAATTTGAGCAAAATATTGATTATGAAGAAATGAGTTTGGGAGTACATAAAATGTCGAAAAATAAATATTCAGAATTTCTTTTGCAGAGATTATCTAAGTATAGTTCGGCACATTGTGAATACATCATATCAAGTTTAATTCATATGCATGCTAATCGAAGACTTCTGTCAATTATAGATGAAGAGAGGGTAATATTTTTTTGTTATAAAGTTTCTCAAAGATTGAGTCATATCTGATAGAGAATGGAGAATAGTATGTATTTTTCTGTGAATATCTTTTTGTCAAATGACAAAAATTATAAGAATGATTTTAGAATGATTCAAGAGTATGTTAATAGATATTTTAGTAGTCTTTATTTTAAAATAAAACAATTTCCTACAGTTCATCTTTTAATCTCTGGAATTTTTGGTTTAGAAGAAGCAGAAATGATTCTTTCGGGAATAAAGAAAAATTTTTGTAATGTCATTTCTGGATGTTCCATTTCTGATGATGGTATGTATCTTCTTTTTAAAGATGAAGAGATTTATAAAAAAATTAGAAAGTGGGAGATTGCATTTGATGAAGTCTTTATGAATCATTATTTTTTAGATAGTGTAGATGATGTGGATATTATTGTTCTATTAAAAGAATGGTATGCTAATTATGAGCAAGAAGTTGTAATTAATTCGCATATATCACATTTTTGGGGTTTTTTTGCTTCCCTTAATATTAATCAAAAAATATATATAAAGAGACTTTTTCAAAATAGATTTTTCAATACGATATTAAGAGAGTCGGTGCTCAGTAATATTGATATTAAGCTGTTAGAAGATGATATTGAATTGTTGTTATCATCACATTCAAATTTTAATTTTTTCTACCCAACTTTATTTTCGGAAATAAAATCTACGATAAATTTTTCTTCTGAAGCTCACAAAAGAACCATTGATACAATTTCTAAAAGTAGTGAATTTCTGAGGGATAAAATTCGAATCACAAATCGTTGGGGGTTAAATATTTTATATGAAAAATTACCCTTACTTGGATTGCGACTATTAGATAAATATTACATAAACTACTATTTTTCACTAACTTCAAACGAGGTTGACATTGATAGAAGTATGCAGCTATTTATTGATACGGGAGAGGAACGATTATTATGAATGATATATATATTATAAACGAAGAGAGTTTTATTTCAGAATTAGATACGGATATATATGTATCGGTTGGAGATACTAATTATAAAGTTTCTAAAAACGTTATTAGTAGAGAGCAGATAGATAATGTTCTTTACCTAATTACTAGTGGTAGTACTGTAAATGAAGAAGATACAACATTTAAATTTTTATATTCTCTTGGAGTAATATTGAAACGAACGGTAGCACGAACGATAAAATTGTTTTATCAAGATGACCCATTGAATAGAAAAATTAAATTGTTGTTAGATGACGTAACTAATATTGTTAGCTATCAAGAACGTGGAATGCTCTTAAAGTTAATTTCTAATGGAGATTATTTATTGTTATATCCCCTAGGGACTACTTATTTTAACAATATACACGATGATATCATTGAAATTTCAGATATGTTTGCTAAATATATATTGCAAGTGCTACGATCTAAGAAACTAGATATATTAAATATACCTAAAGGCAACTGCATCATTATTGATATACGAGATTACAAGTTAAATACGATTATAGCGCCATTAGAAATGGAGATATTATCTAAAAAAGAAGATTATTTTTTGTTTAAAGAAGGAATATCGACAATTGTGTATGATTATGAAATATTTTATCCATTTATAATGGCTAAATATCGTAATATATTTGGAGAAAACGATATTGGGTTTGGAATTTCTAAAACAGAATGTATTGACAATATCTTTTTTGATATAACGAATGTTCCAGTCAATGCCGAAAAGAGTGAAGATGAGGTTTCTAATAGTGCATTATATATGGATATTTTAAAAATGTATTTTCCTAATATGCAAGAGTTAATAAATAAGATCATTGAAAAAGAACAAAATATTGGAAGAGTTGTTAAAAAGTTGTATCAATATGAGGAAGGAAGCGATAATAAATGCTTGATTATTTAAAAGAAGAGATACGACAGAACAACAAAGTTGAAATTTTAGACAATAAGCTATTTTTTCCTAAACGGAATAGGAATATCTCTGACGAGTTTGAGTTAGAATTTATTCCTTATCAAGGAATGGAGCAAGAGAGAATTATTGCGTATATATCATCTAATGAGCGTATTGTTGAAATTGATTTTTTTGATGATTTTCTTATTTTGAAAAGGACTGGATTAAATACAATCACTAGGACTAGAAAGGAAAATATTAGAGACCTAACTTTACTAAAAAATATAATTAGACATTCGGAGTTTTCCTATTATGAATATGATGATTTCTCAGTTCATTTATTTAGATCTAGAAAATATTCAAAGCTTCATGGAGCAGCACCAATACACAGTAGGAATTATGAGGCTCATTCCTTTTATGAGTATCTAGAAAGAATGGTATCTTTTAATATTGACAATATTAAAGGGGAGAGCATAAATGATTTTAATACTTTGTTGAATTTTAATTGTTATGGTCAATATTGGGCTAAACGATTGATTGGAAAGAGAGCTGAAAATCTACTTGAGCTAAAAAATATTCAAGAAACTAAAAAAAAATATATACCTCTAGAATATATATACTATAATACACCCAATATTGCTGAGGGTAGTTTCCAAATCTCAAATAGAGGAAATTCCAATGGTATAGCATTAGGCAATAGTATAGATGAGGCATTATATTTTGCTTTACTTGAAACTTATGAAAGAGATTCGTTGATTCGTTTTTGGTATGATGATGAGTTTGAAGTGCTGAATATTGAAAGTGACTCCTTACCTAAAAATTTTAAAGCAAAGGTAATGACATTCAACTCGTTGGGATATGACCTTCATTTTTTACTAATTAATAGAAGCTTAAAAATTTATGTTTCCTGGTGTCTTATTTTAGATAGATCCACAGACCAACAGAAATTATTTTCTGTGAGTGGTTTTGGAGCTTCTTCTGACTTAAACGATGCGCTAAAGCAGGCTTTTTATGAAGCTAATATGGTTTTTCATTCTAATAAGAAATATACATCAGTAAAGCAGGCAATTGATTATATCGATTTAACAGATAAGTTAATTCAAGAGGACATTGGAGAATATATTTTGAGATATTTTAATTCGCATCAGAGGAGTGAGGAATTTAGAAGAATATTATTAGAGTCAAAAAAAGTCAAATATTTAGATATTGTCAATGTTGATAGTGGTTCGACAGAACAAGTGGTAGAAGAATTGAACGCTATATATGGTGAAGTTTTTTATTATAATATGACTCCAAAGATATTAGAATGTTTTGGGTTGTACTGTGTTAAAGTATTGATAAAAGAGGCAAAAGAAGTGCATTTTTATCCAGTAAAAAATCGAACATATAGATCAGATTTGCTACCATTACCTTGAAATAAACTTGTTGAATAGAAAGGGATTACAATGAGGTTTACACAAGAGGATTTTATTGCTGACTATTCATTCTTTAGAGGACATTCTATTTTTGAACAGGTTACAGAAGAAGAGGAATTTGTTTGGAACAAAGGAGAGAGTGTGGATAAAGTATCTCCACTTGTTGAAGAAATTTTTGAAATTTTTTCAGTGAGTCGAATATCTGAGTGTTCTCAAACCCCTTATCTTATCCATAAATCATATCCCTCTGCTCGTTCATTCTATCTGCAAGAATGCTTTATTTGTAACGGAGGTAACGAGTTTCTATATAAAAATGAGGTAAGTGACAAATATCAGGTAGTATACTGTCAAAATAATGATGTTTCGTTTGAAAAAGGCGACATTCTTATTAAAACTGGGAAAATGAAGTATGATTTATACAAATCTATAAGAAAAACATTGATGCTATTGGAATTGGGGCATATCGTGTATAACATTCATTTGGTTTTATCGAAATTTGATTTTAAGATAAATAGAATTAAAATGGATACTAATTATACATTAATCAGTTTAGAAAATGGATCAGTGTTTACTCCTGCTCTTACCCTTAAAGCCCTACATCAACTGTATGTTTTAAGAACTAGTGGTCCATATTTAAAGAGGATTATAGATTTTAATCGTCAGATTAATGCACATTATTTATTTAAGACGAATATACAGGAAGCATTCAGATGCTTATTCAATGTAGAGTATGATAGCACAATTATTAGGATGTATATTTTTAGGAATAATGGAGTTGATGGATTCTGCTATGAGAATATCACTCTATCGTATTCTATTTTAAATAAGGTTTATCAGTATATTGATTTTCGATCTGCGAGCCAGTATACGCTGTTTGCAATAAAAAGGGAATTCCATAAAATATTTGAACAATATATCGTATTTTTAGGTTATATTGCTCAAGAGTGTTGTCTTCATAACTCTTGCTATGGTCGATATAACCGACCGGTTAAACAGGTTCTTCCAGTAAAGGTTTGGGAGAGTTTCTTTGCAGATGATTGTAGACAATATTATCCCTTTTATGGCATAATTACTGGTAATATCTAAGATGGAGGAGTGGAAATGAAAAAGATATTTAGATATAAAAAATATGCGAAAGCCACGTTTTTCTTATGGCTAAGTGCGACTATCTTAGCGATTGTGTTTGGAGTGTTTTCCATTTTAAGTATCTACACTCGAGCAGTGGTTGTCGATTTTTTACTTGTTCAAAGTCCGAAACTATATGCTGGAATTGCGATACTAATTGTGATGATGCTGATGAACGAAATCATCTTCTGTGCCTTATCTATTTGTAATGCAAATTTATTAAAAAAATGGATGCTGCTGTTGGGGAATCGCATTAGTAAAAATTTGTCGTTAATGGGTTATGAAAATTTTCATCGTATCAATCATGGTGAATATATCGCATGGTACACGGCAGATTTAGAAAGAGCTTATGGAACTTATTTTCTGCCTTTTCTGTCTATTATTGGTCAGATAACCCTAAGTATCGTTTCACTTGCAGTATTGTTTTTCATTCATTGGAAGATTGGCTTATTTTCTTTGCTGTTATTCGTTATTTTAAGAAGTGTGAGTACAAGATTTGGTGTCAAGATAGGAAATGCCTATCAGAAGCTGGCGATTTCAAGTGCTCATTTTACCAATATCTTACAGGAGTATACTTCGGGATATGATGTTTTAAAAAATTTTGATAGTTTAGACTTGTTGAGAAATAAGATACGAATGAGCGAAGAAGAGATGGAGAACGATCGCTTTACAGCCAAGAAGTATCTAGCATTTGCGACACTTCTTTTTCAAGGGACACAAAAGATATTCGAAGGACTCATGTTTGCTTTTGTTCTTTACTTAGTACTCCAAAATGAATTATCACTTGGTATGCTCATATCCATCCCAACCATATTAACGATATTCTTATCTTCGACGTCAGAAGTGAGCGAATTATACATACAATCAACAGGAATGGATGAGATTATTGAGCGTTTAGAGACAATCACAGTTGCGAAAACGCATGAGTTCAAGGATGTTGAAATGATTTCTTTAGAACAGCTTCATTTTGCTCGTGGGGAAAAGGAGATATTTAGAGATCAATCATTTACATTTGAAGCAGGGGGGAAATATGCGCTTCTTGGTCCTAGCGGTAGTGGGAAGTCCACGCTTATTCAGCTCATATTGGGACGCTTAACTCCGCAGCAAGGAGCGATTTGGCTGGGTGAGCATCTTCTGAATCCGACAGTAGATAATTGTTTTGCCAAGGAAATTGCTTATCTTAGTCAAGAAGGTTTTATTTTTAATCTAAGCGTGCGTGAAAATATCACACTTGGAAAGGAAATTAGTGATGAAATCATTATCGAAGCCTTAAAGAAAGTGCGTCTTTATGATCAAATCATGTCTTTGCCAGAGCAGTTAGATACTGTTTTAGGGATGAAAGGAGATCGTTTGTCAGGTGGTGAGAAACAAAGGCTTTCTCTTGCGAGAGCTCTTGTTAGAGATACTCCTATCTTAATAATGGATGAAGCGACCTCTGCAATAGATAAGGATACGGCGATTGAGATTGAAAATGAATTACTAAAAGATCCAGATAAGTTGGTTATCATGATTTCGCATCATTTAGACGATAGTGTAGCAGCTAATTTAGACCAGATTATGGCCATAGGATCATAAAATAGGAGGGAAACGTGATGAACGAACAAGAAATGTTTGATAGAGATACAGTGACGATAGAAAAAGGAGTCATTCAGCTAGCTCAACAAGATTCCCTTGGTTCATCAGATATTGAGATTTCTTTTGAGAATAATGGCATTCACATTTCAGAAAAAATCGTTAACCAAAGGGATGAAGAAGAAAAAATTGATATTCGAAATTTTACTATTAAAGAAAATGGAGAGGTGTCAATCGTCACTGACAAAGGAAGTCAAGTCGTTACCAAGGAACTGAGAGACTCTTTTAAGGATAAGATTCTTTTTCATTCTTTGAAAAATGAGAAAAGAGAGCTATAACGCATAGAAAACTTTACCATATTGCAGATCGAAAAGACAGCGTGCTGGTATATGACTAAAAAGAAATATCTGTCCGTACTAGTAGTTCAGGTATGACTATATGGTAGCATACCGAAATGAAGCTGATAGAAACAGAAAGGCGCTTAAAAGTATTTTTTAGGGCTCATTGTCAACTGTAGTGAGTAGATGAAAAGCTAACATCTAGAGAGGACCGGCTTGGTCTTCTCTTTTTTGATGCTGATAGCAATCAAAATCCGCTTTTTGAAGTTTTCAAAGTTCCAAAATCCAAAGGCATTCCGCTTGATGACTTTGATGATGTTATTTGTAGCCTCAAGTTTGGCGTTTGAATAGGACAACACTAATGTCTTCTCAATCTTGTCCCTATCTTTCATGAATGTCCTGAAAACAGTCTGAAAGAATGGCTTGACACCATCTATCTGTTCTTCAATTAAGTCGAAAAAATGGTCAGCTTGTTTCTCTTGAAAATGGAAAAGCAAGAGCTGGTAGAGGTCATAATGTTTCCTAAGTTCGTCAGAGCAGCCCAAAAGATGTTCGACTACTTCCTTGTTTGTCAAATGCATACGAAAGGTCGGGCGGTAAAAACACTTGTCACTGAGTTTTTGACTGTCATGTTGAATCAATTTCCAGTAGCGTTTAAGCGTCTTGTATTCATGCGATTTGCGGTCAAAAGCATTCATGATTTGGGTACGGACACGGTTCATAGCACGACCTAAATGTTGTGCAATGTGGAAACGATCAAGAACAATTTTAGCGTAAGGGAAAAGCTTCTTAGCGAGGTCATAATAGGGGCTAAACATGTCCATAGTGATGATTTTAACGCGGTTTCTGACCTGTCTAGGGTATCTCAGAAAGCGATTTTGGATGACCGCCTGTGTCCGCCCATTAAGGATAGCGATGATGTTATTTGTGTTAAAATCTTGCACAATAAAGCTCATCTTTCCCTTCTTGAAGGCATACTCGTCCCAGCTCATCATTTCAGGTAAACTATTCAAGTTAGTCTTGAACGTGAACTCATTTAGTTTTCGAATAACTGTTGATGTAGAGCTGGAAAGTCTGTCGGCTATGGCAGTCATGGATGCTTTCTCGATGAGAAGCTGGGCAACTTTCTGTTTGACGATGGTTGGAATCTGATGATTTTTAGGGGTAAGTGAAGTCTCGGCGACAGAGATTTTTCCACAGTCTTTGCACTTGAAACGACGCTTTTTGAGACGAATCAAAATCCTATAGCCAGCACAATCAAGAAAAGGGAGCTTAGATTCACGCTGGAAATCGTATTTGTCCACCTGTCCTTGACAGTGAGGGCAAGGCGGTGCAAGGTAATCTAAGATTGCCTTCAATTCCTTATGGGTTCCCATATCGAGTATTTCCTTGTCGAATATGATATTAGAGTCTTTAATTCCAAGAAGTTTTGTGATAAAATCGAATTGTTCCATATGAGCCTTTCTAATGTGAGTTTGGTCGCTTTTCATTATAAGTCATATGGGATTTTTTCTACACAAAAACAGCTCCATAATCTCTGCGGTGGTGTTACCCACTACAGAAATTATAGAGCCGGTTTTTCTATGCTGTGGAATATGCTACTCTTTTTTGGTTCGCTCTTTATACTGTTATCGGGCGGTTACTGTGAAAGTTCATACTTGTTCGAAGAGTTAGAAACAATCGGAATAATTTATAGTTTCTCATAATCTTTAGTTTAATATAGAGTATCCCATTATTCAACTCATGGTATAATTTCCATAATATCCCCAATCCGACACTCTGGTACTGTACAAATCTTTAGAAGTACATCAGTAGTGACATTCTCTTCCTTGCCTGACTTTGCGATAGTAGAAGAGCTGATTCTTACTTTTTGTCTGAGTGCTGACTTAGTCAATCCTTTATCAATTAGTAGTTTCCATAATTTATTGTAACTAAACCTCATAGGAGTTTTCTCCTTTGTTCCATGAAATACCGTAGAGTTCATTTCCATTGCTAGAGAGTCTTAATACAGTACTTTCTGACAAGAGCTGATTGGCTTCTATAGCATAAGAGCTAGCTTTATCGAAGGCTAAAAAGACTTGTGTATTTAATGATTTTGCACGGTCATATAATGTCAAAAGAGCTTCGGTTACTTGGTAGCTGATATTGCTAAGTAGTAATGAATTAGTAAGGTAAAGTATCGCTAAGTCGAAAAGAATCATTCCTTTGAACTTAGTTCCTGTACCGTCGTCGTCAGGGGTATAGAAGGAGTAGCTATTATAGGCTCTGAGGTTAATTTGAGGAGCTTTGCGAATATCTGGGTACAGAATATTATTGAATTTACGCATCTTATTATTGATTTTTCCTTCTAAATCTAGAAGGATATCTTCTGTACTTCGTTTCAAGTCAGCGTCTGCTTCTGATCTTTCCTTGGATAGACTAGACTCCTTTAAGTAGGCCTCGTTTTGTTCTTTTAGTGCATTGATTGTAGCTATTAGTTTAGAGTAGTTTTCTAAGAACTCACTTGAAAGATTTGGAATACTTCCTAGTTCTTGAAGGTCATGGTTCAAGGCTGTCAATCGACTTTCCATTTCCTCTATCTCAATAACTAGGAACTCACGTTCGGTTGAGAATTCGGAATCCAAAATATTTGCTAATTTTTTGTGATAGGCTTCAACTTCATATAATTTTTGAGGTTGGTATATGGGAAATATTACTGAAGCTCTGTTAAGTCAGATTCAGTAGGATATAAACCAAATTCGATACTAATATTCAATGGTTTAAGGCGTCTTTGCTTATCTCGAAGAGTGTTTTCTAGTTCGAGCTTAGTATTTCTAAGTTGGATTTTTTGTGTACGACGGACATGTCGTACATCTGAGGTGAAAGTCCTCTGCGGGCACCCGCTACCGGTGAACCCAATAGCGACTCCCAAGCCTGACTATCGTGAGGTAGCGTGCAGAGTTTCAAGAGGAAACTCAAGCAACTAACGACTCGCAAATGGAGCATTGACCTAGACAGCAGAATTGAGCAACTGAACTGGGTTATCCGAGGTTGGATAAACTACTTTTCCTTGACGAATATGAAAACTGCTATGGCAGACATCGACGAAAGGCTGAGGACGCGAGTTAGAGTTATTATCTGGAAACAATAGAAGAAGAAATCTAGGCGACTATGGGGGTTTCTCAAACTAGGAGTTGCGAAGTGGATAGCGGATAAAGTATCTGGATGGGGTGATCATTATCAATTAGTGGCTCAGAGGTCAGTACTGAAACGTGCCATATCAAAACCAGCCCTCGCTAAACGTGGACTGGTTTCTTGCTTAGATTATTATCTAGAACGACATGCGTTAAAAGGTAGTTGAACCGCCGTGTGCCGAACGGCATGCACGGTGGTGTGAGAGGGACTAGAAATTAGTCTCTACTCGATTGTTTCTGTGTTATAATAGAAAGAGTTACATTAGGATTTGAGATGCACAACCCACTCGGGTTTTGCACCCCCCTTGAAAGGGAAAAGGTTAGATTGTATGATAAAACTGATTGCAACAGATATGGATGGAACTTTTTTAGATGATTGTGGTGAATTTGATCGTCAGCGGTTTGAGCGGGTTCTCCTACAATTAGAGGCAAGGGGAATTCCTTTTATTGTAGCAAGTGGCAATAGCTTGGCGCGCTTACTGGATCTCTTTGCGGGTTTTGAGCATCGGGTTTTATTTCTAGCAGAAAATGGTGCTCATTTCTACTGTAAGGGAAAGACGGTATTTTACAAGACCTTGGAGTCCAGTGTCATCAAAAAGCTGATTGAATATTACGAGGATCGAGTAGAAGAATATTGTTTGATGATTTCAAACGATAGGAGTATTTACATTGATAAGCGTTCTCCTCAGCCTTTTGCGGGGACAAATCTGGCTATTACAGAAGCGCACTTACAAGCCTTTTGGGATAAGATTGTTCGCCTGGATGACTTACGTGATGCGCTTCATGACACCACCATTACCCATGCGGCTTTTTGGGTCAAAGAGGAGCAGGTGAATATGCTTGTAGCAGAATGCAATCAAGTTTTTGGCAACCAGATACATGCGGTGACAAGTGGTTATGGCTCGGTGAGTATGTTACCCAAAGGCGTGCATAAGGCTTGGGGAGTGGAGCAGATTTTGAAACCACTAGGAATTAAAGCCAGTGACGTTCTTGCTTTTGGCGACAGCGATAATGATTTAGAGTTATTGTCCTATGCAGGACATTCCTATGCCATGGACAATGCGACCGCTCGGGTAAAGGCAGTAGCCAAATACCTTGCTCCATCACATGTTGACCAAGGGGTTCTTGCGGTGATAGAAGATTATTTAGAGGGTAAAGAAGATGCAACAATCAACCATTAAACTCGTTGCTTTTGATATGGATGGAACGTTTTTAAATTCGCAGAATGATTATGACCGTAAGCGTTTTGCACGTGTTTGGCGGCAATTACACGAACGTGGCATTCGGGTGGTCGCTATTTCGGGAAATCAGTACCAGCAAATCAAATCTTTTTTTCCAGATGTTCATGACCAGATGACCATTGTATCGGAAGTGGGATCTGTCATTGTAGAAAATGGTCAGAAGATTGTAGAGTACCATTTTGAACTGGAAACAGTAGCAGACTTGATTGCTTTGTTGGCACAAAAAAATCTTTTGCATCGTTGTTCTATCAGTGGCTTAAAAGCTCTCTATTTTGCCCAGAGTGCACCTGAAGATTTCAAGAAATTGATTACCAAGCACAATTATGAGTGGCAGGAAATTGAGGATTTGAGGAGTTTACCAGATGATGACTTCACTATTTTAACCTTGGATGTACCAGAAATGGACATTCGGGCTCTAGTGAAAGACTTAAATGCAATAGGAAAAGGAAGAGCGCGTGCAGTGTCGAGTGGTTTTAACTTCATCGATATTGTGCAACCAGATGTCAACAAAGGCACTGCGCTTCATTTTCTTGCCCAACGCTGGCAGATAGAGGCGTCTGAAATCATGGCTTTTGGTGATAGTGATAACGATTTGGAGATGTTGGCTTATGCGGAGCACTCCTATGCCATGCTAGGTAGCCCTGAGAGCGTTTGTCAGGCAGCGAAATTCCAAGCTCCCTCTAATGACACCTCAGGGGTCTTGCAGGTGATTGAAGAAGTGGTCTTATCCTAATGTGGTAAGGCTTTTTTGAGTTCTTGCCTATCGCTGTCAGCGAGCGATATGTAATAAAAATCAAATACAGACGAGGAAGTGCCACCTAAGATAGAACGTGGAGTTCATCGAGGCAAGTTGATAAAGTATCGTTTTGATGTTTAAAGACTAGGATTTCCATAGGAGAAAGTGGCAAATACTGCAGCAGCGAAAGATGTACTAGTGCACTGTTATCGGGCACTCTGCTGACTTCTTTGCGGATGCTCAGTATACCTGTTGAATGCAATAGAAAAGCATGATAGTGATGTACTGCACCTCAAAAGTTAGATTTTTAGTTCTAACTTTTGGGGTGCGGTTCATGATTACCGTGCTTTTTGTTTATCATTATAATATATATGCTTGAATGTTGCCCTCCCTCCTTGTAGTTTTTGAACTTGAGCTGAAACAGTTATTCATCCAAGCTAGGCATTTTAATTTCTAGGCTCGTTTTGAACCAGTCCCTGACCGTCCCCCTTTTCACTGTTGAGACTGGGTTGAAAAAGTTCTTGACTTACCCCCTCTTTCCTTTCTCCATTCGGGTTGAAGCCGAGATGAAAGCCCTAATTTTGTCGCCAGTTTTTCAAATTTATAATCCGCTGATTTTATCAGCTTTTATAGCTCTACTTTCTAGGTTTGGGTTAAAAAGTCTTTCAGTCCGCCTCGCTTTTTGGTTTCTGGGCTCGTGTAAAAAAAGTCTCTCATCCTACCTCGCTTTTTAGTTTCTGGGTTCGTGTTAAAAAAGTCTACTAGACTTTTTTAATTCCCTACACTGCTGAATTTTTTCATGCCGTACTTGAAGAGGGTGTAGTTAATGGTGAAAATGAGGACGATAACGAGAGGAAGTAGGAGTCCAGTGGTACTTCTGTTGAGAAAGTACAGGGCTGGGAAGTAGGAAGTAAAGGCGTAGGGAAAGATAAAAATCAGCAAGATTTGAATGGCCATTGGGTAGATGTTAATGGGATATTGAGCCATTTGGTTGAGCGAGAAAATTCCCACAGTAATGGGGAAAGATTCAACGATCCAAAAGGCAAGTGCAGTCGGTCCTAACTGGATAGCGGCATAGAGCAGACCAATGCAGATACAGCTGAGGGCAAATAAGAGCAGTTCCATAAGATTCCACTGGAGTTGTAGCATCTGGTAGGCTTTACTTGTTGCAATGATCCCGATGATGGTTGTGCCAATTCCCTGCAGTTGAATCCGTTCTGAAATCAACTGAAAGAGAGGGTTGATTGGTAAAACCATCAGTCGTTCAAACTCTCCTTCACGGATATAGCGACTACCAAACATCCAGAGATTGTCAAAGAAAATCAGATGTACTGACCGCCCAATGGTTGATATTCCGTAGACAAACAGCATTTGTCCGTAAGAAAATCCTGCAATTTCCTTGATATTTCCAAAGAGGACATTAAGGAAGATGAGGTAGACAAATTGTTCCATGAGAGATGAGAGAAGCCCGATGAAGAAGTCCATGCGGTAAGACATGGCAGCAATCAGAAAAGATTTGATATTGTAATAATAAAGTGTTGCGTATCGCTTCATCCTAACCTCCAAAAATAATCAGACGCTTCTTTGCCGTTTGCCAGAGGAAGTACATCAGCACAGTTAGAATAGGTACCCAGATGAATTGTATCCAAAATAGGCTGGTATCTACCTCTTTTCCTAAGAGAATATTGATGGGAAAATTGACTGCAAAGCTGTAGGGTAACATGTTTAGGATATTCGCAATTGGTGCAGGATAAAAACTCAAGGGCAAAAGCACACCGGCTGACAGACTGAAAATTCCCTCCCGCAAGACAAAAAGTCCCCACGTATTGACTGTGTAAAAAGAGAGTAGTCCAAAACCGAGATCCATGAGTTGGACCATAAACATGCCAAGAAGGCTGGTTAATAGAAACAGTCCCCAGACTTTGGCGTCAGGTAGATAAAACTCAGGATTGACCAAGGGGATAACGGCTAAGACCAAGAGGAACTTTATAGCTTCAATGATTTTTAGCCCAAAATCGTTAAAAAAGAGAGCTGTAATTGGTGAGTAAGGCAGAAGTAGTTCGCCTGTGATGTTTCCTTTGACAATGGAGCTGGCTAAATTACGACCAATGCTAAAGCTATTGAGATTGTTCAAGAGGTTGGCAAAGATAATATAGGTTGTAAAGGTCGCAAGGCTATAGCCCTTGACCTCGGATTGGGCAAGGAAAATCGTTTTCCAGACAAAGAGGGATACCAGTATTTTTACCAACATTGAAGTGAGTGTTGCTATAAAAAAGGACTTGTACTGCAACTGCAAAATGAGCATTTGCCGAGTAACGTGAAGATACTTAATCATGAAGCCCCTCCTCATAAATGCGCTTGACAATTTGCTCAATCGTGATTTCTTTCATGGTCACATCTTCAATAGGATATTGGGCAAAGGCAAGCTGGATAATCTGAGCGTTATTGAGGTGTTCAGTTTGGTAATGAATCTCAAAATGATGTGAGTCAAGCTGTTTCCATTCAAGGTGTGGAGCTTTCAGTGGAGCTTCAATAGCTGTATGCGTAGTGAAAGCAATGGTTTTGACCTTGGAAAAGTTCTTTTTCAAATGTGTCAGACTACCATCGTAGACTTTTTGTCCCTTATCAATGATGACAATCCGCTCGCAGAGACTTTCAATGTCCTGCATATCGTGAGAAGTGATGAGAAAGGTTGTTTGAAATTCCTGGTTCATGGTACGGATAAAATTACGGATTAGCTCCTTAACACTTGCATCTAGTCCAATGGTAGGTTCGTCCAAAAAGACAATAGCAGGTTGGTGGAGAAAAATCGCTGCGAATTCACACTTGACCCGCTGACCGAGAGAAAGATTACGAACAGGTTGGTTGAGAATACTTTCTAATTCCAAGAGTTTTGTCAGATGTTTGAGTCGTTCTTGATAAAGAGAATCAGGGACATCATAAATCTTGGCATGGAGAAAGAAAGATTCGATAACAGGAATGTCCCATCGAAGATGAGATTTTTGACCGAATAAAACACCAATTTGCCGATTGATAGCAGTCCGAGCTTTGGATGGATCAAGACCGTTAATCAAGACCTGTCCCTCATCGGGATAGAGAATGCCTGTCAGCATTTTAATAGTCGTTGACTTTCCGCTTCCGTTTGAGCCTATGTAGCCGATGATTTCACCTTTTTGAATAGAGAGGGAAATGTTCTTGACAGCAGGAATATAGCGTTTTTTCGGACGGAAAAAAGACTTAATTGACCCCAACAAGCCAGCTTCCTTATCCACGAGTGTGTAAGTTTTTGATAAATGATGTGCTTCAATCATGGGAACTCCTCAAAATTTAGAAAATCACTATAGAAAACGTTTGCAAAAACTATTGTAGCACGTTACTTTTAGAAATACAAGCTACTATTAGTTTGAATTGATAACAATACATGAACCTCATTCATGAAGCAAAGGTTTATCTTATAAGAGATATTTCTGTAGAGAAACGAGATACAGTAGGGAGTGGGAAAGAACTCAAAATACATAAGCAAGAGTCCGGTTTTTACCTTATTTCCTGCATTCTAGCTTCGGGTGGAAACGGTCTATTCCCAGACCATTTCACCTCCCGCACAGCTCCAACGGCATGATAGCCATTAAAGCGACCACTGCGTCAACATCATTCGGTTCATAAAGTGAGAGAGCTGGGACTTTTTGCCAAGCCTCATGTTGGCATTCAGAAAGCGGACCTTTTGCTCTAACAGCACTTTGTGTGTTTGTCTTGGGATGAATGAAAAAAATCCGCTTGTAGGAGCGGATTGGATTACGGTAATAATTTCATAACCAGAGTGGTCATCTCAGTCGGAGATTCAGCTTTTCCTTTGTTAATCCAGGCTTGGACAATACCAAAGAAAGCGTGAGCGAAGTAAATGCTACAGTAGTCTTTTTCTACTTCGGACAAGGTATCAAGATTGATGCGATCTGCCAAGTCATTGTTGATGAAGAGACGGACCTTATTGATAAGGAAGGCTTGGATTTCTTGACTGCCGTTGTGGGTGAGGAGGGCAGATAGGAGTTGTTCGCGAGAGAGGAGGACGAAGATTTCAAGGAAAACTTCTTTTCGCTCGCGTCTATACTGGGTGATAATATCTTCTATCTCAATAAATAAGGCCTCTTGGTAGGCTTCAATCAACTGGTATTTGTCCCGATAATGGGTGTAAAAGCTGGAGCGACTGATGCCTGCTGTCTGGGCGAGGTGAGTGGTAGTAATCTCATTGAATTGCTGGTGTTGTAAGCAGGTCACCATGGCTTCTAAAATGGCTTTTTGGGTTTCTTTGCGTCGTGTATCCATGCCCATTGTTTCTCCTTTTTGCACATTGTTGGACAATGTGTCCAAAACTAGTTTTTGAAACTTGATTTTGTCTGCTGGCTTTGTATAATATACTATATCATATTTTGGACGGTGTGTCTAATATTGGTCGGAATCACATTCTGAAGTCGGTCATCCAGCTTAAAATCTTGCTCTCCCCTTTTAGGTAGTGGAGACAGGTTGCTCGTCTAGAAAGCAAGGAGAGACAAGCCCTCTGAAATCGAGATGATATCGCCTCCTAAGTTGGATGTTGTTTTTATAGTCCTTTCGTTTATCTTTTATTATTTCGTTAACTCGCTTTGCCGTACTCTAGTACAGCCTGCAACTCGTTGCCTAGTACTAAAAGTAAGCTAAAAGACTATATAAAGTATGAAGGAGAATAGTATGTTAGAACAAATGAAGCATATCCTAAAAAAGCCAAGCCTATGGATTGTGATGATTGGGGTTGCCTGTATTCCAGCCCTTTATAATCTAAGTTTTTTAACCTCCATGTGGGATCCCTATGGCAATGTCAAGAATTTGCCTGTTGCGGTAGTCAATAAAGATCTAGCATCTGAATTTCAGGGTAAAGACTTGAAGATTGGGCAGGACATGGTGAAATCAATGAAAGAAAGTGAGAACCTTGATTTTCACTTTGTCTCAAGTGAAGATGCAGAAAAAGGGTTAGAAGCAGGTACCTATTATATGGTTGTCACCTTGCCAGCTGATTTGTCCCAAAAAGCTGCTAGCCTCTTGACAGACAAGCCAGAGCAATTAAAGATTGACTATCAGACCTCAAAAGGTCATAGTTTTGTCGCTGCAAAAATGGGCGAATCAGCCATGAATAAGCTTCAAGAATCTGTGTCCGAAAATATTACCCAAACCTATACAAGAGCAGTATTTTCTAGCATGTCACAATTACAAGCTGGTCTCGGTAAGGCAGCAGATGGGGGACAGCAGCTCAATCATGGAAGTCAGGCTCTTGTGGCAGGAAGTCAGACGTTAGCAAATGGCTTGGGGACGCTTGCAACCTCTACTCAAACCCTGTCAGAAGGAGCAGATCAGCTCCACTCAGGTCTCGTTCGCTATACGGACGGTGTAGCCCAAGCCACAAGGGGTGGAACGGGGCTTGTAAATGGTTTATTACCCTATACGAATGGTGTAGAAAGTCTAGCCGGAGGAGCTAGTCAACTGGATGACAAGTCTGCTGAATTACTTGCAGGGGTCAAGCAACTACAGTCTGGTCAAGACCAGATTCAAGAGTTAGTTGCAGGGGCTAATCGAATTAGTGATAGCTTGTCACAATTAGCTACAGCAACGACCTCATCGAAAGAGCAGGAAGCGAGCCTAGTTAGTTTAATCCAAGGTCTTTCCGGTTTACAAGAAGGCATCAACGAACTAAATACGCACGTTTCAGGGTTGACGGTTCCAAATCTTGAAACGGCGACAATTACAACTAGTTTACAGACGATTGGGGCTCAGGCCCAAACCATGATAGTTTCTAGCCAGGCAGATAAGGAAGCTAGTATAGTAGCCCTGCAAGCAACATCAGCTTATCAGACCATGGATGCTAATCAACAAGCGGAATTAGTAGCAGCTATTGAGGCGCATCCGTCTACAACGGTAGCACAGGCACAGGCGATTTTACAAGAACTTGCTAGCATGCAGAACACTCTTGCTGTTTTGGGAAATACAGGCGGAATGGCAGGCCAAGTAGCAGGTTTGAAAGAGGGAGTTCAACAATTAGCAGCTGGAGCCAATCAAGCCTTGCCAGGTGCCACTATGGCGATTACAGAATTGTCAGGTGGTCTTCATCAGGCAAATAGTGCTCTTTCTCAATTAGCATCAGGTAGTCAAACCTTGGCAGGAGGTGTAGGACAATTGCAGTCTGCCTTGGCAAGTGGTAGCGATCGTCTCGGACAAGGCGTGACCCTCTATACTGATGCGGTTGCCCAGCTGAGTAATGGGGCTAACCAGTTAGTCAAAAACAATGGCAAGATCATGGCAGGAGCAAGTCAAATAGCCTCAGGTCTTGAGGCTCTAGATAGCAACTCTGCAAGTCTTGTAACGGGCGTCGGGCGCTTGGCTGACGGCTCTAAGCAATTACAGGCAGGTACGGACAAATTGCAAAGTGGTGGTCAAGAACTGGTCGCTGGAGTTGATAAACTCCAGACAGGAACAGATAGTTTGGCAGGTTCTTTGAGTCAGGCGCATGAGCAACTATCTCTTGTTGCGGTGGAGCGTAACAATGCGGATATGGTGTCAAAACCTGTTACGCTATCTCATCAAGATAAGGATAAGGTTCCGACCAATGGGGTAGGTATGGCGCCTTATATGGTGTCTGTTGCTCTGATGGTTGTGGCTCTTTCAACCAATGTCATTTTTGCTAAACGTATCGACGGGAAAGAATATAGCTCACGTTCAGAGTGGGCAAGTAATAAGCTCGTAATCAATGGTACTATTGCGACACTAGCTAGTGTGATTCTGTACGCTACACTTCATTTGATTGGCATAGACTCAAGCTATCCCCTTGCAACCTTTGGTCTAATTCTCCTTGCGGCCTGGACTTTCATGGCTCTGGTTACAGCTCTGATTGGCTGGAATAATCATTTAGGATCGTTTGCGGCCTTGCTTCTCTTATTATTACAACTGGGCTCAAGTGCAGGAACCTACCCGATTGAGTTAAGCCCAAACTTTTTCCAAAAGGTTCAACCCTATTTACCAATGACCTATACGGTGGCAGGTCTCCGTCAGACCATTTCCATGGGAAATCATATCAGTCACCAGGTAACCATTTTGAGCCTATTTCTCATCGGGTTCATGGCGTTAGGTCTCCTTATCTTCCGTCCAGTTCGAATAGATGCTGAGAAATGAGAAAATCCCCAGTTATGGGGATTTTAGGTAGAAGAAAAAGAGTGGCTTATGTGCTAGTCCCTAAAGATTTGGAATTATAAATACAAGGATTTGGTTCTGTATTGTACAAGACCAAGTCCTTTTCGTTTTTGTAGTAAAAAGCTACTCAGTGATAGCTAGCATTAGTTCACCCAGTGAGGGAAAGGTTTTTTATAGTTATAGAACATCTCCGACTGTAGGAGATTAAAGAACCCTCATTATCTGTGCTGTTTTCTTTGAGTGGTAGGGAGAGAACGATTCATTTTAGTCCTAAAATGTTGGAGTGAGACTGGTATTGATATTGTTCCTTAGAAAAAGCTTCATCTCTTATTTCTTGCTTCAAGGTAAGGGAATGAGGGATGTTTCTCCTGGTTCAGGGCCTCGTATTTATAACAAGGAATTGGCTGACGGAATTTATCCCTGCGAAAATCAACTTCAAATGGGGTCAGCAGCACTTTTCTGTACCTCAAGTACAGCCTGTACCTAGCTTTGCTATTGTTATTTTCAACTTTTTATAGTCTTTTAGTTTACTTTTAGTACTAGGCAAGGAGCTGCAGGCTGTACTGGAGTATGGCAAAGCGAGTGAACGAAGTAATAAAAGATAAACGAAATGACTATACAATTCTTAAATAGACCTCTATCTCAATAGCCTAATTTCATAGAACATTACCTCAAACATTAGATTTTCTAGCTCACTTTGGAGTGCGCCGTTCCATTTCATGAGATATGACTTTCTACTCTTTCTCAACATGTACAGCCATGGTCTGGGTATCGACGTGTATTTTTGCTCCGATAGGAATTGTAAAAAGAGGTTGCGTATGGGCAAAGTCCATATCGTACATCACTGGAATTGTCTTTAATATAGGATATTTATCCAGGATATAGAGTAGGAGTTCTTGGGTCATGCCACATTCTTTTGGGAAACGCCCGATGAGAACGGCTTTTGGCTCTGGATAGGCTTGGAGAAGTGCTGCTAGCGTTCGATCAAAGTCGTAGTAATCATTTTCTTCGGCCTCTTCTAAAAAGAAAAGGTAGTCTTCTTCCTGCGGTGCATAGGGTGTACCACGTAGAAGCGAGAAAGTTGAGAGATTACCACCGAGAGCAGTCGCCACGGCTTGTCCATGATGATACACTTTCCACTCGGTCTTGTGAAAAATCATCTCTGCATCGGGGAGATACCAGGCATTACTACCCCATTTTTTGCTTGGAGTTAAGCTATAGGAAGTTTGGGTCAAGGCTTTTAGCCAACTTTCAGTCTGATAGTCTTGGAGTGCTTCCATTTTAAAGCTAGAATAGGCAGGCCCCATGTAGGTTTTGAGTCCTGTCTTAGCATAGATAGCATTGAGTAGAGCCGTGGTGTCTGAATAACCACAAAAAGGTTTGGGGTGTGCTTTTATCAAGTCATAGTCCAAATAAGGGAGGAGCTCATTGCAGTTAAAACCACCGATTGTGGCTAAAATCATGTCTACGCAATCATCTAAAAATGCTTCGTGTAAGTCTGTCACACGGCTTTCAATCGATGCAGAGCCGAGCAAATCATGCTCATTGTAGTGTCTTGAAAATGAGAGTTGAAAACCAAGACGTTCCAAACGCTCTTTGGCAGCAAGATTGGCATCGAAACCGCCGATGCGTTTAATGGATGATGAGGGACTGAGTATGCGGATATGGGCATTTTTGCTGAGCTTTTTCATAGAGGAACCTCCTTTTGATGTCCTGTTATTATACGCCTTTTTATAGAGGAATGCAAAAAACAACATATTGATGGGGAAATGATGATACGAGTTGTTTTAGAAACAAGGGGAGGAATCCGCAACGGTTTTAGATTGAATATTTCTTATAGAACATGGTAAAATAGAGTGACTATTTTTGGATAAATGAGTGATTCGAGATGAAACAATATCAAATTGTATGCAAGTTTGTAGGGCAAACATTACTGTATTTTGTGATTTTTCTGGCTCTATTATACTTTTTTTCCTACCTTGGACAAGGACAAGGTGGCTTTATTTATAACGAATTTTAGAGGTGAATGGTGACACGATTGATGATTAAGGATATGATTGAAACGATTGAGCAGTATGCAGTGACTCAGCCAGACTTTCCCGTCTATAATATCTTGGGTGAAGTGCATACCTATCGTGATTTGAAAGAAGATTCAGATAGTCTCGCAGCAAAGATTGATAGTCTTAACCTACCTGCAAAATCTCCTGTCCTTGTCTTTGGTGGACAAGAATATGAAATGCTTGCAACCTTTGTAGCGCTTACTAAGTCTGGTCATGCCTACATTCCGATTGATAGTCACTCTGCCTTGGAGCGAGTGTCGGCTATTTTAGAGGTGGCAGAGCCGGGTTTGGTTATCGGGATTGTAGATTTTCCCTTGGAAGTGTCTATACCCAAGCTGAATCTTTCTGATATCAAGGATGCTTTTGTAGAAAAAACAGCCTATACTATAACCCATTCGGTTAAGGGCGATGATAACTACTATATCATTTTTACCTCTGGTACAACTGGTCAGCCTAAGGGGGTGCAGATTTCTCATGATAATCTGCTCAGCTTCACCAACTGGATGATTACAGATAAGGAGTTTGCTACACCAAGTCGTCCCCAGATGCTGGCTCAACCTCCGTATTCTTTTGATTTATCGGTCATGTATTGGGCACCGACCCTAGCGCTAGGAGGAACCTTATTTGCTTTACCAAGTAGTATGGCGCAGGACTTTAAAAAATTATTTGCAACGATTTTGGATTTGCCAATAGCCATTTGGACTTCGACACCGTCTTTTGCTGATTTGGCTATGTTATCTGAAGATTTCAATGCTAAGAATATGCCACACATCACGCATTTCTACTTTGATGGCGAGGAATTGACCGTTAAAACAGCTCAAAAACTTCGCGACCGTTTTCCGAATGTACGGATTATCAATGCCTATGGTCCGACTGAGGCAACGGTTGCCCTTTCAGCAGTAGCAGTGACAGATGAGATGTTGAAAACTCTCAAACGTTTGCCGATTGGCTATACAAAAGACGATTCACCAACATTTATTATCGATGAAAAAGGGAATAAACTGCCAGTTGGTGAGCAGGGAGAAATTATCATCTCGGGTCCTGCCGTATCAAAAGGTTATCTGAACAATCCTGAAAAGACAGCGGAAGCCTTCTTTGAATTTGAGGGTTTACCAGCTTACCATACAGGGGATGTGGGTGCTATGACGGAAGAGGGGCTGCTGTTATATAGTGGTCGAATGGATTTCCAAATCAAGTTTAACGGCTATCGCATTGAGCTAGAAGATGTTTCTCAAAATCTTAATAAATCACAATATATCAAATCTGCAGTTGCTGTTCCGCGCTACAACAAGGATCACAAGGTGCAAAATCTCTTAGCCTATGTCATCTTGAAAGAGGGTGTGCGCGAGCAGTTTGAACGTGATATTGATATGACCAAGGCAATCAAGGAAAACTTGGAGGATATTATGATGTCTTATATGATACCCTCCAAATTCCTCTATCGTGAAAGTTTACCTTTGACACCAAATGGGAAGATTGACATTAAGGGCCTAATCAATGAGGTAAACAACCGATGATGGATTTTCTAAAGCAGTTTCCGCATTTGGAGCCTTATGGGGAGCCTCAGTATTTCGTTTATCTACTTGCAGCGGTGTTCCCCATTTTTATTGGTCTATTTTTCAAGAAGCGCTTTGCCTGGTATGAGGGATTGGTGAGCCTGGCATTTATTGTCTTTATGTTGACAGGGGATAGTCCGGCTCAACTTGTGGCTCTCTTCTTTTATGTAACCTGGCAAACAAGCTGGGTCTTTAGCTATAAATGGTACCGGACAAAAAAGGATAACAAATGGATGTTTTATCTCCATGTTTTGCTTGCAGTCCTACCTTTAACGTTGGTTAAGGTTCTACCTGCTATTTCAGGTCATCAATCGCTCTTTGGCTTTCTAGGCATTTCCTATCTGACTTTCCGTTCGGTTGGTATGATGATTGAGATGCGAGATGGTGTCTTAAAAGATTTCAATCTATGGCAATTCTGGCGCTTTTTACTGTTTCTGCCGACTTTTTCAGGCGGTCCGATTGATCGTTTCCGTCGCTTTGAAGAAAATTATCGCAGTATCCCTAATCGAAACGAGTTACTCGATATGCTAGAGGTGGCTGTGCGCTATCTGATGCTGGGATTTTTGTATAAATTCATCTTGGCCCATATCTTGGGTTCCATGATTTTACCACCGCTCAAGCAATATGCTCTATCACAAGGTGGTTGGTTCAATTTGCCGACTTTGGGAGTCATGTATGCCTTTGGACTTGATTTGTTCTTTGACTTTGCAGGCTATTCTATGTTTGCGGTTGCTATTTCCTATCTGATGGGGATTGATAGTCCACGAAACTTTGACAAGCCTTTTTTATCGTGCGATCTCAAGGAATTTTGGAATCGTTGGCATATTAGCTTATCATTTTGGTTCCGTGATTTTGTATTCATGCGCTTGGTCATGGTTTTCATGCGCAATAAGGTCTTTAAAAACCGCAATACAACGTCAAGTGTAGCCTACTTGCTCAATATGCTTCTCATGGGCTTGTGGCATGGTGTGACCTGGTATTATATCGCTTACGGTCTCTTTCACGGTCTAGGTTTGGTGGTTAATGATGCTTGGATTCGTAAGAAAAAAGCGCTTAATAAGGAGCGTCAAAAAGTAGGGCTTGCCCCCTTGCCTACCAATCGCTTTACACAGGCTCTAGGAATGGTAGTGACCTTTCATGTGGTGATGTTGTCATTTTTAATCTTTTCTGGATTTTTAAATGACCTATGGTTTAAGAAATAAAAAGGAGTTTTTGATGGATATTAAAGCAGAAGTAATTGAAATAATTGATGAATTGTTTATGGAAGATGTGTCAGAAATGATGGATGAAGACTTGTTTGATGCAGGTGTTTTAGATAGTATGGGAACGGTGGAGTTGATTGTTGAAATCGAATCTCGTTTTAATATCCGTGTACCCGTGTCAGAATTTGGGCGTGATGACTGGAATACAGCCAATAAAATCATCGAAGGGATTATGGAGTTGAGAAATGCTTAAGCGCCTATGGCTCATTTTAGGCCCAGTCTTTTGTGCAGCCTTGTTGGTCGTTTTCTTACTCGTCTTTTATCCGACAAATCTTCACCATAATTTTCAGGCAGAAAAACGTTCTGCTGTGACACTGACTGCTACTAGCTTTAAGGGACGAATGCCAAAAGTTCAGGCACTTACAGATACCAATCACCGCTTTGTTCCTTTCTTTGGCTCAAGCGAGTGGTTGCGCTTTGATAGTATGCATCCGTCTGTTTTAGCGGAGAAGTATGACCGTGGCTACCGTCCTTACTTATTAGGACAACGCGGTGCGGCTTCTCTCAACCAATATTTTGGCATGCAGCAGATGTTGCCAGAACTTGAAAATAACACAGTTGTGTATGTCGTATCACCCCAGTGGTTTACCAAGACGGGTTATGATGCGAGTGCCTTTCAGCAGTATTTTAATAGTGACCAGTTGACCAGTTTTTTGACCCAACAGACAGGAGATAAGGCTGCTCATCATGCGGCAGAGCGCCTCTTGCAGCTCTATCCGAATGTTACGATGGCAGATATTGTCAAGAAAGTCGCAGAAGGATCAGATTTATCTGCGTCAGAAGACCAGTTTATGAATCTGATGGCGCGCATCAACAAGCGACAGGACATATTTTTTAGTAGTTTGATACCAAGTTATAATCACTACTATGACCGAGCTGTATTGCCAAGATTGGACCAGTTACCAGAGGAATTTTCTTACGAAGCTCTTGAAAAAGTAGCAATTCAAGAAGCGAAAGAACACACCAAGAGCAATGATTTAGGGATTGACGATCAGTTTTACAAGAAACGGTTAAAATCAAAAATAGAGCAACTAAAGGGTGCCCAAAAAAATGTATCCTATATTAAGTCCCCTGAATACAATGATTTGCAACTGGTTTTAACTCAGTTTGCCAAATCAAAGACCAATGTTCTCTTTGTCATTCCACCAGTGAATGAGAAATGGATGGCGTATACAGGCTTACGTGAGGACATGTATCAACAGACCGTTGAAAAGATTAAGTATCAACTACAGAGTCAAGGTTTTACCAATATTGCTGATTTTTCAAAAGATGGTGGTAGGCCTTACTTCATGCAAGATACTATTCACATGGGCTGGCTTGGTTGGCTCGAATTTGACAAGGTGGTAGATCCTTTTGTTGCAAATCCCCAACCTGCTCCTACTTATCAGCTCAACCCAGCTTTTTTCAGTAAGGAATGGGCTACTTATGATGGTGAAGTGAAAGAGTTTTCACTGGATAGGGCAAAATGATATAAAAGCAGTACAGTTGTGAGATGCTATTGATATGGTATATTCACTAGATTTTCGTAAAAAAGTGATCGCATCTTGTAACAAAATAGGTCGTATTTCAGAAGTAGCTACTGTTTTCCAAATCTCACGTAATGCCATTTAGGAATGGTTAAAACCCAGAGAGAAAAAGAGGTGAGTGTAGTAACCAAGTCAAGAAAAGTGGATAAAGACAAACGAAGAGCCTATCTTGAAGCTCATCTGGCTGTCATCCAACTGTTATCCACTATGCTCTCAAAGCTACCTACGGGATACTCTCGAAAAAGAACGACCAAGCATCTGAAAAAGCAGAATGGTTTCTTAAAGATGTCAATAACTTAAGGCAACCTCCTGTTTAGAGTGATGAAACGAGTTTTGATACCTGCTTTTACCGAGAGTACGGTTGCCCATTGAGAGATTCATTGACAGTAGGTCAAGCATCTGGAAGAAGATGCCGGAGGATATCTTTCCTTGCGGGTTTGATAAGTGGTGAGCTTGTAGCTCTGATGATTTACGAAGATACTATGACGAGCGACTTTTTCGAAGCCTAGTTTCAGAAATTCTCGTTACGAATGTTAGATACAGTATCTGTTATTATGATAGCTAATACAAGGGTTCATGGAATGACTAGGATAAAGGTCTTATGGGAAGAGCAAGGTCATCAACTTCTAGCTCTTCCTCCCTATTCACTGACGACAAGTCCATTGGGAAAACATGGGCTCATATCAAAAAGCACCTCCGAAAAGTATCGTAGTTCGGCATTACTTTTCGGAGGTGCTGTTGTCCTAGTATTGTTTGAAATAGTCATTTAGTTTATATTTTTATTACTTCGTTAACTCGTCTTGCTGTACTCCAGTACTACCTGGGACTCCTTTCCTAGTACTAAAAATAAACGAAACGGTTATACCAAATAGGGAGGGGGAAAGAAGTTGATAGGTAGGTAGAAAAAGAGTTCGGTTTCTCCCGTACTCTTCTCCCATTCTAGGTTCGGGCTGAAACGGTCTATTTCCTCCCATCCCTGCACAAGTTGATGAGGTTGGCTTTAGAATGTAAAACACGAACAAATCTGCTGCAACGACTGCGCTGATACCTTGATACGAACTCTGAGAAGTGGAGGTGGACTTTCTGTCCAGCCTCTTTTTGTTGGTATTGAGTATCAGTCTATATAGGTGGTCGGTTGTGCATTCAACCAGCTGTAGAGTAGCCCGATTACCAAGCCACCACCGACATAGTTTCCTAAACCTGAGAAGAGGAAATTAGACAGGACGGATAAGCTATTCATGCCTTCGACGGGGCCTCCTGTTGCAAAGATAGCAAGAGAGAAGCTTGAAAAATTGGCAATAACGTGCTCGAAGCCAAAGAAAGCAAAGATAAAGATGATGAAGATGACTCCTATTATTTTTCCGGCGTCATCTTTCATTTTTAGAAAGGCAAAGACGGCGATATTGACTACCATATTGGCAAAAATCCCTTCGATAAACTGGGTTAGAGGTGTTTTCGCTATTTTAGCAATCGTACCTTGAATCAGGTAGCTATCGGTCGCCACATGCCCGATTGAAAAAGGGGTTGTTTGTGCAATGAGGAAGCAGACCAGTATTGCTCCGATAAAGTTAAAGAAAATGCAGCTAGCTAAGATTTTCAGAGCTGTCTTGGTCGGAATGACTTTGCGGTAGATAGCAACCGTCATATACATCATATTGGAGGTTCCAAGTTCTGCATTCATATAGAGAATCATAAGAAGCCCCCAGCCGAACATGACACTATAGCTGAATTTTCCAAGTCCTGCTGCCACATGTTCGATCTTGTCTGCTGTATAGAGCGAAATCGTAATTCCTAGTGCCAAATAGGCACTAGCAAAAATAGAGCGGAGAGCATAAGCCCAATAGTTGCTTTCAAACAGAGCTGCTTTTTTCTTGATGCTTTTCTCAAGCATATACATTAAGGTTTGATCTTGTGCTGCCAAAATAGATACCTACTTCATGTTTAATTTGATAATTTTATCACAATCTATACTATACCAAAAAATGTCAGAAAATGTAAAGGCTTTTATAAAGAAATTTCACACCAAGGCATAAAATGGCCAGTTTTGAACCTCGACTTGTGAACGAAGAGTTTGATAAGAGATATCGTCATTTCGTTTATCTTTTATGACTTCGTTTACTCGCTTTGCTGTACTCTAGTACAGCCTGCAGCTCCTTGCCTAGTACTAAAAGTAAACTAAAAGACTATATGTCTACGAGAAGCAAGGTGAGGAGTTTCTAATTTTGGGGAAAATAAGAAAGAATGAAATGTGGACTTTCTACATTTCATTCTAAGCGTTTTTGTCTTGAGAAAAAATCCTTTTTGTATCGCTTCTTTCTGTTTCCTCCAAACCAGAAACACGACTATCGATCACTTCTAGGAAATAGCTGGCAATGGTCTGTTCATCAATCGCTTGTCGCTGTTGCAACCACCAGTTAATGGTTTCGATGAAAGTTGTTGCGACAAAGTGCTCTAAAAAAGTTTCAGGAACGTGTTTTCTTTTGTGGATGAGTGGTGTGCGAACAAGTGGAAAGACATAACGATGCAATTCTTTTTTGAGTCGGTTTGTAAAATACAAATTATTAGATAGCAAAAGAGTTGCAACCTTGTCTTGATTGTTTCTGAAATGGTAGAAGATATGAGCAAGAGTTCCGTGAATATCGTTTTGTGCTTGAGGCTTGGCAAAGCTGTGGGCAAAGAGATCTTCGCAAATCTCCTCTAGTAACACCTCCTTGCTTGCAAAATGGGCATAAAAGGTCGAACGTCCCACATCTGCTAAGTCGATAATATCCTGTACTGTAATCGTATCGTAGTTTTGCTGGTTGAGCAAGTGGATAAAGGCTTGGTAAATAGCTGCACGTGATTTTTTGATTCGTCTGTCCATCGTTGTTGTACAAATGCAGACTATCTGGTATAGTCGTTTCGTTCTTTTTTATATCTTGGTTTACTCGCCTAGCCTTAAAAGCAAACGAACCTACTATAATGATATCCAGATCAATCTGTACCGTGTTTCTTTCTGTAGAGTAATGAATGGTCGGGTCTTTCGGTTTAAATTTATTACATTACTGCCTCGTCTTGCTTAATTCCAGTTATGCCTGGGGCTTGTTGCCTAGTGCTAAATCCAACTGAAAGACTATAAAATCAAACAAATGGTTTGGTTCTGAATATAGTATACATCAATTTGCAGAAAAAGACTCAAAAAGCAATTTTATAGAGTACGGCAAAGCGAGTGAACGAAGTCATAAAAGATAAACTAAAGGACTATAAGCTTTTGAGCTTTAGATAGATTTCTTATATTCACGAGCTGCGGGTGGTTGGTAGGCTGTAATAAATTGCTCAATTTGGTCTAGCTTGTCTGAAAAGAGTGTCTTTTCACGGTCTTCAAGGGTTAGAAATCCTGCTGTAACCATGGTATCAAAGAATTGCTCTAAGGCTTGATAGTAGCCTGCGATGTTAAAGAGAATGCAGGGCTTATCATTTTTCCCAATTCTAGCCCAGGAGATGACCTCGCTGATTTCTTCTAAAGTGCCAGGTCCGCCGGGTAGGGCGATAAAGACATCTGCATCTTGAATCAACGCCAGTTTGCGTTCAGACATGGTTTCAACTGTACGGAGTTCCGAGAGATTGGGGTGGGCAAGTTCACAGTCTTTTAGAAATTCTGGAATGATGCCAATCACCTGTCCACCGTGTGCCAGGACGGTATCTGCAATCAAGCTCATAAGACCTGTATTGCCACCTCCATAGACAAGGGTATGCCCATTTTCCCCAATCCATTTTCCAAGAGCTATTGTTCCTGCTTGGTAGGCAGGATTTTCCCCTAAACTTGCTCCACAGTAGACGGTTACTTTCATTAGTCCCTGAACCTTTCTTCTAATTTTTGCTTGTGGCTTGCCATACTTCCTCTATTGAAATCTGATATTTATCCGCAATGATAAAGAGATTGTCCAAGACATGGCCTAGCTCCCCGCGAATGCGAGCGGAGGTTTTCTTCTTGACTGTTAACTGGCTCATCTGGTCAATCGCGTCCAATCTCCATTTTTCAAATGGCATGCGCCAATTCTCCTACTTCTTTGTAGAGAAAATTCGTCCGAAGAAAGGGATTGTAGGTAGACCAGTTGCGCTTCTTATAACATTGACTAACCCAATCTTGATATTCTCTAATGGCCATGCAGACTTTCTAACGATCATTATCAATAGTATAGCATGAGTAGATGAGAAAAGCGAGTGAAGATTTCAGATATGACACGGCTTTCTTGAAATCTTCAGCTCCGAAAAGACAGGTAGAAAAAGGCTTCGCTTTCTCCTTACTTCTTCCATATCTAGGTTTGGGCTGAGACGGTCTGGGAATAACTATTGCTTCCACCCGTAGGTCAGATTTGGAGCGTAAAAAGGGAACAAATATGAGTAAAAAGTCCCAATAAAATTACCAATGGTAAAATCATACAGTTTGAAGAAGTGTTATAAATAGGCCAACAAAAACCTGTTTATATATTGAACCAGATTTTAAAACATGCTATACTATATAAGTGGAAAAGTTAAGGCGGTGGCTCTGATTTCTGAAAGGTGGTGGTGCTTATGAATGTAGGTGCTAAAATCCAAAGAGAAAGGAGCGACTATTGTCGATTTACGAGGCCATACAGCTCATGCTTGGGTTCGGTAGTTTTATACTGTCACTCATTGGCTTAGTTGTTATTATCGTAAAAATGAACAATAAAAAATAACCGTCTGAACTTTGGCAAGCTGACGATTATTTTTAATAATTACAGATCTGCCACCGTCTTAAACGGTTCTGCATGGGGTAGTTGTTGGTGCAACTGCCCTTTTCTGTTACCATTATATCTAAAATGATATAAACTGTCAATAAAATAAGAAAGGCGCTATTTTGTAGATGTGATTTATAAGAGAAAGTTTGCCTACCTTTGACAGTGGTTTTGAGTATCCATTTAAAATGGATACTCCATACAGTTTGAAGAAGTGTTATAAATAGGCTAACAAGAACCTATTTATATATTGAATCAGATTTTAAAACGTGCTATACTATATAAGCGGAAAAGTTAAGGCGGTGGCTCTGATTTCTGAAAGGTGGTGGTGCTTATGAATGTAGGTGCTAAAATCCAAAGAGAAAGGAGCGACTATTGTCAGTTTACGAGGCCATACAGCTCATGCTTGGGTTCGGTAGTTTTATACTTTCGCTCATTGGCTTAGTTGTTATTATCGTAAAAATGAACAATAAAAAATAACCGTCTATGTCCAACTTTTGGGGGTCAGTACACTGTAACTTTGGTCGAGTTAACGGTTATTTTTTAACGGTTATTTTCTGCCACCGTCTTAAACGGTTCTGCATGGGGTAGTTGTTGGTACAACTGCCCTTTTCTGTTACCATTATATCGAACATTGCATAAATTGTCAATCAAGCTGGACAAAAAATGAGACGTAGATAGTGTTTTAAGATATGGAAGATGTTAGGGATACGGAGGTGTTGTAAGCAATAAAAGCGGATGAAAATCGTTTAGCTGAAGTAGAAAGTTATGGAGAGGCAGAAGAAATCAGATGAGATAAAGCGACCTTATTTTGAAACTTTAGATTGGTACTAGGCAGACTTGCAAAAGCTATCCTGGATTGATACAAATGGATAATATAAGAGAAGAGGTCATTTAACAGAATGTGATGTAAGCCGTCTGATTGATTTTTTGGTACATAAATCGGAGAGTATGTCGAAAAGAATGTTAGCTTTGTTTTGGTAGCATATGGATCAAACACTACTACATCAACACTAGCGGGACAGTATGTTGTGGATGTAGAAAAAATCAAATAAAGGAACTGCACTTCTGGGAAAGGGAGAAGGCTATTATTCAGAAGACAATGCTGGAGTTGAGTGATGAAGTGCCAAGGAAACAAGCGGACAAAAATCGGGTAACATGAGTTTCTAGGTGATAAAAAAGCCCAGAAACGTTGATTTCAAGGGCTTTCTGTATATCGTCTTATTTCACCTCAGTGAAAATGACGTGCTTACGCAATTTTGGTGAGTATTTTTTTAATTGAAGACGGTCTGGAGTGTTACGTTTGTTTTTAGAAGTAAGGTACAAGCGTTCACCAGATTCTTTGTGTTCAAGTGTGATATTTACGCGCATGGTATCTCCCCTCTATTATTCAGCTGCAGCAGCTTTAGCGATTTTACGTCCTTTGTAGTATCCTTTCAAAGATACACGGTGAGAACGTGAGTAATCCCCAGTAGTTTCATCAAATTTTACAGATGGAGCTGTCAATTTGTAGTGTGTACGACGTTTGTTTTTTTTCGCTTTTGATGTGCGACGTGCAGGTACTGCCATTTCTTTTTTCCTCCGTATGATATAAAAGGCGTAAAAAAGCGATTGAAAATAAGGAAATCATCGAACCAATCACAGGATCGGAAAGGGATTTATCTATTTTCTGAGCTTTTAGCCCGTATTCAAATACAATAATTGTATGTATGGTCTTTGCCAACTTTATTAGGATATCATATTTTTGTTGTAAAGTAAAGTTACTTGACAGAGTTTTTTTGAAAAAATTAATAGGCTAAATTTTTAAAGAGGAAACTTTTTAACCAATAGGAAAATCCTGTGAAATATGCTAGAATGGAAAGAAAGTACAGAAAGGAAATGTCTACCCTGCGATTTAGGGTCGTTCATCTTATTTATTTTATGAAATTGCAAAAACCTAAAGGAACTCAAGATATCTTGCCCCAAGAATCTGCCAAGTGGCAGTATGTAGAAGCCTTTGCTCGCAACACCTTTAGTAGATACAACTATCAAGAAATTCGCACGCCAATTTTTGAGCATTATGAAGTCATCAGTCGTTCTGTTGGAGATACGACGGATATTGTCAGCAAGGAAATGTATGATTTCTATGATAAGGGAGAGCGTCACATTACGCTTCGTCCGGAAGGAACAGCTCCTGTAGTTCGCTCTTATGTAGAGAATAAACTCTTTGCGCCTGAGGTGCAAAAGCCTGTTAAATTGTACTACATGGGCTCCATGTTTCGCTATGAGCGTCCGCAGGCAGGGCGTTTGCGTGAGTTTCACCAGATTGGTGTGGAGTGCTTTGGCTCTAATAATCCTGCGACAGATGTAGAAACGATTGCGATGGCTGCACAATTTTTCAAGGAAATTGGTATTCAAAATGTAACCTTGCATTTAAATACTTTGGGAAGTATGGAGAGCCGCACAGCTTATCGCAAGGCCTTGATTGACTATTTGACACCGCTCAAGGAAACCCTGTCAAAAGATAGCCAGCGCCGCTTGGAAGAAAATCCGCTCCGCGTTCTTGATAGCAAGGAAAAAGAAGACAAGGTAGCTGTAGCAAATGCTCCGTCTATCCTGGACTACTTGGATGAGGAAAGTCAAGTACATTTTGATACGGTGCGTGAAATGCTTGAGACCTTGAAGATTGACTATGTGATTGATACCAATATGGTGCGTGGTCTTGATTATTACAACCATACGATTTTTGAATTTATCACAGAGGTATCTGGAAGTGAGTTGACTATCTGTGCAGGTGGTCGCTACGATGGCTTGGTCGAGTATTTTGGTGGACCGGCAACACCAGGTTTTGGCTTTGGTATGGGGTTTGAGCGCCTGCTCCTTGTACTTGAGAAGCAAGGAGTGGAACTTCCATTGAAAGAAGAACTGGATGTCTACATTGCTGTTTTAGGGCAGGAGGTGAATGACAAGGCTTTAGAGTTGGTACAGGCTCTGCGCAGTCAAGGCTTCAAGGCAGAACGTGATTATCTGGGGCGCAAGCTGAAAGCCCAGTTCAAGTCTGCGGATCAATTTCAAGCTAAACTGATTCTGACACTTGGGGAAAGCGAAGTAGAGCAAGGACAAGTGACTGTGAAGAACAATCAAACGCGGGAAGAAATGACCGTTCCTTTGGAGCAGGTGTTGACGAATTTTACAGTTGTTTTTGAAAATATGACGAAATAATCATGAAAATCAGGAAAACTCCTCTCAATTTTCCTGATTTTTTATTTGTGAAACAAAAAAAGTTTGAGAAAAATATCACAATGTTAACGAAAAAAGGCAGATTTTTCGCTATATTTGAGAAAAAATCACAATATTTTTAAAATAGTTTGTGAAATATTTAACAAGTTCTTTACAAGAAGGTGGAAAAGGTGTAGAATATATTTGTGAAAAAGTTAACAAATAAAAGTTAACAGAAAACAATTTTGGAGGAACCATAGATGGCTGAGAAAATAGTATCACCAGAGGAAAAAGTAGCAGAAGCTCGCACACACGTTGACGGACTTGTTCAAAAGGGATTGGTAGCCCTTGAAGAATTTCGCCAACTGAATCAAGAGCAGGTAGATTATATCGTAGCCAAAGCGTCAGTTGCCGCTCTTGACCAACACGGAGTCCTAGCCCAACATGCACGTGAAGAAACAGGACGTGGAGTGTTTGAAGATAAGGCTACTAAAAACTTGTTTGCCTGTGAGCATGTTGTGAACAATATGCGCGGTGTAAAAACAGTAGGCATCATTGAAGATGACGAAGTAACAGGTTTGACCTTGATTGCAGAGCCAGTTGGTGTTATCTGTGGTGTAACTCCAACTACCAACCCGACCTCAACAGCTATCTTTAAATCATTGATTGCTCTTAAAACGCGCAATCCAATTATCTTTGCTTTCCACCCGTCTGCTCAAGAATCATCTGCACATGCAGCTCGTATCGTTTATGAAGCAGCGGTAGCAGCTGGTGCTCCTGAAAACTGTATCCAGTGGATTACAAAACCGTCAATGGAAGCAACTTCTGAGTTGATGAAACATGATGGTATCGCAACAATCCTTGCAACAGGTGGTAATGCTATGGTGCGTGCGGCGTACTCATGTGGAAAACCAGCTCTTGGTGTAGGTGCGGGTAATGTGCCAGCTTATGTTGAAAAATCAGCAAATATTCGCCAAGCAGCGCATGATATCGTAATGTCTAAATCGTTTGATAATGGTATGGTATGTGCGTCTGAACAAGCGGTGATTATCGATAAAGAAATCTATGATGATTTTGTAAAAGAATTCAAGTCCTACCATGTTTACTTTGTTAATAAGAAAGAAAAAGCCCTTCTCGAAGAGTTCTGCTTTGGTGCCAAAGCCAACAGTAAAAACTGTGGCGAAGCAAAATTGAATGCAGATATCGTTGGTAAACCAGCTGCATGGATTGCGGAGCAAGCAGGTTTTAAAGTGCCAGAGGGAACTAATATTCTTGCGGCAGAAGTTGCAGAAGTAGGTCCAAAGGAACCATTGACACGTGAAAAATTATCACCAGTCATCGCTGTCTTGAAATCAGAATCTCGTGAAGATGGTATGGAAAAAGCAAGCCAAATGGTTGAATTTAATGGCCTAGGTCACTCTGCGGCTATCCATACAGAAGATGAAGACTTGGCCAAAGAATTTGGAACGCGTGTCAAAGCTATCCGTGTTATCTGGAATTCTCCATCTACTTTTGGTGGTATCGGTGATGTTTACAATGCCTTTCTCCCTTCATTGACACTCGGTTGTGGTTCTTATGGTCGCAACTCAATCAGTGATAACGTGAGCGCCTTGAACTTATTGAACATTAAAAAAGTGGGAAGACGGAGAAATAATATGCAATGGTTTAAAGTTCCATCAAAAATTTATTTTGAACGTGACTCAATCCAATACCTCCAAAAAATGGCAGGTGTCGAACGTGTCATGATCGTAGCCGATGAATTGATTGTCAAACTCGGTTTCGTTCAACGGGTCATCGAGCAATTGCAATTACGTACCAATAAAGTCATGTATACAGTGTTCTCAGATATTGAGCCAGATCCAGACATTACAACTGTTGAACGTGGTGCAGAAGCGATGAAATCATTCGCACCAGATACCATTATTGCTATTGGTGGTGGTTCTGTCATGGATGCTGCGAAAATTATGTGGCTCTTCTATGAACAACCAGAAGTAGACTTCCGCGATTTGGTACAAAAATTCATGGATATTCGGAAACGTGCCTTCCGCTTCCCAGAATTGGGTCAAAAAGCTAAATACGTTGGTATTCCAACAACATCAGGTACAGGTTCAGAAGTGACACCATTTGCCGTCATCTCTGACAAGAAAAATAACCGCAAATATCCTCTTGCTGACTACTCATTGACGCCAACGATTGCGATTGTAGATCCAGCTCTTGTCTTAACAGTTCCAGGATTTGTAGCAGCAGATACAGGTATGGATGTCTTGACGCACGCGACTGAAGCCTATGTTTCTCAAATGGCGAATGACTATACAGACGGTATTGCACTTCAAGCGATTAAACTTGTTTTTGAAAACCTTGAAAATTCTGTTAAGAATGCAGACTTTACTTCTCGCGAGAAGATGCACAATGCCTCTACAATGGCAGGGATGGCTTTTGCCAATGCTTTCCTAGGAATTTCTCACTCCATTGCCCACAAGCTCGGTGGACGTTTCCACACAGTTCACGGTCGTACCAATGCTATCTTGCTACCATATGTTATCCGTTACAACGGTACACGTCCAGCTAAAGCAGCAACATGGCCTAAATACAACTACTACCGTGCAGATGAGCGCTACCAAGAGATTGCTCGCATGCTAGGCTTGCCAGCTTCAACTCCAGAAGAAGCTGTGGAATCTTATGCGAAAGCAGTGTATGATCTTGGTGAACGCGTTGGAATCAAGATGAATCTAAGAGAGCAAGGTGTTGATGAAAAAGAATTGAAGAAATACTCACGTGAGTTGGCTCTTCTTGCCTATGAAGATCAATGTACACCTGCAAATCCACGTCTTCCAATGGTGGATCATATGCAAGAAATCATTGAAGATGCTTACTATGGCTATAAAGAACGCCCAGGTCGTATCAAATAAGGATGACCATTCCCCAATAAAATAAAACGAGAGCAAGGACAATTGTGAGGTTGAAGTCTAGATTGTCCTTGCTCTTTTATTTATAGTCTTTTCGTTTGCTTTTAGTACTAGGCAAGGAGCTGTAAGCTATGCTAGAGTACAGCAAAGCGAGTGAACGAGGTAATAAAAGATAAACGAAATGACTATATCACGCTACGCTAATACACTATCTGAGGGGGCATAATGCTTCAGACATTCCCCACTGGGTCGTTTTTTCGTATCCGTAAGTGAAGAAAGCAGGTAACAGCTAGGTCGTTGTATCGCTTTTTGTACCAGTTAGGGCAGTAGTAAAAGAAATGTGCCATTACCTTTGTTAGACTTCTCTTTATCAGCCTTAGAGGTTTGGAAAATCTTTGAAGCTGTGTGGAAAGGAAACGAATGTCTTTTGTTATGGCTGGTTTCCGAGTTCGTATGTTTGGTTATAAGAAAGTAGTTTCTCAAAATTTCCTTAATTGGGGATTTAGTAACTCCGAATAAGGATTTTTTGAAAGTACTTTCTTTATTTGGATATGTTGTTGAAAATATTTCATAAAGTGGTATACTGAATGTAAAGGCTTACATAAAATGTGGAGGGAGATAAAAGAATGAACGGCTCTGGGTTACTAGAGGAAATAAAGACCTATCGTGGACGTGATGAGGTGCCAGTTGACTTTGATGACTTTTGGGATCAGGCGATTGCAGATTTGGAGCTTCCAGTGGTTTATCGTTTAGTTGAAAAAGATTTTGGTCTTCCGAGCGTGGATTGTTATGAGATTCAATTTGACGGGACGAATGGTGGAAAGGTCTATGCTCGCATGGTTTTGCCAAGGAAGTCAGAAAAGGTTCCTATGGTCTTCCATTTCCATGGCTATATGGGGCGTGGTTTGGATTGGCCAGATATGCTGGCTTATACGACAGCGGGTTATGGCATGGTTTCCATGGATGTCCGTGGGCAGTCAGGTTATTCACTGGATGGAGCTAGAAATGTTCGTGGTAACACGGTCAAAGGTCAGATTCTTCGTGGTGTTGTTGATGGTCCAGATCATCTCTTTTACAAGGATATCTATCTGGATGTCTATACGCTGATAGAGTTGGTGGCAGGTCTTGAACGTGTAGATGAGGCGCGTCTATCGAGCTATGGGGGTTCGCAAGGTGGAGCTCTAGCGCTTGTGGCAGCGGCGCTCAATCCTCGGATTACAAATACTGTTGCGATCTATCCTTTCCTTTGTGATTTTAGACGGGTCTTGGAGATTGGGAACACCAGTGAGGCTTACGATGAGATTTTCCGTTATTTCAAATTTCACGATCCTTTCCATGAAACAAAAGAAGAGGTTTTTGCGACCCTGGCTTATATTGATGTGAAAAATTTTGCCCATCGCATTAAGAGTTCAGTCAAGATGATTACGGGTCTTAATGATACCGTTTGCTATCCAGTCACTCAATTTGCGATGTATAACCGCTTAGAATGTGAAAAAGAGTATCACTTACTACCAGAGTACGGCCATGAAGGGATGTTTGTCTATGTGAACAATAAGGTATTCAACTGGCTCTGTGGAACACGTTTTGAAAGCAAATCACTATTTGCAGAGTGTAAATAAGTCATTTCTTTCGTGGAAAATGAGGCTATGATAAGCCTTGTTTTTAACAGGAAAAAGAAAGCGCTTTACTTTAATGGGTAGTTGGATAGAAAAGAAAGTATGAGGAGGTTAATATGAGGTTAGAAAAGGCAACTAAAAATCGTCAGAAATGGTTGAAAGATGTTAAAAAGAATATTCCCTTTCTGTTGATGTTAGCTGTTCCATTGATTTTTTTAATTATCTTTAGTTATGGACCTATGTATGGAGTTCTAATAGCTTTTAAGAAATTCACACCACGATTGGGCATTTTAGGAAGCCATTGGAATAACTTTGCTCACTTTAAGAAAATGTTTTCTGACTTTCTATTTTTACGAGCTATAAAAAATACACTGATTATTAGTTTCTTAAAAATATTGATTGGTTTCCCTGCGCCAATTCTGTTGGCTATTTTGCTTAGCGAGTTGAAGTTTATACGATTTAAGAAGATAGCACAAACGATTTCTTACTTGCCCTATTTCTTATCCTGGGTAGTGATTGCAGCCATGATGATAGAAGTATTTTCTCCGCAAAGAGGGATTGTAAATGCGGTCATTGGATTTTTTGGAGTACGCCCAATCAACTTTTTATCAGAGGAATCTACATTTGTTTCTATGCTCATTATGTCAGATATTTGGCAGAGTATTGGATATGGTTCGATTGTCTATCTGGCAGCTATTACGGGAGTAAATCCAGCTTTATACGAAGCAGCTGACTTGGATGGGGCGAGCCGTATTCAAAGGATTCGTTATGTCACGATTCCTAGTATTATGCCCGTTATTTTGGTGATGTTTCTCTTACGGATAGGTTCGGTATTGCAGGCAGGGTTTGATCAAGTTTTAAATCTGTATAATCCAGCGGTATACAATGTTGCGGACATTATCGACACATATGTATACAGGGTCGGTTTGATAGGCTTTAATTTTGATTACTCTACAGCAGTGGGATTGTTCCAAAATGCAGTAGGATTAGTTTTGGTAGTCTTTTCGAATCTATTGATTAAAAAATTAACTGGTCGTAAAATTCTGTAGAGTGGGAGGGAAGATATGTTAAAAAAGAAAATAACGTTGTTTGATATATGTAATCTGACCTTTATGGCTATATTGATGATATCTATTCTTTACCCATTGTGGAATCAAATTGTTCTATCTTTCAGTGAGGCAAGTACGACGTCGGGTTTAGGAATTTCACTGTGGCCAAGGAAGTGGTCTACAGAGGCCTATGCGTACATATTTTCATACGGTAATGTAGGTGTTGCGTATATCAACACGATTATTAGAACTGTTTTGGGAACATTATTGATTGTTACAACAACTGTTTTGGCCGCCTACCCACTCTCTCGAGATGACTTACCATTTCGATGGTTCTTTATGGGAATGTTTGTCTTGTCGATGTATCTGAATGGTGGGATGATTCCTCGCTATTTATTGGTTCGTGATTTAGGATTATTAGATACTCGTTGGGCGCTCATTTTACCTGCAGCAGTGGGATCTTCTTATATTATTATTCTAAGAAATTTCTTTAGAGGGATCAGTAAGGAGATTGAAGAATCTGCAGTTATTGATGGGGCGACCCCGTTTCAAATTTTAATTCGTATTATCCTGCCTCTATCTAAGCCGATTTTAGTGACGATAGCCTTGTGGGCTGCAGTGTACCATTGGAATGAGTGGTTTGCAGCACAAATATACGTCAAGGATAAAAGCTTAGACGTGTTGCAAACGATTGTTCGTAATATGTTGATAGATGTTGATCCTACAAAAATGGAATCGCAAGTTTCAGGAGTAGGTGCAGAATCAGCTAAGTTATTACTTTCCAATGTTCGGGCGGCGACGGTTATGGTGTCAATAGGTCCAATAGTGGCAGTATATCCGTTTGCGCAAAAGTACTTTATCCAAGGTTTGCAACTGGGAGGAGTAAAGGAGTAAACGAAGTATGGGCGGCATTTTTCATCCAAATGGTCTAGCCATGAAATGTATGAACTGGCTTGCTGATATGTGTCAGATTCAATTATTATGGATATTCTATAGCTTACGAGGAGGAATTGTATTAGGTCTTTTTCCAGCAACAAGAGCGATGTTTTATATGCATAGACAGTTAATCATGAAGAATGAGGTGGCTTCTTTGTCTCAACAGTTTAAAATGGAATATCGCCAACATTTCAAACGAGCGAATCAAATGGGGTATGTCATCAGTGGCATAGGTGCGTTCTTGATGCTCTATCTTCGTTCCACGTTATTGCTGAAAATCGATTTTGCGTTTTATTTCATAGCTTTAGCATATGCATTAGTCGTTTTCTTTATATTGTTGAATTTATATATGCTAGTGATGCTCTCTCATCTAAAATTAGATGAGAAAGAAGTATGGAGACAGGCTTTATTTGTTATCTTCCTATCTCCAGGTCACACGTTGCTTATTTTGTTAGTACTATTTGCATTCTTTTTTATGGTTAGAGTCATTCCGGTATTGACTCCAGTACTATTAATTGCAGTACTGTCTTATGTTGTTTCGTATGTAGCATTAAAGGCTATCAATAAAGTTATTTGTCACTATCAATAAGGAGGGATATAAAATGACAAAAAGAATGACGAAGTCAGTGTCAGTATTGATGTTGACTGCGATGTTAGCTGCTTGTGGCAAAGCAAGTAATTCAGGTGCTAGTGGAAGTGCTTCCTTAGAGGGCTTACCAGAACCTGGTGATTTTTCCGATAAGGTAGAGCTGACGTTATCTGGTAGTTTTACGCGAGGAAAAATAGAGGATGATAACTGGGTACAAAAACAGTTAGAAGAGAAGTTTAATGTCAAAATTAATAATGTCAAAATTGATACTTGGAATAAGTCCGAATCTTCTCTGTTAGTAGCTTCTAACGATTTACCAGATACGTTCTCATTTACAGGAGCTAGTCGTACTCCAAATGATTATTATAATGACGGGGTAACTAGGACTATTCCTAGGGAAATGATTGAAAAATATGCTCCCAATTATGCCAAAATGTTAGATACAGTTGATGGTGGTCTAGGTTGGAAACTAAATCAAAGTCCAGAAAATCCAGATGAATATACAGGTTTGGTATCATATGCTGGTAATACGGAAGGATTATTATGGTCTGGTACATTGCGCCTCGATTGGCTTGAAAAATTGGGATATAAAATCCCTGAGGATGCAAAACCGATTGGTGATTCAAATGGTTTTGAAAGAATTTATAGAACCGATAAAAGTTACACGATTGATGAAATTGAAAAGATTTTAATCGACTTTGTGGAAAAAGATCCAGATGGTAATGGTAAAAAAGATACCTATGGGATCTTACCAAGTAACGATAATATGAACTGGGGCGTTACGTTGCTAGGAGCTTATGGGGTCGGTATGGGCTATAACATGATGGAAGACGGTGAACTAAAAACATCAGTTATTTCCAATGCCTACCGTCAATTCTTGAAGAAAATGGCTGACTGGAATCAAAAAGGTCTTATCGATCCAGAATGGCCTACTCTAGATACGAAAGCTACTTGGGAAAAATATAAGGAAGGAAAAGTTGGCTATTCTGTTGCGCAACGTGCTTATATCGCACAAGAGCCTTGGACAGAGGGGCGTGCTCCTCATAACATTCTAGGGAATGATCCAAATGCCAAGCTTCTTGTCATCAATTATGAAGTGGGTCCAGAAGGCAAGGCGGGGCATGTTGGTTATACACCAGTGACTCTATTGTCAGGAAATGAAATGCTTATTTCTGCCAAGGTAACAGATGAACAGTTGGCACGCTATCTACAAATATTTGATACGATTGACTATAATCCAGAAGAAGGCCTCTTTACCCGATATGGAACAGTTGGAAAAGACTCTGACTGGGCTGGAAAAGAAGGAGATTCTACAATCATCATGAAAGAAGGTGTAGATCTATATGAGGGTCAGTTAGGTTTGTGGGCGTATAACCAGCGCACCTATTATGGTAAATATGCTACATTTTTAACTATGCCAAAAACATTGGAATTGATGGATCAATTTTATAATAAGCCTGAAAATGTGGAAAAATATATCATTCGTCCATATCGTTGGGATCTGTTTGGTGAGACAAGAGATGCGGAGTTGAAAGAATCTTATGGTGCTCAATTAGACACGATTGTTTCAGAATTCCGTATCAATGCATTGACTGGAAAAGTAGATGTTGATAAAGAGTGGGATAACTACGTCAAACAATATCTGTCCAGCGGTGGCGAAGAAGTGTTGAAAGAACTTGAAAAAGCACCAAAAGTCTCTGATATTCTAAAAGAAAAATCAGAATAATCTCTTGCTTCATCTGGTTCATTTAAGATGATTTAAGGTGTCTACATTGCCAAAGCCTGAATTGACATAACAAATGAAAGAGTGTTGTTCAACGAAGGGCTTTGGTGTTTTTATTTATTAGAAAGGATATCCATGGAAAAAAGAAGAATTGTACCAGTTTTTGAATGTGGTAAGAACGGGGAAAAGAATAGTGAAGGTATTGCTAGCTATCGCATTCCTGCCTTATTGAAGACTAAAAAAGGTACATTGATTGCTGGAGCTGATCGTAGGAGAGAGCATAGCTATGATTGGGGGAAAATTGACTTAGTCGTCCGCCGAAGTCAGGATAATGGTGAAAGTTGGGAAGCTCCCATTACGTTGGTGGATTTACGTGAAAATTTACAAGGAGAGGATCCAGGCTTAAGGTCACCTTTTAATATTGATATGGTACTGTTACAAGATCCATCTACAGAACGTATCTTTGCGCTGTATGATATGTGGGTAGAAGGACGCGGAACATTTGGTATGTTGGAAGAAGACAAGCCCTACGATCGTTATAGCCACATTGAAGGACAAGCTTACTTAAACATTTATAAGGAAGATGTAGAACAGCCCTATACTGTTAGAGAGGGAGGTATTGTATTTTCACCAGAGGGCGAGCCAACTTCTTTCAAAGTTGTGATGCAAAGTGATAAGGCACCTTATACTGATTTGGGAGATTTATATGAGGGTGATCGTTTACGAGGAAATATCTTTCATCGACTCCGCCAAGACAATCCGTTTACGATTACCGCAAAATCATTTATCTGGCTCTCTTATAGTGATGATGAAGGACAAACGTGGTCTTGTCCCAGAGATATTACAGGTCAAGTATATGAACCATGGATGGCATTCCTGGGCATTGGACCTGGAGTAGGTATTGCCTTAAAACAGGGTGAACACGAGGGCAGACTAGTGGTTCCTATTTACACGACGAATGATAGCAGAGAGTTGAAAAGTCAAGCAGCTCGCATCATTTTCTCAGATGATCACGGACAGACTTGGCAGTGCGGTGCTTCTGTCAATGACGGCCGTGTTTTATCAACGGGAGAAGTCATTCAATCGGCTACATTTGCCGATGAATTGGCCCAAACCACAGAGGCAGTGCCGGTAGAATTGACTGATGGTCGTATTAAACTCTTTACAAGAAATTTAAATGGTCACGTTCAAGTAGCAACCAGTGTAGATGGTGGTCAGACTTGGAATCAATTTGCCGAATATCCCAATCAAATGGATGTTTACTGTCAGTTGTCAGCTGTTCAGACGATACAGGATAATAAAGAGTATGTGCTGGTTGCGAATGCCAATGGTCCTGCACGAACAAATGGTGTGCTTCGTGTAGCAGAAGTATTAGCAGAGGGTGAGTTAAAATGGTTAGGTCATTCCTTAATACAGGAGGGAGCATATGCTTATAATGCCTTGCAACAAGTTGGTCCGACAGAGTTTGGGGTCTTGTACGAGCATACAGAAGAACCGTATAACGACTATCATCTGCTGTATCAGAAAATAGATTGGTCTGACATTTTAGAGAGTTTAGTAGAATAGGAGACGAGGAACTATGGAAAAAATCAAAAAGAAATTAATTGTTTCCTGTCAAGCTTTAGAGAATGAACCCCTACACAGTCCCTATATTATGAAAAAGATGGCATTAGCTGCTTATCAGGGCGGTGCAGCTGGTATTCGAGCAAATTCAGTAGTCGATATTGAGGCAATTAAAGAAGAGGTAGATTTACCGATTATCGGTATTATTAAACGAGATTATGATAATGCGGATGCTTTTATCACTGCGACAATGACAGAGATAGATGAGCTGATGTCTGTAGAGCCAGATATTATTGCTGTAGATGCAACGAACTCTAGTCGACCTAATGGTGAGAGTTTGGAGGAATTTTTTAGGAAAATCAAAGAAAAATACCCTCATCAATTATTGATGGCAGATTGTTCGACTGTTTCAGAAATGGTATTTGCAGATCAACTGGGCTTTGATTTTATTGGAACGACCTTGGTTGGCTATACTAAGCAGAGTGAGGGAGCTAAAATTGAAGAGAATGATTTTGAAATTATTCGTTTAGCGCTGGATCAAATAGAGCATCCTTTGATTGCCGAAGGAAATATTGATACTCCCGATAAGGCGAGGAGGGTGCTAGAGATGGGGGCTCATAGCGTGGTTGTTGGTTCGATTATTACGCGTCCTCAGTTCATCACTAAAAAATTTGTGGATGAAATTCAAAAATTGGATTCTTTAGATATAGGAGTAGGCTAGATATTGGGAGCCGCCTTTAGTTTGGGAGTCGACAAGGGAATATTGTTATGAAAAGTCCAGTTTTCCAGATAGGTGAATCCGTTCGGAAGCTCTTACAAAGTAATGAGAGCCTCATTTGGGTAGCCGCAGGTGGAAAGGATACCATTGGTGGATTTAGTCAGACACAAGGGTGTAGAAATTATGTAGGGCATTTTGAAGAATATCTTCGTTGGGAACAAAGAGCTAAAGATTCAGAGCGCCCTGTTCAAGTTGCAACGATGCAGCGATATGTTTATAATGTCGCAAAAGCTGGCTTGACATTGAAAAAGTTGCTAGGGAATTTTGACAGGTATATTCAGCGCTACCGTCCAACTATTGTTTCGTATCATATCGGATACGAAGATATTCTTAAAGGGAAAGAATACCTTCAAGAGTTTCAAAAGGAACTAGATGAGTTTTTAGTGCGAGTTTTAGCCTTGGAACATAGAACGTGTAAAGTGGTTATCCAAATGTGTCATTCAACGAGAGATGCCTCTTTCAATGCTCTAATTGCAGAGTATACTCGAGCTGTTTTATCTAGGGTCGATCGTTATAAGAATGAAGCAATGTATGAAAGTATTGTCATTGTTCGCCATGATGAGCTGACTGATAGAGAATGTTTTAAATCTACTTGTTTGACAGATGAGCTACATCTCAATGCGTATGGACATCTGGAGATAGGAAGACAGCTTAGTAGGGCAACGATTGGGACAGCAGAGCATTACCCAGGGAAAGATGTAACTTTGGATCTATACAATCATTGTCAAACTGTTCAGTATGTAGCTATTGCTCCTACGGTTTCTAGCACGGAAGATGGGATTTATATTTCTTTGCCAGAAGAGTTTAAATCGGAAAACTGGGAGTATGTCCTCGAGATAGGAAATCAGACAGTGCAGCAAAAGGGGATTAAAAATCAGGCATTTATTCCTAAAAAGTTGCTCGTCGGAGACTACAGGGTCAAAACAAAGATGAGTCGGGGGCATATTCAGTTAAAGACAATTTGGGGTTCAGCTGATAGTTCTGAAAGCACGGTGCGACAAAAACAGGTTCCCACCTGTTTGGAGCGTGTTTTTAGAAGTAAGGAATCTCTAAATTGGCTATTTATGGGAGATTCGATTACTCACGGAGCCTTGTGGACTTTTGGGTATGATAGCACACCACAGATTATTGAAAAGTATTTACATGATGTAGTAGGGCGGCGCGAAGATGTTGTTTTAAATACAGCGGTATCGGGTTCAACCATTTCTGAAACATTGTCCTATTTTGAGCAACGATTTAATCGCTATCAACCAGATATTGTTTGTCTGATGTTAGGGACGAATGATAGTCAACAGATTTCTCCAGATACGTATTATAACGAGTTGAAAGAACTGCTCACTTTGTTACGAAAGAGAGGGAGCATAGTTATTTTGAGAACCCTCCCACCTTCTCTTAGATATGATCATATCATTGAATATGTGTACCAGATACGGAAACTAGCAATTCAAGAAAGAGTGATACTCATTGATCACTATGATACTTTCTCGGCACTATTCTATACTTATCCTTATTTATGGGAAGAGAAGTATTGTATCATGAGTGATAGTCCTCCTCTTCATCCGGGGCCGAATGGTCATGTAATGATGGCAAGGGATATTTTGGCTGAATTGGGATTATGGGAGGAGAGCTTATTTTCTGACACATGGTATGGAGAAAAACTTCCCATTGTAGAGGTTGATATGGGTGATTTATTGCTCTTTCATCCACAAGAAAGGGTAGGAGTGAATATTCAGCAAGTAGAAGAGAGGTTGCAGACACCTATTGGAAGTGTTAGCCTATCTTTTGTTGATAAGAGAGGGAGTAGGATAAGGACTGTTGAACAATCTCAGGGAACTGTTTGGTTAAATGCTCTTGATAGGGATCACGTTGATACCATTCAAGTAGAAGTGCGCCCACGTTATAAAGCTATGATTTATAAAGGTGTTACACCATTTCTTTTCACTACTGTTTGAGAAGATGGGGTGACGGGGTGTTAAGATGATATCGTCATTTTGTTTAGCTTTTATTCCTTCGTTCACGCGCTTTGCCGTACTCTATAGGACAGCTTGCAGCTCGTTGCCTCGTACTAAAAGTAAACGAAAAGACTATAGTTACAAAATTGAGTGATTTTTCTAGATATGTTGATGCAAATCCCTATTTTGAAAAATTGGATTTATTTCTAGAAGAAAGCGACATATTCTCTTTTCAAGAGGGTTCTTTCAGTATTTGAGGGGAATTTTTGCATGGGAATTGTTTTAGGTATCGTGTAGCTGGAAAGGCAGGAGACTTTTTCGAAGCCCATCGCAATTATATAGGTGTTCATATGGTGGTGGAACATACGGAATGTATTGCCGTGACTTCGTTGGAAAAAGTGGACATTCGTGAACCATATGATGTAGAAAATGATATTGAATTGTATGACGGTATTGCAGCACATGTGATTCAGTTGCAGCCGGGAGATTGTATCGCTCTAAAATTTATGTAAATGATTTGCCGGTTAAGAAAGTGGTTTTCAAAGTAGCTACTTTCTAAAAAAGAATAAGAGGTAGGAAACAGGATAAATGAAAAACTTAGAAAAATATCAGGGAATTATCCCCGCATTTTATGCGTGTTATGATAAAAATGGAGAGATTAGCCGTGAGGGTGTCCGTAGCTTGACCCAATACTTTGTTGAAAAGGGAGTGCAGGGTCTTTATGTCAATGGCTCTTCTGGGGAATGTATCTATCAAAGCGTAGAAGACCGCAAGGTGATGTTAGAAGAAGTGATGGCAGTGGCAAAGGGTAAATTAACGATTATTGCTCATGTTGCTTGCAACAACACGAAAGATGGTATCGAATTGGCTCGTCATGCAGAAGCTCTTGGAGTGGATGCGATTGCGGCGATTCCGCCGATTTACTTCCGCCTACCGGAATACGCTGTTGCCCAGTATTGGAACGAGATGAGTGCGGCAGCTCCAAATACGGATTTTGTCATTTACAATATTCCACAGTTGGCAGGCATAGCCTTGACCCCTAATCTTTACAAAGAAATGCTTAAAAATGACCGTGTCATCGGGGTGAAAAATTCTTCTATGCCCGTGCAGGATATTCAAACCTTTGCTAGTCTTGGAGGTGATGACCATGTGGTGTTCAACGGTCCGGATGAACAATTTTTGGGCGGTCGTTTAATGGGAGCTACAGCTGGTATCGGTGGTACCTATGGTGTGATGCCAGAACTCTTCCTGAAATTGAATCAGTTGATTGCAGACAAGGACTTGGCAACAGCCAAAGAACTGCAATTTGCCATTAACGCGATTATCGGATATTTGACAGCTGCGCGTGGTAATATGTACGCGGTGATTAAGGAAGTTTTGCGTATGAATGAGGGCTTGGATTTAGGTGGTGTGCGTGCGCCCTTGACTCCGGTCTGCGCAGAAGACCGAGAAGTTGTTGAAGCTGCTGCACGCTTGATTCGTGAAACCAAGGAACGTTTTTTGGGAGCGTGACAAACAGTGTGATTTCAATCGTTTGATAGTGGTGTTTCATCTCTGCACAGTTTAGTAGGCCGATAAAGGCTGGTATAGCCGTTTCGTTTATTTTTAGTACTAGGCAAGGAGTCGCAGGTAGTTGAAATAGTTGATAACTATTTCAAGTGACAGATAAGAAAAGTGTAACTTTTCTCAATGGTACAGCAAGACGAGTGAACGAAGTAATAAAAATATAAACGAAATGACTATATCAGTGAAATAGAGGCTACTCTACTACTGTGCAATGAGTATTACACGAATATTTTCCGAATTGAAATGCTATTTTCAATCTGATAAAGAGTAGAAGAGGTGATTCATGAAGAAGTATGTTGTCATTGATATTGGTGGAACTAGTATCAAGTATGGGCTGATTGATGAGAACGACCAGTTGTTAGAAAACCATGAAATGCCGACAGAGGCCCATAAGGGTGGGCCTGCGATTTTGCAAAAAGTTGCAAGCATTGTATCAGACTATCGTGAACATGTCAGTCTGTCTGGGATTTGCATTTCCTCAGCAGGCATGGTGGATCCTGAAAAGGGTGAGATTTTCTATTCGGGACCGCAAATCCCCCATTATGCAGGGACCCAATTTAAAACATATTTGGAAACTCAGTTTGGCATTCCCTGTGAAATCGAAAATGATGTTAACTGTGCTGGGCTTGCAGAAGCTATCTCGGGCAGTGGCAAGGGAGCAAAGGTTGCTATTTGTTTGACTGTGGGTACAGGTATTGGAGGCTGTCTTTTGATTGACTCCCAGGTCTTTCATGGTTTTAGCCATTCAGCCTGCGAAGTAGGCTATCTTCATTTACCAGACGGAGCCTTTCAAGATTTGGCCTCAACAACGGCCTTGGTTCGCTATGTCGCTGAAGCGCATGGTGATGATGTAGCGGTGTGGAATGGGCGACGGATTTTCCAAGAAATTGAAGCGGGCAATTCACTTTGTAAGCAAGGTGTGGACCGCATGGTACAGCATCTTGCAAGAGGCATTGCCAATATCTGCTATGTGGTCAATCCAGAAGTGGTCATCTTGGGTGGTGGTATCATGGGACAAGAAGCGATTTTGAGACCAAAAATCGAAGCAGCCTTGAAAGATTATCTGGTACCAAGTATCGCAGACAAGACTAAGATTGTCTTTGCTCGACATCAAAATACAGCGGGCATGTTTGGAGCCTACTATCATTTCAAACAAAGATACGAGGGCGTGAAGCAACTCCTAGACAAAATAGGCAATCGAAGCAGGTTGACTTGCAACCAATGAGATTGGTCTTTTTGTCAGAGAGTTGTAGCCCGAGTTCAATTACATCAAGATACAAAGCCCGTAAAAAACTCAAAGCGAAAATAGGAAATTTGACGAAGAAACGTTAGTTTCTAGGAGAATTTTTCTTTTTCGCACAGAGTTTAGGGCGTGTTCAATTACATCAAGATACAAGGGCGTGTAAAAAGCGAATGAAAAATAGGAAATACGACGAGTGAAAAGCTCCAGTGGAGGTTTTCAGCCTACTTCCTAGGGAGCGTTTGCTCCGCAAACGTCTATTTCCCGCCTCCAAAGGTATGCTATACCTTTAGAGCTAGGAAGATTTATACCTAAAGGTAGCCGTATCCGTAAGCAAATAAAATTTGCAACGGCTTCGTCTCTTTTTTCCGAGCTTTTAGCCCGAGTTCAATTACATCAAGATACAAAGCCCGTAAAAAACTCAAAGCGAAAATAGGAAATTTGACGAAGAAACGTTAGTTTCTAGGAGAATTTTTCTTTTTCGCACAGAGTTTAGGGCGTGTTCAATTACATCAAGATACCAGAGCGTAAAAAAAGCGAATGAAAAATAGGAAATACGACGAGTGAAAAGCTCCAGTGGAGGTTTTCAGCCTACTTCTTAGGGATCGCTTGCTCTGCAATCGTCAATTTCCCGCCTCCAAAGGTATGACATACCTTTGGAGCTAGCTAAAGCTAGAACATCTGCGTTTCTTTTTTAGGTCGTGCGTAGCTCGGATTTAATTAGGAAATCATTTATAGTCATTTCGTTTATATTTTTATTACTTCGTTCACTCGTCTTGCTGTACTCCAGTATTACCTGTGACTCCTTGCCTAGTACTAAAAATAAACGAAACGGCTATACTAGATTATCCGAGCTTCTGGTTTTCTTGGTTCGGGTATCAATGAATACTTATCTGACTATTGGTATGCGTCAAATGGTTCAAACTGTACAATGGAATGGGATTGGGTACTTTTGCTTCAAGCCCATAGAGGGTTACAGAGTTTAGATACACAAAATAGAAAGGTAATGAATGAGATATGGTGTCATTAGAGAAAAATGTGATTCCGATGATTGAAGCAGTTTATAGTGATCTTACGCATATCGAGCGGAAGATTGCAGATTATTTTCTTGTAGAAGCTGTGGTAGATGAGGATTTGTCTGCTAAAGCGGTGTCTGAAAAGCTCTATGTCTCTTTGCCTTCACTGACGCGTTTTTCTCAGAAATGTGGTTTTACAGGTTATCGGCAGTTTGTTTACGCCTTTTTGGGCGTTAATGTTAGCACTGATTCATCCCATGTCAATCGTAATTTGACCAAGTATGTTTTATCGGACTATGATGAGCTTCTCACGAAGACCTATTCTCTCATTGATGAAGAGCAATTTGTGCGAGTAGGGGATCTCTTGAATAATGCTAAGAGGGTGTACATTTATGGTCAGGGCAGTTCGGGACTGGTGGCGCGTGAGATTGAATTTCGTTTTATGCGACTTGGGATGGCTTGTAAGGCAGTTACTGATGATCATATGATTCGGATGAACCGTGTCACCCTAAATGAGGAATGTCTCGTCATTGGCATCTCTGTTTCTGGTGAATCAATGAGCATTATCAATGCGGTACAAGATGCACGTGCTGCAGGAGCAAGTACAGTCCTTTTGACTTCGAAAAATTGTCAGGATTTGCGGGACACCTGTGATGAGTTGGTATTGGTTGCCATCAAGAAAAATCTTGCTCAAGGCACGATGATTTCTCCCCAATTTCCAGTGTTAGTAGTCATTGATATTTTCTATGCCTATTATATTGATTTGGACCGAGATGCTCGGCATCAGTTATTCACCAATACGCTATCAGCCTTACAGGTAACAGAATAAATGAAATGCCTATACAGGGTTGTAATCTCGAAGTTTTGGCTATCCTCACGACCTTATTCCTAAATTCTGGCTAATTTGCTCCACAGGAGGATCCCGCTGTTTAGTTTCAAGGCATGGGCTCAAGTCCCCTCCTGTCTAGGGCTTGCTTTTAGGTTCTTGGCTCGGGTTCAAACACTCCACTGGAGTATTTGAGTCCCCTAAATGGATAGATACATCACACTGTTCGTACGATAGAACTTTATGAAACCGATAGGCTTATCCCAGTCTCGATAGTGTATTAATAAGGATGATTTAGATGATAATTGGAGAAACATTTGATCAAAATGCGAAAGATGTTGTAATGAAGCTGCAAGAGGAATGGAATGAGAATGAACTCTTAATTGGGAGCATTACAGATTCTAATCGTCAATACCGTCAGGTCAATTATAATAGCTGTACAGAGAAACATACTCATTCAACAAAAATAGTAGCATGGAGAAATGATAAGGCGGTATCTCAGCTTACTGTAGCGACTAAAAATCAGGATTTGCATAATATTTCGATAGTGATAGATGACTTTGTAGCTGGAACGAATAGATTAGCCTCAGAGCATATTTCAGCAACATTTGTAAAATCAGTTATGGCGTATACAGGAATGGCAGGATATGGTAGTCCGACACGGCCGATACCAGATGGGAATCGTGAAGAAGCTACGGAAGTTTTGTATTCAGCACATCCGATTGATCTACCAGCCTATCATTTGCAAAATATTTGGCTTACGATAGATATTCCTGCAGATACAGCTGCCGGAGATTATTTGGGGAAGATTAAAATTGTAGCCGATGAGCTAAAAACACCATTGGAGTTTATCTATTCTTTAAAGGTTCAGGATCTTGTCTTATGCGACGGAGTAGATTTCAAACATGGAGGTTTTGACATTGAGTTGTGGCAAAATCCTTATGCAGTAGCAGAATATTACAATCTGGTTCCGTTTTCTGAGGAACATTTTGCAGTCCTTCGACCTCATATGCAGAAATATAAAGAGATAGGGGGTTGTGCTCTTACTGTTACGATTGTTGACGAGGCATGGGGTGGACAAACCTATAGTAAGAATACTGTAAAGTTTCCCTCTATGGTAAAGTGGCGTTGCTCTGCAGATGGATCTTTTTCTTTTGATTATACAGATTTTGATAAGTGGGTGACGTTTAATCGCACTTTAGGCTTAGGTGACAAGATTGTAGCCTATAGTCTGGTACCATGGACCAATCGTATTCGGTATTTTGACGAACGAGATCAGACTTACAAAATCCTTGATGTACAGGTGGGAACAGCTATCTACGAGGCAGTATGGCGGATGTTTTTGAAGCATTTCATGATTCATACAGAAGAAAAGGGGTGGAAGGATTTTATTTACATCGGTATTGATGAGAGGGGTTTCCATGAGCAAGCGTTTGACCTTGTGGAGAGCATAGTAGGAGAGGATGGATTACCTTTTAAAATAGCTGGAGCTATGGATAGCTTTGTCGATAAGAAAGCTTTAGCAATGAGAGTGACGGATTTAACAGTTGGTTCGGTTGCTATTAAAGCTCATTTGACCGAATTCAACGATATGATAAAAGAAAGGGAAGAGTTGGAGTTACGGACAACCATGTACACGTGTACTGGACACATTCCCGGCAGTTTCTCACTGAGTGATCCTGGAGAAAGCTATTGGACCATGCTATATGCTGCTTCGGTTGGGGCAAAGGGCTATCTGCGCTGGGCGTATGATTCGTGGGTGGAAAATCCTTTAGAAGATACGACACATAATGCTTTTGAGGCTGGAGATACTTTCTTAATTTTTCCAGATGAAAAAAATGCAACAGAACCTATTTCAAAGTCTAGCCAGCGTCTAGAAAAACTAGCAGAAGGAGTACGTGATGTAAATAAGATTCTGATGTTGAAGAAAATAGCACCGATGTATGAAAATCGTATTGAGGGGTTATTAAAAACGATAAAGCCCACGTATGAACACAATTCTTTGTACTTGACCGAAAAAGGTAAGAAAGAGTTAGCGGAAGATATCTGGGAGTTTAAACAGAGCTTGCATGATTTGGCAGAAGAAATAATAGAATATCTGCATGCTGTTCCTAGGAGCTGAGGTATTTTAGAAATGGGAGTCTTAATGAGTTATAAGCAAAAAAATAAATACAGTTTTTCAATACCAGAATATCCTTTACCGCAAAACTATTTATCAGACATTGAGAAAGCACCTTATACGGAGCGACAATACTTGGGGCAGCCAGATATGGTGTTGCTAGATGATGAAAAAACATTGATAACAGTTTATCCTATTGGTCATGGTGCAGGTCCTATCGTCATGATGATAAGTCGTAACCGTGGTCAAACCTGGGAGGAAAAGAAAGATATTCCTCTTTCGTGGAAGTCTTCATACGAAACCCCTACACTATATAAGCTAGATTTACTGAATGGTCAGACGAAGTTGGTGATGATAACAGGACTTCCTTATTGGCATGGAAATAGCCAAGGAGGTTGGAGAACTTCTATATCTCATGACAAAGGTCAGACGTGGAATGAGTACCGTACTTTTCATCCTACACTTGCGACTGGAAAGCAAAACCATTCGTTAGTTGCTATGGCAAGTTTGATTCAATTAAGAGATGCTAAAGGGAGGAAAATGGACAAATGGATGGGAGTATACCATGATGTCAATTTTGTGAATTATCGTACTTATTTGACGTTTGATTCAAAGGGACACGAACAGTGGTCAGCTCCAGAACCGTATTTAGTTCATTATCGGAATTTGGAGCAAGAATACCAAATCTGTGAAGTAGGTCTTTTTCGTTCACCGGATGAAAAAAGAATAGTAGGACTAGCCAGAACACAAAGCCACTGTCATCGTTCGGTCATGTTTTATTCTGACGATGAAGGCGCTACGTGGACGAAACCTAAAGAAGTAACGGCTGCTTTACTGGGTGAACGACACAAAATCATCTATGATCCTATTAGCCATCGTTTACTCATAACATTTCGAGAAATTGTTTTGGATGTGAATCGGAGTGGTGAGATTGAGAAAGATGACTGGGTAGCTGGGGATTGGCTAGCTTGGGTTGGTACTTATGAAGATGTAATAGGTGGGAAAGAAGGGCAATACAGGATTAGAATTGCCGAAGATTGGACGAATAGTCCAAAATCTGGAGATACTGGTTATGCAGGAGTAACGGTTACTTCTGATGGTGTTTTCTTGCTTAATTCTTATGGACATTGGGATAGAGAGTTTTCATCTAATTGGACTGGAGAAGTCACTCAAGATTTGTCCTATATAAAATTGGCATCTTTTAAGCTAAGTCAAGTAGATCAAGCCTTGGGCTTGTTAGAAAATAGTCGGTAAAAAAGTTACCGGATCATATCTATAAATTGTTTTAACAGGATTGTTTCACACAAGATGTGATGTTTGAAATGAAATAGAAAGGGAAGATATGAAGTATAAAGAACCTCGTTTGGACTGGTTGGAGAATCCAGAAATATTTAGGGTGAATGCCCTCCCGGCTCATTCGGCCCATTCGTATTACGAGACAGTAGCACAAGCAGATGCGAAAGCTTGCCCATTGAAACAGTCGTTAAATGGAAGTTGGAAGTTTGCCTATGCTAAAAATCCTAGCTTGAGGCTCAAGGATTTTTATAGATTGGACTATGATGTCCGATCCTTTGATACCATTCAGGTACCAGGTCATATACAATTACAGGGTTATGATACACCACAATATATCAATTCTCTCTATCCTTGGGATGGTCAGGAATCTTTACGTCCTCCGTTTATCTCAAAGGAGTATAATCCAGTAGGGTCTTACGTAAAAGAATTTGAGTTGGAAGATGCCCTAAAGGGGAAACAGGTATTTTTATCGTTTCAAGGGGTAGAAACAGCCTTTTATGTGTGGATGAATGGACAATTTGTAGGCTATGGAGAAGATTCGTTTACGCCGTCGGAATTTGATGTTACGGAGTACATGAAAGAAGGAACAAATAGAGTTGCGGTTGAAGTATACAAGCGTTCGAGTGCAAGCTGGCTAGAAGATCAGGATTTTTGGCGATTTTCGGGTATTTTTCGAGAGGTCTATCTGTATGCTATTCCAGAAGTACATGTACAAGACTTGTTTGTCAAAGCAGGATTGGTCAATCATTATCAAGATGGGTATTTACAACTAGAGGCACAAATTGTGGGACAGCTTGAAAATGTTCATCTGGGGATAGAATTAAAAAATGCACAAGGTGAAATCCTCTATCAACAAGAAGAAGCTGCCTTAGAAGAAATGTATTTAGAGCAACAGCTATCGGATGTCTTAGCTTGGAGCGCAGAAGTTCCTAATCTTTATCAGCTAGAACTCAAGTTGATTCGAAATGGACAGATTGTTGAAGTTGTCCGACAGCAGATTGGTTTTAGAACATTCGAGATTAAAGATAGCTTGATGTATTTGAATGGGAAACGGATTGTCTTTAAAGGAGTCAATCGCCATGAATTTCATCCGGAAAGAGGGCGTGCTATAACAGAAAAAGAAATGATCTGGGACATTTGCTTGATGAAGCAGTATAATATCAATGCTGTTCGAACTTCTCATTACCCAAATCAAAGTCGTTGGTATGAGCTTTGTGATGAGTATGGTTTGTATGTGATTGATGAGGCCAATTTAGAAAGTCATGGTTCGTGGCAGAAGCCCGTTGGGGTGGAGCCGTCATGGAATGTGCCTGGAAGCATTCCAATGTGGCGTCAAAATGTGCTAGATCGTGCCAATAATATGTTCCAGAGAGATAAAAATCATCCATCTATTTTAATGTGGTCTTGTGGGAATGAATCTTATGCGGGTGAGTGTATTGCTGCGATGACAGACTTCTTTCACGAAGTAGATGATACGCGCATTGTTCATTATGAGGGTGTTTTTTGGAATAGAGAGTTTGATGAGGCGAGCGATGTCGAATCGCAAATGTATACCACGCCTGCTGATGTTATCAAATATCTTGAAAAAAATACTGCCAAACCTTTTATTTTGTGTGAATATATGCACGCTATGGGCAATTCCCTAGGCGGTATGCACCTTTATACCGAATTGGCAGACCGTTACCCACAGTATCAAGGGGGATTTATTTGGGATTATATTGATCAAGCGCTTTTCAAGCGGAATGAGTTCGGTGAAAAAGTTCTTACATACGGTGGCGACTGGGGAGATCGGGCTACAGACTTTGAGTTTTGTGGAAATGGTCTAGTATTTGCGGATCGGAAACCAACTGCAAAATTACAAGAGGTCAAACAACTATATGCGAATGTAGTCTTAGAACCGGATGTAGAGGGGGTGATAATTCGTAATCAAAGCTTGTTTGCAGATACAAGTGATTCGTATTTTGTAGCCAGCCTCAAACGAGAGGGAGAGTTGATTTGGCAAACCGAATTTCACGCTACGGTTCCAGCGGGAGAATCGACATATGTAGTCGTTGATTATCCAACACAAACACTAGCTGGTGAGTATACGTATGAGGTCACCCAACACTTACAGGAAAGAACCTTATGGGCATCTAAAGGCCATGAATTGAGCTGTGGCCAATTTATACATTCGATAGAAACAAGTGTGGTTTCTCGCGAAAGTTCTGCAGATTTTCGTGTTGTCAGAGGTGATGGACATATTGGAGTTCATGGCCAACATTTTGACATCTTGTTCTCAGTAATTGAGGGAGGGCTTGTTTCTTACGTAAAAAATGGTAAGGAATTTATTATTAGAACTCCGAAGACCAGCTTTTGGCGTGCTTTAACAGATAATGATCGAGGAGTGAAGCATGGATTTGATAGAAGCAGTTGGTTAGGAGCTAGTTTGTATCAAAAGTGTATCGATTTCTCTGTGGAAGAATCTGCTACAGAAGTAACGATCCAATTTACTCATCAATTACCGCTCGGTGAAAATATTAGTCATACGGTCGCGTATACAGTGGATTCTCAAGGACGTGTGCTTGTTACAGGACGATATCCTGGTTATCAAGGGCTTCCAAGTCTACCTCTATATGGCATGGACTTTAAAGTACATTCTTCTTATCATTTTGTGCGCTATTACGGCTATGGTCCAGATGAGAACTATATCGATCGGCTTTCTGGAGCGCGGTTAGGAATTTTTGATACAACAGCTCAGGAAAATGTACAACCTTACTTATTCCCTCAGGAAACGGGAAATCGTTGCCAAGTAAGGTGGTTAGAAGTAACGGATTCATGTGGAAAGGGCTTGCGCTTTACTGCTGCAGAAAATTCTTTTGAAATGAGCGTCTTACCGTATAGCGCTTATGAGTTAGAACAGGCTACGCATCAAGAGGAATTAGGACCGGCACGATTTACATGGATTCGCTTGTTAGCGGCTCAAATGGGGGTAGGCGGAGATAATTCATGGGGAGCTCCTGTTCATGATGATTACTTGCTTGAAGCAGCGAATCCATATGTCTTTTCGTTTTGGCTAGATACTATTGAGGAGTAGAGGAGCGATGTTTTTTCATTGATGGGCGAATACCTGTATGGCTACCACTCAAACGGTCGATTTCCAAGTCCGTAAAAGCAAGAGTGTCTTGATGAATGTTGAACAGCGTGTTCGTTTAAACGATAAGTATGGAAATGAAATCTTTTGGATCAGTGGGTGCTGTAGAAGCACTGTAGGACTAGATGAAAAGACAGTTGTAAAATAGATTGACAAGTCAACACAAGGTCTAGTGGATATTGTATTCCTGGTCTAAAAATAGTAGAGCAAATAGAGGGGAGATCCAAAACAAGCTTGATAAAGTTTCTTGGTATAAAGTCTCATCTATCGCTATTTAGTGAGTACGACTAAGCTACTATCATACATAAACTCAGCTAAAAAATCGTAACCTCAATAGTTTATACTTGTCAGAAGCTTTCATAGCATAAATCGCTCTGTACGCTCTTGGAAGTTCCTGTTGCTTTCTAAGGAGGTTCTGATAAAAATGCCTAACAACAAAAAATAGTTGCCATTTAAATAGTGACTAAGCAAAATGATGGTATAGTCATTTCGTTTATCTTTTATTCCTTCGTTACCTCGCTTTGCCGTACTCCAGTACAGCCTGCAGCTCGTTGCCTAGTACTAAAAGTAAACTAATAAGACTATATAAAACGAGAGGCTGGGCGAAAAGTCCCAGCTTTCTAACTTTATGAACCGAATTACCTTGACGTAGTGGTTGATTGCTTCAATGGCTATCCTGCCGTTGGGGTGGGAGTGAAACGGTCTGGGAATAGACCGTTTCAGCCCGAAGCTAGAATTTAGGAAATAAGGAAAACCCAACTCTTTTTTTGGCCTGTCGAGTTCTTTCCCACTCGCTTTACATTATAGTCATTTCGTTTCTATTTTTTATTCTTTCGTTCACTCGTCTTGCTGTACTCCAGTACTACCTGCGACTCGTTGCCTAGTATAGTCATTTCGTTTATCTTTTATTCCTTCGTTACCTCGCTTTGCCGTACTCTAGTACAGCCTGCAGCTCGTTGCCTAGTACTAAAAGACTATACTAAAAATAAACGAAACGGCTATACTATTAAATTCCGGCGATTAAATAACCAAGCATTATGGTGATATAGAAGCGAAAACGAAACTTATACCGAAAATAAGGTATTTTATCTGACGAGAGAGAAGAATAGTTGCTGATTTTTCAGAAGAGTTAGTGAGAAGAAACCCCTCATTGCCTATTAAAAATTGAGGAACGACAAGACAGAGCTTTTGAAGTCTTGCGTTCAGACATTCTGGACTTAGCGGTCGCAGACTTTTCCTTGTGACGGAACAACTTGTCTTTGTAAGACAAGAAAAAGTAAGAAGCACTGTTCAGGAGGATTGGGGTATCCCCTAAAAATTCAAAAAGCAAGACGATTGCTTTGCGTTTAGAAAATAGTTTGTTTGGTTGTGTTCCACATCGCAACTATTTTTTATAGGTGTTTCGTTTGCCTTTTATTCCTTGGTTCACTCGCTTTGCCGTACTCCAGTACAGCCTGCAGCTCGTTGCCTAGTACTAAAAGCAAACTAACAGACTATACTTCTATTAACACATCAAGAACATCTATGGAAAGCCGGATATTTGTCTGGTTTTTCTTTTATATTCTTTCAATTTTCTGACAAATTATGATAAAATGGAAAAAAAGATGTTGAGGATAAAGAATGACACTAGTATACCAATCGACCCGCGATGCGAACAATAAAGTAACAGCAAGTCAAGCAATTTTACAAGGATTAGCAACAGATGGTGGACTTTTCACACCTCTGACCTATCCCGATCTAGCTCTGGACTTTGACTCTTTGAAAGACCTGTCCTATCAGGAAGTGGCCAAGCTAATTTTAGGAGCTTTCCTAGATGATTTCACAGCTGAAGAGTTGGATTATTGTATTACTAATGCCTATGATAGTAAGTTTGACGATGAGCGCATTGCTCCTTTGGTTAAGCTAGATGGTCAGTACAATTTGGAGTTGTTCCACGGCTCAACGATAGCTTTTAAGGATATGGCTTTGTCTATCTTGCCTTACTTAATGACAACAGCAGCTAAAAAACATGGTTTAGACAATAAAATCATCATTTTGACCGCGACTTCTGGAGATACTGGAAAGGCAGCTATGGCTGGTTTTGCGGATGTTTCTGGAACAGAAATTATCGTCTTTTATCCGAAAGACGGGGTCAGCAAGGTTCAGGAATTGCAAATGACTACCCAGACAGGGGATAATACTCATGTAGTTGCCATTGATGGGAATTTTGACGATGCTCAAACCAATGTTAAGGAGATGTTTAATGATGAAGCCTTGCGTGCCAAATTAGAGAACAGGAAGATGCAGTTTTCATCTGCTAATTCGATGAATATCGGCCGTCTTGTACCGCAGATTGTCTACTATGTTTATGCTTATGCACAGTTGGTGAAAGACGGCGAGATTGCAGCTGGTGACAAGATTAACTTCACGGTACCAGCAGGGAATTTTGGAAATATCCTAGCAGCCTTTTACGCTAAGCAGATTGGCTTGCCTGTTGGGAAATTGATTTGTGCTTCGAATGAAAACAACGTTTTAACAGACTTCTTCAAGACGAAAGTGTATGATAGGAAACGAGTCTTTAAGGTGACAACCAGCCCTTCTATGGATATTCTTGTATCTTCAAACTTGGAGCGGTTGATTTTCCATATTTTGGGAAATGACGCGGCGAAAACAGCTGAGTTGATGACGGCCTTAGCAAGGGATGGTCAGTATGAATTGCAACCAGTTGAGGAAGGCATCTTGGACTTGTTTGCAGCAGAATGTGCGACCGAAGAAGAAACGGCTCAAGAAATTAAACGGGTCTATGATAACTCTTCATATATTGAGGATCCACATACAGCAGTTGCATCTAGTGTGTACCAAAAATACCTAGCAGAGACAAACGATACAGCAAAAACCGTCATTGCGTCAACAGCTAGTCCGTATAAATTTCCAGTTGTTGCAGTTGAAGCAGTGACAGGTAAGACAGATTTGAGCGATTTTGAGGCGCTTGAAACATTACAGGTTCTTTCAGGTGTGGAGCTTCCGCCAGCAGTAGACGGTTTGAGTACAGCTCCTGTCCGTCACACGACAGTCGTTGCTGCTAGCGATATGCAGGCAGAAGTTGAGCGCTACCTAGGCGTCTAGGACTGAGAGAAAGTACTAGATACAAAGGGCGTTTAAAAGCGAATGTACCCCGTGCCTAAGAAACTCTCCGCTGGATAGTTTCTTCCGTATCTGTAAAGCAGGCACAGCCTGCAACCGCTATGGTAACATTAGGAAACTGGACGAGGAAGTACAGGGAGCGCTTGCTTTGTAGCCGTCTATTTCCCGCCTCCAAAGGTATGCGATACCTTTTGAGCAAATAACATTTGCAACGGCTTCGTCCCCCTAAAGGGAGCCGCATCCGTAAGCAAATAAGTTTTGCAACGGCTTCGTCCCCCTAAAGGGAGCCGCATCCGTAAGCAAATAAGTTTTGTAACGGCTTCGTCCCCCTAAAGGGAGCCGCATCCGTAAGCAAATAAGTTTTGCAACGGCTTCGTCCCCCTAAAGGGAGCCGCATCCGTAAGCAAATAAGTTTTGCAACGGCTTCGTCCCCCTAAAGGGAGCCGTATCCGTAAGCAAATAAGTTTTGTAACGGCTTCGTCTCTTTTTTACATAGCTTGTAGGTTGTGTTCGGTTACATCAAGATCCCCAGTTCTGTTAAAAACTTAAAGTGTTCCCGGAAGATTTCCAGTGTTTAGGAAACTATCCACTGGATAGTTTCTTTTATATCCGTAAATAAGTTTACAGCGCCTACAGCAAAACTAGAAAGTATGATGATTATCCCTAAAGGGGTCCACGTCTTTCATCAGCTAAAGCTGAAACAGCGGTGACCCAACACTAAATAAAATTTGAAAGATGATAACAGAGTGAAGTCAGCAATTTCTGCAAGGTTACGATTGAGCCCACTCTTTTTATGATATGGTAGACTATAGAAAAATAATGCAAATTGCCCTGCCTGCTATGGCAGAAAATTTTTTACAGATGTTCATGGGGGTGGTGGATAGCTACTTGGTAGCAAGTCTTGGTTTGGTGGCTATTTCAGGCGTATCCGTCGCTGGAAATATCATCACAGTATACCAAGCGGTTTTTATCGCTTTGGGAGCGGCAATTTCCAGTATTTTGGCTCGCAGCATGGGAGCTGGGGACAAGGAGTTGCAAGCCTATCATGCAACAGAGGCACTCAAGATAACCTTGTTTTTAAGTCTTGTTTTGGGTGTCGTTTCTTTGTTTTCTGGGCAATACATACTGTGTGCGCTAGGGACTGAACTTGCTGTGGCAGAAACGGGAGGTCTCTTTCTAGCCATCGTAGGTGGAACGATTGTTCTTTTAGGATTGATGACCAGTCTTGGAGCTTTGGTAAGGACAACAGGTAACCCTCGTCTCCCTATGTACGTGAGTTTCTTGACCAATCTTCTCAATGCAGTTTTTTCGAGCTTCTTTATCTTTAGTCTGCATTGGGGAATCATCGGAGTGGCGCTGGGGACAGTCTTGGCTCGCTTGGTGGGAGTCGTGGTCTTGTGGCAATCTCTTTCTATACCGTTTGCTAATCCAAGTTGGGGTATGGATAAAAATCTGCTTCGCTTATCCTTGCCTGTTGCGGGTGAACGACTGATGATGCGAGTAGGTGATGTGGTCCTGCTTGCTCTCGTAGTTGGTTTTGGGACTGAAGCAGTCGCTGGAAATGCTATTGGAGAGGTTCTGACCCAATTTAACTACATGCCAGTCTTTGGAATTGCGACTGCGACAGTTCTTTTGGTAGCGCATCGTTTGGGGCAAAAAAATAGTGATGAGATTGATCAGATTGTGCGTAAAACCTACTGGTTGGCGTTTGGCTTGATGTTGCTAGTTGCTCTCTTGGTAGCTGTCTTTGGAAGACCTTTGACGCATCTTTATACACATGATGAGAGAGCAATGGCTGCTAGCCTCCTGGTTATCCTCTTCTCGCTTTTGGGAGTACCGTTTACAGTAGGAACCGTTATCTATACTGCTGTTTGGCAAGGATTGGGTAATGGGAAACTTCCTTTTTATGCAACGACCATTGGCATGTGGGTGATTCGGATTGGGCTAGGCTACTTGCTTAGTATGCCCTTAGGATTGGGATTATCAGGTATCTGGCTCGGTACACTTCTAGACAATGCCTTTCGCTGGCTCTTCCTGAGAAGCCTCTATAAACGCTATAAAACAAAGGCTGTCTGCTAAGAAGATATAGAAACGGAAACAAACCTATTAGGATCATAACATTTTATAGTATAAATGGATTGACGTGTCTAGCAGTGTTAGGGGACTAAACTAATCCAGTGGATTAGTTTAGCCCGAGCATAAAAATTAGAAAGCTAGGTAATCCAGTGGATTAGTTTAGCCCAAGCATGAAAATTAGAAAGCTAGGTAATCCAGTGGATTAGTTTAGCCCGAGCATGAAAATTAGAAAGCTAGGTAATCCAGTGGATTAGTTTAGCCCGGGCATGAAAATTGGAAAGCTAGGTAATCTAGTGGAGCTGCTTCGCTAAATCTAGTGGGAGGAATGGAGGCTTTGTAACATGTTAGTAGCTGAATATTCTAATTCTAGTTAGCGTATTAGTTGAACATAGATAGCTTCTAAGATAGTGGAAGTGTTTAAAAATAGCAATAGTTATTAAGCTCTTGGAATCGCTGCGTTCAGGCTATTTCGAGGAGTTTTTTTGTTGAGAATGAATAAGAAAAAGATTGGAGAAAATTCTCAAAGAGGGATTTTTTCAAATTCTTCCCTGATAAACTTCAAAGGTTAAAGCCTTTGCTTGGGTATGGATACGATTGTTAATCCATTGTAATGTAGAGCAGAGTTCTCGAAGCGAAAAGGTTCAATCTTAGCCGCTACTTACGAGTTTATACGCGCAGTATCTCGCAGATATTAAAGAGTGGGCATCAAAGTCTTAGAGATATCTACCTCCTTTAAAATGGAATACTTCGCTTAATTAGCTTCAAATAAAACTTGTACTATTTTCAAAGGAGTTACATTCCATATTAACAGGGTGTTTGAAATGAATGGGTTTATTCTCCTTTTACTACATTCATACTTCAAGAAAAATACAGGTTTTCATTTCTTTTTCTTCATCTTCCCGAAAACGTTAGGTTTTTACTTCCCATTGGTAAAAGAATAATTCATTAGGCTATACAGGAATGGAGGCTTTGTGCTACAATAAGAAAAATAAATTGTGAGGATTGATGCATGAAAGCGATTATTACGGTTGTAGGAAAAGATAAAACAGGAATTGTAGCAGGAGTGTCTGCTAAGATTGCAGACTTAGGACTCAATATAGATGACATTTCGCAGACTGTCTTAGATGAATTCTTTACCATGATGGCAGTGGTATCAAGCGATGAAAAACAGGATTTTACAGCCTTGCGACAGGAATTTGATGCTTTTGGTGAGCGCTTGAATGTTAAGATTAACATTCAAAGTGCAGCAATTTTTGAAGCTATGTACAACATTTAAGAGGTAGCATATGGATATTAGACAAGTTACAGAGACCATTGCTATGATTGAGGAGCAGAATTTCGATATCCGGACCATTACCATGGGGATCTCGCTCCTTGATTGTATTGATACGGATATTGATTGTGCAGCTGAGAAGATTTATCAAAAAGTCACAACTAAGGCGCGTCATTTGGTTGCAGTCGGTGATGAGATTGCAGCTGAGTTGGGAATTCCCATTGTCAACAAGCGGGTCAGTGTGACCCCGATTTCTTTGATTGGAGCGGCAACTGATGCCACAGACTATCTGCCCCTTGCTAAGGCGCTTGATCGTGCCGCAAAAGAAATAGGAGTTGATTTCATCGGTGGTTTCTCTGCCTTGGTGCAAAAAGGCTATCAAAAAGGTGATGAGATTTTAATCAACTCTATTCCTAGGGCTCTTGCTGAGACAGATAAGGTCTGTTCTTCGGTCAATATTGGCTCAACCAAGACGGGTATTAATATGACCGCCGTTCGTGATATGGGACGGATTATCAAGGAAACAGCTGAACTGTCTGAAATGGGAGCTGCTAAACTAGTCGTCTTTGCCAATGCGGTTGAGGACAATCCTTTTATGGCAGGGGCTTTTCACGGAGTTGGTGAAGCAGATGTCGTTATCAATGTTGGTGTATCAGGTCCTGGTGTAGTCAAACGGGCTCTTGAAAAAGTGCGCGGAGAGAGCTTTGATGTGGTCGCTGAAACGGTTAAAAAAACAGCCTTTAAGATTACGCGTATCGGCCAATTAGTCGGTCAAATGGCGAGTGAACGACTCGGTGTTAGGTTCGGAATCGTTGACTTGAGCCTGGCTCCAACCCCTGCTGTTGGTGATTCGGTAGCGCGGGTTCTGGAGGAAATGGGACTTGAAATGGTTGGAACGCATGGTACAACAGCTGCTCTTGCTCTTTTAAATGACCAGGTCAAAAAAGGCGGTGTTATGGCTTGTAATCAAGTTGGTGGTCTATCAGGAGCTTTCATTCCTGTGTCGGAGGACGAGGGGATGATTGCAGCAGTTCAGTCAGGTTCGCTTAACTTGGAAAAATTAGAAGCAATGACGGCCATTTGTTCGGTGGGATTAGACATGATTGCTATTCCAGAGACAACCCCAGCAGAGACCATTGCGGCCATGATTGCAGACGAGGCGGCAATCGGGGTTATTAATCAGAAAACTACTGCCGTACGAATTATTCCGAAAGGAAAAGAGGGAGACATGATTGAATTTGGCGGGCTACTCGGAACAGCTCCTGTCATGAAAGTCAACCAAGCATCATCTGCTGACTTTATTGCACGTGGTGGACAAATTCCGGCGCCAATTCACAGTTTTAAGAATTAGAGAATCAAGGAAAGGGCATGACGTTTTAGAGTGAAACATCGTTTCTGGAATTTTAATCGTCGTTATTCTTAAAACGTAGATATTTTAGGTTCGGTTTTTCTATAAAATACTTCTTACAAACAGCTCGGTTCATAAATAGAGCTTCAAACATATTCCTTTCGTGCATTTAGCGTGTGAGAGAAGTAGGAAACGATTGTCTTAGGCAGTCGTTTTTTGATATAATAGAAATGAAGAAAGCGAGGAAAAACGAGAATGGTAGAAACAAGATTATACATTGCCCGCCACGGAAAGACCATGTTCAATACGATTGGTCGTATTCAAGGATGGTGCGATACTCCTTTAACAAAAATCGGTGAAGAGGGCATTCGTGAGCTAGGTCTTGGTTTGAAAGAAGCAGGGTTAGAATTTAAACTTGCTGTATCAAGCGATTTGGGACGGACTGTTCAGACTATTACCATTGCTCAAAGAGAACTAGGAATTTTAGGCACAATTCCTTACTACCAAGACAAGCGGATTCGCGAATGGTGTTTTGGGAGTTTTGAAGGAATGTACGATGCAGAACTGTTTAGCGGAGTGCTACCGCGTATTAGTGGCATTGTTGATGCGGGTACGATGACCTTTGAAGAGATTGCAAATGGTGTGCATGAAGCTGATTCGGCTAATTGGTCTGAGCCTTGGGAGGTTTTGCAAGACCGTATTTTGAATGGTTTTGGAAGCATTGCTAAAGACCTTGAAAAGCAAGGTGGTGGCAATGCCTTGGTCGTCAGTCACGGCATGACGATTGCGACCTTGGTCAACTTACTGGCACCAGACCGTCCAACCAACTTAATGCTAGACAATGGCTCAGTCACTGTTTTGAACTATGAAGATGGTCGATTTAGCATTGAGGCAGTTGGGGACATGTCCTATCGCCACGTAGGGGCAGAGCTTCTCAAGAAGAATAGCTAAATGACAAAACAAGAGTGACATATAAACTGCCTAGTTTTGAAAAAGGAGCGAGAAAGTCTCAGGACTTTCTCGCTCCTTTTTAGAACTTGTAACTCATTATTTGTCACCCCTCTACTTCAACCAGTGAGCATTACCGTGCCGTACCCCTCCAGTGTAGTCTGCTTTTAGGTTTTCATTTGCTTGAACGTTAGTCCTATTTTCTTTTTAGTTTAGAGGTGGCTTGTTTTGTCGACAAGCTTTTATACTGTCATTTCGTTTATCTTTTATTACCTCGTTCACTCGCTTTGCTGTACTCTAGCATAGCTTACAGCTCGTTGCCTAGTACTAAAAGCAAACAAAAAGACTATAAAAGTTAGTCAAGTGTTGATTTTATCAAGTATTACTTGTGAATACAGTTTTTTCTTGACAAATACATCGAGGTGCGTTATAGTTTTTATATCGAAGTTCGATATATCGAACTGCAAGGAGAAATGATATGGAAGAAAAAATAAGACGGGTCTATCTTCCGATGACCGAGACTGCATTTTACATTTTGTTTGCCTTACAGGAAGAACGGCATGGCTATGACATCACTCAAAAGACCAAAGATTTGACAGGTGGTCAGGTTGTGATTAGCCCAGGCACCATGTATGGTACCCTCTCTAAGATGGAAAAGGATGGCTTGATTACCTTTGTCCGTGAGGAGGAAAAGCGCAAGCTCTACCTGATAACGGAATTGGGACGAGAGATTTTAGAGATTGAGAAAATTCGGATTTCGCGTCTTTATCGAAATAGTCGAGGTGAGAGAGTTGAACAGGAGTGATGATATGAAAAAAGAACTGAAATTCTTCTTCATTACAGACTTTGAAAAGGAAGAGGAATACTTAACTGTCATGCACAGCATGGGCTGGAAGTTAAAGGAAATCCGTTTTGCCTGTCTTTTCATCTTTGAAAAATGCAGTCCAGAAGAGGTCAACTATCGTCTGGATTTTAGACCACGATTAGGGAAAGATAAGGACACCTATTATCAACTATATAAAGATTACGGTTGGGAATACGTCGGTGTTTGTAGTCATTTTGTTTGTTTCCGTAAGGCTATTCTAGACGGAGAAGAAACAGATATTTATAGTGATAGCCAGACCAAGCTAGAGATGATTGATCGCATTTTCAAGTGGCGCTTTGTATGCTTGTTGCTGATGAGTTTTCTTGTCTTGTGGAATGCCGTTCATACTGGAGAAAGGAACGGTTGGATTTTGTCCTTATGGATTATGTTGGAAATTCTTTATACCACTATCCTTATATACTGTGGTATCGGATTTTATAGATTAAGAAAGTGCTATGCGAAAGGGAGATTAAAATGAAACGTAAAAAGCGTAAGCAAGTTGCTATTGGAGTTTTACCTATCTTGTGTATCAATTTTTGGATGAACCTGCCTCGGTTGCAGTTTGATCATTTGACAGTTTCTAAAATAGTGATAAATCTTATTGTCCTTATTCACCCTTTCTTGATAGGAATTATCTTGTATAACTTATGGAAATGGAGAAATACGGACTAGGGATAAAGGAGATTGGGCTCTTTTAGCCCTTGCTGAAATTAGGAAAGCACAAAAACGGTTGAGAATAAAAATGAGGATCTCACGACGCTTATTCCACTTGTTTCAGTCCTCTAGGTCTTCAGACTGATTTTTAGCACTCTTTTTGTAAGAGTGCTAATTTTTTGGTTTTTTGCCTTGACAATCTAGTAAATCAGTGTATAATAGAATCATGAGTTAGCACTCGAAAAGTCAGAGTGCTAATGAGAGAATCCCGATTGGAGGTGAGTTTTTGGTAACAGAGCGCCAACATGAAATTCTAAATTTAATCGTTGAAATCTTTACAAAAACACATGAGCCAGTGGGATCGAAAGCCCTTCAAGAAAGTATTGCTTCTAGTAGTGCTACTATTCGAAATGATATGGCAGTCCTTGAAAAAAAGGGGTTGCTTGAGAAAGCACATACATCGAGTGGTCGAATGCCTAGTGTGGAAGGTTTCAAATACTTTGTAGAGCATTCCTTGACTTTTGATAGTCTAGCGGAAGAAGATGTCTATCAAGTTGTTAAAAGGTTTGACCGTGAGTTTTTCCGTTTGGATGATATTTTTCAGACGGCAGCCCTCGTCTTGTCTGACTTGACAGCCTGTACGGTGGCTGTACTCGATGTCGAGCCGAGTCAGCAAAAGCTAACAGCCTTTGAGATTGTCATTCTCAGTCAACATGCAGCTCTAGCTGTTATGACCTTGGATGAGTCGAAAACGCTGACCAGACAGTTTGCCATTCCTAAGAATTTTCTTTATGACGATTTAATGGAGGTCAGAGGTCTGGTGAAAGAGCGCCTGCTTGGAAAGTCGGTGCTAGATATTCATTACAAGCTACGAACGGAGATTCCGCAAGTTATCCAACGGTATTTCGTTACGACAGATAATGTTCTCCATTTATTTGAATACATTTTCTCAGACCTTTTTACCGAGGATGTTGTAACGGCTGGAAAGATTCGCTTGCTCGATTTTGCAGATATTCAAACATATCAGTTCTTTGATTTTCCGCAGAAGGTAGCCCTTGAATTACGGAGCAATTTAGCAGAAGATGAAATGCAAAGTGTTAAGGTGGCTGATAGTCGCGAACAATCACTTTCTAGTTTGACTGTGGTGACGACCAAGTTCCTTATTCCCTATCGCGGATTTGGACTCTTGTCTGTCATCGGACCAATCAATGTGGACTACAATCGGATGATGAGTTTGATTAACCTTGTCAATCGTGTCCTAATGATGAAGCTGACTGATTTTTATCGTTATTTAAGCAGTAACCATTATGAGGTTCATTAAGATGAGAGAGCGTAAAAAGCACACAGTGTATCCAGAGGGCATCCATAGCTGTAAAGCAGGCATAGCCTGCAACAGCTATAGCAAAATAGGTAACTGGACGCAGTGCTAGGCACTAGGAAACATCACAGATTGCTAGCTTGAGGTCAGTTAGACGTTAAGCAGAGGGTATTTCTAAATAGGTTATAAAGGAGGTTTCGTGTGACCGAAGAAATCAAAAAAGAAGAACAAATTGAGGAAGTGGAGGAGATAGAAGAAGTTGTTCAAGAAGAAACGCCTCAAGAAAAGTCAGAACTAGAATTAGCGAACGAACGTGCAGAAGAGTTTGAAAACAAGTATCTGCGTGCCGTAGCGGAAATGCAAAATATTCAGCGTCGCAGTAGCGAAGAACGCCAAACTTTGCAGAAATATCGCAGTCAAGATTTGGCTAAGGCAATTTTGCCGTCTTTGGATAATTTAGAGCGTGCCTTAGCGGTGGAGGGATTGACAGATGATGTGAAAAAAGGTCTTGAAATGGTTCAAGAAAGCTTGACTCAGGCGCTCAAAGATGAGGGAATTGAAGAAGTTATAGCAGACGAGAAATTTGATCCGAACTTTCACATGGCGATTCAAACCATGCCGGCAGATGATGAACATCCAGCTGATACCATTGCACAAGTCTTCCAAAAGGGTTACAAACTGCATGAGAGAGTGTTGCGCCCGGCTATGGTGGTCGTTTATAATTAGAAAAAGGGCTGATTGGAGCGATTTTTAGAGCTGTTTCATCTATTGTTGAAAGATATCAAACAGCAGAATCCTGCATGGAATCTGTTTCAAAGATATTCGTCACCAACTGTGGATACATAATTGAAACAGTTGGATGAAATAGAGTATAGTATTGAGGTAGTGAACTACCTAGATTGAATAAGATATTTTGTCCGAGATGACATGAAACTACATAAAAATGTTGCTAAAATAGTAAAAACTAAATTTTGAGTAAAAGAGGAAATAAACATGAGCAAAATTATTGGTATTGACTTAGGAACTACAAATTCTGCGGTAGCTGTTCTTGAAGGAACAGAAAGTAAAATCATTGCAAACCCAGAGGGAAATCGTACAACCCCATCTGTTGTATCGTTTAAAAATGGTGAAATCATCGTTGGTGATGCAGCAAAACGTCAAGCGGTGACAAATCCAGATACGATTATCTCTATCAAATCAAAAATGGGAACGGCTGAAAAAGTTGCTGCAAATGGAAAAGAATATACTCCGCAGGAAATTTCTGCTATGATTCTTCAATATTTGAAAGGCTATGCAGAAGAATATCTTGGTGAAAAAGTAACAAAGGCTGTGATTACTGTACCTGCTTACTTTAATGATGCACAACGTCAAGCGACTAAAGATGCTGGTAAAATTGCAGGTCTTGAAGTTGAACGTATCGTTAACGAGCCAACAGCGGCAGCCCTTGCTTACGGACTTGACAAGACAGATAAAGAAGAAAAAATCTTGGTATTTGACCTTGGTGGGGGAACATTTGACGTATCTATCCTTGAATTGGGTGATGGTGTCTTCGACGTTCTTGCAACTGCTGGTGATAACAAGCTTGGTGGAGATGACTTTGACCAAAAGATTATCGACTACATGGTAGCTGAATTTAAGAAAGAAAACGGCATTGACTTGTCAGCTGATAAAATGGCAGTTCAACGTTTGAAAGATGCGGCTGAAAAAGCCAAGAAAGATCTTTCAGGTGTAACCTCAACTCAAATTAGCTTGCCATTCATTACTGCAGGAGAAGCAGGACCACTTCACTTGGAAATGACCCTTACTCGTGCAAAATTTGATGATTTGACACGTGATCTTGTAGAGCGTACGAAAGATCCGGTTCGCCGAGCCTTGTCTGATGCAGGACTTTCTGTTTCAGAAATTGATGAAGTCATTCTTGTCGGTGGTTCAACTCGTATTCCAGCCGTTGTAGAAGCTGTCAAAGCTGAAACTGGTAAAGAACCAAATAAATCTGTGAACCCAGATGAAGTAGTAGCGATGGGGGCGGCTATCCAAGGTGGTGTCATCTCTGGTGATGTTAAGGACGTAGTTCTTCTTGATGTGACTCCATTATCACTTGGTATTGAAACGATGGGTGGTGTATTTACGAAACTTATCGACCGCAATACGACTATTCCAACTTCTAAATCACAAGTCTTTTCAACAGCAGCAGATAACCAACCAGCGGTAGATATCCACGTTCTGCAAGGTGAGCGTCCGATGGCTGCAGACAATAAAACATTGGGTCGTTTCCAATTAACAGATATTCCAGCAGCACCGCGTGGAATTCCTCAAATCGAGGTAACCTTTGACATTGATAAAAACGGTATCGTATCTGTTAAGGCTAAGGATCTTGGAACCCAAAAAGAACAAACGATTGTTATCCAATCAAATTCAGGATTGACAGATGAAGAAATCGATCGCATGATGAAAGATGCAGAAGCTAATGCCGAAGCAGATAAAAAACGTAAAGAAGAAGTTGATCTTCGTAACGAAGTAGACCAAGCAATCTTTGCAACTGAAAAAACAATTAAAGAAACAGAAGGCAAAGGATTTGATGCTGAACGTGATGCAGCTCAAGCGGCACTTGACGAATTGAAAGCGGCTCAAGAAGCCAACAATTTGGATGACATGAAAGCAAAATTGGAAAACTTGAACGAAAAAGCGCAAGGTCTAGCTATTAAATTGTATGAACAAGCTGCAGCAGCGCAACAAGCAGCCCAAGATGCAGAGGGTACAGCCAATGCAGGTCAAGCAGGCGACGACGTAGTAGACGGAGAATTTACAGAAAAATAAGATATGAGAGCGTTAAAAGCACACAGTGAAAATAGGAATCATGACGTAGTGCTTAGGCACAAGGCAAGATTATCTTTTTCACACAGTGCTTAGCTGGAACTCAGTTGATGTAAGATATGAGAGCGTTAAAAGCATACAGTGAAAATAGGAATCATGACGTAGTGCTTAGGCACAAGGCAAGATTATCTTTTTCACACAGCGCTTAGCTGGAACTCAGTTGATGTAAGATGAGAGAGCGTTAAAAGCACACGTGAAAATAGGAATCATGGCGCAGTGCTTAGGCACAAGGCAAGATTATCTTTTTCACACAGTGCTTAGCTCGAACTCAGTTGATGTAAGATATGAGAGCGTTAAAAAAGTTTCAGCAAAACTAGGAGAGTGACGCCGTGTTCGATGAACACGAGGAATTCTATCTTGTTTGCCTGATTTTAAGGTAGACGTATAAGAGTGGTCATTTGCTCTTGCAACCGTCTATTTCCCGTCTTCAAAGGGATAGCCTACCTTTGAGCTAGCTAAAGGTAGAACAACTGCCTGTCTTTACTTGAAAAGCGATGGTTATCGAATCGCTTTCCTTGCATCGTAACGCAATTCGGAGAATTTTTATCTCGTGACTTATTAAAATCAATCACAGAGGTTGCCATTCAGCCTCTGTTTTTGGTAATATGGCACAGGGACTGATAATGCTTGTCGTAGTGTGAGTGATAGAAAGGTTAATGCCTGTTATAGTCATTTCGTTTATATTTTTATTACTTCGTTCACTCGTCTTGCCGTACTCCGGTACTACCTGCGCGACTCGTTGTCTAGTACTAAAAATAAACGAAACGGCTATACGAGAGGATTTGTAGAGTGTAAACTTAAAAATAAGCAATCGCACTCCTATTGGATTACTCAACTAGTCACTACTCTGGCGATGTGAACTTTCTTCTCGAATAACGATATAAAAAGAAAATTTTCTATATCTTACGAGCAGTATAAAAAGTGCCAGCGAGCTTATTGGTTGTAAGAACATCTATTTCGCTTCCCTATTTTTACGTCCGTCGTCAACAGTTCTATCTTGGCTATGTTTTGTAGTTTAATATTTTAACAGAAAGGAATCGAGTATGCCTACAACTCTTTGAAAAAGTAAATCATTCCCAGATGCAAGCATCTTCGTCAGATTTCCTATCTTTTTTCTAGTTGTTTAAGGGCTTAACATTTTATATTATGAACAATACAGAATTTTACGATCGTCTTGGGGTTTCAAAAGATGCATCCCAGGACGAGATAAAAAAGGCTTATCGGAAAATGTCCAAAAAGTACCATCCAGATATCAATAAAGAAGCTGGTGCGGAACAGAAGTACAAGGACATTCAAGAGGCTTATGAAACGCTTAGCGATAGTCAAAAGCGAGCTAGCTATGATCAGTTTGGTGCCGCTGGCGCCCAAGGTGGTTTTGGTGGTGGAGGCTTTAGTGGCTTTGATGGAGCAGGTTTTGGTGGTTTTGAAGATATTTTTTCTAGCTTCTTTGGAGGAGGAGGTGCAAGCCGTAATTCAAACGCACCGCGTCAAGGAGACGATCTTCAATACCGTATCAATTTGAAGTTTGAAGAAGCGATTTTTGGAGTAGAGAAAGAAGTCAGCTACAATCGTGAAACGACTTGCCGGACCTGTACGGGTTCTGGTGCTAAACCGGGTACCAGTCCTGTAACCTGTGGTCGTTGTCATGGTGCTGGAGTGATCAATGTTGATACCCAGACACCGCTTGGTATGATGCGCCGTCAAGTGACCTGTGATGTCTGTCATGGTCGCGGAAAAGAAATCAAAGAACCGTGCCATATCTGCCACGGTACAGGTCATGAAAAACAAGCTCATACGGTTACTGTCAAAGTACCAGCTGGTGTCGAAACAGGTCAAAAAATCCGTCTATCAGGTCAGGGTGAAGCTGGATTTAATGGTGGTCCTTATGGAGATCTCTTTGTAGTGATTCAGGTACAGGCTTCGGATAAGTTTGATCGTGAGGGAACGACTATTTATTACAAATTAAATCTAAACTTCGTTCAAGCAGCCTTGGGTGATACGGTGCATGTGCCGACTGTCCATGGTGATGTTGATTTAATGATTCCCGAAGGAACGCAAACGGGCAAGAAATTCCGCCTGAAAGGCAAAGGTGCACCAAGTTTGCGTAATGGTGTTGTTGGTGATCAGTACGTGACGATCAATGTTGTTACACCAACCAATCTTAATGACCAGCAAAAAGCAGCCTTGAAAGAATTTGCGGCAGCGGGGAATATCGCTGTTCAACCGCAGAAAAAAGGATTTTTCGATAAGGTCAAGGACGCCTTTGATGATTTATAGGAAAAAGGGAGTGAGCTCAATCGTGATGTTAAGGTCTCGATTATCCTCACTCCTTTATTTCTAGGTTTGGACTCATAGAAGCTACGAAGAATGCTTGAAAGAAGCGAGTTTGTCTGTTGAAAAAAGAAAACGATAGGCAGCATTCAAGCAGTGTTGAGTGAAGTAATGGATTGGAAATAGAAGTTTTGATACTCTATAAAAATGAACATTTGACCTGGATTAATGGTGAAAGTTAGGAGATAAGGAGATTAGATGTTGATTTTTGATGAGTAGGAAATTCAAAAATGGAGGGTTGCTATGTACAACGACGCGACGGCTATGGCAGAAGCTATTAAAAATCGAACAGTGTCGGCTGAGGAATGTGTTAAAGCGAGTATTGCTAGAATTGAAACATTAAATCCAGTTGTTAATGCAGTCGTGAGTACCCAGTATGAACAAGCACTGGAGTGTTCAAGAAATTTGGAAATAGGAGATAAACCCTTTGCAGGTGTTCCGATTTTGTTGAAAGATTTAGGGCAGGAACAAGAGGGGGTGCTATCAACCTCGGGCTCTCGTCTGTTTGCTAATTACAAGGCACAAAAGAGTGATAGGTATACGCAGCGTATGGAAGAACTAGGTTTTATCGTACTGGGGCGGACCAATACACCAGAATTTGGCTTTAAGAATATTTCAGATAGTGCTTTACATGGTTTTGTCAATCTCCCCCTAGATGTGACCCGTAATGCAGGTGGATCAAGTGGCGGTTCAGCAGCAGCTGTATCGTCTGGTATGGTGGTCTTAGCAGGGGCTTCTGATGGAGGAGGCTCTATCCGTATTCCTGCTAGTTTTAATGGTCTCATCGGCTTAAAGCCCAGCCGCGGTCGGATACCAGTTGGACCATCTTCGTATCGGGGGTGGCAGGGGGCATCTGTGCATTTTGCGTTGACCAAATCCGTCCGAGATACGAAACGACTTCTTTATTATTTGCAGACCTATCAAGTGGAAGCGCCCTTTCCTTTACGGCCGTTATCTTGGGCTAGCTTATTTAATGCCTCCAAAAAATCGCTAAAGATTGCTTTTTTAGTCCAGTCACCGATTGGTACGCAGGTATCGATTGAGGCACAAGCAGCTGTTTTACAGCTTTTACCAATCTTAGAGGCGCAAGGGCATCAGGTGACGGAATTGAATACATACCCACTAGACGGAAGAGAGCTGTTTTCTTCTTATTACATGATGAATAGTGTGGAAACGGCACAGATGTTTGCGGAGATTGAAGCTGGTTTGGGACGTAAGATGACGATAAAAGATATGGAGTTGATGACTTGGGCTCTTTACAGGAGCGGTCAAACGATTCCTGCCTATCGTTATAGTCAGATTTTGCAGGACTGGGATCGCTATAGCGCGAAAATGGCTGCGTTTCACGAGATGTATGATGTCTTGCTGACTCCGACAGTAGCTGGGGTTGCTCCCGAACATGGTCAATTTGATTTGGATAAGGATGTATCAAAAAAACTAGGACATATGGATGACTATAGCATGGAGGAGCAACAGGAACTTATTTGGCAGATGTTTGAGAAAGCTTTAGCTTGGACTCCTTTTACTGCTCAGGCCAATCTGACGGGGCAACCCTCTATCAGTCTGCCGACTTACCAGACTGCGCAAGGTTTACCTATCGGTGTTCAGCTGACAGCTGCCAAGGGGCGGGAGGATATTCTTTTCTCTTTGGCGGAAGAACTTGAACAGCTGGGAACATGGTCGTGAGCAAGGCTTTAGATTTTCGGTTCAAATAATTGATAAAAGTCTTTCTTTATGATACCCTTTCCGTATGTGTTTTGTAGCCTTATAATAGCAGGTCATGAAATGGAAAAAAGGAGATTATTATGTTGAAAAAATTAGTTGCGTCAGCTTTACTGGTGTCTTCGCTTGTGTTGGTAGCTTGTTCTAGTAATACTAATAAAGGCTCTTCTGCTCATCAGACAGAATGGGAACGGATCAAGGAAGCCGGTACTTTGAGAGTGGCTACTCCAGGAACCCTTTATCCAACCTCCTATCATGATGACGCTGATAAGTTGATTGGCTATGAAATTGATATGCTTAATGAAATCGGCAAACGCTTGGATATCAAGGTGGATTATCAGGAAATTGGGGTTGCAGAAGCCTTTACTGCGGTAGATAGTGGAAAAGTGGACATTGCAGTTAACAACTTTGACACGACCAAGGAGCGTCTTAAAAAGTACAATTTCTCTATTCCTTACAAGTATTCAATCGGTGGTATGATTGTTCGTGAGGACGGTTCATCTGGTATTGAAGCGGCGGATTTGAGCGATTGGAAAGGTAAAAAAGCTGGTGGTGGTGCAGGAACCCAGTACATGAAGATTGCTGAGAAATTGGGTGCGGAGCCTGTTATCTATGATAATGTGACAAACGATGTTTATCTGCGCGACGTATCAACTGGACGGACGGATTTTATCCCCAATGATTATTACACACAAGTGATTGCAGTTAAATACATCACGCAGCAATTCCCAGATATTAAGGTTAAAATGGGAACAGCTAAATATAATCCGACTGAGCAAGGGATTGTGATGAGTAAAGCTGACACTAGCTTGAAAGAGAAGTTGGATGAGGTCCTCAAAGAAATGAAAGAAGACGGCACCTTAAAAGCAATTTCTGAAAAATATTATGCCGGACAAGACTTGACAGAGCCTGAAAAAGGGACAGAAAATCTACCGGTCATTGATACAGCTGATGTAAAATAGCTAGCATGTGGACATAGAAAGAATGAGAGCAAGGAAGAACAAAGCAGTGTGCTTGAGCTTATGCTCTCTTTTATAGGCGATTTCTGGCTTTTACATCGTTGACTAGTGCAAAAGGCGTGCTAAAGAGGTGGGCAACAGTATCGAACTGTAAAAGTTTGTGATAGGAATAATGTGCTGTAGCCATTATGAGCTGGTTTATTTTACGGTTTAGTATCTTGTTGTTCATTCGAACATAAGAATAAGGGAATGAGGATAATCAAGAGTTTAAACTCTTGATTGAATCCCACTCTCTAGGTGGAGGAATAGGATGAATTGGCAGGCAATTTTTAATCTAGAGTTGGCAAGAGAGGCCGTTCCAAAAATCTTGGAGGGCCTGCCGTATACGCTAGCCTTGTCGCTAATTGGTTTTACCTTGGGGACAGTCTGTGGCTTTTTTGTAGTCCTCTTGCGAACATCGCGGTTTGCTCCCTTTCGCTATCTGGCTATGCTCCATATTTCCCTGATGCGAGGGATTCCGCTCATGGTGTTGCTCTTTTTTATCTACTTTGGACTTCCCTTTATGGGTTTAGAGTTAGATGCGATTAGTGCCAGTATCATTGCCTTTACCCTCATGTCAAGTGCCTATATTTCAGAAATTATCCGTTCATCGTTTTCTGCGATTGATGATGGACAATGGGAGGCGGCGCGTTCTCTTGGCTTGAAAACGTCGGTTATTTACCAGAAGATTATCATTCCTCAAGCTTTTCGGATCGCTGTCCCACCTCTCAGCAATGTCTTATTAGACATGGTCAAAAGTACGTCGCTAACCGCCATGATTACAGTGCCAGAACTGTTTAACAAGGCCAAGATTGTTGGGGGTGCAAAGTCTGACTATATGACTGTCTATATCTGTGTGGCTCTGATTTACTGGGGGATTTGCACCTTGTATGCATTCGGTCAAGTTTATCTGGAAAAGCGTCTAGCAAGTTATTGATATACTCCCCTTATAGTAGACAGTGAAAAAACAAAAATTCACTAGACACTATAAGGGGAGTTTTCGTATGTCTAAAAGAAGTCCAAAATCAGTAGAAGAAAAATGTGAAATCCTTCAGTTG